>NZ_JASOYM010000002.1:0-776808 GCF_030226665.1 Paenibacillus sp. UMB7766-LJ446
GTGCGATGAAAGTCGCACGCACGGTGTGGAGAAGGGGAAAAGGCGGTGATTATATCAAATCCTTACCTATTTCTATTGATCTTTCCATTGTGTTTGTGCTTATCTTTTTACCTATATTTTGGGTTATATCTCACAATACAAACAATGCCCAAGAGGCTCAATATTTAAGCAATCGATATAAGATGGCACTTCAGTCTGCTGTACTGGATGCAGGGGCTGTGATGCATCAAAATGAGAAGCAAAACGATGAAGCAGGGTATGATTCAACCAAATTTGTTAAAGCGGACAAAGAGCTTGCTTTGACTACATTTACCCAAACCATGGCACTAAATATGGGGATTCAGGATGACCCTGCTGCTATACGAACCATGTTTAATTACATTCCTGCAATGGTCGTGCTAGATTATGATGGTTACTATATTTTGGCGAACGAAACAGAAATGACCGGTAACCTTGAGGATACCTTCCGACAGGTTTGGAGTCCCAAAAAGCCCTATACATATTCGGATTCAAATGGTAGCAGTATTAACTTCACACTCGATGGGTATGTGTATGCCTATGATGCAGGCTTGGGCAAGTGGGTGGAGGGTTTCCAGAAAGAATTGGCCTCCAGCACGCAAATCCCTCTGCTTCAGAATTCCGAGACGTTTGAGCAGGTCAGACGAAGCCGGATCGTGACAAGTGTGCAGGAAGATTTGGCAGATGTTATTAACAGGCATAATGAGTTTGCAAGAAGGAATGGTGTTTCCTACACCTTTACGATGCCTTTGATTTCTCAGGAAGATTGGTACAACTCGATTAAAGACACGGGGCTTATGGCTTTTATCCAAGGAATACCTGTAGGTAACCAAAAGATTAACAATTATGCCATTGGTGGTGGCAGACTGGTGAAGAAAACAGCGATTGTTGGCGGAGTTGATCCGTTGAGTGGAATCAAATATTATTACCCTTCCACTTGTAGCAATGGTTACAGAGCCGAAGAAGTATTTATAAATGCCAAACAAGCGGCAGCGCAAGGTTATTTTGAGTATAACTGTTCCACAAATTAAAGGCAGTTTGTTTGTAATATAAAAGCGAGGTTGCATGAGATGTTTACATTACTTTCAGAAAAGGCTACACCTGTGCTAAAATAGGGTTTCGGAACGATAGCAATGTCCAATAGATAGGAGCAACCTCATCTTATGAGTTTATTGTCAGTAGAGAACGTGAGTCACAATTTTGGAGACCGCACGTTATTTAAAAATGTATCTTTTCGTTTACTTGCCGGAGAGCGTGTAGGCCTTGTTGGTGCAAATGGTGTGGGCAAGTCCACACTGATGAACATCCTTACCGGGAAATTGCTAAAGGACGAAGGGAAGGTCGAATGGACCCCCAAAGTTCGTTATGGATATCTGGATCAGCATACCAAGCTCACGCCTGGAAAAACGATTCGTGACGTGTTAAAGGATGCGTTCCTTCCCTTGCTTGAGTTAGAGAAAGAAATGATGTCCATCACGGATCAGATGGCAGACGCCGATCCGGACAAGCTCGAATTGTTGCTGGAAGAAATGGGTGACATTCAGGAGCAATTGGAGCAAGGTGATTTTTATCTGATTGATGTGAAAGTGGAAGAGATGGCGAATGGACTTGGCTTGTCCGCTATCGGTCTGGATCGTGACGTGGCTGCGCTTAGTGGTGGTCAGCGTACAAAGGTATTGCTTGCCAAGCTTTTACTCGAGAAACCCACTGCTCTTCTTCTGGATGAGCCGACGAACTATCTCGATGTGGAACACATTGAATGGCTGACGCGCTACCTGAAGGATTACCCGTACGCGTTTATTCTGATCTCGCATGATACGGAGTTTATGAATGAGGTCGTTAACGTTATTTATCATTTGGAATTTGCCAAGTTGACGCGTTATGCAGCCAACTATAACAAATTCCTTGAAATGGCTGACATGAATAAGGCCCAACATATTGATGCTTATGAGAAACAGCAGGAGTACATCAAGAAGCAGGAAGATTTCATTCAGCGGAACAAAGCCCGCGCTTCCACTTCCGGTCGTGCCAAGAGCCGTGAGAAGCAGCTCGGCAAGATTGAACGTATTGATCGTCCAGACGAAGCAGCCAAACCCACGTTTAATTTCAAAGATGCCCGTGCGAGCAGTAAAACAGTCTTTGAGGGTATTGATTTTGAGATTGGATATTCGTATGCATTATTGCCCAAAATGACGATGACTATTGAGCGTGGCGAGAAAATTGCCATTGTTGGATGTAACGGTGTAGGTAAATCAACACTACTCAAGACCATTTTGGGGAAAATTCCACCCCTTAGTGGTAAGACTTTCTTGGGTGATTATCTGGAAACCGCTTATTTCGAACAGGAAGTACGTGCAGGTAATATTACCCCGATCGAAGATGTTTGGAATGAATTCTCTCATCTGACACAGAATGAAGTCCGGGGCCATCTTGCACGTTGTGGATTGAAAAATGAGCATATCACCCGTCCGCTTAACGCGCTTAGTGGTGGAGAGCAAGCGAAGGTTCGTTTGTGTAAGCTTCTGATGCGTGAAAGCAACTGGATTTTGTTCGATGAGCCTACGAACCATTTGGATGTGACGGCCAAAGCAGAGCTGAAACGTGCCCTGCAAGAATTCAAGGGTACCGTGCTGCTTGTATCCCATGAACCTGAATTTTATGAAGGCTGGGTAACCAAAACGTGGGATGTTGAGGCGTGGTCCGAGAAACAATAGTTTCTTCATACCAGACGAGCTATTTCGATAACTAGATTGTCTTCAGCAATGGATAAAGAACGTAATAAATGGAAATTGTACGGTGACAAAAAAAGATGTCTATGGTAACATAGGCTACAGCTTCATATGAACACTAGGGGGGCCGCACGATGCGGCTGAGATGGAAGAATGCGATTCCGGACCCTTTGCACCTGATCTGGATCATACCAGCGTAGGGAAGTGGCGCGTTTCAGCTAATGACAAAGGGCGTTATCGTTGACTTTGCGATATTGCCTGCAAGATGAATCATGTGGTTTCTAGGTATACTACGTTGCGACTATGGATGTTTTTATAGTTGGTTATACGTTATGTTTAGAGTAATTGCATGCGACAGTCATTCAGTTGATCATGAATTCTAAATTCGTGGCCACTCCCCTACGGGAGTGGCTTTTTTGTTGTTTTATATCAGCCTAAAGCACGTAAGAGGAGGGCGAACAGGACGTCAATTTTCCATGAACATGTAGCAGCACGATCATTTGAACTGCATGTCATTTCGCCAGGTAAGGGAGACATGTACTCTTTTCTAGATACGGCTAAGAAAGTATGGCGATGGATCGATTTTATCCACATTCGGGAAAAAAAGCTGACCCTAGAGCAGCAGATGTATTGGGCGCAAAGTCTAAAAACACAAGGAGTTCCATCTAAACGAATCGTTATGAACGGCTTAGATCAGCTGGCTCAACATGCGTGGTTGGGTGGTGTGCATTGGGGTCAAGCAGCTATTCAAGGCTATGATCTGGCTGAGTTAAATCGACTGAACCGGCTTCGTGTAGGCGTGTCGGTTCATTCTCTGAAAGAAGCAAAAGTTGCAGAAGAACGTGGAGCGGATTATCTCTTTTACGGGCATGTATACGAATCCGATAGTAAACCGAATTGCGAACCTAAAGGTCTTATTGCGTTGGCTGAAGTATGCTCCAATGTTTCGATTCCAGTGATTGCGATTGGCGGGATTAGACCGGAGAATATCGGGGCTATTCGTACTGCGGGTGCCAAAGGCGCTGCGGTAATCTCAACCATTTGGATGAACAGTAAGCCGGAGCTGGCTGCCGCTTCATTGCGGCAGGCAATCAGGGATTCAGAGAACGCCGAACCAAGGAGATGAGAACATGAGAGAGGAAGCAAGAAGCCGGAGCAGGAATCGTTCGGGTTATCATCCAGGAACAGTATTCAGGAGTAAAGGTGGAACAGAGATTCGAGGCAAGCTTCATGCGGAAACGATTATTGTTGGTGGAGGAGTTATTGGTAGTGCCATTGCATGTGAACTCGCCACCCGCGGTCACGACGTTCTTCTGGTTGAGCGTGCAAGAATAGGCGGGGGAACTTCCTGTGCAGCTGCCGGGATGCTTGCTGCGGACAGTGAGGAATTCACTCATGCTGTGATGGCGAAGCTTGCGCGGCAGAGCAGAGCATTACTTCACGAGCAGAAGGAGCGAATCCATTCACTTAGCGGAGTGGAAATGGGTTTGCAACAGCATGGATTTATTACTCCTTTTCGTTCATACAGTGAGGTCAGCAGTTACAAGAATATCCGATCGTCTTCCTTATCTACAGAACATATTTGGTGGGATCGAGTGGCTGTCCAACAAGAAGCATCATGGTTAAACAGGGATACGTATGGCGCATATTACAGACCTTCCGAGAGCGAGGTTCTTCCTATCAATCTAACGCAGGCTTATGTCAGATCGGCTCAGGCCCTGGGTGCCAGAGTGATGGAAGGTGTACAGAATGTCTGTTTGCATAGGGACATGAATGGAGTGCAAGGTATTGAGACTTCAATTGGAACCATGACATCGAGAAATGTCATTATCGCTACAGGGTTACAAGGCGAAGAATTGATGAGACAAGTGGGCCTTGATTCACCTGTTTTGCCTGTGAAGGGTGAAATTGCAGCCGTGCAGTTCTCACCCCACCATGTCGGTTACAGACCTGACAAAACGGTGTATGCAGAGGATATATATATTGTTCCCAAAGCGAATGGAGAAGTGTGGATTGGTGCAACAAGTCTTCCTGGAAGAACCGACATGAAGGTCTCCGTTCAAGGCATTCAGAAGCTGCTTGCAGCCGCGACAAATTGGGTGCCTGGTATGAAGGAAGCGCATTTTATCCGAGCGTGGGCGGGAGTACGTCCTTCGACTCCGGATGGGTTGCCTTATGTGGGTGCTTGTGAAAGTGTTCCGGGTTTATTCGCTGCTTTTGGACACTATCGTAATGGCATACTGCTTAGTGCGATCACGGGCAGCTTAATGGCTGACTTAATTAATGGTAAAACCTCGGAAGAGCTGGGTATTCAGGACTTAAGTCCTGAACGGTTAAACCGAAAGGAGATATTGCAGTGAATATCATTGTCAACGGACAAAGCATGCATATTGAGGATAGTTTAAATCGTGTGGACAAATTACTCCATTCGTTTAATCTGCAAGTGAAAACCGTGGTAGTTGAATTGAATCGGCAAATTTTAACACGTGAATATCATGAAACGACAACGTTAAGGGACGGAGATCGAATTGAAATTGTACATTTTGTGGGAGGCGGTTGAACCATGTTGAGGATTGGGAAGTATACGTTTGAGTCCAGGTTACTGCTGGGTACAGGCAAATTTTCGGATTTGGAAGTGCAGAGCCAAGCGGTTGAAGCCTCGGGTACGGAAGTATTAACGTTTGCAGTTCGGCGTTTGAATCTGGAAGATCGCAACAAACAGCATTTTCTGGATACACTGGATTTGAAAAGGTATACCCTGCTTCCTAATACAGCGGGTGCTTCAACGGCAGAGGAGGCGGTGCGAATCGCTGAATTAGCTCGGGCTTCAGGACTTTGTGATATGATAAAAGTGGAAGTCATCGGCGATGGAATCACATTGCTTCCTGACCCGATTGAAACCTATAAAGCTTGCGAGATCTTGCTTGAAAAGGGCTTTACGGTACTGCCTTATATCTCGGATGATGTTATTCTGGCCAAACGATTGCAACTACTCGGCGTACATGCCGTTATGCCTGGGGCTTCGCCCATAGGGGCGGGGAGAGGAATTATTAATCCCTATAATCTGGAGATTATTATTGAACAAGCCGTCGTTCCTGTCATTGTGGATGCAGGACTTCGTGCACCAAAAGACGCTGCTCATGCGATGGAGCTGGGAGCTGACGGTGTATTGTTGAATACGGCAGTCTCCGGATCTGGGGACCCGGTAAAGATGGCAAAAGCAATGCGAATGGGGGTTGAAGCAGGCAGACTGGCTTATGAGGCAGGCATGATTCCCGTCAAGCGCTATGCAGCGGCGAGTAGTCCGGCGGAAGGAATGGTTCATACATGACTAATCAGACACAATCCTCTGAGCAGGGAGACCGCTATTCCAGACAGGAACGGTACACACCTATCGGTAAGGAAGGTCAGCATCGATTGAGTAACAGCAGAGTATTGATTGTTGGAGCTGGTGCGCTTGGTACTGGGATTGCAGAAACACTGGTGCGTTCGGGAATTGGCCATATTACCATTGCAGATCGTGATTATGTGGAGTGGAGCAACCTGCAGCGACAACAGTTATATACAGAGCAAGACGCCACTGAGCGAATGCCTAAAGCGATGGCAGCGAAGAAGCGCCTATCGGAGATTAACTCTACTGTTGAAGTTGTAGGTAGAGTGATGGACGTTAGAGTGAATGAAATGGAAGAATTGATACAGAATGTAGACTTAATTATGGATGCAACAGATAATTTTGATACCCGGCTTTTAATAAATGACATGTCTCAGAAGTATCGCATTCCCTGGATTTATGGCGGATGTGTGGGCAGTTACGGAATCACCTACACATTTCTGCCTGGAGAAACCCCTTGTCTAAACTGTTTGTTGGGTGAGGTTCCGTTAGGTGGGGACACCTGTGATACGTCAGGCATTATCCCTCAGGCAGTGCAGATGGTTACGGCGAATCAGACTGCTGAAGCGATGAAGTTTCTTAGTGGGAATTCAGATGCGCTCAGACGCAAATTGCTATCATTCGATGTGTGGAGAAATAAATATATATCCATTAACGTTGACGGTGCCAGAAAAGAAGATTGTCCTTCCTGCGGAGTTAAGGCAAATTATCCGTACCTCTCAGCCTCAAACTTGGAAAAAACAGATGTATTATGTGGCAGGGATACAGTACAGATTCGTCCTTCCCGGCGAATGAAACTGGATTTGCAGCATACGGCTGATCGCCTCGGCAAGCTGGATGAGGGCAAAGTGGAGGCCAATCCATTTTTGGTTTCTTTCACAACTGGAGCGTACAGGATGGTCATTTTTCAGGATGGGCGCGTCCTTGTTCATGGAACAAAAGACACGGCAGAGGCGCGTACGCTGGTTCACCGGTACTTTGGTTAAAGATAAAAACAAATGAATTCTTCGAGTCCGTTCCTTCCGGGAATGGACTTTTTCATTTTACGGCATGATAAACATACAAGAATGCTGCGATGCACAGTGGTCACAAGTATGTGGAGACCAGGTGTAGTTGAAACTAACCAAGGTAGCAGCGTATAAGACAGGCCGGGTGAAAACATGAAAACATCCATATTACTGGTTGGCAGGGGCGATCTGGTTTCTTTTATTCAAGGCATATTAGGTGCTGAAGGGTACCAAGTCGAGCAAATGGAATGGACGGAACTGCACGATCTTTCTGAACTAACACTAACGAATCTCAATATGATCATATTAATAAATGAAGGCTGTCATGTAGATAACCTGAAGAGTGGACTGGAATCTTTGGTACGCATGGGTGTCACCTCTCCATTACTTGTGATTACTCCTAAGATATCGCCTGAATTAATTGTGGAATTACTCGATTACGGCGCTAATGATGTGATGGAAGCACCTATTCATGGTAATGTGATGATGGCCAGAATACGAAATCTTTTACGTGTGTTCTCACATGCTGCACAGGAAGATGAAGAAATCATTGTTGTGCATGATCTCAAGGTCAATCTGCGTTCACGTCGTGTAAGTCGTGCAGGTGAATATCTGGTATTGACTCCGAAAGAATATGAATTGCTGGAGTTTCTGGCCCGTCATGTGAACGAGGCATGTGCCCGGAGCGCTATTTTAAGGGAAGTGTGGGGGTATGATTTTGCAATGGATACCAATGTGGTGGATGTGTATATCAAACATTTGCGGGTGAAGGTGGATAAGGGGAGGAGCGTCAAATTAATTCATACCGTTCGGGGGATCGGCTATATGCTTCATTCTCATTAAAAAGGGTTGTAGCGGCGAGCTCCATTTCTGTTTTCCACATTACTCCTGTTTGAACAGAGAACTTTATCGGGTAAATATAAAAGGACCGGATCATTAGATCCGGCCCCACTCGCTCGTTTTTTCTGAAATGTGAACTACAGTACGCGGCGAGCTTTAATATATGTTTTTTTCCAGTTTCCCGAGTTTAAGTCGGAAAGAGTAACACCTGGTGATCCGTACGTGTGCAGAATTTTTCCGTCTCCTGCGTATACGCCTACGTGTGTAATATTGGACCCTGTGGAACGACTGCCGCTGGAGAAGAAGACCAGATCTCCCACTTGCAGATTAGCTTTGGACACAGCTACGCCTTCTTGGGATTGCTTAACGGATGTACGTGGCAAATCAACACCATACTTTTTGAAGATGTATTTCATAAAAGAAGAGCAGTCAAAATTTTTGGTTGTAGAAGTTGACGCCCCAAATTTATATGGAGTTCCTGTAAAGGTTTTACCATAGTTCACGATTTGTTGTCCTGTGGATACAGAAGCGCTTGCTGCTTGTGCAACAGGTGCATTAGTCATTAATACAGCTCCAAAACCTAGTGTAGCGCACAACCCGACGGTTACGGCCTTTTGGACAAAGATGTTTGTTTTCATGTGAGTACCTCCAAAATTCGTTTTCGTTTAGTTGCTAGAGCGAGTATAACAGCTTTGTAACAGCCTAGAAATTGGATGGAACCTGTTCGTCCTTAGAGCCGCAAAGGTTTGGGTTTGTTTATTAAAATACCATTAAAAATGTCAAAAAATTAATCATTGACGAATCTTGAACATTATAAACATAGAAAAGACCCTTGATATATCAAGGGTCTTTGTTGTTTTATGCGATTATTTTTGATCTAAATCACAGGTTACAAAAACGTAATAAGTCTGCACTAAAGTTTAATCTTTGCTCTGAATAAGGAGTAACAACCCACTATCGATCGAGACCGTGCCAGACTTTCCGAGCAGTTTGTTGCTAATCCCCAAAGATTGCCCCATACGTATGGTGGCTTGCTCCAGCGGGTACATGAAACCTTCCAGCGTGATACCTGTAACTTCATTGGTGAGAGGGAGCAGGGAGATGTACTCATATCCACGGTCCTCCACGAAAGCTTCGGAGGTCGTTAGCATCATATAATTGTGTTCATCCTGCAGAGTACAGGAAATATGATGCTGCATAGCGCGGACCATAATATGTACGTTAGCCAGTGTATGATCCATGCGTGTACCCGTTGCGCCCAACAAGAGAATGTCAGTAGGCTCAAAATCCAGTGCTGTTTCGAATGCCATCTCGGTATCCGTCAAATCCTTATGCACAGGATCACAGGTAATTATCCGTTCGCTGTTATCTCGTACACTCTCCCGTTCCTGTTCGGTAATGGAATCAAAATCTCCTACAGAAATATGCGGCTGAATCCCATGTTCTATTAAAAATAAAGCTCCACGGTCGGCCGCAATAATGATGTCATCCTTACCGATTTCTTTCAGAAATTGAGGAGATAGGGTTCCACCCGTAAAAATAACAACTCGTTTCTTAGTCATTCTATTTCATCCTTCCTGGTCAATGAAGAAACTAAATCACTTCTAATAATGTGATGAATTGATGTAAATATCATTCACAAAACCAGTATAATCCACAAAATGTGGTTGCACAATTTCAGCCTGCGCGGATACAATGGGTAGAGCAACATGGAGATGACTTGAAAAGTGAGGTTTGGACGGGTTGGACTTGCACATTTTTGAAGTATTCAGCATTATAGGTACCATTGCATTTGCAATGTCCGGTGCTTTCGTGGCAATGGAAGAGGAATATGATATTTTGGGCGTTCTGGTATTGGGACTCGTGACTGCATTTGGAGGCGGAGTTATTCGTAATGTTCTCATTGGTGTTCCTGTAACCATGCTGTGGAGCCAGGGAGCGCTGATTATGCTTGCCTTAGTATCTGTAGCGATCGCGTTTGTATTACCTCTTAAGTGGATTGGTCACTGGAAGCGAACAGAAGCGCTGTTCGATGCGATCGGACTTGCAGCATTTGCGATTCAAGGTGCGTTATATGCGGCAAATATGGGACATCCCATTAGTGCGGTGATTGTTGCCGCAATGATGACTGGTATAGGCGGAGGGATCATTCGTGATTTGTTGGCAGGCAGGAAGCCACTGGTGCTACGGGATGAAATCTATGCCGTTTGGGCAATAATCGCTGGTTTTGCCGTAGGCATGGGCTGGTTCACAACGAACGTTGGACTGTTAATATGTTTCGCTGCAGTTGTGTTTTTCCGGATGTGTTCTGTTCATTATAAATGGAAGCTGCCCCGTCGTTCTCTGGTACAAACGGAGAGTGTGAAACCTAAGACTGCAACAGCGCCACTTAACCGCACCTTGAGTAAGGGGGAATAACATGATTAACGTTTTGTTTGTATGTTTGGGCAATATTTGCCGATCGCCGATGGCTGAGGCTGTCCTCCGCCACAAAGTTAATGAAAGAGGACTGGCTCAACAAATTCGAGTGGACTCGGCAGGTACAGGCGACTGGCATGTCGGTAAACCTCCGCATGAAGGGACTCGCAAATTGCTTGATTCACGTCAAATTTCTTATGCTGATATGGCTGCAAGACAATTTGAGAGTGAAGATTTCGTACAGTTTAATTACATTATATGCATGGATGATTCCAACGCTGCTAACGTAAGAAGTGTTACCGGTGGTGAAGAAGCAGAAATTATCAAGATGATGGATATGCTGCCGGACGAGACACTTCGTGAAGTTCCAGACCCGTATTATACGGGGAATTTTGAAGAAGTGTACAGGCTGCTTGATGCGGGCTGCGACGTGTTGCTAGATCGGATTGCGAAGGAGCATTCACTGGTATAACCAATGTGATATTAGCTGAACATTGACAGATGTAGTACAGAAGAAGAGGCTGGACGAACAAGCAGGAGAGCCTGCTTCTTTTTTGAATGTTTATGTAAGCGATATCATTGGATTGTAAAACAAAAGCGGCATTTCAGCCGCCTGTTCTATGATCGTGTTAGTTTTCCTGAAGAAAGTAAAGCAAAGCTTCCGGCAGTTCATTCTGCCAGAATCCCCATTGGTGACGCCCGTCTTTCTCCTGATAGGAGACGATTGCACCTCGTTTTTCCAGCAAATCACGGGTATCACGGTTTAATTGAACAAAATTATACGTGCCGGTGTCGGCTTCAAAAGCCGTCTCCTGCAAACCAACAATCATCCAAATGGATAACCAGGACAAGTCTTCAGCTGCAGCGTAGATTTCCTGAGAAGCGGAGTAGTAAGCACCAGACATGCTGATCACACGTGTGAACAGGTTCGGATAGAGTAGAGCAAGGTGAAGTGAAACGCTGCCACCCAGTGAGTCGCCGGCAAGAACACGTTCCTGCGGAGAGCTCCGAACAGGATATTTCTCTTCTACATAGGGAATAATCTCTTCAGCGAAGCATGAGGTATACGCCTTGAACCGATCGCCGAATGGGGCGTATTCCTGAGTTCTTACAGACACGTCGACCTGAACTCCTACTATAATGAAAGGTTCGGCTCCCTCGTCGAGAATGATTCGGTTGGCCGTGGTGGCGATACGTCCAAAGTTGAAAAATTCTTCACCGTCCTGACAATAAACGACAGGGTAGCTAAGCAACTCGTTATAGCCAGGCGGAAGATAAATTCGAAGTGTGCGCTTCTCTCCGAGATAGCGGCTCTCAATCTCTTCCTTTACAATCGTGCGTTTCAAATAGCGGGAATCCGTCATAAAACGTCACCTTTCTCGGTAAATTTTTGCATTCGACCGCGCAATACGGTAAGATTAACCTTGTGCGAGGATGGGTCAAACACGCAAACATGTATTATGCTGTTATACCAATATTAAGCCCCTGTTATACATACAATCCGGAAGGAAACATAAAAAAATTACGGATATCTTTGACGTATGCAGTGAAACAGGTGTATAATAATATTATAACAGCGGAACTTGATATTCAAATTTTTTGTTGAGGTGAAGAAAAAAATGAGCAAGGTTCCTTATGAAGTATATACGGAGGATGTAGAAGCTCTGTCCGTGCTGTCTCCTGATGGCGAAATCGTTAACAAAGACATGATGCCTAAACTTTCCGACGATCAATTAAAAGAAATTATGTACCGCATGGTATTTACCCGTACTTGGGATGACCGTGCAGTAAACCTGGGCCGTCAAGGTCGTCTTGGTTTCTATGCTCCAGTATCTGGTCAAGAAGCTACAATGGTTGGTAGTGAATTTGCAATTGAAAAAGAAGACTTTGTATGTCCTGGCTATCGTGACATTCCGCAACTCGTGTGGCATGGACTTCCTCTTTATCAAGCGTTCCTGTACTCCCGTGGACACCAACATGGTGGACAAATTCCGGATGGCGTTAATGTATTGATGCCGCAAATCATCATTGGTGCACAAATCCTGCACGCAATGGGTATTGCTATGGGTTACAAGTTGAAGAAACAAAAACAAGTAGTTATTACGTACACAGGTGATGGCGGTTCTTCTGAAGGTGACTTCTATGAAGGTCTCAACTATGCTGGTGTTTACAAACTGCCTGTTATTTTCTTCGTACAAAACAATGGTTATGCCATCACAACTCCTTTTGCCAAACAAACGGCAGCTCTGTCCATCGCTCACAAAGCGGTAGCAGCAGGTATCAAAGGTGTTAAAGTTGACGGTATGGACATCTTTGCAGTTATCAAAGCGGTTCAGGAAGCTGCTGAACGCGGTCGCAACGGCGAAGGCGCAACATTGATCGAGGCAGTAACTTACCGTTTCCGTCCTCACTCCCTTTCTGATGATGCTTCCAAGTATCGTACAAAAGAAGAAGAGGCAGAATGGAACACTAAAGATCCAATCGCACGTTTCGCTAAATATCTGGAGAAAAAAGGTCTTTGGACTGAAGAAGATACAGCACGTGTGAAAGAAGAAGCAAAAGCTAAAGTGAACGAAGAGATCAAAAAAGCGGAAAAAACCGAGAAAATGACGATTTCAGGCTTGATCGACAGCATGTTCGAACAAACGCCTAAGCACTTGGAAGAGCAAAAAGCTGATTTCCAATAAGTTTTTTCCGATAAAGCATAAACATCCGGGACGGGTTCCGGTGTCCCGGTATACATGTATGAATTCAAATGTGAACTGTCAATGTTTAAGGAGGAAATGAAGCAAATGGCACAAATGAACATGAAAGAAGCAATCCGTGATGCGCTTCGCGTTGAGTTGAAACGTGATCCTAACGTACTGCTTTTCGGTGAAGACGTAGGTAATGTAGGCGGCGTTTTCCGTGTAACGGAAGGTCTGCAAAAAGAGTTTGGCGAAGAGCGTGTATTTGATACTCCACTCGCTGAGTCCGCTATTGGTGGTCTGGCTGTAGGTTTGGGTGTTCAAGGCTTCCGTCCGGTTGCCGAGATCCAATTCGTTGGTTTTATCTTCGAAGCACTTGACCAAATGGTAGTTCAAGCCGCTCGTATGCGTTTCCGCTCCGGCGGTAAATACAATTCTCCAATCGTATTCCGTACACCTTTTGGTGGCGGTGTAAAAGCGGCAGAATTGCACACAGATTCCCTGGAAGGTCTGCTTACGCAAACTCCGGGTATCAAAGTGGTAGTTCCTTCTAACCCTTACGATGCAAAAGGTCTGATGATCGCTTCGATTCGCGATAACGACCCTGTATTCTTCATGGAGCACTTGAACTTGTACCATGCATTCCGTGCAGAAGTACCTGAAGAAGATTACACTGTTGAGCTGGGCAAAGCGAACGTTGTTCGTGAAGGTTCTGATGTAACTATTATTACTTACGGTATGATGGTTCACACTTCTGTGAAAGCAGCAGATGAGCTCGAAAAACAAGGAATCAAAGTTGAAGTAATCGACCTTCGTACGGTTAGCCCGATCGATATCGATACCATCGTTGCTTCCATTAAGAAAACAAACCGTGCAATTGTTGTACAAGAAGCTCAAAAGAGCGCAGGGGTTGCAGCTGAAGTCATTGCCCAAATCAATGAAAAAGCAATCCTGCACTTGGAAGCACCGGTTCTGCGTGTAGCTGGTCCGGACACTGTATATCCATTTGCACAAATCGAAGATACATGGCTGCCTAACCCGGCTCGTATCGTTGCCGCGGTTAATAAAGTCGTAAATTTCTAATTTAATCATCTGACATGCCGCAAGGCGCAGTATGGTGATTCACACCGCAGCGCAAGCTGCACTGTAAACAGCCATTAGCCCCTTGAGTAACAGTTTATTGCACTAGCAGTAACGGTTGTTTCTTGGAGTTAAGGGTTGTTTTCAGGATTGAGACATAATCAAGGAGGTTTTTCAGTTGGCTAAATTTGAATACAAATTCCCTGAACTGGGCGAAGGCCTTCACGAAGGCGAAATCATCAAGATGCACATCAAAGTCGGTGACAAAGTAACTGACGACGACATCATCATGGAAGTACAGAATGACAAAGCGGTCGTTGAAGTACCTTGTCCAGTTAACGGCACAGTAACAGAAGTATTCGCAAAAGATGGTCAAGTTTGCCACGTAGGCGAAGTTGTTGCAATCATTGACGCTGAAGGCGAGCTTCCTGAGCAAGACGATGCTCCTGCTGGCGATCAAGGCGAGCAAGAAAAAGATGCAGCTCAAGGCGGAGCTGACACAAGCGGTTCTTCTGCAGCAGCTTCCAGCTCCGATGCAGCTAAAGAAGGCGGCAACAACAGCGTTCCGGCAGTACCTGCTAAAGACGTTCTGGCAACACCAAGCGTGCGCAAATTTGCCCGCGAACAAGGCGTAGACATCGCTCAGGTTAACGGTA
This sequence comes from Paenibacillus sp. UMB7766-LJ446, assembly GCF_030226665.1. Classification (NCBI taxonomy): domain Bacteria; kingdom Bacillati; phylum Bacillota; class Bacilli; order Caryophanales; family Paenibacillaceae; genus Paenibacillus; species Paenibacillus sp. UMB7766-LJ446. The sequence continues at coordinate 14,827 of NZ_JASOYM010000002.1, forward strand.
CTGGCAACAACGGTAAAGTTACCAAAGAAGATGTTGAATCCTTCAAAAATGGTGGCGGTTCTTCCGCAGCGGCATCTTCCGCAGCTCCGGCTCAAGAAGAGAAAAAATCCGCAGCACCAGCAGCGGCTGCAGCTGATCAACGCCTTGAAGAAGAGCGCTTACCATTCAAAGGTATCCGTAAAGCGATCTCTAACGCAATGGTTAAATCGGCGTACACAGCACCTCACGTTACAATCATGGACGAAGTGGACGTAACTGAACTGGTTGCTTTCCGTACTCGCATGAAACCAATTGCTGAGAAAAAAGGAACAAAAGTTACTTATCTGCCATTTATCGTTAAAGCATTGGTTGCGGCTTCCCGCCAATTCCCTGCTTTGAACGCAATGATCGATGAAGAAGCTAACGAAATTGTTTACAAAAAATACTACAACATCGGTATCGCTACAGATACAGACAACGGCTTGATCGTTCCTGTTATCAAAGACGCTGATCGTAAATCCATCTGGATGATCGCTGATTCCATTCGTGATCTGGCAGCTCGTGGCCGCGATGGCAAACTGAGCGCGAACGAAATGAGAGGAAGCACAATCTCCATCAGTAACATTGGTTCTGCTGGCGGTATGTTCTTCACTCCGATCATCAACTTCCCTGAAGTTGCAATTCTCGGAACTGGACGCATCAGCGAAAAAGCCGTTATCAAAAATGGCGAAGTTGTTGCAGCACCTGTAATGGCACTTTCCCTGAGCTTCGACCACCGTATTATCGATGGCGCAACAGCACAAAACTTTATGAATTACATTAAACAGTTGCTCGCTAACCCTGAGCTGCTTGTTATGGAGGTGTAAGATATGGTAGTAGGCGACGCTTCTCTCAATATCGACACATTAGTAATTGGTGCGGGTCCTGGTGGCTATGTAGCTGCCATCCGTGCCGCTCAACTGGGCCAAAGCGTATTGATTGTAGACAAATCCGAACTGGGCGGCGTTTGTTTGAACCGCGGATGTATTCCATCCAAAGCTCTGATCTCGGCTGCGCATCAATATGAGTCTGCACTTCACGGTGAAGCATTTGGTATTTCTGCTGAGAACGTGAAAGTGGACTTCAGCAAAACTCAAGAATTCAAAAACGGTGTTGTTAAGAAAATGACTGGCGGCGTAGCTGGTTTGCTCAAAGGCAACAAAGTTGAAGTTTTCAACGGTGAGTGCATGTTCATCAACGAAAACGAAGCTCGTGTATTTAACGATCACGAGTCACCACGTTACAAATTTAAAAATGCAATTATTGCAACAGGTTCCCGTCCAATCGAACTGAAACCTTTCCCGTTTGGCGGACGCATTCTGTCTTCAACAGAAGCTCTGAACTTGCCTGAAGTTCCAAAAAGCATGATCGTTATCGGTGGCGGTTATATCGGTGCTGAGCTTGGTCAAATGTATTCCAAATTCGGTGCAAAAGTAACCATCATCGAAGGTTTGGATACAGTACTGCCAGGTTTCGATAAAGACATGACTAGCCTTGTTGCTAAAAACATGAAGAAAACAGGCATCGAAATCGTAACGGGTGCAAAAGCTGAAAGTGCTGAGCAAACGGATAAAGATGTAACTGTTAAATATTCCGTAAATGGTGAATCCAAAGAAGTAACTGCAGATTACCTGCTCGTTACTGTTGGACGTCGTCCAAATACGGACGGGGAGCTTGGTCTGGACCTGATTGGCGTAGACGTTGACGAGCGTGGATTCGTTAAAGTTGATCACCAAGGCCGTACCAGCATTCCTCACATCTTCGCAATCGGTGATATCGTATCCGGTCTGGCACTTGCCCACAAAGCTTCTTATGAAGGTAAAGTGGCTGCTGAAGCGATCGCAGGACAACCATCTGTAGTTGACTACAAATGTATGCCGGCAGTTGTCTTCACAGATCCTGAGTGCTCCAGCGTAGGTTACACTGAGAAAGAAGCTAAAGAAAAAGGCTACAAAGTAAAAGCTGGCAAATTCCCTTATGCGGGTAATGGCCGTGCTGTATCTTTGAACCACGCTGAAGGCTTCGTGAAAATCGTAGCTGACGAAGAAAGCGGCCTCGTATTGGGTTGCCAAATCGTAGGTCTGGAAGCTTCCAACCTGATTGCTGAGCTTGGCCTTGCAATCGAAATGGGTGCTACTCTGGAAGATTTGGCGCTGACTATTCACGCTCACCCTACTTTGGGAGAAATCGTGATGGAAGCTGCGGAACTGGTTATGGGTCACCCGATCCACATCATTTCCCGCTAATATCGTCTAAGCTTCGGATTCGTCCGGCATTATACGTAAATCAAGAAGGGATAGATAACGTGTTACAGCGTTGTCTATCCCTTTTTTGTATAAATACCTCAAGTGAGTCTGTTAAGACTCAAAATTACGGGTTTTACGTATAGCTTTTTATCGATGAAGCATCATGCAATCTTAATCTCAATGTGGTACACTGTAACAACGAATATGACAGCATCGACCTTAGCTCTGTGCTGTTTCAATAAGGCAAATTGGAGCAACCACAACCACTGTGAATGTTCTCGTTTGTTTTTATTGCTGTGAAATAAGAAGTGCGAGGGGATTATAATTTGAAGAACTATCTTGATTTATTACAGGATATCCTGGATAACGGCGTGCATAAGGGAGACCGCACCGGAACGGGAACCCAATCCGTTTTTGGCAGACAGCTTCGATATGACCTATCCGAAGGGTTCCCGCTTGTAACAACCAAGCGAATCCATCTGAAATCAGTCATTCATGAGTTGTTATGGTTTTTGAGCGGGGATACGAATATATCCTATCTAAAGGAAAATGGCGTGAAGATCTGGGATGATTGGGCTGACGAAAATGGTGATTTGGGTCCGGTATACGGATCTCAATGGCGCACTTGGGAAGCACCCAATGGAGAGAAGATTGATCAGATTTCAGCTGTAATTGATTCAATTAAAAACAATCCGGATTCACGACGTCACCTCGTTAGCGCCTGGAATGTGGCGGAGATTAACAACATGAAACTGCCCCCTTGCCATTTCGCGTTTCAGTTTTACGTGGCTGAGGGTAAACTATCATGTATGCTTACAATGCGTTCCGTGGATACGTTCCTGGGGTTGCCATTTAACATTGCCAGCTATGCATTGCTGACACATATGATTGCCCAGCAGTGTGATCTTGAAGTGGGAGAGTTCATCTGGTCCGGTGGGGATGTACACATTTATTCAAACCATGTGGAACAAGTGAAAACCCAGTTGGATCGTGAACCATACGCATTGCCTAAGCTGGTCATCAAGCGTAAGCCGGATTCCATTTTTGATTATACGTTTGAAGATTTTGAGTTTGAGAACTATCAGCACCATCCGGGTATTAAAGCCCCGATTGCAGTATAAGTACATGCTCAATAGTCTGGTTTTCAGTGCCGAGAAGATGGAATGAAGCTAGAAATGAAGTAGCGGAGCGTAGGGAAAACTACGTGAGCAACGGACATTTCGGCTGAATTTCATAATCGATGCTGATAATGCCGCTAGGCATCATTCGTAATCAAAAGTGGACTTTTTGAACAACCTATAAACAGAATGAAGGAGTGTGTAATCTTTGAGCATAGAACTGGTATGGGCAATGGGCGAGAACGGCGTCATTGGATTGAATAATTCCATTCCATGGCGTTTGCCTAAAGATATGGCCTTTTTCAAGCAGCGTACGCTGAACAAAACGATTATTATGGGACGTAATACGTGGGAGTCCTTTGGGGCCAAGCCACTTCCACAACGTCGAAATATTGTCGTAACCAGAGATTTGAACTATAAAGCGGATCAGGCTGAAGTGGTGCATACGATCGAAGAGGGGCTGGAAGTGACAAAAGGTGATGAGCTTTGCGTTATTGGCGGTTCCCAGGTTTATCGTGAGTTTTTGCCGCTTGCAGATCGGCTGGTGGTGACCAAAATCCATGAGGATTTTGAAGGGGATACCTTTTTCCCGGAAGTGGATTGGTCGGAATGGGAGCTAAAGGAACAGATTGAAGGCGAGCAAGACGAAAAAAATGTTTATGCGTATACGTTTGAGTTCTATGAACGAAAACGGTAATAGGGACATAAGATGAAGTAGAAGAGCCCAAACATATGCTGTAAACGAAATATAAGGGCGCTGATTTACGAAATATTCGTGAACAGCGTCTTTTTTTTGAAAATAAAATAAAATATATGTAGAATAACATATAAATAACACAAATATGACGTTAAAATAACGATCAATATAAATTTAATACATAACAATCATCACGAAGTGGTAAAAAAGTATAAAAGTTATAGGGTTTCACCGTTGTAAAGCCCTAAAATGGAATGATATTCGGAATTGATCTCGCAAAGCAGCAAAATTTGTTGTATTAAATGGCAAATTACCTCACATTCAAATGACATTTTGTCGGTTTTTCCATTAATTAAAGACTTGATTTTGTGTATCCATACCTGATAAATAACCAATTTAAGGGTATTGACCATGGGTAGACTTGGGCGATATGATGTATAAAATACAAATAATTATGCGGATAATCCATTTAATATTCAGCAAGCAAAGTGCTACTATAATTGAAATATCTTCGAGAAGCTTTTGTGATACAATATACAAAAAAACTCAAACATGAGTAATCCATTTCATATAGAACCATGCAGATGAAGGGATTAAGACAAGAACGGATGGGGGAAAACGTAAGATGTCTACACCTACTGGATTTATGGAATACAAACGGCAGTTGCCTGCGGACCGCCAACCAGCGGAGCGGGTCAAGGATTGGGAAGAGTTTCATAAACATATGGCTGAAGAAGAGCTCAGAACACAAGGTGCACGATGCATGGATTGTGGTACCCCTTATTGCCATACTGGTATAGATATGACTGGCGGAACGTCGGGCTGTCCTGTGCATAACCTGATTCCAGAGTGGAATAATCTGGTGTATCGCGGTTTGTGGAGAGAAGCGCTTGATCGTCTGCATAAAACGAATAATTTCCCTGAGTTTACAGGTCGTGTCTGTCCTGCTCCTTGTGAAGGATCATGTACAGTAGGTCTTATCGGTGAACCTGTAACCATCAAAACGATTGAAGAAGCGATAATTGAAAAGGGTTTTGAAGAAGGCTGGGTTGTTCCCCAACCTCCAGAGAAACGTACGGGTAAACGTGTAGCAGTTGTAGGTTCAGGTCCTGCGGGACTGGCTACGGCAGCTCAGTTGAATAAAGCAGGTCATTCAGTAACGGTATACGAGCGCTCCGATCGTGTAGGCGGTTTGCTGATGTACGGTATTCCTACGATGAAATTGGATAAAAACGTCGTTCAGCGTCGTGTTGATTTGCTGGAAGCAGAAGGCATTCAATTTGTAACCAACACGGAGATCGGCAAAGATATTGCTGCGCAGCAGCTGGTAGATGATTATGATGCGGTTGTCTTGTGCGGCGGTGCAACCAAACCACGTGAGTTCAACATTGAAGGCAGTGATCTGAAAGGTGTGCACTACGCCATGGATTTCCTGAATGGCAGCATCAAAAGTTACCTGGACTCCAATCTGGAGGATGGTAACTACCTGTCAGCACAGGACAAGGATGTTATCGTAATCGGTGGCGGGGATACAGGTTCCGACTGTGTAGCAACATCGCTTCGCCACGGTTGTCGGAGCATTACCCAATTTGGTACACATACTCAAGCTCCTATGGAACGTGATCGCATTAACAATCCTTGGCCGCAATTCCCGAACGTATATACTCTTGATTATGCACAGGAAGAAGCGAAAGCACTGTTCGGTGACGATCCGCGTGAGTTCTCCATTATGACGACCAAATTTGTGGGTGATGACGAGGGTAATCTCAAAGAACTTCATACCGTTCAAATCGAGCGTATTGTAGATGAGACAGGGCGTAAGATCTATCAGCCGATTCCGGGTACAGAGCGCGTGTTCCCAGCTCAAATGGCAATGATTGCTATTGGCTTTGACGGACCGGAACAGACTCTTGTGGAGCAACTTGGACTTGCAACAGACCGTCGTACCAACGTTAAGGCACGTTACGGCAAATACAATACCAATGTGGATAAAGTATTTGCAGCAGGTGACATGCGTCGTGGTCAAAGTCTGGTTGTATGGGCAATTAATGAAGGCCGTGAAGCTGCCCGTGAAGTGGACAAATACTTGATGGGTGCTACAGTTCTCGTATAACGAGTCGATAAGACACAGATCAGTATGGATTTGCAATATATGAATAAATTATAAAATTGATAAAGTGAAAGTCCTCGCAGTTTGCGGGGGCTTTTTTGTTATTTTATGATATTCAGATAAAGAACATCGACATTTATTTAGGCAAGTGTGCGGTATAGCATTGCTTTTTAGCTCCTAAAGATTTATTATTAGATTATAATGATTATAAATAAGAAACGCCATGACACTTAAAAACGACACGAATTGTGAAATGATAATATCTGGAGGTGCAACCTTATGACAAGTAACCGGGGCAAATCCATTTCAGAACAGATTGATGACATTAAGAAACAGTTGGTCGCAAAAGGTTATAAGCTGACACAGCAACGAGAAGTTACGGTACGTGTATTGCTTGAACATGAAAAGGATCATTTTAGCGCAGAGGAAGTATTTCTGCTAGTCAAGGAACAATTCCCCGAGATTGGCTTGGCTACGGTATATCGTACGCTTGAACTGCTTAGTGACCTTCAGGTCGTAGAAAAGATTAACTTTGGGGATGGTGCTGCGCGCTTCGATCTGAGAAGTACGGATGGCTCACATCACCATCATCATTTGATTTGCACGGAGTGCGGCACTGTGGAAGAGATTATGGAGGATGGCTTGCTTCGTCTGGAACAACAAATCGAGCGTCAGTACGGCTTTGCCGTTACAGACCACCGGCTTGATTTTCAGGGTGTGTGCAAGGAGTGCAGAGCGAAGCAAGCTTTGAATGAACAGGCAGCTGGGTAAATGCAGCGGGGAGGATGCTCCCGCAACCAAAATCTGATATAATAAGTTTCAGAAGCAAGGGGCTTCCGTGGGCGGAAGGCCCCTTTTTGCCGTCATGCGGACGGTGAAGGAGGAGAGATGGACGGATGAAGACACTGGTTATAGCGGAAAAGCCCGACATGGGCCGAACCATTGCCGCCGTCATAGAACCAAGAGCCAAGAACAATCGCAATTATTTGGAAGGTGAGCATTACATTATCACCTGGGCGATTGGTCATCTATTGGGACTTGCTGAACCGGATGCCTATGATTCAAAGTACAAGCGCTGGAATATCGGCGATTTGCCGATCATTCCGGATCAGTTCAAGATTGTGCCCAACCCCAGAACGAAAGATCAACTGAAAATTATCGGAGAACTTGCAAAAAGGGCATCGGCCATCGTTAATGCTTGTGATGCAGGGCGAGAGGGACAGTACATTTTTGCCTTAATTCAGCAGCAGTTGAAACTGCGTCAGCCTGTAAAACGTCTGTGGATATCGGATCTGACCGCAGAGAGTATTAAACGTGGTTTTGATGGCTTGAAAGATGCCTCGGAATTTGAGAATTTGACTCATGCTGCCCGGGCTCGTAGTGAAGCGGATTGGCTGATTGGCATGAATGCTTCTCGGGCTTTTACGACTCGACACAATGCCTTGCTTTCTGTAGGCCGGGTGCAGACTCCTGTGCTGGCTTTGATCTATGATCGGGAAATTGAGATTGAAGCGTTCCAGTCCCAGACCTTTTATGAAGTGCCCGCATGGTTTCGTCAAGAAGGAGTGGAGTACAGGGGATTACGTCAAGGGGACAAGCTGACCGACCCTGCCGTTGCTGAGTCGATTGCTGCCAGTGTGAAGGGGAAGACGGGACAGATTACCAAGTACGAAGCAAAACAAACCAAGGAGTATCCATTCCGATTATATGATCTGACCCTTTTACAGCGTGAAGCTAATGCCAAGTATGGTTATGGGGCGAAGAAAACGCTGGATATTGCGCAGGCGCTTTATGAGAAACATAAGGTGATCTCTTATCCGCGGACCAATTCCAACTATGTTACAGAACAGAATATTGAAGGTATGCACAAAACGCTGAATTTGCTTAAAAATGGATCTTACAGTGAATTGGCGCTAGGAGCAAAACCTGAACTCGTTCATAAAAATAACAAGGGTGTATGTAACCCGTCCAGAGTTGAAGATCACCATGCGATATTACCTACTTTGAAACGACCAGGTACGTTATCCAAGGATGAACAAAATATTTATGATCTGATCGTAAGACGTTTCTTATCCCATTTTTATCCACCAGCAGAGTACAAGCAGCATACCGTGCTCACCGAAGTGGAGAAGCACCAGTTCAAGACATCTGTGAAAGAGCTGCTCTCGCTGGGTTGGAAAGTGGTACTGGGATCTGTGGATCAGGAGCAGACAGGCAAGAAAAAGACGAAGAAAAACAGCAACGAAGAAGAGGAAGCAGAAGAATGGACGGACAAGGCATTTGCCGTTCAACCTGAATTGCCTGTTCAGTGTTCCAAAAGTGAATTCAAGGAGAAGGCGACACAGCCTCCCAAGAGTTATACGGAGGGAACATTGCTGAAAGCGATGGAGAGTGCAGGGAAGCAGATCGAGAATGAAGAGCTGCGTGATGCAATGAAGGACAGTGGACTGGGTACACCAGCGACTCGCGCCGCAACGATTGAAAGACTTAAAAACGTGGGTTACATTACGATGCAGGGTAAAAAGATGCAACTGACGCTGAAGGGCCGGACAGCCATTGAATTGATCCGCAAGGCAGGCGTGGATTTGTTGACTTCGCCTGAGATGACGGGCCAGTGGGAAAGAAGATTGTATCAAATTTCCAAAGGTGAAGCCGGCCAGGACAAGTTCATGGAGAACGTCAAGAAATTTACCATGTCCATCATTGATAAAGTACGTGTGCAGGCACCGGCACCAGCTGATGCTTTTGGGGAAGATACGCGTGGGGGGCGGGGTAAAGGGAAGGGAGCTGGAGCCCAGAGAACCAGCGCCAGAACATCCGCCAAAACAACAGGTACCGGTGCGGGCACAAGTGTGGGTGCGAAGACTACACGTCAAACGTCGAGAGCGTCATCCAAGACTGGTAGTGTTGCGAACTCGACAGCACAAACACGATCTTCGACTTCTAGCCAACCGGGTGTCCGTGAAACGCTGGCATCCTGTCCATCACCGGGTTGCACGGGTCAGATTATTGAGGGCAAGAAAGGTTATGGCTGTACACGTTTCAAGGAAGGCTGCGGGTTTGTCATTTGGAAAGAGTACGTCGGCAAGAAAATCACAAGTACGATGTTGAAATCGTTGATTGAAAAGGGCAGTACTCAGGTACTTGCATTTAAACGAAAAGACGGAAGTACGGTGAAGGCGCGTATTATTTTGCAAGATAAGGTAACAGGCAAACTATCCGCGGAGAAGCAAGATGCATAAGTTTTTGGATGTAATATCTGAAAGAAGAACGAGAAGCCTAATGTACTAGTGCCAAGTTCAATCATCTTAAATAAAACAAAAAAATGACCCTTATCCAAGGGTCATTTTTTGTTGCTGCTGTTGTATATTTTCATGGATGACCTTCGGTACCTCTTCCAGAGCAGTGATGGTATACATTGATGTCTCCGGATTAGGTTGAAGCTCGACCATGTTGTATTGCCACTCGTTCGGCTGTTTAATATAGATGCTATGGATGCCTGCCGTCACGGCTGGCATAATATCCGTACGCAGTGAGTTCCCAATCATCCACGTTGCACGACGCTCAAACGGGCCAGTAGAGAGAATACCTTCAAGTGCCTCAATGTTCTTATGTTGCCGAATGTAGATTCGGTCATCGAAATAAGCCGATAGCTTCATCTGATCAATCTTCCGCTGCTGAATGACAGTTTCTCCGCCCGTGTACAGGTAGAGGGCATGTCCAGCTGATTTAAGATTCTCTAGCGTTTCCACCATATGAGGATAAGGCTCAACCTCTTGGTCATATACACTCATTCCTAATTTGGTGAGGTAAGATTCCTCTTGGGGAGAGGTGGGTTTTGCGTACATCTGGGAGAAGTAACGGTAGGTATCAATAAGGGATTGCGGGAAATGGTGACTTGCAAATCCCAGTTTATTGACCCCGGTTACATCGATCTCCAGCTGTTTCTCCCTAATTTGTTGAACCGTCAGGGCATGTCCGTCAAACCACTCCTGCATGTTCTCGAAGAATTCACCAAGCACCAGATTGAAATATTTATTGCAGTACACAAGTGTATCATCGAGATCAAACAAAATATGTTGTTTTATTATTTTCATATCCAATTCACTCCTTGCAGCCAGCAGCACAGTTGTTCATATTTTATATGCGAATATAAGATTCCAGGAACATGTTCAACTCCGATACGCCATCTGGTCGAATACTGTACTTCTCTTTGCGATTACTGCCGAGCAGATGGGTTCGCAGCAGTCCAGCGATGCGCAGTGCCATAACCTGATCTTTAACCATATCCTCGTCCTTGCCCAGCTCTTCACACATTTCAGCGAGCGACTTTGGTTCACCTGACACGTAACGGAGCAGACGAAGTCTTTCCGGATCGGCCAGGGCATGTGTGAAACGAAGCAAACAGGTTGGTGGTTGGTCTTCATCCTCTTCAGGTGCATCCACAGGATACTGCATAATCATCATGCCCTCATAGAAGCAGTACATATTAATGGGACGGTTGTGAACGGTTGGAAACAGGATTACTTCATCCAGTCCAGGCATCGGTTCAACCAGAACACCCGCAGTAGCGTATTCAATAAGTAATTCAGGTCCCATTTTATCCAGCAGTATGCGTTTCTCTTCAGCATCTTCCTCCAGCCAGATACGATAATCCTCACTCATATGCTGGCAGTAATGCTGATCCCAGAGTCGCAAAAGTGGCACATAGCTGTCCCGAATACGAGTAGATTCTTCTATTGTAAGATGGGGCAACAGAGCAGAAACACGTGCGAACAGCTCTTCGGCTGTCTGTCCAGCAAGCATATCCAGAAAATCAATGTTTTCATTGGAATCGTTCCGATAGGCCGCCCATGCAAACAAAACGTCAAAGTCATCAAAAGGCCATGTGGCAGCAGGTGCGAGCGCAGCTCGAACATTGGAACTTAGTTTGCCTTCCACCTCAATGATCCATTCAGGGCCAACATCCAGATGTTGAATCCACTTCTTCGTTACATATACCAAAAAGCTATTGAGCATTTCATATATCGGTGAAACATCGATTTTAACATGATAAGCCATATGATGCAGAATCCTCCCGTCACATCTAAATGTACGCAGCGACTTAAGTACTATTATGGCTTGTTTTGCAGGGCGTTGTCCACTATAATGTTCAAGTCCAGGGGAAAACCCCTGGCGTAACCATGCATGATCATCAGAATAGTTATAACATGCGAAAGGTCGTCAGAGATGGCGATTTTTCTTTGTATGCTTGCAGGAGGAATGATTCTTGTGTCATTGATAACCACCCCAAAATTGTCACATTCAACATCTAACTATCTTATCCTGATAACCGTTATAGTTGTGGCGGGGATCAGCCAGGGGCTTTTATTGCCTGTGCTATCCATATTTTTAGAGCAAAAAGGAGTCTCACCGGGTTTAAACGGATTGAATGCTGCCGCATTGTACGTGGGGTCCTTTGCGATGACCTTGGTGGCCGAACGACTGCTGGGAGCTATCGGTTTCAAAAAGCTGATTATTGGCGGACTGTTATTTGTCATGATTCCCCTAATCCTGTTTCCTTATTTTCCGGATATCAAAATTTGGTTCATTTTACGTCTCGTGGTCGGGATTGGTGATAGTGCACTCCATTATTCTGCCCAGTTGTGGGTACTTCTGGTGACCGCACCCGAAAAACGAGGACGATACATCTCTTTATATGGCATGTCCTATGGTTTGGGATTCAGTATCGGGCCACTGGGAATCAAGCTGCTCGGGTTTGGTGCTGCTGTTCCATTCTGGGTATTGTTTGTTTGTATGGCCGCAGTGCTGGTCCTTGTATTATTGAAGCTTCCCGATACGAAGCCGGAGAAGGCAGAGCATGGACAACTGCCTAAACGCCGTTTCCGTCGTAGTCTGGCCTGGGCATGGTATGCACTGTTGCCTGCTTTATTGTACGGGTACATGGAAGCCGGAATGAACAGCAATTTCCCCGTATACGGACTGCGTATTGGTTTGGATGCCAATCAGATTTCTTCTTTGCTGCCATTTGTCGGAATCGGGGGTCTGTTCCTGCAATTACCTCTAGGCATGTTGAGTGACCGTTATGGTCGAAAGCAAACGTTGATGTTTGCCGGTATTACTGGTGGGATCATCTTTATGCTCGTACCGGTGGCCGGCACACATTTCTGGTGGACGCTTGTGCTATTGACCATAGCAGGAGGTCTCGTAGGTTCATTCTTCTCGCTTGGCCTGGCTTATGCCGCAGATATTTTGCCCAAAGCGCTGCTGCCCGCAGCGAACGTTGTGGCCTCATTTCATTTTACAATAGGAAGCATTATTGGACCGAATCTGGGTGGGCAAGTGATCAACTGGATTTCACCCGGAAGTATGTTTATGTTACTTGGATTCATGTATCTTCTTTTTGGTGCAGCAGGTGTATTATTTCGTCGTAAACCTATGCTTGAATCTGTGGTAAAATAGAAGCTGGTGTTCGCATGGAAATTGATGTCCATTTCCGAGTACACTAGTAGTAGGGAAAAACATGGACAAGAGGAGACATCGCGATGATCAGAGTTGAGGGGTTAAGCAAATCCGTTGGAGCGGATCGGGTTCCGGTTCTGCGGGATATACGATTCGATATGCAACAGGGAGAAATGATCGGTGTAGTAGGCTCAAGCGGAAGCGGAAAAAGCATGCTGCTTAAATGCCTTGCTATGATGGAAAAATGGGACAGTGGTCGATTTACGGTGGATGGAGCCGAGATTATAAAAGAAGGTTGGTCCGGAAAACGGAAAATTAAACGGGAATGGGCATACTTGGAGCAGAATCCGCAATTGTATCCGAGACGTACAGCCTTGAAAAATGTATTGATCGGTCGGTCTGGTCAAACCCCTTTATGGAGAATGGTGACAGGTATGGTTCGTTCCGATGATTATATGGGCGCAATGGATTATCTGGAAGGACTGGGGTTGCTGGATAAAGCACACCAGACGGCAGAGAAGCTCAGTGGTGGCGAGAAGCAGCGTGTTGCGATTGCTAGAGCGCTTGCACATGGTGCAAAAGTTGTTTTGGCGGATGAACCTGTCATTGGGCTTGATCCTCATACAGCAGATACGGTGCTGGAAACGCTGCGCAAATTGTGCGAAGAGGAACGTGCTACCGTAATTGCAGTATTGCCAATTGAAATGGCAGAGAAACATGCAACCCGCATCTGGGGTCTAGCGGAAGGCAAGATTGCTTTTGATATACGGGGACGTCGGTTGACACAGCAAGAAAAAAATATGATTTAAACTATTGAAAAGAGTGATGAATTTGCTTAATTCACGGTGGGGGCGCCTGTTAGCGGGGGGAGCATTAACGATCCTGCTCGGTTCAGTCCTTAGCGGATGTACTGTCCTGAGTGATCCCAAGCTTCTGATGAAACAACCCATGATGTCGATGGACAAGGAGAGACTACTTACAATTGTACAGAAAGAACAACCTCCTGAAAGCCAATTAATCAGGCCCAAAGACTTGAACAATACAAGCATGATACGGGTGGCCGATTTGAATGGGGATGGGACCCGAGAGGCCATTGTTTTCTACGAAACTCCGAGTGAAAATGTTCGGATTCATGGCATGCTTCTCGAAGAGCAGGGTGATACCTGGGTGAAAAAACTCACTTTTGATGTTCCGGGAAATACCCTGCAATCCTTTAAATTACTGGACATCACGAACGATGGAAATCCTGATATTGTTCTAGGGGTGAGCCTTGAAGCCCAGAAAGCTTTGATGGCCTATTCTTATAAAGGGGGAGCCCTTGAACAGGTGATGGGCGGTGTACCGTATAATCAGTTAATTATTGATGATTTACAAGGGAATCCTTTGGATCTGAACGGGGACAAAAAGAATGATTTTGCTATCGTTTCGCTCAATACCAGCGGATTTGCTTCCATTGCCTTATATCAATATGATGAGGGCAGTTTTAAGGAAGTGGACCGTATACAGACGGACTATACAGTAAAAGAATTTTATAATGCACTTGGAGGTCAAATTGCCAAGGATAAAGTGGGCATCGTTTTGGATGCCGAATTGGATGACCGAAGTACTTTTACGCAGATTGTGTATGTAAAAGACAACAAATTGGTGTATGCATTCAATTCCCCCGATCAAACCTATAGAGATGACAAAATTTTAAGCGGTGATTTTAATAATGATGGTATTATTGAATTTGGATTGAAGGAAACACCCAGAGGCTGGGAACATTACGTATTTGATGCTCGAATGTGGTTCTATACTTTTTATCAGTGGAACGGTAAGGATGGCAAAGATTTCGTATCCTTCCAGTATCGTGATGATGCGAATGCATTCCACCTTAACCTGAAAACAGATTGGTATGGAAAAGTTACAATAGACACCAAATCGGAAAAAGGAAAATATATTCGTTTCAAAATGATTGATACGGATGAAACCGTAGGTGAAATTAAATATTTTACACTTACGAAGTGGGAACAGGAAAAAGGTAAAGGCTGGAAGGAAATTACTAAATCAAATGATCGAGTGATTGCTTATCGTAGCGCACAATCTGCGAATAATGATGGTGGATTACTGGACAATATGTCGCATCTGAACAGAAAGGAAGAACTTAATGAGTAAAGTACTTATTCTTGAGGATGAAGAATCCATCCGCAGTTTTATTGTTATTAATTTGAAGAGAAACGGGTTCGAAGTGCTCGAAGCGGGAGACGGACACGAAGCGCTTCGTATTCTGCAAACCGTTCCAGATATTGACTTAGCTTTGCTGGATGTTATGGTTCCTGGTATTGACGGATTTGAAGTGTGTCGTCGTATTCGTGAAACGAATGAACGTCTAGGTATTATTTTCCTGACAGCCAAAGTGCAGGAGCAGGACAAGGTATATGCACTCTCGGTTGGAGCAGATGATCACGTAAGCAAGCCGTTCAGTCCAACCGAGTTGATTGCACGCATCCAGTCCTTGTTGCGTCGGGTGAATGTTCACCGGGAGACGGCTGCCAAGGTAACGTTCCAATCGGGGCCATTTTCACTGGATTTGATCTCCAAGCAATTCAAGAAGCAGAATGAATTAATTGAGTTAACACCAACCGAATTTTCCTTGATTCAATTCTTCCTAGAGAAAGAAAACACTCCGCTTAGTCGAGATGTACTGCTGGATCACGTGTGGGGCAAAGAGTATATGGGTGATCCGAAAATCGTGGACGTAAACATTCGCCGCTTGCGCCAGAAAATTGAAAACAATCCTTCCGAACCTGAATACCTGCAAACTGTATGGGGACATGGGTACAAATGGAAGGGCCGGGATCAATGATCAAAAAAGGCATTACGCGGCAGATCGTACTACATTACTTCATTGTAGTATTTCTGGCTCTGCTGTTGGTAGAGTTCGTATTTTTGATTGCAGTGCAGAGGTACTATTATGAGAGTATTTATAATACGATTAATCAGCAGATAACATCCACGAATGATTTTAAAGAAACGTTATCTCGTACGGATGAAGCTAATAATTTATCGTATTTGCTCGCAAATTTACAATTGGTTAGTACCGAGCTGCAAATCCTTGATATGGATGGTCGAGTTTTGGCTAGTTCAACGGCTTTCGAGTCCGAACATGCCGTTCTTCAAACGAGCGATATATCACAGGCCATGAACGGAAGCATTGGTCGTTGGGTGGGTAGACAACCCCTTACGGGTGAGCAAGTCATGGCGGTATCCCACAAGCTAGATTTGGGTGGCGAAAATACTTATATTGTAAGGTACCTCACCTCGCTGGATATGGTTAATTCGAAGCTTCTGGTTATGGGACTGCTAGCGGTTGCTGTAGGTGTGGCTGTACTAGTTATTGTTTTAATTATCAGTATCGGAATGGCGAATTCAATTGTACGTCCCCTCAATAACATTACAGCCGTTTCAGCTCAAATGGCCAGGGGACGGCTGGATGTCCGAGTTAAAGGGAATTACAAGCACGAGCTTGGCGAACTGGCGTCTACATTGAATTTTATGGCACATGAGATTGTACGCAGTAACCAGATTAAAGATGATTTTATTTCATCTATTTCGCATGAATTGCGGACACCTCTGACCAGTATCAAAGGCTGGAGTGAAACCCTGGATTCAGGCGGATACGATCCGGATGAGACGAGAATTGGAATGAGTATTATCTCCAAAGAAACCGAGCGACTGATCGGTCTT
Source organism: Paenibacillus sp. UMB7766-LJ446 (assembly GCF_030226665.1). Taxonomy (NCBI): domain Bacteria; kingdom Bacillati; phylum Bacillota; class Bacilli; order Caryophanales; family Paenibacillaceae; genus Paenibacillus; species Paenibacillus sp. UMB7766-LJ446. The sequence goes on from NZ_JASOYM010000002.1 coordinate 31,204, forward strand.
GTTGAAGAAATGCTCGATTTCTCCAAATTGCAGCAAAATCAGATGAAGCTTGTAAAAGGCTCAGTGAGCATTCGAGAAATTGTTCAGGAAACGATGTTGAACGTCTGGGCCAAAGCGGAACAAAAGCAAGTACATCTCAAGCTGGACACAGATGAGACACGTGCGTTTAACGTCTTTGGAGACGGAAACCGGTTGAAGCAGGTCTTTCTTAATCTTGTTGACAACGCGATTAAATTTTCTCATGAAAATTCGTGGATTTTCCTTTCTGTTAAAGAAGAGAAGGGGCAGATCATAGCTGCTGTTCAGGATACCGGTATCGGAATCAGTGAAGAACATCTCATCAAAGTACGTGACCGGTTCTTCCAGGTGAATCATCAGAACGGGGGAACTGGGCTGGGTCTTGCCATTACGCAGGAACTTGTGGAACTGCATGAGGGTACAATCACAATTCAGAGTGAGCTTGGGTCGGGAACCACAGTTACTGTTTCTTTGCCAGCATTGCCTGAGGAAGAGGCTGGTATAGGAGAAGCTCCTAAGCATGACAGTGACTCTGAAGGAGTACAGGAGACACAGGACCAGCAGACAAAGTCCGATAAGGAAGGAATATAATCCTAGTTGGTAAAGTTACGGATACGTATTTGTATTCGGAAAAGTGTTGTGTCTAACGCACCAAAAAGGCGAGCCATTATGGCTCGCCTTTTCTTTATGTTATGAAGAAAGTTCACCTGTGCGCAGGCGTCCGCTTTTTTCATAAACATCTTTTAGCATACGTACCGGTTGTGTGCGTACAGCCGGTTTGGCGGAAACAATCTCATTAGGTCCGACAACCATAATTTCATCTGCTGTACCTTTGACAATGGCGCCGTCTTTGATAATGGCACCTTCACCAATAATGGCGCGTTCGATATGAACACCGCGACCTACCCGTGCATTTGGCATGATCACACTGTCTTTAACCTCAGAACCTTTACCAACTTCGGCTCCGCAGAAAATAACAGAGCGTTCAGCACGGCCATCCATGGCGCAGGATTCATGTATCATGGATTGCAGAAGCTCAGCACGTGTATGACGCGCTTTAAATGCACTCGGTTTGGTTCTCCAGTCACGAGTATACATCGGCCAGTCTTCTTTTTGCAGGCTCCAGCCTTCCTCATTGTGAAGCAGATCCATGTGCGCATCCCATAAACTTTTCACCGTACCCACGTCTTTCCAATAACCATTGAAGTTATATACGAAGAGGGGAGTGTTTTCATTCAACATTTGAGGAATTACATCTTTACCGAAGTCATGGCTGGATTCCGGATTAGCGGCATCTTCGATCAGGTGACGCTTCAGATATTCCCATTTGAACATGTAAATTCCCATGGACGCCAGATTGCTTTTTGGTTCGGCCGGTTTCTCTGCAAATTCCGTTACTCTCAGATTTTCATCAGCTGCCATAATGCCGAAGCGGTGAGCTTCTTCCCAAGGAACTTCCATAACGGAGATGGTCGCTACCGCTTGGTTAGCTGTATGTGCTTCCAGCATTTCACGATAATTCATATGATAAATATGGTCACCCGACAAAATTAGAACATTTTCGGGGTTTTGTTGGTCGATATAGTCGATATTTTTATAAATAGCATCCGCGGTTCCCAAGTATTCGTCATTTCCTGTATGATAAGATGGAAGTAAGGAAATTCCTGCCTCACTTGAAGTCCCATGTCCCCAAGGTTCTCCGCCACCAATGTGATCATGCAATGAATCAGCTTGGTACTGCGTCAAAACACCTACAGTATCGATGCCTGAGTTTACGCAGTTGCTGAGGGGAAAATCGATAATCCGGTAGTGCCCGCCAAACGGTACAGCGGGTTTTGCGATACTTGAGGTTAAAGGGGCTAATCTCTTCCCCTCTCCTCCCGCCAACAGCATAGCGATGCAATCTTTATTAAACATAATCGTTTCCCTCCCAAGATATTTGTCCAGTGTAGTACATACATAAACGCAATGCGGAGCTATTGAAACGATGTATACTGTAAAAATCCTGAAAAATTACAACATTTTTTTACACACCGCATTTTTCTTTTCAACTTGGCTAGAATGGGGTAATGGTTACTGTTAAATCTATTTTCTGGAGAAGAAGGTGATCTCTTGGCCATTCAACCGTTAGCAAATCCGGAAATTTCGCCGGAGCACATTTATTTATTTCATGAAGGAAACCTTCATCACAGTTATCGAATAATGGGCGCACAGCCTGCGTTCGAAGATGATCGTCAGGGGTACCGTTTTACTGTGTGGGCTCCGAATGCCACAGAAGTAGGCCTGGCTTTAGACCGAAATGGATGGAAAGGTGAACAGGAACCTTTATATAAGATACCCGATTCTGGATTTTGGAGTCGTTTTATTCCGGAAATCGGTGAAGGAACTTTATACAAATTCCGTATATTAACGGAAGATGGTACAGAATTGCTTAAAGCTGATCCTTATGCTTTTCAGGCAGAAGTTCGCCCACGTACGGCATCTGTCACCAGTTCCATTGAAGGTTACAAATGGAATGATGGAGCATGGAGACGCAAACAACGAGGCGTGTATAACAAACCTCTACATATTTATGAAATGCATGCTGGAACCTGGAAAAGGAAAGAAGACGGTTCTCTTTACAGTTATCGTGAAATTGCGGACTTGCTTGTTCCTTATTTATTGGAGATGAAATATACCCATGTAGAGATGATGCCCCTGAGTGAACATCCTTACGACCTTTCGTGGGGATATCAGAACACAGGTTTTTATGCACCAACAAGCCGTTACGGGCAGCCTAAAGATCTGATGTATCTGGTGGATACTCTACATCAGGCGGGAATAGGCGTATTGCTCGATTGGGTCCCTGCACATTTTGCCAAGGATGCTCATGGCTTGCGTCTGTTTGATGGAACCCCTTTGTATGAATATGCTGATCCGCTGTTAGCAGAGAGACCAGGCTGGGGCACCCTCAGCTTTGACTACTCTAAACCCGAGATACGTTCGTTCTTAATTTCCAATGCGCTATACTGGATGGAAATGTACCATTTCGACGGACTCCGGGTCGATGCAGTAACTAGTATGCTCAAATTGGATTTCGAAAAGCAGCCAGGACAGTACCGAACCAACAACGAAGGTGGCCTGGAAAACAAGGAAGCTGTAGCTTTTTTGCAGCAGTTGAATGAAACAGTCTTCAAGTACTTTCCATATGCACTGATGATGGCAGAAGAATCCAGTGCATGGCCGATGGTTACGTCGCCAGTGGATCAGGGCGGGCTGGGTTTCAACTACAAATGGAACATGGGTTGGATGAATGACACGCTCGATTACATGGAATCGGATTTTCACGAGCGTCCTTCCAAACATCATTTGCTGACATTCCCGGTCGTATACTCCTTTGCTGAAAATTACGTGCTTCCTCTGTCTCATGACGAGGTTGTTCATGGCAAAAAGTCACTCCTAGACAAGATGCCAGGAACATACGAGCAGAAATTTGCCGGCATGCGTGCCTTTATGGGGTACTTTATGACATTCCCAGGCAAAAAACTGCTGTTTATGGGTGGAGAATTCGGCCAGTTTATCGAATGGAAAGATGAAGATCAACTGGACTGGTTTTTGCTGAACTATGACAGTCACCGTAAACTCCACAAGTTTGAACGGGATCTGTCTGAGCTATACTTGGGCGAAAAAGCTTTGTGGGAGCTTGATCATTCCTTTGACGGTTATGAATGGATCACTCCGGATGATCAGAACCAAAGTGTCATTTCATATGTGCGCAAAGGAAAAAAACCTGCGGATACACTCCTTGTGCTCATTAACTTTCAGCCGGTCAAGCGGGAGCGTTACCGGATTGGTGTCATGCGTCCCGGTATGTATACCGAAGTTCTGAACAGTGATCATTCCGATTACGGCGGATCAGGCATTATCAATGATATGCAGCTTACTACAGAAAAGATTCCTTTTCATGGGCAACCACATAGTCTGGAAGTTGTTTTGCCACCGCTAAGCGTAGTTATTTTAAAAAAGAACACACGTCGGAAAACGGATGCATCACCCCTTGAAGTTCAATCCGTCAGATCAAAAGCCAGTACAACTAAAACCAGTAAAACAAAGGATAGCACTGCAGTTAAACCCAAAAGGAGGACGAAGGCATGAATATTCTATTTGCTGCTGCTGAAGTACATCCATTTATTAAAACCGGAGGTCTTGCTGACGTCATTGGTGCGTTGCCACAGGCACTAAAGAAGAGTGGAGCAGATGTTCGTGTCATTTTACCCAAGTACAAGAGCATTCCAGAGGAATACAAAGAAGCCATGGAGCCTGTCATTACAACGGATGTGCCGCTTGGCTGGCGCAGACCTTATTGTGGGATAGAGATGCTGGTCCATGACGGAATTCCTGTTTATTTTGTGGACAATGAATACTATTTTGGACGGGATGGCGTGTACGGATATATGGATGATGGCGAGCGTTTCGCTTTCTTCAATCGTGCTGTACTGGACGTGTTGCCGCAAATCGAATTCAAGCCGGATGTGCTGCACAGTCACGATTGGCACGCAGGAATGATTCCTTTACTGCTGGAGGCTCACTACGCACATGATCCGTTTTACAGTGAGATGAGAACCGTATTTACGATACATAACCTGTTATATCAAGGTGTGTTTCCACATGATTTATTCAGTGATCTGCTTGAGCTGGACGATCGCTATTTCACGGCAGATGGCGCAGAATATTACGGTAACGTCAATTTTCTGAAAGCTGGAGTCGTTTTCGCGGACCATGTAACGACCGTCAGCCCTACCTACGCCAAGGAAGTTCAAACCTCCTATTATGGCTATGGTCTGGATGGATTGCTCAGTTCTCTGGGGGATCGTTTCACAGGGATTGTCAACGGTATTGATACCAAGAGTTACAACCCGGCAGCGGATAACAAAATTGCAGTTAAATACAGAACGAGCTTGTCCAAGAAAATCGAGAACAAGATCGAACTGCAGAAGGAGTTAGGTCTGCCTGTACGTCCGGATGCCCCACTTATGGTGATGGTTACAAGGCTGGTCGATTCCAAAGGACTGGATTTGGTCTGTCGTGTATTGGATGAATTATTATATTATGATGACATTCAATTCGCAGTATTGGGCACGGGAGATCCGGCTTATGAGCACTGGTTCCGTGAAGCGGCTAATCGTTATCCACTGAAAATGTCTGCCCAGATTACATTCAACGATGGGTTATCCCGCCGATTCTATGCAGGCAGTGATCTGTTCCTGATGCCATCAAGGTTCGAGCCATGTGGTATTAGCCAGTTGCTAGCACTCCGTTATGGCAGCGTACCGCTTGTCCGGGAAACAGGGGGTCTGAACGATACGGTGCAGGCATACAATGAATTCAGCGGTGAGGGGAATGGGTTCTCTTTCACCAGCTTTAACGCCCATGACATGATGAATACAATCCGCCGCGCCGAGGCGTTTTACCGACAGCCCGAGCACTGGAAAAAGATCGTGAAAAATGCAATGAGCGGAGACTATAGCTGGAACGTCTCAGCTGAAGAGTATATGGGTATTTATCGCCGCATAACGCTTGAATCTGTGAAATAGTTTGGGACAAATGAGCCGCAGTATATTCGTACTGCGGCTTTTTTGTATGATCCTAAGAGGAGGCGAAATTTAAAAATGAACAACTACATTAATTTTACCTCTACTTACAATCCTAATTTGCAGGCTTTAAGCAGTGTCGACGGTTATGATGCCGTCAAAATGAATGACATGTTTGGTCAGATTATGGGCAATATCGCAGCCGTCCAATCTACGCTGACAGGCAGCCTTATTGATGTCAAGAATTTTGCTCCAGGAGATGGAAGTGATCAGACAGCCCCGATCAATGCTTTTTTTGACTCGGCACAGGAAGGGGATGTTTTATTATTTACGCCAGGGCATTATAAAGTCGTCAAGACGGGCTGGTTCTATACGTTTAGCGGCAGATCCGTTATCATTAAGGCCCTTCCAGGCGCAATCTTAGAGGTCTCGGATCAGGGAATCCGGATTGAAGGCAGCAATCATGTAGAAATAAGCGGTTTGACCTTGGTACGCACGACTCAAGCAGCTTGGAGTAAAAACAAGACAGGGCTGCACATCGAAAATTCAAGCAATGTATTATTGCAGCACAATGATATCAGCAAGTTTACGGATGGGATCGGAGTCAATGGTTCAAGCAGTCAAGACAATCCCGCCCGAAATGTCGTTATACGAAACAACAAGCTGCACCACTTGGGAGAAGAACCGATTGCAGTTCGGAGTCATTTGGTTTTTGTGGTAATTCGTGAGAATGATTGTCACAGATATCTTGGGGATGGCATTTTGGTCAAGGCAACATGGCATGTTTCGATCACCGACAACTTTCTGCACACCCCTGTATTATCGAGTGATCCAGATTATTCTGCTTTTTCAGGCGGACAGCAAGTAAATAATATGCCTAAGGTCGGTGGTGGGATTACCTGTAACAATGAGGGAGGAGAGACCGGAGCCAAAAACCTGCATATTCATGGCAATAGCCTGATCGGAACAGCATTTGGTGTGGGGCTTATCGGATTCGAAGGCACATTTGTGACCTCCAATTATTTTTATGATATCAAATTAACTTCTGTCATCTCCGTGTCTTTCTCCTCATCCATATATAATCCAAATAACGTAAGCAACCATCTCTTTGTAATCCAGGGTAACCTGATTGATACCATCTCCAGACCAAGTGCTACCGCTGCCATTGAAGCAAAAACGAGTACGGGTGCAGAAGGCATGGACGTCGGAATAATATCAGATAACATCATCATTCCAAGAGGGAAACACTGGGGAATTGTCGCGGATGGACATATTATTGTAAAAGGCAATTATATTGCCGAAGCGGGCATAGCCATGGATATTGCCAATGGAGTGATTGCATCGAGCAACATCATCGAGCCTGGTTTTGAAACGACCAATCCTGACCGAATGGTGAGTTTGCATAATGACTGTACATTTTCTCATAATTCAATTACTGGAAAAGGTACGTGTCTTCAATTACGAGGCTCCAACAATATCATTACTGGAAATCGCTTGAAATATGAGGGAACATGGTGGGCGGTGCATCTGGACACTGTGAATAACACGGTGGAAGGAAACCTCATAAGAGACAACATGCTGATGGTTACCGCAAGTGCGGCGGGACGTTATCTCTTTGGCGCAAGCCCATTGACGAATGGGAAAAACGTAGTGGTTGATCTGGTTAAGGATACTAACGGGACATTTTATCAGCTCGTCAATGAAATTGTTATGCTGGGTGCGAATTCTACGCGATGGAGAATAACTGTGGATGCAAAAGGGGATTTGAAAACGACAAAGTTATAGCTAAGTTCAGTTCTTTGCCAGAAAACTCCTGAAGTATCCGAAGATCATTGAAGGTTGTTTTCAATATTTCAGGAGTTTTAGGCATATGATCAGCTCGGTTCCAATTGTCTATACAAAATGCGGTAGCCGTAAGGATCAAGTTTAATATTCATCATGCCATTGGTAGGAACAACGGCATCCTCGGTAAGGGCATCCTTCCAGTCTTTGGTTTCCATCGGATGTGACAGGGTACGTTCTTGCGGAGTATTGTTCATCCACACCGTAAAGTGGAGAGTGTCATCCATACGTTCGTAAATGATGCATGGATCATTGCGATCGGCCTTCAGGAAACGAAAGCGACCTTTGCGCAACGCTTCATTACTTTTTCGTAAATCAATCATCAGGCGGTAGAAGTCATATAGCTCCTGATCTTGCTTGGCAGGGTCCCACTGCATACATTTGCGGCAATCCGGATCACCTTCTCCACGTAGACCAACCTCATCCCCATAGAATATACAGGGCGTACCAATATAGGTGAAAAGAAATACAACCGACAATTTTAATCTGCGTTTATCTTCTCCAGCCCGAGTTAGCAGACGTGGGGTGTCATGACTGCACAGCATGTTAAAGATGACTTCATTGGTTTGTTGCGGGTAACGCATAATGAGTGATCCCATCTCGTTCGCGAAGTTATAACCATCCATAGAACCGCAGAAGAATTCGAGTACTTTGTCGGCAAAAGGGTAATTCATCACGGAATCAAATTGATCCCCCATGAGCCAGGTCAGGGAATCACTCCATACTTCGCCTACAATGTAGGCTTCCGGATTGGCGGTTTTGACTACTTTGCGGAAATCGCGCCAGAAGTGATTATCCACTTCATTGGCTACATCCAGACGCCAGCCGTCGAGTTTAATTTCCTTGATCCAGTATTCAGCGACATCGAGCAGGTACGCTTTGACCTCGGGGTTGGCGGTGTTGAACTTGGGCATATTGCCATAAAATCCAAATGTATCGTAGGTAGGAATACCATCTTTAATCCGCACTGGATATTCATTGATATGAAACCAGTCTGCATATTTGGAATTTTTGCCGTTCTTCAGTACGTCCTGAAAAGGAGGGAAGTCTTCGCTGCAGTGGTTAAAAACCGCGTCAAGCATGACACGGATCCCACGGTGATGACATTGTTCCGCCACTTTTTTGAGCATGTCATTGTCCCCGAAATGCGGGTCTACTTTTTTATAATCAATGGTATCGTATTTGTGGTAGGAGTTTGCTTGAAATAGCGGGGTAAAGTAAATCGCATTGACACCGAGTTTAGTTAAATCGTCCAGGTGGTTGAGCACACCTTGCAGGTCTCCGCCAAAGTAGTTATCCAGTTCAGGTCGGCCACCCCATTCCTGGGTTCCTTCCGGGTTCAGATCGGGATTGCCATTCGCAAACCTTTCCGTCATGATCTGATAGAACACGGCTTCCTTGGCCCATTCTGGAACTTTAAATACATCAATTTCATGAATGTAGGAAAATTCATAATATCCTCCGGTAGCATATGGGAGAGCATAATGAATTCCGTTGTCAGCGAGATAAATATTCTCGGTACCGGCGGTAATGCGGAAGATGTAAGTCAGACGTTTGAATTTGGGCTTAACTGCAGTTTCCCAGTAATCAAACATACTGTCGGAAGCAGCTTTCTCCAATTGAATTTCCTTATAGGTTCCATTCCAATCGTATTTATCACCAGTCAGTGCAGTCACATATTGTACATCGTCTCTCTTCGTTCGTACACGCAGGTGGATTGTCGAGGGATTATAAGCATAAGCCCATTTATCGCGGGGAACGTGATACATCGCTTCGAGCAGCATGACAACACCTCCTGATTTTAAGATAAAGTTATAGCTATAAATAACCAAGTTAGACAGCATTTGAACCATGTAAACAGCGTGGGATGCAAAAATTTCAACATTTTTCAACGCTTTCTTTTCACAGCATTTCCAGCTGGTGTCCGTATATACGTGTTTATTATAAACAAAAAGGGTGCTCCTTAAGACCTGAAATGCAGGTCCTTCGAACACCCTAGGTTAATATACAGCAGTTTGCGAAAAACTTAGCGACTTGCTTGTTTAAACTCGGTTTGAATGGTTTGCAGCAGCTCAGGCTGTGTAAGAACATCATAAGCAGTTGCAGCAATTGCCTTGGCTCCAAGAATCATGCCATCCAAGGCCCGTTCCTGTAGTGCCAAATCACGGAATTCAATGGAATGGAGGGTATGAACTTCGTCCACAACACGAATATAAGGGTGAATTGCAGGACAGCGCAAGGAAACGTTACCGATATCCATGGAACCATGATCGTTACCCGTTACGATTTCCTCTTGAGAAATACCGAGCTCTAGCAGATTAGCACTGAAAGCGGCAGATAACGTTTCATTTGTAACCATTTCATCATAGGAAGTCTCGTAATTGGATGTAACCAGCCGGCACCCGGTTTGCAGAGCAGAGCCTTCGGCAATTTGAATCACACGTTGGGTCAGGATATTTAATTCTTTTCTGGTTGAAGCACGTACATAGAACTGGGCCGAAGCATAATCAGGAATGATGTTGGCTGCCTGTCCTCCGCTATTAATAACCCCGTGGATACGAACCGTACTCTTCACTTGTTGGCGGAATGCGTTAATTCCATTAAACGTCTGGATGACCGCATCCAGTGCATTGATGCCTTCATGTGGACTTGCAGCAGCATGTGAAGATTTCCCATGGAATTCAAATTGTACGGCATCAATAGCCAGGGAACTCCCAGATTTCTCATAGGCGTAATAAGGATGAGCCATCAGCGCAACATCACAGTCATCAAATAACCCTGCCTCAGCCATAGGCACTTTGGCGCCCCGGGTTTCTTCCGCTGGTGTACCGAATACTTTCAATGTTCCGCCTACTTCATCGAGTATGGACTTCAGACCTACCGCAGCTCCGAGGCTCATCATGCAGATTAGATGATGGCCACAGGCATGACCGATTTCAGGAAGTGCATCATACTCACAGAGAAGGGCAATAGTCGGACCAGGTTTGGATGCAGCATATGTACCGATAAATGCAGTATGCAAGCCAAGAACAGGAGCTTCTACGGAAAAACCGTGGAAGGCAAGTTCTTCCTTTAACCGAGCAGAGGCGAGATATTCTTCGTTACCCAGTTCGGGATTGGCACCGATGTATGATGAAATCTCCTTAAAACGGGAAGCATATTGATCAATTACAGTTAGAATTTGAGATTTGGTATGTGTCATGGTGGACTCCTTAAGCAAAAATGAAAATAATTTAATAATTATATCATAGATGCAGTTATTTTTCAGAAACTAGTCAAGATTTGTAATGTCGAAATGCATTGCATAATCATGCATTCTACTTTATAATGACTCAGGCATCAACAACAGAAAGCATACAAAGTATTATAAGGGGAGAACAGGGTTGAAATTGATTAGTCGTTACACCATGATGCTGATAGCTCTTGTGGTTTTGCTAACTACGGTTACACCGGTTGCGTCGGCAACGGGAACTACAGGCGACTCAGGCAGTAAAAAGCTGGTGCTCGGTACAAGCGCCGATTTTGCACCATATGAATTCCATAAAGTCATTGATGGTAAAGATCAAATTGTCGGCTTTGATATTTCGATTGCCAAAGAAATTGCTGCCGATCTTGGGGCAGAACTTGTAATAGAGGATATGGGTTTTGACGGACTTCTTCCTGCATTGCAGAGTGGTCGTGTGGATATGGTCATCTCGGGAATGACGCCAACGGATGAGCGTAAAAAAAGCATCGACTTCTCCGATACCTATTATAAATCGAAACAAGTTATCATGATTCGCAATGAGGATAAAGACAAATATTCAACCATGGCCGATCTGGAAAATGAAAAAATTGGAGTCCAAAAAGGTTCCATTCAGGAAACGATTGGTCAGGGAATCCCAGGCGCCAAATTGACAGCACTTGATAAAATATCTGATATCGTACTGCAATTACAGACCAATCGTGTGAATGCTGCGATCGTCGAAGATACAGTAGCTGCCGGCTATCTGGATGATGTTATCGGACTATCTGCTGCGATCCCGGATGAAGAGCAGGTCGAAGCGGCGATCGGGATTCGCAAGGGCAATACGGAATTGCTGAATGCAGTCAACGGAACGCTCGAACGTCTGAAAAACGAAAATAAAATTGATCAGATGGTTACAGAAGCAAGCCAGTTGATGGCAGACAAGGTGAATAAAAGCCAAAACATTTTTGAAGTGTTCTGGCAGTACAAAAGCTTCTATGCGACAGGTGTGGGCTATACGCTCTTACTGTCTGCTCTCGGTGTAATATTCGGGGTCATTATCGGTTTGATCATCTGTCTGTTCCGTCTGCATGACGTCGCAATTCTGCGCTGGCTCGGAACAGCTTACGTTGAGGTTATTCGTGGTACACCAATGCTGGTTCAGTTGATGATTATCTACTATGGACTTGCATTGACACTTGGTATTAATTTTACGCCGCTTCAGGCGGGTATTATTACTCTTTCCATTAACAGTGGTGCCTATCTTGCCGAGATTTTCCGTGCAGGTATACAGGGTGTGGATCGCGGCCAGCTGGAAGCAGCACGTTCCCTGGGGATGGGAAGAGGTGCCGCAATGCGCTTCATCATTCTTCCACAAGCGTTCAAAGCGGTGTTGCCGGCGATCGGTAATGAATTCGTGACAATTATCAAGGAATCCTCCATTATCTCGGTTATCGGTATGGTGGACATTATGTACCAGGCAAGTGTGGTCAAAAACATTACGTACCAAGGAATGAACCCATTCCTGATTGCAGCAGCCATTTACTTTGTGCTGACGTTCATTTTGTCCAAGCTGCTGGGTCGACTGGAAAGGAAGTTGAGTGCAAGTGATAGACGTTAGACAATTACACAAATCATATGGAAGCAACGATGTGCTTAAGGGCATCAACGTAACAATAGGCAAAGGTGAGGTTGTCGTGGTCATCGGTCCGTCCGGATCGGGGAAAAGTACCTTCTTACGTTGTCTGAACCTACTGGAGCAGCCTACTTCCGGGGAGATTGATTTTGAGGGTGTATCGATCACGGGTCCCAAACATAACATTAATGCGACTCGTGAAAAAATGGGGATGGTATTCCAGCATTTCAATCTGTTTCCGCACAAAACGGTGCAGCAGAACATTACGATTGCTCCCATTAAAGTGAAAAAACAGTCTGCACAAGAAGCGGAACAAATCTGTGAAGATTTGCTCAAAACGGTTGGCTTGTCCGACAAAAAAGATGCCTATCCAAACCAGTTGTCCGGTGGACAGAAACAACGGATAGCCATTGCAAGAGCCCTTGCGATGCAGCCGCATGTTATGCTGTTTGATGAACCTACCTCTGCACTGGACCCTGAAATGGTCGGTGAAGTGTTGGATGTCATGAAGCGCCTTGCAGTAGGCGGCATGACCATGGTCATCGTGACTCATGAAATGGGCTTTGCCCGTGAAGTAGGTGACCGCATTCTGTTTATGGATGGCGGGGTTATTGTAGAAGAAGGAACGCCGGATGAAGTGTTTGGTCAACCCAAACATGCACGTACACGTGACTTCCTCGCTAAAGTGCTTTAATACAACCAAATCCTTAAGGATGATGGTCAAGGTGGAATTAAAAATTCGTTCTGCGGATGAGAGTTCATCCGATCTATACATCCCTGTCGACACCAGTCGGCAGGGATGTTTTGTTATGTGAGGATAAGAACAGATTTACATAAAAAGTAACGTTTCTGTCATCAATGATTTAAGTCCAAATAGACAATTTATTGAAAAAAGTCGCTTGAATTCAGCATAAAAGTTGAAGTGAATTAGCCAGATGGTAACATTTACTACGACTCTTGGTTACAAAATTGTGATATATTTGTTCCTGCCGAAACTTCCGGAGGTGGGAGTGTGGGGGATGTAACGATGCAGAGTGTGCTTGGGGAAGAATCATTTGCACACGGCTTGGGGTGAATTAGGGCTACATAAATTATTCATGTAATTGAACCTATAGGGTGGTTTCCTCCATCCGAATCCGACAACTAACTTCGCAGGCATAATGAGGGAGGAAGACCATGATTAACAAGAAACGTATAGCCAAAACAGCAACAGCTTTGCTGACAGCAGCAATGCTCATTCAAGCCGTTCCGGCTCATGCTGATTCAGTTCATGTGGCCAAAGAGGGGGATACCTTCTACACCTTATCCAAACAATATGGAGTTGGACTTAACGCACTTATTAAAGCTAACAATGACATTTCAGCTTACAACATTTATGGGGGTTTGAAAATTACGATCCCTGGTAACACAACGAACACAGCTTCTGCTGCAGCAGCAAAAACAGAGGCCAAAACGGTGACTGCCGCAAGTCTTGACGTAAATTCGGATAGCAAGGTAGTACAGGCCTGGGGAAAAACGTTTGATTACAGCAAAACTGTTGACGTAAAAGCAACAGCATACTCCTCGGATGCTTCCGAAAATGGAGGATGGGGTGCAGTAGATTACTTCGGTAATCCGCTCGAACTGGGCACGATCGCAGTAGACCCTAGTATCATTCCACTGGGTACAAAAGTACTGGTGACGGGTCATACACATCCAGGACTACCTAAACAGGCATTTGTTGCTACAGCCCGTGATGTGGGTGGTGCCATCAAAGGCCATAAAATTGATATCTTTATTCCTGGCAGCAAGCAATCCGTGAACACATTTGGTATTCAGGATGTTGAACTTTACATTTTGAAATAAAATCAAAAGAGTAGCTGCACATGAACATGTGAGACTACAACTGAACCTACATTAAACCGTAAAGGGTGTCCTTCAATCACAATATTGTGATTGAAGGACACCCTTTTGCATATCCGATTTTTGTAGCGCCCAAGCTGCTGGCGCTGCTGGACGCGCTGCGCAGCGAATCTTGACCCTACTTGCCCTTGGGCAGCTCCAACAATTCATCCAAAGTTACGAGCTCATACCCGCGGTTTCGCAGCTCCTCGATGACTTCAGGCAACGCCTCAATAGTACCATTTAATATCGATCCGACCCCGCCTCCTGCATGCTGCAGAACAATGGAACCAGGTTTGACGGCAGACAGGATGTTTTGTTTGACTTCCTCTTTGGAGAGACCCTTCCAGTCCAGGGAATCGACGTTCCAGTTCACAATGCTGTAATGTTGTTTGGCCGCCCATTGCAGCTGCTGCTCGTTAATGTCGCCATAGGGTGGACGAATCATTTTGGGTGTGTAACCTACCAGATTGCGAATAATATCCCCGGTATGTAAGATTTGTTTGCGAAATGCATTCATGGATAGCTTACTGAACTGGGGGTGATTGTAGCTGTGATTGCCAACAATATGCCCTTCCTTCACCATGCGTTTCACCAAATCCGGATGTTTCTCAGCGCGATGTCCCACGATGAAAAAGGTAGCCCGTACCTTGTATTTTTTTAAAATATCCAGCACTTGAGGGGTGAACCGCGGATCAGGTACATCATCAAAAGTCAGTGCGACCTTTTTTGTTGAAGGGCCGTTGGTTTTGAACGTATCCGCATATTTCTGTCTGAGCTGTCCCAGTGTCAGCTGTTCCTCTTCGGAAGAATCAGACTTCGAAGCGGGTTCGGTTTGAGGGCTTGTAGATGCCCATATCTGAGCAGGGGCGTAACTTCCTCCCAGAAGAATGACCATGATGGATATCATTATGAGGCGTATGCGCATGTTAGTGCCTCCTTTTCCCAAATTGCGTTCTCTTTGGTATGCCCGGGGGGATCCGTATTTATGCATGATGTGAGATGTTTCATTGTTGATTCATTAAATTGTAGCCATAATTCCACCATATATATTGCATATAGAAAAGGACAGGTGGAGCAGGATGAATACATACGATTTAAATTCCGTTCGTTTACAGGTGATTGAGGCAGGGGAAGACAAAGTGTTTATGGTAACTGGAGGAAGATCACATATTGGGGCGGTAGCAACATTTTATCCGGACCGGGAACGGGTGAACGGTGCTACGGTGCATATCCCTGGGCATAAAGAACAAGAGCTGTGCGAGAGACTTGCACGTAGGGCTTCCTTGTATTTAAAGGTAACCGTAACTGTGATTATGGGCATTCACTTTGATGCCATTACGCGAATGCAGATTGATGAGATTGTGCAGACTGCAGAGAAGCTGCTGGATGAAGAGCTGTTGAGCCAAACCGGTCCACTGATCCAATAGCTCCAGGTAGGCTAAGTAGCTAAAATCGTTTTTTATGATTTTTTTTGTTAAAATTGAAACGAGTAGAACATTGCCACGTATGTATGATTATATACAAGGATGAACTATCGACTAGGAGGAATACCATAATGTCCATTTTCAAACGATTGCGCGATTTAACGATGTCTAACATTAATTCCATTATTGACAAGGCAGAAGATCCAATCAAGATGACGGATCAATATATCCGGGATATGCAAGAAGATCTAGAAGATGCGGAGAAAG
This sequence comes from Paenibacillus sp. UMB7766-LJ446, assembly GCF_030226665.1. Classification (NCBI taxonomy): domain Bacteria; kingdom Bacillati; phylum Bacillota; class Bacilli; order Caryophanales; family Paenibacillaceae; genus Paenibacillus; species Paenibacillus sp. UMB7766-LJ446. Next base: position 47,071 of record NZ_JASOYM010000002.1, read on the forward strand.
CTGTTGCCGCACAGATTGCCATTGAGAAGAAATTCAAGCAACTGTTCGAAGAACAGGAAGCTCTCGTGAAGAAACGTGAAGAGCAAGCACATACAGCTGCGCGTGCACAGAATATGGATCTGGCCCGTCGGGCACTGGAAGAGAAAAAAGTCGCTGAAGAGAAGATGGCTGAATACAAAACAAGCTATGATCAAAATAAAGCGTCTGCCGATAACCTTCGTGGCAAGCTGGACGAAATGCGCAAACAATTAACGCAAATGAAAAATAAACGCGAAACATTGGTTGCGCGCTACAATGCAGCAAAAGCTCAAACCGAAATCAACAAGGCATTGAACGGATTTGGTTCAGATACTGCTAGTGCCGGCATGAAGCGTATGGAAGAAAAAATGATGCAGATGGAAGCTCAGGCTGAAGCCAGCAATGAAATGTCGTCCAAAGAAAAATCGCTGGATGATGAGTTTGAGAAGCTGGGCAAGGATCAGGCTGTTGAGGATGAACTGGCTGCGTTGATGAAGCAATATGAAAATAAGAACTAAACCTTGTATGTAAGCAGGGCACCAGCGGAGGAGAGACCAGCGTTTCTCCTTCGCTTTTAATTGCGGTTCATGTTGATATGTGGGGGCTATGTAAATGGATTTGAACATTTTGGCAATGCTGGTCTGGACGTTATCGGGTTCGGTTTTGCTGTTTGTCTTGATGTATGTGGATTCGTTGTTCACGAAGTATAAGGATTTTGCCGAAGTGAAGGCGGGCAATATGGCCGTTACGACACGTATGGTAATGAAGCTGTTTGCTCAGGGTTATGTACTTGCGACCTCCATTTCAACAGCGGGTCACCTTGGAGAAGCGTTGTTGGTATCCGTAGTTTCATTTATTATTTTGCTTATTCTGGAGAGTGTGGTTCATTATATGATTCGGAGATGGGCGAACCTGGATCTGGATACGGGAATACAGCAGGGCAAGACAGGTTATGGCTTGTTCTCGGGTGCACTTCATATCGTGGGCGCATTAATTATTGCAGCTTGTTTATAAGATAAAGAACAGGAGTAATGGGCATGAGTGTGTGGAAACGGATTAAAGGAATACTAGCCAAACCTGAACCGCCCCAGGCAGAGAAAACAATGCTTCAGCTGGCACCTGGTGATATCTGTGAGGTTTCGCTGGTTACTTATGAAGTTGTTGGGCGGGTACATCATCGAGCACGGAATGCGGCAGTCCTAACGTTGCAGGATGGTACGGCAATCCGACATTTGCATATAGAAGAAAGGGAAATGACCCGATATGCCCTCTATACACCAATTGATGGTCGTCTTGATGCACCGGATGAGGTTCCTACGTTACTGGATCTGGATGGACGTGCGTATCATCTGGAGGAAGAATACGGAGGAATGGTAACCACTACTGGCAGGACACCCTATGGTCAGGCTGGAGAACAATTAGTATGGCAATATCAGTCTGATGATAACATGCTTTTGCGTGTGGAGTGGCAAGACAGAAGATTTACGCTGTATGAGGGTGAGTCCATTCTTCCTGCGGATATCAAAGTGATTCGTTCGAGCTAGGAGAGGTTCCAATGAAAAAGCGCTTGGCACATGGATTAAAATTAATGCTTGTCCTCAGCCTTGTGATGTCGCTGCTGTCCGCGTGCGGAGCACCTTCCGTTCAGGACACATACCCGCTTGAGTCGGTCAGCGGCAGTGGTAACACGACATCCTATGTGTACCGAGCTGCCGATCGTACCGTTCCAGAGGTCGCTCAGGAATTATCTGAACAGCGGAAGCCGGATCAGATCTCGGCGGAAAATACAGAGCGGATGTTCCTGGTATATCAGGACCAGTATTATCATTTGCAGCAAGACCCGAATAAAGCGGAAGACACCTTGGTTGAGGTGGATTCCAAGGAATATGTTCGGCAGAATTATGATTCGTCCTTTTTGCAAGGGTACTTAACCGCAACATTAATCGGTAGCTTGTTTGATTCTTTTGGGGGCAGCGGGTCTGGTAAGTATCGGGGATACACGAATAAAGACACGTACAAACCGAGTGCAGGTTCCTATCGAACACCGACGAGCAGCGATAAAAAGGTTGCCCCGCCAATTACAGTTGACCGTAAAGGGTCGATTACCCGGCGAGGCAGCGACAAGGATTCGAGCGTAGGCTCCGGTGGCGGATTATTCAGCCGAAATAAGGAGCAAAGCAAAGGCACAATTGATCGCAATAAAAGCAGTGGTGGCCTTGGCGGATTATTTGATTCACCGAAGAGCTCTTATAAAAAGCCCAAAACGAGGGTTGGGGGCGGCCGAATTATGAGGCGTAGGTAGTACTACTCATAAGCGGCGGTCCGCAATATTAATTATTCGCAGAAGAACAGTGAACAGGTAAAGTGGAGCGAGCTCTGCCACTGCAATATTACCTTGGCAGCTGTTCTTTTTGTTTTACGATTTGCGGACATGATGGGACTTTCGCACACAAGGGATGGTTGTAGCCGGTTGTTTGCGAATCCAGCGGATATAAGGAGCGATGCGCTCATCTTGCCTCAGTGCCTGCACGTCAGTTAAACCGTAGGTTATTATATCGCGATTGGTATATAGAGAATGAATTTGTTTGTGGCAAGGGATACAAAGATTAGCCGTAGGCATGTGCGTTCCGCCCATTTCTTTGGGTGTCAAGTGATGGACGGTTGTCTCGACAGGTTCCCTGCCACATAATTCGCATCGTTGGTTCATAAAGGATCAGCTCCTTTTCTCGTACATATTATGGGCTGTCGATTTGACTTTCATGTGGAACGTAATGGGGGAGTACTTGTCACAACCTGGCTTTCGGGCTACACTTTCCTAAAACGATCAAATGTCACAGGGGGTTCGAACACCATTGAAAATAAATTCTCATTCAACTGATATGACAACTGCGAAATTTAACCGTACAGCTATACAAGTCCCGGATGCTCAGGCTAAAGTTGCTGCTCATGTCAGTTCAGGTTCAGTAGAAAAAGTAACACTTGAGCAAGCACATGGTCGAACGCTTGCGGAGTCGATTTTTGCTCCCCATCCTTATCCCTTCTTTCGTCGCTCCGGAATGGATGGCTTCGCAATTCTAAGCTCGGATACGATTGGAGCATCCAGCGAGCAGCAGATTTGGCTTCGTATCATTGATGAAATTCCATGCGGGTATACATCGGATCAACGGATTACATCCGGTACAGCTGCCCGGATTATGACAGGAGCTCAGGTACCGGAAGGTGCAGATGCTGTTGTTATGATGGAAATGACTGAAAGTAAAGAAGAGCAAGGGGAACAATGGATTTCCCTAAAGCGCCATATTCAGCCGGATGCCAACATTACGCCAATTGGATTGGAAGTTGTTGAGGGACAATTGCTGCTTGAAGCAGGAGTGATCATTCAGGCAGGTGAACAATCCGTGCTGGCAACATTCGGTGTAGGCCAAGTGCCTGTATACAAACGACCGAAGGTAGCCATTTTTGCAACAGGTACAGAATTGTTGGAAGTGGACGAGCCGTTGCAGCCAGGACGTATTCGGAACAGTAACAGTTATATGCTTCGTTCTCTGGTAGTTGAAGCGGGGGGCGAACCAGTTATGTATGGTTCAATCGCTGATAATGTGCATACTGCACGTACGAAGCTTGCGGAAGCACTTGAACATAATGATATGGTGGTCACAACAGGCGGAGTATCCGTAGGAGATTATGATATTATGGGAGACCTGGTTCGGGAAGGGAATATGGAGATGCTGTTTAACAAAGTAACCATGCGTCCCGGCAGTGTTACAACGGCTGCTGTGGTCAATGACAAGCTGCTTTTTGCACTTTCGGGCAATCCGGGAGCTTGTTTTGTGGGCTTTGAGTTGTTTGTTCGGCCAACGATTCGTTCGATGCAGGCCGATGCTCATCCATATTTGGAAGAATGGACAGCCATATTGGATGATGACTATACCAAGGTCAACAATTTTACACGATTTGTACGCGGACGGACAGAGATACGTAACGGAATGGTGTATGCTAAACCTTCTGCCTCGCGTGTGGACGAATCCAGTGTCATGATTACCATTAAAGACAGTGATTGCCTGATCGTTGTTCCGCCCGAGAAAAAAGGGATTCCTGCTGGTGAACAGGTTCGAATTCTCAGACTTCCCACGGGTCATGTCAGGTAGGCATATATGACTGAAATAAGCAGCATGCCGTATATCATGCAGATTGTTGGATATAAGAACACAGGCAAAAGCACCTTAATTGCTGCGCTTACCCGGTACCTTACCTCTACTGGACGAAGTGTAGCTGTAATTAAACATGATGGACATAATCATTTTGAGATGGATCACGAAGGAACCGATTCCTATAGCTTTGCTCAGGCAGGGGCCGATGCTGTCGTTGTTATGTCGGAGAAACGCACAGCACTGATTGAACGACGAGCGACTCCACTGGAAGATATGGTGAATTATCTGTCAGCGTACGACTGGATTCTTATTGAGGGATACAAGCAAGCTACTTACCCCAAATTGGTCATGGTCCGTGAAGAGAAAGACCTCTCTCTGGTCGAAATGTTACAGGGTGTAATCGGGATTATCTCATGGCTAACGCATGACAAGATAGAGTACACGGGGCCCAAGGAGAACTGCGTTTGGCATTCTGTTCATGAGACAGAACATGTAGCAAGATGGCTGATCTCGCTTGAACATGATGAAGAGAAAAGAAAATTGTGACGAATGAAATATTTATGTAAACTAAAATGAAAATGAGATGGAATGTAACGAAACAAAACGATAATGCTTACTTTTATTATGCGAATGAATGAAAATAAAGAAGCGATCCTTGCCAGGGCATTTTCCTGGAAGAATCGCTTTTTTAAGTTACCTTGTAAGGAATCCAATCCATGCTTGAGCTGTTAAAGTAAATTAGATTACATTTAGATTACATACCCTCATCAGTGCGACGTTCAATTGCTTCAGACATCGTTTTATCCGTGAGATGCGCGTAAATTTCGGTCGTTTCCGTAGAGGCGTGTCCAAGCTGTTCTTTCGTTTTATAGATATCATTTTGCAAATAATAGTCAGTCGCAAAAGAATGGCGCAATTTATGCACAGTCAGGTACGGCTTGCCGAATTGCTTGGCATACTTCATGATCATAGCCTGTATGGCCCGTTTAGTCATTCGACTTCCCTCGGATTCTCCATTGCGAAGAGCGATAAACAACCCTTTTTCCCTTTTGGGTGTACGGTAACGTGACTGGCGCAGATGGATATAGGTTGCAAGTTCATCCTTGGCTTGTTCTCTAAAATACACGGGCGTTTTAAATGTCTCATCATTATTACCTTTGCGATATACATACAGCAGCTTATTATTCAGATCCAGATCATCTACGTTCAGGTTCACCACTTCAGACACGCGCAGACCCGAATTCAGAATAAGGCTGGCAATGCAGGCATCCCGTTCTTTGTTTAGCTCATGCGAGTAAAGAGCCTGTTTATTCTTTTCCATATCTACGGCATATCCCTCAAGAATATATCCAATAAATTCCAACAGCTCTTCTTCTTCCAGAAGTTTACCCTTTAATTTGGCTGCTGTATCTTTGGGTTTATGAGTACGTTTGATCTCAATCTTCGCCATAATGTTTCGTTTCAGCAGTGGGTAGAAATCTTCATCTTCCGCAATCTGACTTAAATAATGAAAGAGGGAACGAAGGGAAGAAAGCTTGCGGGAAACCGTGATTCTGGAGTTCGCTCCTTCACGCTTGGTGGTCAGAAACAAACGATAAGATGTCACTGATTCCATTCGAAGCACTTCCAGCTCAGTCAATGTTACTTCCTTGTTGGAGCTGGCCACGGATAATCCTTCTGCGCGCAACCAGCCAAAGAAGGCTTCATAATCTCTTAAATATTCAAGCAGAGTGGAAGGAGATAAATCGGGTAATTTATAGTCAATGAATTGCTGAACGAACCAGGGCATGGAAGGTAGTTTGTCATCCAGCTTTCGTCGGTCAATCTCTTTTTGCACATTGGTCAAGTTCGGCACCCCCATGTTAAAATATTTTCTAAAATATGCTATATCTCAGTGTACCATATTTATATCGTAACAGCCTGTTCACGGAACCGGCATAATGCAGATTCATGCTTCCTTGCCCTTGTGGCTGTAAAGCTTTAAAGTATGAATTATAAGTAGAGCAGAGGAGGTGAACCGGATGAATATAAAAATAGAGCTGGTTCCCCGGGAACGCAGTCAGGTGATTCGGCATTTAATGCAATTTTATCTGTATGATTTTACCAAATATTTGAATATTGACGTGGATAGCAATGGTATTTTTCCGGAATATCCTGGATTGGACGCGTTCTGGTCAGAGGAAGACCGCAAGTTCCCTTTTCTGATTACAAGTGATGAGGCGCCAGCTGGGTTTGCATTGGTAGAGCGTTGTGAACCAGGCAGCAAAGATAATGACTATTATTTGACGGAGTTTTTTGTAATGCAGAAATACCGACGTAGTGGAGTGGGTACCCGGGCAGCGTATGAGCTGTTTGAACGGTTTCCGGGAAGGTGGAAAGTAACCCAGGTACGCAACAATGTCATTGCACAGGCATTCTGGCGAAAAATCATAGGGGAATATACGGGAGGCCGTTTTCGCGAGAAATTTCATCCGGAACTGGGGAACCCGAGTCAGTTTTTCGTAACCTGATTCAACCGATCAATCCCGCGTTCGAGGAAATAAGTAAGTTGAAAAAGTGGGTGTAATATCCGGCATAAGGGTAATACATACCGAAGGGGATTTGTACTATATATACTTTCATTATTTGTACCCAATTCACGAAGCTCGGAGGAGATTATCCATGGAACTGCGTAATTACGGAAACACTGGCATGAAAGTAAGTACACTTGGGTTTGGTGGAGCGGAGATCGGCAAGAACGTATCCAAAGCAGATGTAGAAACATTGCTTAATAGTGCGTTGGATGCAGGGTTAAACGTCATTGATACGGCTGAATGCTATGGGGATAGCGAAGAGTTAATCGGAGATGTGCTCTCCCATCGCAGAGACGATTATTATTTATTTACCAAATGTGGACACGCCGCTGGGGTAGAAGGCCCCGATTGGGATGCCAAAGTATTAGAGCAAACGATTGACCGTAGTCTTAGAAGACTAAAAACGGAATACGTTGATGTGATTCACCTTCATAGTTGCTCCGAAGAAGTACTTCGGCAAGGAGCGGTTATTGAAGTGCTGCAGAGAGCCAAGGAAGCTGGGAAAACAAGGTTTATTGGATATAGCGGCGATACGACGGATGCTCTTTATGCGATACAGACAGGCGTGTTTGACAGCTTGGAAACATCGCTGAACATTGCCGATCAGGAAGCTATTGATCTGACGCTGCCTGAGGCGAGAAAGAGAAATATGGGTGTCATTGCCAAACGCCCTATTGCCAATGCGGCATGGACGTATGACTCGCTTCCCGAAGAAGCCTATCCCTTTGTATACTGGAAACGCTTAAGTGAACTTGGCTATGGTTTTCTAAGCGAAGATGCACAAGCAGCAGTTGAAACCGCATTACGTTTTACGCTCAGTACAGACGGTGTAGACACGGCTATTGTGGGTACAGCCAAACCCAACCGCTGGCAGCAAAATGCCGATCTTGTCGCCAAAGGTGCGCTGTCTAAGGAGTTATATGATGAGATCAGGGAACGCTGGAAAGAAATTGCGGGAGCTGATTGGACTGGGCGAACTTAATCCATTTGGTTGGAAAATAGCTTGAGATTTTGTCAAAGTCGCCACGGAGGCGGCTTTTTTCTTTGCAACAACCTTATATTTTCATTATATGAAAAATTCATAACAACAAAATACACTGGTTATGTCCACTTGGAGCGTATTCTTCCTTCAATTTTTTTTCCACGAATGAAGGGAATTTACTTATGTAGCTTCAAATGTCAACTCGTTGTCTTTAAACAATATATTATTATTTCATTATATGAAAAATTCACAATAGAAAAATCAATTTACTCTCCCTGGCTCATACCTGCAATTCCACTACCTCATCTCACCAACACGTTACAACGAACTGCCTTATCCTCGGCTTCATGTCAACACTGATTTGTAGTTAATATTGCAAGGATAAGTACAGAAAGTAAACCAGAGGGGCTCTGCGCCCCGGTGGATTGGTTAGGTTCATAAGCTTAGAGCGATTTATAATCACGAATAATGACCTCTATTACATGCTTTCCCCAGTTCGAGGCTTCCGAGCCTTGTTCATTCCAATCGTAAGAGATGAGTGCTTTCCACAAAGCCCAGCCACGTGCACGATCAACCGTATCCTGGTCAACATTCATACAGCTTAGAAATATCTTGCGAGTTACATCATCAAAAAAGTTCCATGCCATTACCAGATCACTTGAAGGATCGCCCACGCCCATAGTTCCAAAATCAATGACCCCGCAAAGTCGCCCCTTTTGCACGAGCAGATTGCCTACTGCAACATCACCATGCAGCCATAAAGGTGCGGCTTGATATTTCGTTGCAAGGGCAAGCTCCCATATTTCTTTCATGAGCTTAGGATCGTATTGGCTGGATACCTTCTCAATGACGGTCATAGTATCCGTATCGTAAACCGCCAGGTTCCCTCCACGATGAAAGTTTTGAATGCCTGCCGGTATGCCGTGACTTGCATCAATGGCTTCTAATTCTCTCAGAAATCTAGCGAGGTCTTCGGCAAATGCACCTAAATCGAATACGTTGGCAGGCGAGACAGTTTCGCCCTCAATCCATCGGTTGATGGACCATGGAAGGGGGTATTCATTCGAAGGTTCACCTTGTGCAATGGGAGCAGGAATGGGCAAGGACAGGAGAGGCTTGAAAACAGGAAGCCACTTCAGTTCTTTTTCTACAGCAGAAGCGTAACGTTCGTGACTCGGTAAACGAACCGTCATTTCGTCTCCCAATCGATAGGTGCGGTTATCGTGCCCGCTTTTTTCTACGGGGATTATCGCCAAGCCTTTCCATTTTGGAAATTGACGATCAATTAATTGCCGAACCAGTTCAATCGTAATTTCAATCATGTGCTCGCCTCATTTTCTATAAATGGTTGGTGCGTAATCGATAATACATAAATTTCAACCATTTGTCTTGATCGAATCCAAGGGGAAAAATTGTACAAAACGAATGAGAGGACCTGATCCGAGAAAGTTGCCAGAAAATGCTTGAAATCCGCCCCAAATGGCGGTTTTTTAGTTACTAAAAGCCTTGTTGTGAGTGTAATATCACAGGTTTTTATCCCTTGACATAAAATGTCATTATAAAGATAATAATTGTAACTTTGGAAGAGGGAGGAGAAAACAAAGCCGAAATCAGGTTTGATTTGAATGGCATCTGTAAGCGTAATAATTTCGGTTGTACCCTCACACAATTATCACTTTAAAGGAGTGTAGTCATGTACGATCAAATTGTAGATATTTTGTGCGCTATTAAAGAAGACCAACCGGAACTACGCCAATCCCTGTCCCCAGCAACGGAACTGAATAACGATATAGGTCTCGATTCTCTGCAAATGATCCAGTTTATGCTCAAAGTCGAGGATCAATTAAACGTAATTATTGACTATGACGAATTTGATTATGAACACCTCCAATCGATCGACACATTTATGACATTTCTGAAAAGCTGCCAGCCTCAAGAGCAATCATTGTACGAAGATGTCCAGAAGTGAAGCCGGGGTGACTCCAACGATTGTTATGGGGACGTTTGATCCGGAAACGCGATGGAGGGATCTGAATTTAGCGAAGTTACCCGCTATGCCTGATAAGGATCGGGAATCCATTGTTTTATGTATGGACGAGCTTTTATTTCCATTTTGCGGACCAGATGATATTCTCTACAGCCGCTGCAAAATCGATCCAGGGCTGTATGAATATCTGAACGGGTTAGGTTTTTATTTTCGTAGCCGTCATCACTTTGATTTGAGCGATGCGGAGAGGTCCCTACCCGAACCGGACCTTTTCAAGCAGTGTATGTTCAGTCTTGCATTAGACGGTCAACAGCGTGAAGAGATATTAATTCACAACGTAAAACAGCTCTCTCCTTATGCGATTACGGCTGATACGGAGGAGTACCTGCATGCGGCCGGATTGTTGGGTTCTTTGCCGGATCATGAGACGGTTAAACGTGTAAACTCCAAATTCTATTCCAACCGACTCCTCTCCAGGATCGGAGAGAAGTGCTATGGCACGGAAGTGAACAGCGCACTAGAAGTGCAGGCTGTCGGAAATACGCTGCTGAATCGAGGGGCATATTTACTTAAAGATCCATTCGGGGTTTCCGGCAAGGGCAACATGCTCATTGAAAATGAAGCCATGCAACGAAGGATAGCAGAGCACCTGGAAAAGCAGGAGAGAAGAGGATTGCACTCGCAATTCCTGCTGGAACCACTGCTGAGGAAAGAGACTGATTTCAGCTCACACTGGTTCATTCGAGAGAGCGGTGAGACCGATTTCATATCCGTTCAGCGCATGCTGAACCAGCAGCAGAATTACGGCGGGTCTATCAGAGCGGATGAGGCTATGATCCTTTTACTGAGGAACGCGGGTTATTTTGACACGATGGAAAAGGCACTTCGGATATTGTCCGAGGACGGATATCACGGTTTCGTTTGCTTCGACTCCATGATTTTGGAGGGCGGGGATGTCGTACCCATTGTTGAGATTAACGCCCGCAAGTCGATGGGTCTCATTAATGCTTATCTTGATAAAGGTTGGGAAACATACGGCCATACCGGCCTGCTTACATTTCTGTCTCTCGGTCTACCTGAAGGCTTTGCGTTCGGAAGGCTGCTGGACGCTCTGCATATATCTGGTCTTCTATTCACAGGTCAAGGTGCGTACGGAATTGTTCCTCTTTCCTCTAACACCGTAATGGTGAATGATATCCTGACCTCAAGACGTATAACCGAGGGAGTTCAGAGTAAGCGGGGCATGCCAAAGGGACGTCTGTATTTCTCGGTGGTGGGCCGTGATGACGAACATCGCAGTGAGCTGATTGTGAGTCTGAGGCAGGTACTCGCCGACTTATCTATTAAAGTGTACAACTAAATCTGGAATGCGGAGGCTGCGCATGAATTCATCTTCGGTTACCCTGCTTGCGTCGGGGAATTCGCTTGGCGCATACATTCCGGCTATGCATCTGCACACGTACCTGCAAGGTAGAGGTGTCAGGACAGACGTTCACGTTCTGGAGAACCTGTACCATGATGAAATCAGGCGCAAGATTAATGCCACCAAAAAAGCATTTCATGCCGATTTTTCTGTTGCCCTTATGGGTCATAAATTGGCCAAGCCTGTTGACGCCTCATTGAATGAGGCGGAAGTCCAGCTACTGTTGGACACCTGGATACGCGACGGTGTATGTCGCTTTGCTGTGTTTACCGGTTTTTGGCTCCCGATCCTGGAGCGTTACAAAACGATGGCGCAGACGCCTCTGGATATTCAACTGATCCGGTTGGATGCATGCGATACACCATCGTTTAAGGTACACAAGTCCTTGTATCCCGACTACAATAACGTCTGGCTTTACGACGCTTCGAGGCTATCTCCAGACGGCTATATTGCTTCAGATGATATGGAACTCCTACCTTACGCACAGCGTTCGGGACGCATTCTGATCCATGGCGGCGGCTGGGGGATCGGGACGTACGCAGCAACGATCTCAGAGCTTCGTCAACTCGGTTATCCGTTGGATGTGATCGTGTATGATCCTTCCGAGGTGGAAGAGGACGATGGGAGCACACGCTACTTCGGAACAGATGTTTCATGGAACCCGTGGAGCAGAGATGCTCAGGGAAAGCATTCGTTTCCACCAATGAACCGATATGTGAGTGAAGATGGCATTCTTCGGGTCATTCCGCTCCGAGATTACTCTGTTTACACGGACCTGCTGCGTAATTGCGCTGCAATAATCAGCAAGCCGGGAGGAGCGTCACTGAACGACTCGCTGTCTTACGGAATCCCTTTTGTCATGTTGGAGCCGTTTGGCGAGCATGAGCTTCAGAATTCAAACTATTGGGAGTCCTGCGGTTTTGGTATCCGATTTGCAGAATGGAAAGCCCTAGATTACTCGGGACAACATCTGGAGGAAATGTACAGACGTTTGTTGGAACAGCGATCAAAAATCATCCATTTGGGGAGGAAAACGCATGCAGCCGAAAACAGCAGTTACGTTTGACCAGCAGACATTCCAAAATATGAAAAGGACCCTCGTTCCCTTAGCAGAAACGGGAAGGAAGCGCCGGGAAGACCCGACGTATGCCGCACCCGTGCCTTATGAGATCGGAATCAAGCTTAATAACGGCTGTAACCTGCGCTGCAAGCATTGTTTTGAATGGAACCCGGATGGTTTCCATCACGGCTTTGCTAGTGAAGTGAAGAGAGACGAGATTGAAATTCCCGTCGTGGAGAAACTATTGGCCGAAACGAGAGCACGCAAATCACGTGTATTCCTGTGGGGCGGAGAACCGCTATTCTACTCCAAGTTCGATGAACTGGCAGAACTGCTGGCTAAGGAAGATCGGCACACGACCATTTGTACGAACGCAATTCTCATTGAACAAAAGCTGGATTCTATTTTGAAAATGTCAAAGAATTTGGTCATGCTCGTCAGCCTGGAAGGCTTCGAGAAGGAGAATGACGCGATCCGGGGCAAAGGCACGTTCAAGAAAGTGATTCACGCCATACAGCTGCTGTTGGATCTGCAAAAGCAGGGCTTGTACAAAGGTAAAGTGTCCGTAGCTCTGACTGTAAATGACCAGATGGTCGACCAGCTGTATAACTTGATGGAATTCTTTGAAGAGATGGGCGTGGATTCCGTTTACTTCTGCTTCCCATGGTACATCCCTTCGGATACGGCGGAAAAAATGGACACCTACTTTGATGCCCACTTCCCGCATCTTGCCTCCCGCTTTGCAAGCGACCACAAGAACAGCTGGCACTCTTTCACGTTTCACATCTCGCCTGACCGTTTCGACACGTTAATCGAGGAATTTAAACGAGTCAATTCACGTGTGTGGAATGTACGTATCCGCTATCAACCTGCGCTGGAGCCCGAAGAGGTAGAAGGATTTATTCGCGGTAGTGAAAAGCCGGCGATGAATCGGACCAAGTGTTTCTCGATTTCGAACCGGATGGATGTAATGCCAGACGGTAAAGTCAATCCATGCAAATTTTTTCCGGAATTCAGTGTCGGTAATTTGTACGAAGAAAGTGTGGCAGATATTTTCCACGGTGAGGATTTGCGAAAACAGCGGGAGATTCTGGCCTGTGGTCTGACACCGATTTGTTCGAAATGCGTTCTTCTGTATAACAACGGAGTTTAATCGCTTTAACTTTCAGCCGCCCAATAAGGGAAAACATGCAATCATTCAGGAGGAGCGGGGATGGACTTTATCCGTGTGCGGGAACTGCACAAATCGTTCGTATATTACCGGAAAGAAGCTGGACTCAAACATTCTTTGAAAAACTTGTTTGCTCGCAAATCACTTGTGAAGGAAGCGGTTAAATCCGTTTCCTTCGATATCGGCCCCGGAGAGTGTGTTGGATTTCTGGGGCCAAACGGAGCAGGGAAAACCACGACGCTCAAAATGTTATCGGGCATTCTATATCCCACAAGCGGAAAGGCTGACGTACTTGGCTATGTACCTTGGGAGCGAAAGAACGAGTTCAAACGGCTTTTCTCCATTGTGATGGGCCAGAAAAATCAGCTTTGGTGGGACCTTCCTGCCAGTGACTCGATTTATTTGAACAAATGTATATATGACGTGGAGGATGAACTCTACCGTCGAAGTCTTGCCGAACTGTCGGAAATGCTTGATGTGCAAGACCTCCTGGATGTGCAGGTACGCAGGCTGTCCTTGGGTGAACGTATGAAAATGGAGCTGATCGCCGCTCTGATCCACCGACCGAAGCTGCTTTATCTCGACGAGCCGACGATCGGCCTGGATTTTCCCTCGCAGAAGAGGGTGCGGGAGTTTCTGAAATACTATAATGAGCAGTTTGGCGCGACAATCCTGTTGACGAGCCACTACATGAAGGATGTGGAGGACCTGTGCAAGCGGACGATTATCATTAACGAAGGAAGTCTTCTATATGACGGAGATCTTCACAAGATTAATGATCTGTTTGGTGAGCACAAAATTGTGAAATTGCGATTCTCGGAGCCAGTTGCCGAGCAGCGGTTGATCAAATTCGGGAAAGTAATCAGCTCAGACGATTACAGCGTTGTTTTGGAGCTGCCCAAACATCGCTTAAAAGAAGTGTCGCGCGCTGTGCTCGATTCGTTCCCGATTGTTGACTGGACGATTGAGGACGTGCCGATTGAGGAGAGTATCTCGATGCTCTACCAAAAGGAATCCGTCGGATGAATGGACGCAAATTGTATACGGCTGTTTTTTCGATGGGTGTGCAGCAATCGATGGAATACCGATTTCACTTCTTTCTCGGTCTTCTCGGAGCCGCGTTTCCGATTCTTGTTCAGTATTTTATATGGACAGCGGTGTACCAACATTCTGGCGAAGCAGCGCTGTTCTCGTATTCATACAATCAAATCATATTGTATACCATCTTGGCGGGCTTGGTATCCAAGCTGATCGCTACCCAGTTCGAGCACCAGATTGTCGATGATATCAAAAACGGCGGCCTCAACAAGTATTTGATCAAACCAGTCAGCTACTTCGGGTATCGGCTAGTATCCTTTTTCGGACAGAAGGCGATCTATTACGGAGTTACAGCTGTGCTGCTCGTTGGAATTATATGGATCGCATCTGCCGGGGGCGTGCTTGAGTTCCAGGTCATACGGCTGATCCTCTTCGTCGTCACACTGTCGGGGGCACTTTTGCTCAATTTCTTAATCTCCTACTGCATCTGCGCAAGCGCTTTTTATCTGAATGAAATCTCTTACTTTTTCGTCATTACGAGTCTACTCATCAATATTTTGAGTGGAGGCATGTTCCCGTTGGAGATTTTCGGGGATTCAATTGTGGAGGCACTTCAGTACACGCCATTTCCATATACTATTTATTTTCCAGTTAATGTCCTCAGCGGTAAGACGGAAATGGCGGCCATGTATCAGGGATTGCTCATCCAGTGCGGGTGGATACTCCTGTTCTTATGGCTATCCCGTCTAACGTGGCGGATATCCATGAAGAAATATTCGGCGGTTGGGGGGTAGCGGGCATTCCATATGTTTAGAACCATGAGAAAATACGCACATTTGTACGGCATGTTCATCAAAAATTGTCTCATTGCCCAGATGGAGTTTCGCGGCAATTTCATGATGAGCCTGCTGGTGGAATCCGTCTACCTGCTCGCCAAACTGTTATATGTGCTCGTCGTGTTCCGCACCGATCTTCACGTAGACGGCATACCGCCTGAAGGGCTGCTTCTATTTATAGGCATGCACACCGTGGTGACAGGAATTTACGTGGGGCTGTTTTTCACAAATTTCACGAAAATTCCGGAATATATTAAGGACGGCTCGCTTGATCTAATGCTAACGAAGCCGGTTTCTCTTCAATTTATGGCTTCCTTGCGTTATGTCGATCTGGCGCTGCCAATCCCTGATATTTTGGTTGGTTTCGTCATGATAGGTATTGGCTGGCATGCCATGGACATACCCCTGACATTTCTCCAGCTTGCCGGGTTTATGCTGCTGTTATTCGTCTCCGTTATCATCACATACTGTCTAATGATTATCCCTGCGCTGCTGTCATTTCGGTTCGTTCAGACGGGTTCTGCATCGGAGATCGCTCATTCCGCGTGGGATGCCAACAACTTTCCGATGGCGATATACCCGACTTGGGTCCGTCGGATCGGTACCTTTGTCATACCGCTGTTCCTGATTACCAATTTCGGACCGCTGTTCCTGCTGGGACAGCTCAGCTGGCTCTATACAGGACTGGCGCTGGTCGGTTCACTTATACTTTTCACAGCTGTACGATTGCTCTGGAAACAGGCCGTGAAGGGATATAGTAGTGCAAGCAGTTAAGCGGATTCTCGACATCAGGTAGAGTAGACGGGTAAAGTCTCAGAACTCAGAAGGGGGAGAAAGAATGGATGCTGTTCAGCTACCCGTGTTAAACCCGCCGCTTAAAGGATTCCTGCGGTGGGCTTACACACTTTCAATTACCAGTGCACATGAGGAAACGATTCCTTGGTATTACAGCAATTTCATTCAGTTATCCTGCAAGAAAACCTTTCTGGAGGATGGCAGACAGTTTTATATCGATTTCTTCCGGGGCAAGCCCAACGAATTGAATTTCAACAATCCATTTCTACTGACATGCTCTGTGAATTATACGATTCTGGAGCATTTGGCGCTGGACGTTTGGCCTCAATTTTTCGCGGATCAGATTCGCAGCGGTTATTATTGCGTCGTGTTTTTGGATGAAGCTCAGCTACCGCCAGCGGCGGCCTATCAGAAAGAACCGTTTCCTCATCATCTCTTTTTATACGGTTTTGATTGGGACAAACGTGTTTTTGATGCTTCCATGTTCGATCATACAGGAGTTTACCGCAATTTGCAGATTTCGTTCACAGACTTTCAGGATGCTATCCATTCCATGAGACATCTGCTGAGAGAGGGGCTCACCGCAGATCACCACACGTATTTTTACAAATACGAGCCGCATTCCCCTTATCCTTTTGATCGAATCGTAGCACTCGACCAGCTGCATGATTATCTGAACGGAGAGACCCATCTGAACCGCATTAATTACAATCCTGACGAAGAACAGGCTTTTGGCCTTGATGTCTATGACTATTTGCAAATGTACTATGATGCCGTAGAGAGCAATGATCCCCGGCTTGGTGAACGTAACGATGTGAGACATCTTCATGTACTCTGGGAGCACAAAAAAATGATGAACGAGCGGATTGGCTACTTGGTCGATGAGGGGATCATCCCTTACGACGAACAACTTGTGAATGGTTATCAGGATATAACTACAAGGGCAATGAAGTTAAGAGACCAATACATCCGACATGAAATACGTAAAGACAATGAAATATTTGCAAAGGTAAGGCTCCGATTGGAGCAATTTCGAAAGGAAGAGCCTGTTCTCCTGCAAAGACTGATTTCATTTCTCGAAGATTAAATAAAGAAGGCTATTCCTCTGTGGGGAACAGCCTTCTTTATTTATATTCATTGGCTACACGTAGTCATTGTAATCATGTAATGGTTTATTCAAACTTGAAATCATCATCCGTCAGAGGTTCCACATTCAGTGTGCGAATATAGCCGTTGCCTTTTTTAGAGAAAAAGTCATGCTGCTTAGTATGGGTACTGATTCCATTTAACACAATCGGGTTAACTTCCTCGTCTTCAAATAATGGTTCAAAACCGAGGTTCATCATCGCTTTGTTAGCGTTATAACGAAGGAAGGTTTCCACTTCTTCAGTCAAATGAATAGGGGTATATAATTCCTGCGTATATTGCAACTCATTTTGATGAAGAAGCTGTATTAAATCAACCAAACTTTGGTACACATCATTCCGCTGTGTTTCATCAAAGCTGGCGTATATTTCCTGGGCCAACACACCCACATATACACCATGAATACTTTCATCCCGCAGAATCAGATCAATGATCTCACCACTGCAGGTGAGTTTGCCTTGTCCAGCTAAATAGAGTGGATAGAAGAATCCGCTGTAAAACAAATAACTTTCCAAAAGTACGGAAGCGGCCATCGCCATATATAAATCTTTTGAAGTTTCAATGTTCATATAATACTGACGTATAACCGTCGCTTTGGTTTGCAGATATGGATTTTCTTCCACCCATTTAAATACACCGTCAATTTCTTCGGTTGATGCCAATGTGGTAAAAATACTGCTGTAGGATTTCGCATGAATCTGTTCCATCATCGCCATAAAGCTCAGTACGGCCTTGCGTTGCAGTCCATCCACATGCTCCATAATCTGCGGCATACCTACACCGCCCTGAATGGTATCCAGAAGCGTTAGACCTCCCAAAACTTTCATATAAGCGTCTTTTTCTGTATCACTGAGCATGCCCCAGGTCTTTTTATCATCGGATAAAGGAATCTCGTCATCGGTCCAAAATTGCATAATGTTCTGATTCCAGAACATGAGAGTGAAATCATCATCAGCCCGATTCCAGTTCACAGCTTGAATTGCCGGCATGTTATATCAAACTCCAATCGAATACCCAAAAGGGAAATTTGTTTATATTGAGCAAGCAATGCATTCTTCCATCGTTAGCTTGTTGGTTCTTGTATAATACAGAGATTTCAACCCCTTATGAGCAGCATACAGGTAGCAGCGAGCCAATTCTCGAGTGGATACATCACTGTTCACATGAAGAATTGTGGAGATTCCTTGGTCCACATGCGGCTGAATCTCCGCAATCAAATCGATCACTTTGAATTGATCCATCTGATACGCTGATTTGTAATAGAAGACGTTATCCTTTTGCAAATAGGGCATCGGATAATACGTGGTTGAATTGGCATAAGTTCGTGTCTCAATTTGTTCTACGATTGGCATTACACTGGATGTTGCATTTTGGATATAAGAGATGCTTGCTGTTGGAGCAATAGCCATGCGATAAGCATGATAGAGGCCATTTTCCATCACTTTAGATTTAAGCTGTTTCCAATCATCGGGCGAAGGAACATCAATTCCGTTAAACAATTGTTGTACTTTCGATGTGTTGGGACGGTAATCCGTGGTCATATAACGATCAAAATATACACCAGTCGCATAGTCGGACTTATCAAATCCATGGAACCGTTGGCCGGTTTGCATTGCAAACTCCATACTTTTCTCCAGAGAATGATAATTCATGGTCATAAAGAAGGTACGTACAAAATCCTTGGCTTCCGAGCTCTCATAAGCAATCCTGTTTTTGGCTAAATAACCGTGCAAATTCATGGCACCCAAACCAACGGAATGCATTTCGGAGTTGGCTTTGGCTACACCTGGAGCATTGGCAACATGCGTCATGTCGCTAACGGAGGTCAGTGCGATCATTCCCTCATGAACGGATTCCTTGATCTTGCCGCTCTCCATAACATTAACAATATTGAGGGAGGCCAGGTTGCAGCTAATATCTTTGCGGATAATATCCGGTTGACCATAGTCTGTAATTTCAGAAGTCTCCTGAAGTTGGAAGATCTCTGTGCAGAGATTGGACATTTTGACTTGTCCTACGTTTTTTAAGGCATGTGCTTGATTGGCATTGGTTTTATTAATGATATAGGGATAGCCGGATTCAAGTTGAATCATCGCTATTTTGGTCAGCATGTCCCGTGCACTCAACGATTTTTTCTTCTTCACACGGTCGTCAGCCAGTAAGGTATCATACATCACATCCAGATCCATATCATCCAAATGTGTTCCATACGCCTTATAGACACTATAAGGTGCGAAGAGATACAGGGGCTCATTATCTTGAGCCAGCTTATAAAAACGATTAGGGACAATAAGTCCGATAGAGAGAGTTTTTAGACGGATTTTCTCGTCCGCATTGATCTTTTTACTGTCCAGCAGTTCCATAACGTCCCAACCGAAAATATTATAGTATGCTGCGCCAGAACCCTTCCGTTGACCCATCTGATCGGCGTAGGAGAAACCATCCTCCATCAGCTTGAGAACAGGCGTAATGCCTTTAGCAGCACCTTCGACACCTTTAATGACTTCTCCGCGAGCACGCAACTTCGACAGGTTGACAGCCACTCCACCACCGATTTTGGATAACTGCATACAAGTGTTCAGTACATAGTTTATGGAGTTCAGTGAATCATCCATTTCAAGCAGGAAGCAAGAAACCAGTTCACCGCGCCGACTTTTTCCGGCATTCAGAAAAGTGGGGGTCGCGGGTTGAAGACGCTGCTCCATCATAGAACGAGACAGCAAACAAGCCGTATCAAAATGTCCTTGACCCAGATGAAGTGCTACGGCTGCGACTCGATCCGCATATTGTTCAAGGTATGTTTTTCGGTCATATGTTCTCAACGCATAATCGGTGTAGAACTTGGACGCTGCCATATAGGAAGGAAACTTATACTGATAGCCGCGTGTAATTTCGAATACGGTTCTAACTTCGTCGGTTGTATAGGAAGCATAGAAATCCTCGTAATAATCATGTTCAATCATGAATTGGACTTGTTCATCAATGTTGGCGTATACCATACTTTTATCTTTGATTTCTTTCATAAACTCCTCTACAGCCTCTTGATCCTTATGTAACTGGAAGAAGCCATCAGAGTTGCGCTTTAACAGCATGTTATTCAATTCAATATGACGCAATGCGGCTCACCTCCTGTTCAAAATACTCCACATCTCTTTTAGAACCAGATAATTCAAATTTACTGATAACCGGGACGTTGTAAGATGCAGATATCAGATCTGCACTTTTGGCAAAACGCTCACCCCAGTTACGGTTACCGCTGGCGGCCACGCCAATCAGGTATTCAGAGTTTTTTTGCAAAAAAGAAGACACCTTATCAGGTATCTGTCCAAAACCTGTTGTATATGTCACAAGTACGTACGGTTCATCAATCGTCATTTGATTCTGAATCTGAACAGCCGGCAGTTGAAGCTTGGAAATAAACCTCTTAACATTCCCGGTTATCGAATCATACACAATTAGCACTATCATATCCTCCTTGACAAATGAAAGGTGATCAAAAACAAACACTATATATAGATTATATTTTTAATTTTATATCAATATATAGCTTTGTCAAATGTATTTCGGTATCGATTTTGTGAAAAACCTGATGAATGGGCTCTATTACTAGGTTTAAAAAATTTGGGGCTTAGTAGATATCCATATTCGAAGCCATGATAATTGGTGCATGTGAGAATTGGGATTGACAGTGAGAATGGTTAAGGTTGCCGACGATGTCGTTACAGCTGTCTTACAGCAAGAAATAGCCTGAACATAATCGTTCATACATTGTCTACAATTCGAAAGTAGATTATCAAAAGGCATGGCTCTATGGAGTCATGCCTTTTAAGTATGATGAAGGTATGCTGATTACATATCATAAAGAAGTGGAGGTAAAACATGAACGGGACCCTGCCGCAACATAGAATATTAATTGTAGATGATGATGAACGGGTCCGAAGACTTCTTCGAATGTATTTGGAGAAAGAACAATTTATCATCGAAGAGGCTTCGTTGGGCTGGCAAGCCTTAAGTAAGCTTCATCAGGAGTCGTATGCCATGATCATTCTGGATTGGATTCTTCCCGATGTTAAGGGAATTGAAATATGCCATTACCTGCGGACAAACTTCAGCATACCCGTCATGTTTCTGACAGCCAAGTCAGAAGAAGGGAATCGGCTTGAAGCTTTCAAAGCAGGGGCGGATGACTTTGTGATGAAACCATTTAGTCCGAGGGAAGTGGTTCTCCGTATCAAAACCATAATGGCTCGTTATACCGGTGTGGTTGAGCCTGCGCCAAAAGATCATTCAGCGAGCGAGGTGCTGATTTCCTCCATTTTAATCAATCCAGCTTCCCGAAGGGTCACAATAAAAGATGAGGAAATTCATATGACGCCCAAAGAATTTGATTTGCTTTATCATCTGGCGACACACTCGGAAATAGCTTTCTCCAGGCAGGACCTGCTGAGAATTGTCTGGAAAGTGGAGCATGAGGAAGATCTGGATTATCGAACTGTAGATACTCATGTGAAACGGCTGCGTGACAAACTATCCGAGCATGTGCCGAATCGGGAAGAGTTGATTCAAACCCTGTGGGGATTTGGTTATATTCTTCGTTTGCCTCACTGATTCTTATCTGGATGTGTAGGAGGAGAAAATGTCTTACAAACAAATCAAGTGGATGATTCTGCTCATTCCTACCTTGACCGTTGGACTCTGGGAATATGTACGACATCAGTTTTTGCTCCCCTATATATCAATGGATCTGGGCAACTGGCTGACGCCTGTCATTGTATATGTTGTGAGCATAACGTTGTTAACTCGGCTATTTCTCATGTTGGAACGTATCCAAAAAGAGCTGGAGCATGAGCGTGAAGTCAAAGCCGCATTTGAATCTCGGGAAAAGATGGCCAAGGAACTTCATGATGGAATTGCGCAATCCCTTTTTTTATTATCGGTGAAGGTCGGACGTTTGGAGGAGCAAGCCAAGCAGGATCAACAGCTGGACGATGTGTATTCGATCAAAAAAACGGTTCATGAAGTCAATCGTTATGTGCGTCAGGCCATTGCAGATTTGCGTTATGATCCTAACGTTGATCAAGCCTTGACTATGAACGAATCGGTCACATGGATTGGTCAGATTCGAAGAATTTCCAAAGATATCCCTGTCCGAATTGAACTGGACTGGAGCATCCCGGAGGATGCATTTTCTGACAAAGAGAGAGTAGAACTGCTCGCTTGTATTCGGGAGGCTCTTTTTAATATTCAAAAGCATGCATCAGCATCCCAAGCATGGATTCAGGGAAACGGGTACAAGCAGTGCTGGAATATCACGATTCGAGATAATGGAAAAGGGTTTGAGATGAATCCTTTTGAACGAAAGGATCGATATGGATTAAAAATCATGCGAGAGCGGATGAATGAACTGAACTTTAATATGCAATTCCGAAGGGAAGAGGAGCATACCGTTGTCGAATTTTCAAAGGATGGTGAGATGTAATGAGCCATACTCGCGTACTTGTTGTGGACGATCACGCTCATGCGAGAGAAGCCATATGTGAAATTTTATCCATAGATCCCAGCTTCGAAGTGATTGGCGTCGTATCGGACGGTCAGCAGGCGATTGATTATACAGAACAGTGGCTTCCCGATCTGATCCTTATGGACATTCAGATGCCGATCCTGAACGGTCTGGAAGCAACACAACGGATCAAATTGGCCTTTCCTTATGTGAAGATTGTCATGATTACCGTCTCGGATGATGTACTTCACCTTTTGGAGGCGTTGAAGCGGGGAGCTCAGGGCTATCTTCTCAAAAACCTTGAACCGTCCATGTGGCTGGAATATCTTCATTCCATCGTTACAGAAGAAGCTCCTTTGAGCCGCGAGGTGGCTTACCAAATCCTGAAGGACGTCTCACTAACGGAGAAAAAAGAGCCTGATGTTCCATTAACCACAAGAGAAAAGGATATTCTATATGGTGTAGCTGCAGGATGGACCAACAAAGAAATCGCTGCAAATTATACGATCTCAGAGTATACCGTCAAGAATCACTTGAAAAACATTTTGCAAAAACTGCAGGTTCAAAATCGTGTTCAATTGACACGTTATGCATTGGAGCAAGGGCTTATTACAGACCATAATCGTCTGTAATAAGCTTTTTTTATTATATCCGGGCGTTCTTTCTGAGTAGTGGAATGTCATTCTTTTTGCTTTTAACTCCAACGGCCTCACAAATTGGACACAAAAAGTACAGTTCTATAGCCAGAATGAGCTATATGGTAAAAATTTGTTTTTATGTACACTATGGGCAGTGTGTTTCATGAAGGAGGTTATGATGTTGAACAAACGGATTGTCCTAGGAATATTACTCATTCTGGGTATACTGGCGATCCTATTACCTTATCCGCTTGATGCTGCAAACGCTGCTTCTGGAACAAAAGGCGCTATTCCACTCCAGCCACTCATTGATGGTTCTAAACCTGGTGAAGTGCTTGTACTTGAGCCTGGTACTTATGCTGGTCCCGTAAGTATAGACAAGAGTATATCCATTCGAGGGGACTCGTCCGTAACAGTATTGAATACAGAAGCTGAGTCCACGATCACCATTCATTCAGATGGAGTGACATTACAGGGGTTCACGATTCAGCACTTAACGAATGAACCCACTGCGGCGATTCAGGTTGAAGGAGATCGTGCAGAGATCAGGGACCTTGATATTCAGAGTCAAAGTTTCGGAATTGTGCTGCGGGGTTCCCGCGATGGGCTCGTACATAGCAATAACATTTCATGGGCTGGATCAGAATCGGCTTCTAGTGGTCAAAAAGGGAATGGCATTGACTTGTACAATTCCCATCGTAACACCATTGAAGAGAACCAAATTACGGGCATGCGGGACGGGATCTACTTGGAGAACAGTCGCAATCTTACGGTTAAGGGTAACACGCTGCTGCATACCAGGTATGGTATCCATTGTATGTATATCGATGGTTCTTCTGTTGTGGACAATGTGGGGGAGAACAACAGTACAGGGGCCATGGTGATGGGTGTCAAGAATACGGTTGTATCCGGAAATTCCTTTCGTAAACAGAGCGAAAATGTGCATTCACAAGGGATTTTATTGTATGACGTACAGCGATCCTCAATTCATAACAATGTTGTGGAAGGTAATCGTGTGGGCATGAACATTGCCGAATCCTCAGGAAATGAAATTCGCAGCAATGCGGTGCTTCGCAATTTCATTGGTATCCAGCTCGTTCTGGCAGAGGACAACCAGTTTACCAGAAACCAATTTGTTTCGAATGTGATTGAAGCTTCAGCGATGGACAGCCGGAACAATGAGATGAAGGAGAATTACTGGGATTCCTTTCAGGGTCTTGACCTGAACGATGACGGAATCAGTGAACTTTCCTATGAGATTAATCCTTTCTATGAGCAAGTGGTCAACCGAAATTCGGCTTATCAGCTTTTCTTTCAATCTCCAGGCATGCTCTTTGTAAGCAGCTTGTTTACGGAAGGCAAGGAAGAGTGGACAACCGACAGATCACCGTTAATGAGCATGAAAACGGAATCACTGACGACGGGAACAGGTGCACAAGCGGTGAAAGAGACGACTGAGGTTTGGATCATCGGATGTATCCTACTGGGCATGGCAACTTTTATTATGATCTATATGGGGGGATTACGAAAATGAAAATGAGAGCGAAAACAAAAACAAGTTTGAAAACAGTCATGGTGCTTCTCTTTGGGGTGCTGTTATTAACAGCATGCGGAAAAAAATACGAGGCGTTGCCCATTAATGAAGACGTGGATATCTGTGCCATTTGCAAAATGCAGGTGAAGGATGATGCCTATGCCACGCAGCTTACCACGAAAGACGGTAAAAATTATAAATTTGATGACATCGGTTGCATGCACCAGTGGAAAGAAGAGAACGGAACAGATAACATCGGGATGGATTTTGTTCGTGACTATAATGACAAGGAATGGATTGAATACAGCAAAGCTACTTATGTATACGATGCTTCACTGCGTACACCCATGGCCTATGGCATCCTGAATTTTAAGGATAAACAATCTGCCGAAGCTTTTGTTACTGAGCAGGGTGTGGGAACGATCTTGACCGCTGAAGACCTCGCCTCCCACGATTGGAAACAAAACACAGAGATGATGGATATGATGGGTGAGCATGGCCATTCCGAAGAGGGAATGGGTGAAGGCATGCATGAAGGAACACATGAGGAAAGCGAATCCACGGAAGATTCAGGCCACAAGTAATGGCCAATAAAGATGGTGATCCATGATGGGAGATATGTTGCAAGTCGTTCGAAGAGAAATGAAAATGGGGTTTCGCAATCCCTGGGCCTATTCATTTTTGATTCTTTTCTGCGTATTTAGTCTGAGTTTGCTGATCATTAATTCTCAGAATTTTGTAGCAGGATACTCTGGCACGACAGGTTCCATGTTAAATCTTATTCTTTATCTTTTGCCGCTGATGACTCTCTTTCTGGGTTCGTTCTCGTTGACTTCTGAAAAGGAAGAGGGCAGCTGGCAGCTGTTGTCCACATACCCCATCGGCACGTTGTCTTTTATCGTAGGAAAATATTTGGGTCTCACGGTGGTATTAATGACTATAGTTACATTCGGATATGGATTGATGGGTCTTCTTAGTGGATGGGTTGGCAGCCCTTTAGATGTGATGACCTACCTTTTGTTTCTGGTATTCTCCTGCGGACTTGTGCTGCTATTTCTGACGATTGCATTGTTCATCGGCTCGTTATCCAAAAATCGGTGGCAAGCGTTAACGATATCCGTATCCGTTTGGTTTTTCGCTGTGATCGGATGGCCGACACTTCTAATCTCCGTACTGGGACTTATGCCTTATCAGTGGGTAAAACCCTTACTCACCGTTCTAACCTTTATCAATCCGGCTGAGCTGGTACGTTTGTTTGTTGTGATCAAACTTGGCGGGGGCTCCATACTGGGACCTGAATATTATCAGTGGGTTGATTGGGTACAACCATCCAGCGGAAGCTGGATTTTTACGGGGATATGCCTGCTGTGGATAGCATGTTCTATTGTGGCAGTCTACGGGATCTGGGAGAGGGGGCGTTCTCATGGATAACGTGGAAGCAGAAATTGTTGGACTGTGCAAATCCATCAAAAAACAACAGATTGTTGAAGATATATCCTTTCGCGTTTCTTCTGGCCATGTGCTTGCCTTATGTGGAGGAAATGGGGCAGGAAAGAGTACTGTGCTGCGTATGATGGCAGGTATTCTTCAACCTACCTCGGGTGAAATCATGGTAAACAAAATGCGCTGGTCCAAAGAACGAAAGAGGTATTCGGAACAGATCGGATATATGCCGGATGATTATCATTTCAATCAGGGTCTGACAGCAGAGGAAGTGCTCCAGTTCTGGGCGGCGCTTAGAAAGGTCCCCAAAGCGCGAGTATCGGAAGTGCTAACCCTGGTTGGCTTGGCCGATCAAAAAAACAAGCGGGTCACAACCTTTTCCAAGGGCATGCGGCAGCGTGTGTTATTTGCCCAGGCTCTGTTGGCCAAGCCCCCGCTACTAATCATGGATGAGCCGACGAATGGACTGGACCCCTTCTGGATGCAGGAATTTGCAAATCTCATCAAACAAATCAAGGAGGAGGGACATATGGTCGTGTTCTCAACCCACCAGCTTGAGATTGCAGATGATGTTGCAGATCACATTGTTTTTATGAACAAAGGACGTAATGTAGGAGATGGCCCTACTGAAAACTTTCGTCAACAGTTTGGGTCGCTTCATGCTGCTTTTCATCATAGTCTCGGCTTGAAATGAAGGTGAATCAATTGGGGAAAAAGAGTGCGAGAATCAATGTGAAAATAAGACGTTTAATCACAATCCTGATTGGAATCGTTGCTTTGCTGACCGCTGCGTGGGCAATTTACCAAGGGAATTTATCATCAGAGTCCCAGAGAATCGGTGCTATTGAAACCGGTGCAGTTGCTCCTGAATTCACTGCCGTTAATTCAGCCGGAGAACAGGTGAAGCTCTCCGATTATCGGGGCAAAGTTGTGATGATTAACTTTTGGGCTTCCTGGTGTACCCCTTGTGTGAGGGAGATGCCGATGATTAATCAGATCGCTCAGACATATCAAGAAGACGTGCAGACCCTGTTTGTCAACGTAGGGGAAGCGAAGGGGACCATTCGTGAATTTATGAATAAACAGCAATTCGATTTCCCTGTAATCATTGATGTGACCGGAAAGGTCTCCGGTCTGTATCGCATCACCGGGCTGCCAGCGACCATGATCATAGATCAGGAAGGCATGTTCAGTCACATTTTGCTCGGTGAGTTGACCAAGGATATTCCCTTGCAGCAATGGCTGGAGGACACCGTCCAACAAAAGAATTGAAACCTTGTAAGATTTAAGAACAAAAGAAGCCGCTATATGAGCGGTTTCTTTTGTTTTTTTTGTAAGCTACAAGAGCCAGAACAACTGCAAACGGTTGGGTTTCGAAAACACCTTTCACCCATAGTGGAAATGAAATGCAATACCACGGTTGTGCCCAATGAATCAATAGCCCCTTTGGGTGCTTTTTACGCTTTTCACCGAGTTGTCGGAAAGAGTTGATCCTTTCTTGAACATTTAGGGACGAAGACGTGTCAGTGATTGAATTGCTCATTCACAAAGATATAATAATTTTAACTATTAGGTCTCGTTCAGAACTTGGTTGGGCAAAGACTCCCTCGTCTCTGACTTTGTGAAAAAATTCTCTTTCTACATACAACATCGGAGGAGCGCTTTATAAACCAATTCTGAACCAATGGCGTAGCTGCCCAATCCTGATATTGAAAGTAGTTCAAGGGCTGACTGACCTAATGATTAAATGCATCAAATCATTGCTAAAATCGAACAGAGTTTGAAAGGAGGCAGTAAAGAATGGCAATTGATACAGTGATGTGGAGCAAGCTGGTGACAGGCATGACGCTAGGGTTCCACGTTATTTTTGCGACACTTGGAGTCGGTGTGCCCCTAATGATCGCTATTGCAGAGTTCATGGGGATCCGTAAAAAAGATCCTCACTACACACTAATGGCGAAGAGGTGGTCACGAGGGTTTGTCATTTCTGTGGCGGTAGGTGTTGTGACCGGTACAGCGATATCACTGCAACTGGCCCTGGTATGGCCGAATTTTATGAAATTGGCGGGGAACGTCATTGCACTTCCGCTATTTATGGAAGTGTTCGCGTTCTTTTTTGAAGCGATCTTCTTGGGCATTTATTTGTATACGTGGGATCGATTCAAAAATCCGTACATTCACTGGCTGCTGACGATTCCGATTGTTGCCGGGGCAGGTATGTCTGCCGTGTTTATTACGACGGTGAACGGCTTCATGAACCAGCCTGGGGGCTTTGTCATGGAGGCAGGCCAATTCACAGCGGTTGACCCGATACAGGCGATGCTGAATACGGCGACGTTCTCCAAGGTGTTCCATGTATTAAGCTCGGCGTATCTGACAGGAGCTGCCCTGTTAGCCGGAATTGCAGCCTTTGCAATGCTGAGAAAAGGGGTATCCGCATACCACAAAAAAGCCTTGAACCTCATGATGGCGGTGGTGCTGCTGTTTGGCGTGCTGAACACGTTAGCTGGAGATGTGTCCGCCAAGTTCTTGGCAGAGCATCAGCCGGAGAAGCTAGCAGCGGCAGAGTGGCATTTTGAGACGGAAAGCGGCGCGGATTTGATTTTATTAGGCTGGCTGAATGCAGAGCATGAAATTATAGGAGCTCTTCACCTGCCAAAACTGCTCAGCTTCCTGGCCTTTAGTGACTTTAATGCCGAGGTAACCGGACTGGAGGAGTTTCCGAAGGACGAATGGCCGCCGCTGCTCGTTCACTACTTGTTTGATTTGATGGCTGGAATCGGATTTACTCTGCTGGCGATCTCGGTTCTGTATTTCCTGTTTGTGTTCTGGAAAAAGCGCAATGAACTGAACAAGTGGCTGCTTGGAATCATAGCACTGGGCGCGCCAATGGCTTTTCTCGGGGTTGAGCTGGGCTGGTTCTATGCTGAACTTGGACGACAGCCGTGGATTATCCGGGGATATATGCGTGTAGAGGAAGCCGCCACTTCATCACCCAACATAAGAATGATCTTTTTCTTCTTCCTGCTTCTCTACATCGTTCTGGGAGTTATGTGTGTTCTCGTGCTAAGACGTTTGTTCAACAATAATCCGGCAGAAGTCGAGATGGAGAAATGGATGAAGGAAAAGGAGAAGGAGAAGAGCAATCCGACTACAGAAAAGGGTGAAAATGCATGATGAGTTACGAGTTGATTGGCATCTCGGTGCTCTGGCTGTTCTTGTATGGCTATTTAATTGTAGCCTCCATTGATTTCGGGGCGGGCTTCTTTGCCTTTTATGCACGCTTGACGAAACAGGATCACCTGATTAATCGTCTGATCTCCCGTTATTTATCCCCGGTATGGGAGATTACGAATGTATTTTTTGTTTTTTTCTATATTGGCATCGTTGGATTCTTTCCGGACACGGCTTATTATTACGGATCAGCACTGCTCGTACCGGGAAGTATTGCGGTCATTTTGCTCGCCATTCGTGGTTCGTTTTATGCCTTTGAGAACTATGGCTCCAAAACTAATATCGTGTATCTGTTTCTATACGGGGCGTCAGGTTTGCTTATTCCTGCTTCGTTGTCAGTGGCGCTAACACTGTCGGAAGGCGGTTTTATCGTGAAGGAGGGTTCGACGGTATCTCTGGATTACTGGACGCTGTTTACCAATCCGTTATCATGGAGCATCGTTGGACTGGCGATTGTGTCCGTTTTGTTCATAAGCAGCTCATTTTTGGCCTTTTATGCATCTCGGGCAGAGGATCACTCTGCGTTGAAGCTGGTGCGGAACTATGCCCTGTTCTGGAGTACACCGACGATTATTATCGCACTGACTGCATTTATATATTTGGGACAGCACAATGAGCGACATTTTCAAAATATGATGGATTTATGGTGGCTGCTTGCGCTTTCCGTTGCATTTTTCATGATTGCGATGTGGCTGTTATACAACGGACGCCGTTACGGATTAGCGTTTATATGTATCATGCTGCAATTTTTCTGTGCCTTTTTCGCTTACGGAATTGGTCAATATCCTTATATCCTTGATCCATACATTACGATTCAAAACAGCGTCACCTCACCAGCGATGGGCTTTGCACTGGTTGTTGTGTTTATCGGTGGCATGTGTATGTTGATTCCTTCCCTGCTCCTGGTCTTCAGACTGTTTCTGTTTGATGCGGACTATGTAAAGGGAAAAAAATAGAGTGAATTTATTTATGCAAAGTGAGGAAGTACCCTGCCTCATAGGTTCATAGAAAGGAGGAGCGTTTGCATGAAGAGGAAAACAAGTCTGCTTGCTCAACAAATGTCTGGCCAGCGAAAACGTCTCGTGCTCATGGCTGTTATTTCACTCGCACTCGGTATAGCCATTGTGAGTCAGGCCGCACTGCTTGCTGAATCAGTTCAACGGATTTTCGTGGAGAAAGCTTCCCTCTCGTCGGTCGTCATGCTGCTCGGGTTGCTTCTAGCTGCCATGGTCGTACGCACAGGGTTGTCTTATGGGAACGGGAAGGTTGGTTTGCATATGGCTGCCAGTGCCAAGACGAATATGCGGGCAGCCGTGCTGCAACATTTGACCCGTGCGTCGATGCCATCAACCCTTCGTGGGCAAACAGGGGGAAAGGTCAGCGTTGCTCTGGATGCTGTGGATGAGGCTGACAGTTATTTCAGTCTGTATATGCCGCGTATGATGGAGGCTGCCATCATTCCGATTCTGATTTTAATTGTAACGTTTATGCAGCATGCCAATTCAGGCTTCGTTATGCTGTTTACGGCCCCGTTTATTCCTTTGTTCATGATTTTGGTGGGACTAAAAACGAAAAATAAATCAGAGGAAAAATATGCGCAGCTGGCCGAGTTCTCCGGTACATTCCTGGATTCTCTTCAAGGGCTGGTTACGTTGAAGATATTCGGACGGGCACATCGTCAGCAGAAGAAAATTGAACGCAGCAGTTTGGATTATCGTGATGCCACGATGGGCATTTTGCGGATTGCGTTTACAAATACCTTTATGCTGGAATCGATCGTCATGTTAAGTATCGGTATCGTTGCTCTCGAACTGGCAATCCAGCTGCTTGTATTCAAATCGATGTCGTTCCACACCGCGTTTCTCGTGTTGCTGCTCGTTCCCGAATTTTACAGTTTGTTGAAAAATACGGGAACCGCCTTTCATAGCGGGCGAACAAGTATGGGAGCGGTTAGTAAGGTAGAGCAGATGCTCGAAGAAACGGCTGGAGAGAGCAAGTTGGTAGATGGAAAAGGAGGATTAGGTACATCCGATGGAATCGACGAGGTCGACAGCATGAATCGGATGGAAAGGGAGAACGGGATAGGTACATTGCAAATGGACATTTCCAATGACAGTTCCATGCCACCATCCATGATATTAAACCATCTCCGATTCCGATACGCGCCAGAATCATTTGAGCTTGAAACTGGCCGGGTCCAGCTTGATCCGGGAGAACATATTGCCATTGTCGGCAAAAGCGGCTCAGGGAAAACGACATTACTACATCTCATTGCGGGTTTGCTTAAACCAGCATCAGGAGAGGTTCTGGTCAATGGACAACCGCTATCCAAGTATGATGAGGCTGCATGGTTCGAACAGGTCAGCTACATTACACAGCATCCGTATATTTTTGCAGGTACATTTGCGGAGAACATTGCGATTGGTGCGGGTCGGAACGTCTCCAGGACTGAAATTGAGCAGGCGGCAGAAGATGCGGGGCTTGCCGAAGTGGCTGCACAATTGGAGCAGGGCTTTGATACCTTGGTTGGTGAAGGTGGCCGAGGTCTGTCTGGTGGGGAAAAACAGCGGCTTGCCTTGGCACGTGCTTTTTTGAAGCGGCCTTCCATCATATTGTTTGATGAACCCACGGTGGGTCTGGATCTGCACACAGAGCAGATCCTGCAACGCTCCATTGCCGCATTGGCAAAAAGGGCGACGATGATTACGGTGGCTCATCGGCTATATACCATTCAACATGCCGACCGCATATTGTTTATGGACCACGGTGTGTTAGTGGATACGGGACGCCATGAAGAGCTTCTGAAGCGACTACCCGCGTATGCGGAGATGATTGATGTTCAACGAAAAGGGGGCTTAGCATGAACGAACTAGCGATTTTATCCAAAGCATTGATTCAGGAGCGAAAGGATATTATCCTTTCGATTCTAGCTGGGTTTATTGCCGGCATAGCAGGAGTGGCCCTCTTTTCCGCCAGTGGGTATATGATTTCGCAAACGGTCTTTGCTCCACCGCTCTACACCTTAATTGTACTCACCTCAATGGTCAAGCTGCTTGGCCTGCTTCGGGCTGCGAGTCGTTACGGGGAGCGCTTGTATTCCCACAGGGCAACGTTCTCCATGCTTAGCCGTTTGCGTACATCCTTCTTTGCCCGACTCATTCCTTTAACGCCGGGTATATTGAACAAAAAGCGAAGCGGGGATCTGCTTGCCCGAATCGTTGGGGATGTGGAGAGTCTACAGCATTATTTTTTACGTGTTGCTTATCCACCGATCATTGTGGTCATGGTCTTTTTGGCTACGGTGTTGTTTACTTCAGCCTTTTCATTCTGGATTGCGGGTCTGTTTGTATTAGGCATGCTCACAACGGCATTGGTTGTACCGGGAGTGGTTTTGCTTGGGCAGCGGAAAATACATGGACGTGTTCGCGAGCAACGGGCGCTGCTTTCCACGGAAGTCACCGAAGTATTGTATGGATTTCGGGATTTGAAAGTGTACGGACAACTGGCACAGCGAGAGCAACAGCTTCAGCAGGCTTCTGCGGCGTTGACGGTTCAGCAGCAGCGGGCTGCCGGACACTTGCTGCGCGGGCAATCCATGCACACATTGGTTACGTTTCTTATTTCCTGGGTCGTGTTGACGCTTGGAGCCTATCTTATTATTGACGGAGCGCTCGCTGGCGTGTTTCTTGCAATGCTGGTTATGGCCTCATTAACCGTTTTCGAAGAAGCTGCTGCAATGGCTACATTACCCTATTATAAGCAGGATAGCGAGCATGCTGCGAAAAGACTGACGGAAACCATACAGACCTCTGATGTACAGTCTGAGTCTGGGCAGCCCGACGGAGTGTTATCTGGTAATCAGGCGGTATCGCTTGAGCTCTCCAGTGTTACGTTTCAATACGAAGGGGAGTGGAGACCGGCATTAAAGGACATTTCGCTGCATATTTTACCGGGCTCCAAAACGGCAATTGTCGGACCGAGCGGATCAGGAAAATCAACAATTATTGAATTGCTGCTTAAACTGCAAACACCTACGACCGGGGAAATCCGTTTAAACGACATTTCGGTGAATGAACTGGATGAGACAAGCATTTGGCAATCGGCTAATGTCGTGCTGCAGCAAAGTCATTTCTTCCGGGGAACGATCCGGGATAATCTGCTGTTGAATGATGAAGAACATTCGGATGAACAACTGGTAGATGTGTTGGAAAAAGTACAGCTACCCAATACATCATTGACCGATGTAGTCTATGAAAAAGGGGAAAACCTGTCGGACGGCGAGAAGCAGAGGCTGGCTCTGGCACGGGCGATGCTTCGCAAGGGACGGTTGTGGCTTCTCGACGAACCTACTTCCTCACTGGATTATGTTACAGAAGAACGTGTGATGAAACATCTCTATGCACAAGCGGCAGAGGATACGCTTCTAATGATCTGTCATCGCCTTACGGGTCTGGAAGAGATGGATCGGATTGTGGTCATGGAAGAGGGAAGAGTAGTGGAGGCAGGCTCCTATGCGGAGTTAATGGAGCGAAAAGGCTATTTTTATGAAATGAAGATGATTGAGCGGCAAATGATCGGAGAATCTGGAGTGTAAAGAGCAAGATATGCACTGATGCAAATAAAAGAGTGTACTTCATCGCAGTTTTAACATTCGCCATACAAAAAAATACACTCGCACATGTTTACACTGTGTGGAGTGTATTTTTAGTTTAAAACCCGAAACGAATGAGGACAAGCATCAATCCAATGAAGCTTCGATTAAACAGCTTGTGCTCCAATACAATAGACCTTAATGGCCTCCTGTATTGGAAGCCCAGACAGGATACCAGCCTGCACTCGGGGTTTCTGTATTGTACAGCACTAAATTGCCGTCGTTTTGAACGATGAGCACGTTACCTCTGAGGTTGGGTGGCACATTGTCCGCTCCATAGTACGATGTAGACCATGCCTTGTTGTCTGACGTCCAGTAAGGTGTGTTTTGAGGATCCTGGAGAACTAGCTTTCCACTCCAATAATCAATCTTGAAATGATTTATTCTGGTGTCACTGGTCTTGGTGTTCCATAACATCGTGCGTGTGCGGTTATCCCAGAGCTGCAGGTCGCCGTAGACGCTGTATTGCAGAGAAAACCTGATGTTGTTGGATACGAGTGGAATCGAGTTGTTATACATGATGTCGTTAATAAGGCGGTCTCCAGCCGCAGATGCTGAAGGAGCGATGGAAAGCAAAAACATGAAAATTGCAGCAAATAGCAAAACGACTCTTTTCATAAGATCCTCTTTTCTGGGATATATTTTAAATTACCTACCAAATATATCATATCCCTCTATCAAAAATGTATAAAATTTCAAGTTAAATGAAAATACGATTTTTCACAATACTCAGCTATGCCTAAGAGTGGAACGCGAGTTCCAAAATGATGAAAAAATAAATTTTTAGTGATCACTTGATTTTTTTTAATGTATCTGATATCGTAAGACCTGTGATTTTGGAAAGCAGATATATCAACATAAATCAGGTCTTTCCAGCAGATAATTTTTGACCACTTCCCCAAAAGGAAGTTAAGGCCATACGGACAGCCGGGTCAAACGCCGATTGGCAACTTATGTTGCCTTATTGATTGAGTTAAAAGCTCAAATTTTATAAGTTGGTTACTTTACAACCAGTGCACCTGCACATCAACTTGTGAAACGGTCAATAAGAGTGGTAAAGGCGAATTATTTGCTATATAGACTCTGATCTGATATTGGTATACATGAAGAAGCTTTCCGCTGGAGGAGTTCTTTTGAACTTTTTTAGTTATGGAGACTTTGCGTCTTTTTTATGATGTATATCGACAAGCAAGTGTGATGATGCGCGATTGTGGCATTTTTCACCTTGCTTTTTTTGTTGCTTCAAAACGGGCGAAAAGTGAAAAATGAGAAAAATAATAAAGTTAATTTTTAAAAAAATTCATATTGGGTTAGGAGAATGGAAAATGGGAAAAGCACTAATCATCGGCGCCGGCGGCGTAGCTTCAGTAGCAGTTCATAAATGCGTTCAAAACAGCGAAGTATTCGAGGAAATCTGTATCGCAAGTCGCACGAAATCCAAATGTGACGACCTTAAAGCCAAGCTGGACGGCGGTAAAACAAAAATTACAACAGCTCAAGTGGATGCTGACAACGTTGACGAACTGATTGCCCTCATCAACGAAGTTAAACCGGATATCGTCATGAACCTGGCATTGCCTTACCAAGACCTGACAATCATGGATGCTTGCCTTGCAACGAAAACAAATTACATGGATACAGCTAACTATGAGCCGGAAGATACGGCGAAATTTGAATACAAATGGCAATGGGATTACAAAGAGCGTTTTGAAAAAGCCGGAATTACAGCTCTGCTCGGCAGTGGATTTGACCCAGGTGTTACGGGTGTATTCTCTGCTTATGCGCTGAAGCATTACTTTGACGAAATTGAGTATATTGACATTCTGGACTGCAACGGCGGGGATCACGGCTATCCGTTCGCAACCAACTTCAACCCTGAAATCAACATCCGCGAAGTTTCGGCTAACGGAAGATATTGGGAAAAAGGCGAATGGATCGAAACTCAACCAATGGAAATTAAACGTGTCTATGACTTCAAAGAAGTTGGCGAGAAAGACATGTACCTGCTTTATCATGAAGAACTGGAGTCCCTGGCTAAAAACATGCCTGGTCTGAAACGGATCCGTTTCTTCATGACATTTGGTCAAAGCTACCTTACGCACTTGAAAGCACTTGAAAATGTGGGCATGACTTCGATCGAACCGATCGAGTATGAAGGCAAACAAATTATTCCGCTGCAATTCCTGAAGGCGGTATTGCCAGATCCGGCGTCTCTTGGACCACGTACTGTGGGCAAAACGAACATCGGCTGCATTTTCAAAGGTAAAAAAGACGGCCAAGACAAAACGTACTACGTGTACAACATCTGTGATCACCAAGAATGCTACAAAGAAGTCGGTTCCCAAGCTATTTCTTACACAACAGGCGTTCCAGCTATGATTGGTGCAGCGATGGTGATGACTGGCAAATGGAACAAACCAGGCGTATACAACGTTGAAGAGTTCAACCCGGATCCATTCATGGAAGAGTTGAACAAATGGGGTCTCCCATGGGTTGAAGATTTCAACCCAGTACTCGTTGACGAACTGCCAGAAGAAGCCAAAGAATCGGAGCTCGTTCGTTAAGATGCGGTTTGAGCAATTACCGACGCCATGCTTTGTTGTTGATGAAGGTCTTATCGAGAGAAATCTCAAAATTCTGAACGGTGTCATGCAACGTACAGGGGCCAAAATCGTGCTGGCTCAAAAAGCATTTTCCATGACCACAATGTATCCGCTCATCGGAGAATACCTGAGCGGTGCAACGGCAAGCGGGCTGTATGAAGCCCGCCTCGGTCATGAGGAGATGGGCAAAGAGAACCATGTCTTTGCCCCAGCCTATCGTGAAGATGAGATCGATGAAATCCTTTCGATTTCCGATCATATTATTTTCAATTCATTCTCCCAACTGGAGAAATTTAAGGGCAAGGCACTTCAGGCTGGACGCAAAGTGGGCCTGCGTATTAACCCTGAATGCTCGACACAGGAGGGGCATGAGATTTACGACCCATGTGCTCCTGGTTCCCGTTTTGGTGCCAAACAAGAGGATTTCCGCGCAGAGCTGCTGGAAGGTGTCTCTGGACTGCATTTCCATACATTGTGCCAGCAAAATTCAGACGATCTGGAAACGACGCTGAATGCGGTAGAAGAGAAGTTTGGACAATGGCTGCCACAAATGGAATGGATCAACTTCGGCGGTGGGCATCACATCACACGCGAAGATTACGACATACCAAGACTGGAAGCTTGTATCAAACGCATGCAGGAGAAATATGGCTTGGAAGTATATCTGGAGCCGGGCGAAGCGGTTGCTCTAAACGCGGGCTTCCTGGTTACTTCTGTGCTCGATTTCCACAAGAACGGTATGGACATTGCCATTCTGGATACCTCGGCCACATGTCACATGCCGGACGTGCTGGAAATGCCGTATCGCCCGCCGCTTATCGGTTCGGGAGAAGCGGGAGAAAAACCTCACCTGTATCGTTTGGGTGGGCAAACTTGCCTGTCGGGTGATGTAATCGGCGATTATTCATTTGACCAACCACTCAAAACGGGTGACAGATTGGTATTTGAGGACATGGCAATCTACTCCATGGTCAAAACCAATACATTTAACGGCATGCCATTGCCAGCCATTGCCGTGAAAAGAAAAGATGGCGATTGCGAAGTAGTTCGCGAGTTCGGCTATCAGGATTTCAAAATGAGATTGGCATAATACTTTTTACAGATATAGCAAGAGCAAAAGGGAACCTGATCACAGGTTCCCTTTTGACGTTTAACATAGGATGGGTTAACGGTTATGTATATGATTAATCGTTGGGTTTCGAGGCTGCTCTCGTCGCATACGGAAAGATCGGTTCTTTCAATTCAAATTCATAGGTTAATCCATTTACAATACCGACGACGCTTTCGCTGTCATATAATTCAAGCAAAAATCCAGCCATTTGTTCTGCTGTATGGAATTGGGGAACACGGCCCTCATATTCGAACTGGTCTATATCAAAAGATCGTTTTGCAAATTCCGTTTCTGTTGCAGCAGGCGCGAGTACTTTTGCTTGCATTGCTGCATGATTGCCTTTTAATTCTTGTGCAAGTCCTTCCGTAAAGGCACTTACATAGAACTTTGTTGCACAGTAGGTTACTGCATCCGCCACGATGGTATATCCACCACCAGAAGAAATGTTAATGAGCTGTGTGCCCTCTACCTCTGCATAATCACGTACATACAGGGAAGAAAGAATGGTTAATGCTTCTATATTCAGATGAAGCATCTGTTCGATTTTAGGTAGATGTTGTTCACCAACCGAAGCAAAATTTCCGAATCCTGCGTTGTTAATCCATGTTCCGATAGAGTAATGATGGAGACTTTCGTAGAATGCATGGACATTGGCAGCGATGGACAGATCCACCGGGCGAATGACGATGTCCAGCTCAGGATCAATTTCAATTACTTTCGATTTTAACTTCTCCAGTTCGTCGCTTCTGCGTGCAGCCAGGATCAAATGTTTGCCGCGAGCCGCAAAAGCCAAAGCTGCTTCATAGCCAATGCCCGAACTGGCACCGGTAATCACTGTATATTTCATGGATATTCCTCCTGGATTTCAGTTCATTATTTATTGTGATATGACTACGTGTTGATTATACTGATTAGAGCTTACTCTAAGTCAAGCGGAATATAGAAGGAGGATCACCATGCATACAATCGGTGAAGTGGCTGAACTACTCGGTATCAGTGCCCACACATTGCGTTATTATGAGAAGGAGCAGATTATCATACCGCTCCGTGATACTAGTGGAGATAGACGATACAACGAATCGCATCTGAAATGGTTGCATTTTGTAATCAAACTAAAAGAGACTCAAATGCCCATCGCTATCATCAAAAAGTATGCATCCTTATTTCAGGAAGGTGAGCATACGGCTGCAGAGCGTTTAAAGTTGCTGGAAGAGCACAAAGAGGCGATTCAACAGCAGATGCACACACTTCAGTCAGCAGATCAGATGCTGGAGAATAAAATTACGGCATATCGAGTATTAATCGGGAAATAATGTAATCTGATCGAGGAACGAGCAGAGCGAATTCAGTGGTTGCATATATGACGATCTATTGCCAAAATAGTGAATTTTGTTATAGACTATTTTTTATGTTTGTTCATCAAGGGGGAAAAGGAATGAATCAAAGGAATGTGCAAAAGTCTAACAAGCTGAAAATCATCTCCAAAGTATTGCTGATTATGATCGGGGCTTTTATTACCTCATATGGTCTGGAAGCCATATTAATTCCAAATAATGTATCAGACGGCGGTGTGACAGGTCTGAGTATCGTAGGCTCACAACTGTTTGGTTTACCGTTAGGGATGCTGATTGGTATTATCAATATTCCATTTGTCTGGTTAGGTTATAAACAGATCGGTAAAAGCTTTGCTATTTATTCCATCATCGGTATTGCCTCGTTAGCTGTGGGTACAAGCCTTATGCACCATGTACCAACGATTATTCAAGGGGATACATTGTTAATTACCGTCGTGGGTGGTATTATCATCGGTTTTGGTATGGGTTTGGCGCTGCGTAATGGCGGGGCATTGGATGGAATAGATATGTTGGCTGTCCTGCTTTCACGGAAATTACCTTTTGGAACGAGTGATTTAATATTATTCCTGAACATGTTTGTATTTATTGTTGTTTCGACCGTATTTGGTCTTCAAGGGGCGATTCTGTCTGCACTTGCTTATTACATTGCTTCCAAAGTGATTCATATTGTTGAAGAAGGTTTGAGCGGGTCCAAAACCTTTAAAATTATCACAAATCAACCTGAGATCATGGTCGAAACGATTCGCGACCGTTTAGGTCGTGGAGCAACCTATACCGATGCTTACGGGGGTTACTCCAATGAACAATTCAAAGAAATCACCTGCGTAATCAACCGTATGGAAGAAAGCAAGATCAAGGATATCATTCACGAAATTGATCCCAATGCTTTTATTGTAGTTTACGATGTGGCCGAAGTTAAGGGCGGCAATTTCAAAAAGAAAGATATTCACTAATCCCTAAATATACATAGAAGTCGCTAATATAGCGGCTTTTTTTGTTATAAGGGTAGAAGTTATGGTATAAAGTCGCCTCCAATAACTTCAACCCTTTGAAGTTCATCATACTTTGGCAATCCGTAACTGTATTTCAGTCAAGAATTGCTCGGTAATGATCGTATCCCGATTATCAATTTCATAAATTTCAAACGGATCTCCCATTAAACGGAGCCCTTTATTATTGGCATATGCAACGACCTCAAGCATTTTTTTATGACTTTGACGGTAGTTACCCCGATAAAATAATGACAGGTAATCGCCAGCTGGCAGGAGATAATCATATTCAATTTTGCCGGAATCGTCAGGACTAAAGATAAAGAAAACGGAGTTGAAAACATCCCGTACACCATGCTTTAATTCCTCAAGTGACACGGAAGCACCGTACAATTGGTTGCCGAAGTCGGGAATGTGACTATTATGCTTTTGATGCAGCTTCTTAATGGCATAATCCATCTCCTCATCCCGCGTTATACGTGTATTGAGCTGCAGACAAGGCCGATCAGGATACGTTTTGATAGAGTAAACCCCCGTCTGAATGCTGCTTGCGTCAGTCAACACCTTGATTCTGCCCTGGATAATACGCTGCGTAGTTTCGAGCTTGGCGATTTGTTCCTTAATCAGCTCCTGTTCAGTGAATAACAATTCAAGCGTATTTTCTACACTTTGCTGATCCAAATACGCTTTGATCTGTTGCATAGTGAAATCCAACTGACGCAGGTCCCGGATGATATTCAGTTTATACATATCCTGAAGGCTGTACAGCCGATAACCGTTACCGTCTCGCCGGGGCTGCAGCAGCCCTAATTTTTCGTAATAGCGAAGTGCGTCAACACCTATTCCGTAAAGCTTCGAAATCTCATTGATTTTATAATCATTTTTCATCGTTTTATCCTCATTTGAACTTAGCTATTATATGTGTGCGCGTAAGTTGGAGGCGCGCCATACACTTCCTTATACAGCAATTTTCTAACTATTTCAAATTGTGTCGGGGTCAACTTTGCCGGATAACTCATGATCTGTAATGAAAAGTTTTGCTGCCTTACAGCACGAAGAGGCGGTTGAACATAAGAATGATCTCCCAGGTAGAATCCCAGGCGCTCATAAAATCCGATCCTTCTCTGCTTCAGCTCATCTACTGGCAATTCGACTTCCAATATAACCGGCTTGGCGGACTGCTTCATGAATCGATCCATTAAGCGCTTGCCTATGCCGCCTCCACGAATGTTCGGGGAAACAGCGACATGCTCGACGTATCTGAACGACTCGAACTCCCAGCCTGCGAGAAAGCCAATCACTTCATTATGCTCATTCTCTTCTGTGAGAAGGTGATAGCATGAATTGGACAGCAGCTTCTTCTGTTCTGAATATTCCCGATATTCAGCTTCGGGAAACGACTGCTTCATAATTTCAAACACTTGGTCAAACTGTTTTTGCAACATCAACTGAACCACTCCTAATTTGTAAAAGCCATATTTGCGCTATATTTACGATAAACCCTGGTACGATACCAGAGTCAAGCAATATGGCAGAGATCACAATTCCTGAAGTAAGTTTACTTATTACAACTTTTTTTGGCCGGGGTCAAACTCTTTCATTGTACAGACATTGTTTTACTTGGTTCAAAACGTTTCTCTAGACCCACACAATATCGTGGTGATACCATCGTAAAGTGCTAGAAAACAATTGGAATCAGGGGGATTTCGTTAGTGGAGCAAATAAAATACGACAACTTAAAACTGGGGGAAAAGGGAGCAATCATCAGTATTATTGCTTATATTTGTCTGACTGCAATTAAAATGGTCATCGGTTATATGTCTAATTCCGAAGCTTTGAAAGCGGATGGGTTAAACAATGCTACCGATATTATAGCTTCAATCGCGGTTCTAATCGGTCTGAGACTTGCTCAACGTCCGGCTGATAAAGATCATACATATGGACATTGGAAAGCAGAGACTGTTGCCTCACTGGTTGCTTCTTTTATCATGATGGCAGTAGGTATACAAGTGTTATACGAAGCTATCACTTCCGTATTTCAGGGGAAAAGCGAATCTCCAGACATCTTTGCAGCATGGACAGGCATTTTCTGTGCCGCAGTGATGTATCTGGTTTACCGATATAATAAAAGACTTGCTTTAAAGATCAAGAGCCAAGCGGTTATGGCAGCTGCAAAAGACAATATTTCGGATGCCTGGGTTAGTATAGGAACAGTTATCGGCATCATCGGTTCCCAATTTGGCCTGCCATGGCTCGACCCATTAACAGCTGTAGCGGTGGGCTTTCTAATATGTAAAACTGCTTGGGACATTTTTCGGGAAGCTACACACCATCTTACGGATGGGTTTGACGAAGAACTCATCAAGGTATACAGAAACACGATTGCCAATATTGATGGGGTAGAGGCAGTTAAAGATTTAAGAGCTCGTAGTTACGGTAATAATGCTGTTGTGGATGTTGTCATTCTTGTACGATCGGATCTGGATCTTCAGAAGGCTCATGATATTTCAACAAATGTAGAAGACGAATTGTTAAGAGAACATGATGTGTACACTGTTCATGTTCACGTTGAACCAGACGAAGCTCCTAACGAAGCGCTTTTATTATAAAACATGAGCGACAACTACAAGGACTTTCCAGTAAACAGGAATATTTCTCTTCTTGATGTAAGACAGAACAGGTAGCCCGATGGCTACCTGTTTTTTTAGTTGAAAGGGTCTCCGAACATGTCCTTTTGATTCTTTTTGCGGAAACTTCTCGGAGACTCACCAACCGTTTTGGTAAAAAGAATCGTAAAGTAGTTTGGGTTCTCGTACCCGACCAACTTGGAGATTTCCCATATTTTTTTCTTGGTAGAAACCAACAATCGGGTCGCTTCTCCCATTCTTCGTTGAATGAGGTAATGATAGGGGGAGGTACCGTAGCAGTTCTTATACATATGAATTAAATAGTAGAAATCGATATGGAATTGATCAGCCAAGTCCTTCAGCTTAATATGCTGCCGGTAGTTCGTATCCAAATAGTCTTTGATGCTTTCGGCGAGAGTATTGCTCGGAACGATCTCACTTGCTGTGCGCTGATGGTGCGACATCCGATCGATAATCAGCAGAACGGCATGCAGCAGATGATGGGAAATAGAGACGTATCCGTCTTCCCGGATTGAAAATTCTTTGAACATGGTCTGCATTAACGAACGGATCTCTTCCGAATAACGGTTGGCACGAACAACGGGTTCACTGCCGGGAGGAACAACCCAATCGCTGTTGGCGCGAGTACCCTCTTTGAAACGAAAGCCGCAATAGAAGGTGGATAAAGGGAATTCGGGATCCGATTTTTCCTCGTGAAGTGTTCCTTTGTTATATACAAGAAGATCTCCCTTTTGGGCGGAGTGCTTGATCCCATCAATCGTGAACGAGCCACGGCCGTCATTCACGTAAATAATCTCATGCACATCGTCATGCTTATGGGTTGGA
This sequence comes from Paenibacillus sp. UMB7766-LJ446, assembly GCF_030226665.1. Taxonomy (NCBI): domain Bacteria; kingdom Bacillati; phylum Bacillota; class Bacilli; order Caryophanales; family Paenibacillaceae; genus Paenibacillus; species Paenibacillus sp. UMB7766-LJ446. Next base: position 90,782 of record NZ_JASOYM010000002.1, read on the forward strand.
AAACTCCAATGGGGGTTGTCTGCCAACTTCCCAACATAAATAATAATACAATCTTGATCTTCATCCATTGGTTCGGATTCATGGCGTGTATTCATTAATGTCTTCCCTTCAAGATTCTGTGGTGAAATGACAACATGCATAATGTTTTGGAAGAAGACCACAACAACCTTTATTGTCGCTTGGCATGTCTGACAGTACAATTTCACTATTAATAATATGTACTATATAACGATCGGAAGGGATGTGGAAGCAAAATTTGATAGGAATGGATTCTAGTTTAAGAAATTGAAACGCTTGCAACATTAGAGAGAATTGTGAGGGCTTATGCATGACTAGAAAAAGAGAGAATTTACTTATTTTAACACTTACATTCGTTAGCTTTGTATTGGGAACAACCGAATACGTGATTGTGGGCGTATTGAAGGAAATCGAAACCTATATGAAAGTATCGCTGGCTGCCGCAGGTGCGCTCGTATCCGGCTTCGCCATCGCCTATGCGATTGGAACACCGTTTGCCGTTGCATTCTTGGCCAAAATTCCCCGAAGAAACTCCATTTTAATTGGATTTGCAGTCGTGCTTGCCTTAAATGTATTAACCATCTTCTCAACGACATTCTTTTCCCTGATGATTATTCGGATCGTCTCGGCTGTCGCTTGCGGACTTACGATATCGCTTTCGATTTCAATTGCAAGCGATGCAGTCATCCGGGAACGAAGAGGGGAAGCGATCGCCTGGATACTGGGCGGGTTTTCCATTGCCAATGTGCTTGGCGTCCCGCTCGGCACCTTCATCGGACAGCATCTGAACTGGTCCATGACGTTTGTTGTTACGGCCTGCATCGGTGTGATGCCATTCATATTCATGTTCCGTATTCTTCCACGACAAACGATGACCATTGCCGGTTCATTCAGTGACCAGATGGCTCTATTCATGAAGACTCGCATACTACTGGCCTGTTTGATTCCGGTCCTTGGAAACAGTTGTATTTTTGTGATCTTTACGTATATCACTCCGTTGCTGGGACAGTCCATGGGCATACCCGCAGGTTGGATTAGTGCTGTACTCCTCATCTATGGTGCCTGCAGTATACTGAGCAACTGGATTGGGGCCAAAATAGCAAAGGGAGATTTCTTACCCAAGCTCAAATGGCTTTTCGCTATTCAAGCCGCTATCTTTTTGGGGCTGAGTTTCACCGTATCTCATCTATGGCTGGGCTTGGCGTTTCTGTTCCTGATCGGTTGCCTGTCATCCTCGATGAGCGCGGCTTCTCAACTCTATTTGTTCGATGTCTCCGGAGCGATAGCGCCAAATTCCAGACCGTTTGCTTCCACCTTGCTGCCCGTAGCGGCAAATGTGGGTATAGCGCTTGGCTCTGGAGTCGGAGGTCTTGCTGTCGATTTGGGTGGTGTAGAGTGGGTGCCTCCTGTAGCTGTGGTGCTCGCTTTATTAGCCTTTGTTATTACAGTGGTGTGCCAACGTTCCATTCAATTGAAGCCGGAAGAAGCCGTTTCTCCTAAACTGGATTACAGCATTCCAAGTACCCATTAGTAGATCCTGAAGTCTGCTCTTTAATCCACGATTGTGTCTTTTCCGTGAGTGAAACCACATAATCATACATGTTCGAGAATGAAAGTCGCTAATCTAGCGGCTTTTTTTGTTTTTACGGATCAATTGTTTACCCGGAAATTAGGGAAAGAATGAGCTGAGGAAAGACGGAGTTAAAGAAAACGGTTGACGAAGGAAGTGATCCTGTATAAAATGAAGCCGTGATTTAGTAATTTAGTAAATTAGTAAATTACTAAATCTAAAGTTTGAGGATAGGAGGGGAAAATTGTTCAGTTCTGGCCTTGCAGAATGATGAAATAAATAGGGAGCGGCTGCACACGGTAGTAAAAATCTTAAAGGATAAGGGGTATTGAAAATGTTTGCGAATCGATATGTCCGAACCATTATCCTTTCCAGGGTGCTGCTACAACTGGGAATATGGATTCGGAATTATGCTGTACTTCTTTATGTTTCCGAATTGACACATAACAATCCGGTTGATATATCACTGATTTCGGTTGCGGAATTTGCACCGATCTTTATATTTGGCCTGATTGGCGGGACCTTTGCCGACCGATGGAGGCCGAAGAGAACCATGGTCTGGAGCGATGTGTTATCCGGCTTGTCTGTCGGGGCAGTACTGCTTGCAGTTATGAATGGTGGATGGATTGCACTTCTGATCGGATCATTTGTTTCTGCCAGCTTATCGCAATTTTCTCAGCCTTCGGCGATGAAGCTGTATAAACGGCATGTACCAGCCGAACAATTGCAGGGTGTTATGGCGATGTCCCAAACGCTGGTCGCTGTCTTCATGGTGCTTGGACCGGTGATCGGTACCTTTATTTTTATTAAGTTTGGCATTAACGTATCCCTGTTCTTGACAGCAGCTATGTTTCTGGGATCCTCGCTTGTATTATCCTCTCTTCCCCGAGATGTAGAGGAAGCTAGGTCAGGGAATACCGGCAGCTTCGTCAAGGAGATGACCGACGGACTGCGATATATTGGGGCCAATAAATCCTTGAGAACACTTGGATTAACCTTCTCGGCAGTCGGATTAGCGTCAGGATTGACTCAGCCGCTTCAAATTTTCCTTGTCATTGAGAATTTGGGAAGGGATAAACCTTTTTTGCAATGGCTGGTGATGGCTAATGGGGGGGCCATGTTGGTTGGTGGTGCTGCAATCATCGGAATCTCTAAAAAAGTAAAGCCACAATTATTGCTTTTGGTCGGTTTACTTGTTAATGCTGTCTGTACTGTCGGAATGGGTGCGTCTAAGCAAGTTTGGCTGACTATTGTTCTGCTCGTGATCAGTGGTCTGTTTTTTCCTTGTATCCAAGGTGGAATTCAGACGCTTCTTGTGAGAAACACGGAGGGGGCATTTATTGGCCGGGTATCCGGAGCGATCATGCCGATTTTTATGGGAATGATGGTAATTGGCATGTTTATCTCCGGATATATCAAGGATACCTTCTCCTTGCTTAGTGTATTTATGACGAGTGGTGTTTCTGTGGTTATCGGAGCGCTGTTACTGCTCCCTATTGTCAAGGAAAAGGAGAGAGAGACATGGATATGAATAAGCGCAAGGAGCTGCTGGAGGAATACAAGCAGATCAAGACTTATATGGGCGTAGCCCAAATCAAAAACAAAATAAACGGAAAAATCTATATTGACAGCTATCCCAACTTGAAAAACAAATGGTTCACTCTGCAAATGCAGCTGGATCAAGGGAGATTTGCAAATCCTCAGCTGCAAAAAGAATGGAGAGAATTTGGAGAAGATGCATTCACTTATGAGGTACTGGAGCAGAAAGATATCGATAAGGTGACGGATATACGCTGGGAACAAAAGCAGCTCCTGAAGTCTTGGCTCCAAAAGTTACAGCCCTATGGAGACAAAGGCTATAATAGACCTCCTAAGGATTAAAGGATGATGCAGTTAATGAGGTTTGACTAACGGTGAAAATCAAGATAAGATGAAACCGTCGTTTAGTAAATTAGTAAATAAGTAGACGGGATGAGGGAATAAGATTGAAAATACCTACAACGTTAAAACATAAACCGGTTATCGTGTCGGATAATTATGAGAAGGTTGACGGCCGAATGGCTGGGAATACCGACGCAAAGGGTCTTTCCCTGGGATTGGCTCAGTGGAACGACAGAGGAAAGGTCGATATTTCAGCCAAGGTATGGAGGTATACCGGAGAAAAATGGTCAAGACAATCCGAGGAACTGCCTCTCCATCGCGTGCTTGATTTGTCCATCCTCATTTGTCGGTCCCTGGAACATTTTCGCGAGGCCTATAGATATGAGCATTTGTATGACCCAGAGCAGCCTGTCATTGATCGGGTAGGCCTGCAAGGAGATGCGATGTCTGTGGAGATCTGTACGGACAATGAGAGAATTAATGAAGACATTAAGCTGTTTAGCCAAGCGCTTAGTGATGACGATGAAATGATTGGTGAGCGTTTACGCACATTATCCAAAATATTAAAGGATATGGGTTATTAAAAAGAAAACGTACACAGAAGTGGATTGATCAACAAAGACCTAAACGCCTAAAGACGTTTAGGTTTCTTTATTATGTTGAGCATATTCGATCAATTGGCGATGAAGTTTCCCATTCTATGATTTTTATGAATCTCTTCCGTTCCAGCATTAAGGGCAGTCCTGTAGTAATCACGCTTATGTTCAATCACTTCCATCGTCTTTCTAAGTTCTTCCATTTGCGCTTCCACATTAGCCTTGCGTTCTGTGAACATGTCATATCGCTCCTGTAAGGTGGAATCTCCCTCGGAACACCATGCAATAAAATCCTTGATATCCTTAATCGGCATTCCGGTAGATTTCAGACATTGAATGATCTTTAAAAAATCGATGTCGGATTCTTTAAAGTTTCGTGCTCCGCCAGGGGTTCGTTCAACAAAAGGCATGAGTCCTTCCTTGTCGTAGTAACGCAAGGTATATACGGTTAGATTCAATTCTTTGGCAACTTCGCTAATCGAATATGACATTCATTTTCCCCTTTTCTTACTAGTATAGACTTCGAGCTAACTCTAGGATCTTTCGGAGATTCTATCATGCTGTATGTGGGATGTCAAAGTTTCTAATGACATTTGACCTAGAGTTAACTAGAGGGGTTAAGATCGTATTGCAGGAGAAAAAGCAGGGCTGAATTCAATGGAATTCAAGCCAAGTCATGACTTGTACCCTATGAGCGTGACTCTCTTGGAAGAATGATAATCTTAGGAGGTTTTTAAAGATGATAACTGCGAAAGCACGAGCTGTTGACGGTCCGGACCAATTGTTTCGGGCAGCCGAGATTAAACGACGTGATCTTGATTTGCACGATGTCCTGATCGAAATTAAATATGCAGGCATATGCCATTCTGATATTCATACTGCTCACGGCGAATGGGGACCCGTAAACTATCCGCTCGTTCCTGGACATGAGATTGCAGGATTTGTCACAGATGTAGGAGCCGAAGTTTCAAAGTATAAGGTTGGTGATCGAGTAGGGGTCGGATGCATGGTTGACTCTTGTGGCGAATGTGAAAACTGCCGCCAAGGTGAAGAGCAGTACTGTCTCAAAGGAAATATTCCTACCTACGCGGGCGTTGACAAGTATGGCGAACCCACACAAGGCGGGTACTCCACTCACATTGTCGTAACAGAGGACTTCATCGTCCGGATTCCTGACAATATCGAGCTTGATGCAGCTGCACCACTGCTTTGCGCAGGTATTACAACATACTCGCCGCTAAATCGTTGGGGAGCTGGTCCTGGTAAAAAAGTAGCGATTGTGGGTATGGGCGGACTTGGTCACATGGCTGTCAAAATTGCACATGCCATGGGTGCAGAAGTAACTGTACTGTCACAATCTTTGAAGAAAAAGGATGATGGCTTGCAATTCGGGGCAGATCATTATTTCGCGACAAACGAACCGGAAACTTTCGACAAACTTGCCGGGTATTTTGACCTGATTATTAACACCGTAAGTGCGAGTATCGACATCAATGCTTACTTCTCACTGCTTACTCTGGATGGTACTCTGGTGAACGTGGGTGCTCCAGGGGAGCCGTTGTCTGTAAACGTGATGTCGCTCATCGGACAACGTCGTTCGTTCGCAGGCTCATTGATCGGAGGCATTCGTGAGACTCAGGAAATGCTGGATTTCTGTGCAGAACACAGTATCGTTCCTATGATCGAAGTCATCTCAGCCGACCAAATTGATGAAGCTTACAAGCGAGTGTTGGTATCAGATGTGAAATACAGATTCGTCATTGACACGAGCACAATTTAAGTCAATTAAACTATAAGTAAAAAGAAGAAAATCCAATCGCTCATAACATGGCGATTGGATTTTCTTCTTTTATGGTGAAACAGACTGAAAGAAAGAACTAAAGGAACATGCAATTTTATTAATCTGAAACGACGAATCCATCAAAGTTCTCAGGACCAACACGGATCGTACCCAACAAGTTGGAGCTTACGAATGCAGAGTATGTCAATTGAGGGGTAATTGGAGGATTGAAATCATCCGCAGAGAACGTAATAACTTGAGGCGCCAAAACACTCAAACTAAATGTGGAAGTGGCTGAGTATATTACAGGGTCAGTCGGCAAAGTACCTCTTACAATAGTAATCGTTACGCCGACAAGAGCTAATGGCAATTGTACAGAAACCGTCCCCTTAAATTGAGCTCTAGGGTTAGTGCCTGCGCCGGCTGTCTGAAGACCAATTTGGCCGAACAATTGCGGCGTGTTAATTACGAGGATCGGAATAGCAATCGAGTTAGCCAAACTTGCGTTTTGCGATGTTCTCGCATCAAGAAATGTTGTCATTGAATCTACCTCCTAATCAATGGAATAGAATAGTATATTCGAGGGTTATTAGTATGCTTGGACTTCTGGATATAATCAAAAAAAGGCATTTTAATAAACGAATAGGCAAAATTTCAGATAAATACAGATGATGAAAATTAGAGAACATGAACAAAAACGCTTTAGGGAATGAACCCAAAAGCGTCTCTAAGGTTATTTCTATATACATAACAATATTCACCCTTTGACTGCTCCTGCCGTAAGTCCGCTAACGATATATTTCTGACCAAACAGGTAGAGGATAAAAACAGGCAGTGAAGTCAGGACAAGGTTAGCAAAAATCAAATTCCAGTCTCGGCTGTATTTACCGTAGAAATTGTAGATCGAAAGCGGCATCGTCCACGTTGAACTGTTCGTAAGGAAGTATACCGGAATCGTGATATCATTCCATACCGACATAAAGACCATGATCGCAACTGTTGCGTTTACGGGCAGGATAAGCGGTGTAACGATACGGAAAAACACCCCAAATACACTGGCGCCTTCCAGAAACGCGACCTCATCCAGCGCTTTCGGGATAGTTTTGATAAATCCACTATATAAAAATACGCTGAAAGCGGTATTTAGTGCTGCGTAAATCAGAATGACACTTGATATGCTGCCGTAAAAACCCAATCCCTGCACGACCCGAATCGTTGTAATGATGGACATCGGTGCAATCAGTCCCATGAAAAAATACATATATATTGTGTTTGAGACTCTGGTGTCTCGGCGTGCCAAAATGAAAGAAGCAGCAGATGAAGCGACTATGTTGATGATGGACGAAATGCCCGTAATCCAGATGCTGTTCAGGAATGCCCTGGACAGACCACCTTCTTCAAATACCCGGACATAGTTTGAAAACTGCCATTTATCCGGCAAGCTCAAGGAGAAGCTGAGTACTTCAGCGCTCGTTTTGAACGAACCGAGAATCAGAATCACCAGAGGCAGCAGAATGAGTAAAGAGGCGAGGAGCAGAAATCCTTCAACAATATAGTTGCGAATAGCGAGTTTGCGTGTATATCCCATGTTATTCCGTAACCTCCTTACGCCGCATGAAAATCAGTAGCGGTATAGCAATAATCGTGACAACCACAAACAGAAGGGTATTGACTGCGGTACCAAGTCCCCAATTTCCTTCCCCGAAGGAGCGGAGAATGATCGTACCCACAACCTGTGAAGCGTTGCCTGGACCTCCGCCGGTCATGACATATACTTCTGAGAATACTTTGAGTCCGCCAATCAGTGTCAACATCAGATTAATATTGATGGCTGGCAGCAATAGGGGCAGCGTAATTTTGAAAAAACTTTTCCAGGAGCTTGCGCCGTCAATCGTCGCCGCTTCATAATATTCTTGTGAAATAGATTGCAACCCAGCCAGATAGATAGCCATTTGGAATCCGGCGCTTTGCCAGATGGACACGATGGCAATCGTCCAGATGACAAGGGAAGGATTGGTCAACCAGGCCTGGCTCAATGAATGTAATCCAACCGCCTCCAACACGCGATTGATCGTACCCTCCGTGCGCAGCATGGGAGTGAACAGGATGCTGATGACAAGAATGCTGAGTATGGATGGGGAGTAGAAGATGGCGCGTAGCAGGTTCTTCGTTTTTAATCTCATATTTAGGGCCACGGCCAGCAGCAGGCCAATAATATTTTTGCCAGCAACTGTAACAACGGCGAAAATCGCCGTATTTTTAAGCGCCAGGATAAGCGTTTTGTCCGAGAAAATTTTCTCGAAATTGTCCCATCCGATAAACTTCAGATCAATTCGATCCAGACGCCAATCCGTGAAGGAGTAGTAGAAAGCAGCAATAGCCGGGATAACAAAAAAGATGGAGTAAATAAGTAGTGCTGGAAATACCATGTAATAGGAATATAAATTTTTTGCCCTTTTCATTTCTCACGCTCCGTTATGGCTAGGCAGCACATCATTCAGGAATGACCTGCTGCCCTGTATTTCACTTCTTAGAAACCGGAAACGCCTTTATCCTGCATCAGTTGACTGAACTTCTCATCCCAGGATTTCAATACTTCCTCCGGTGTCAAACCGCCAGCGAATTGATCCTGCAGTAACCTGTATAATTCGCTACGATCTACCAGCATGTAAGCATCCGTGGTCAACACGGTTTTCTTGGGCAGGATGTAATTGTCGACGATATCCTGTTTGTATGCAGGTAACTCTGGTGTCGTGACGTCGTTAAAATTGGATACATAACCTTTGGAATCGACGATTTGTTGTGCGATCTCTTTGGAGGCGATAAAGTCCAGAAACTGTTTGGCTTCCTGCAAATGCTTCGCTTTCTTTGGAATGAACAGCTGTCCTCCAAGCGGACTTGCACCCAGTTTGGCATCATCGGAGGACGGAATTGGGAATACGCCGAGTTCCATGCTTGGATCCTGCTGTGCTACGCCTTCGATTAACCAGTCTCCCATAAACATCATCGCAACTTCTTTGTTCAGGAATTTGCCAACGGCCATGTCATAGCTGTCGCTAAGCACATCCGTGTTGGTATACCCCTTGGTGTACACTTCGTATTGCTGCTCCAAAAACGTTTTAAACTCGGGAATATCAGACCATTTCTTCTTGTTGCTGTTGAGCTCCTCAAAAAAAGTCGGATCATTTTTGGCTACAAAATCGGCAAATGCTGCTGCAGGCCAAATGTTGGCAGCCCAAGCATCTTTGTAGGGCATGAATACCGGAGTGATGCCGCTAGCTTTGATTTTTTCACAAATGGCCAGAAACTGTTCATAGCTTGTCGGAATGGACAGACCCAGGTCGGCAAAAATCTGTTTGTTGTACACGACTCCTTGCATGCCCGTGTCCTGACTGACATGGAAGCTGTAGACATGGCCGGCAGCGGAGAGCACATCCTTGTTTACAATTCTGCTGGCCCAGGACTCGTTATCCAGAATTTCGAAATTGCGTTCAAGATTCAGGTCCGTAATCGCGCTGGCCAAATTGTATTGAATGATATCGGGCGTTTCGTCTACAGCCAACTTGGTTTGCAGCACGGTCGTTGTTTGCTCAGCCGGAATGAGCTGCAGATTGACAGATATGTTGGTCTGTTTTTCAAACTCATCGAGAACATCCTGCTGAATAAACGCGGAATCCTGAGAGCTCTTGGAAATAGCCAGTTCGAGTGTGACCTTGGCGTTCTTGCTACCATTGCTCGTAGACGTACCAGAATCCGTACCTCCTGATCCGCAAGCGGTCAGCGAAATGGACAACAGGCTGGCCAGAACAATGGATGCTGCTTTTTTTCTTTTATGCAGTTTCAATGCAAATCCCCCTCTGAGACATTTAATGAATCCGTTTACAAGTCCAATTATAAATTCCAATTCTACTCCGGTACATGTCTGTGCTTGAATGTTTATGTGTAAAATCCTGAACTTGAAATCGCTATCATTTCATTCAAACGCATGCTACAGTTAGACATGATGCAGACGAGTTACACAGCATTGCAGGACAGGAGGCTACACGAAGAATGATTAAACTTATACATAAAGCCACACAATTCAGCTTGCAGACCAAAGTATTTTTGACATTTCTGGCTCTGCTTTTGTTCGTGTTAGGCTGCTTCATCGTATATGTGAACCTTGTCGTTATCCGCCCGCTTACACAAAAAACGGAGGAGGACACACGTATCACTGCTACAAAGGTACGTGAACAGGTTGACTTGTACGTAGAGCAGCAAAACCAGATGTCCCAGCGTATATTGTCCAATAAGGACATCTTTGCAACGATGGATAAGAGTTCCTTGGCTCCAAGTAATTATGAAAGACTGAAACAAATCAGGAAATTAAAAGATATCATGTTCCAGGCGATCGGCCCCAGCATGAACATCAAGGACATGTCCATTTATGATAAACAAGGTGTGCTGCTCACATCGTATATTGGTTCAGGACATGCTCCTACGATCCTGAGTACCATGCTGGAAAAAAGCAGGAGTGGACGAGAATGGAACGGGAATGGTTTTATCCTGCTCCGACAGGCAGACGTCATCTCATTTGTCCGAACAATAAATGATCAGAATGGGAAGCTGTACGGATACCTTAGTATTCAAATGGATCAGGCTTACATTCAAAAGCTTACGGAAGGAGTTACAGCAGGGGATGTTTTTATTCTAAACAAGCAAGGGGAGCAGATGACCGGCTCCGAAGTGAGAAAGCACGCCTTAGAGTGGACGGAGCCATTATCCGACGAGGGACTGGCAGTTGATGAACAAAATAATTATGTGACACATGCCACATCTCACGAAACGGGTTGGATTACTTTTATCGTAACACCGAAAAATTCAGTGTTAGGCTCGATTCATTCTGTACAAAGCATGTCCATTCTGCTGATTACAGCCTTAATGCTCATTTCTTTTGTGTACATTTTCTTCTCCACGCGCAACCTGCTGCTTCCGATCCGCAAGCTTCGCAGCCAGATTTGGCGCATCAATTACAGCAATATGAAGTTGAAAGTAGAGGATCGTCCCAAAAATAACGACCTGCTCCTGCTGAATGAAGCTTTTCAGGATTTGATGGAGCGATTACAGGAGTCCATTGACCGCGAGAAAAAGGCATTACATGAAGAAGTCACCGCCAGGAATTCCGCCCTGCAAGCTCAGATTGCTCCTCATTTCCTTCATAACGTCCTTTATTTGATCAGCATAGCTGCTCAAGAGGGGAAGACCCGGGTCGTGTCAGACATGTGTAAACATCTATCAGACAGTTTGCGTTATATTGTTTCATCCCCTTATGCACATGTGACAATGGCGGATGAGCTTGAGCATACGAGACATTATTTGTCGTTGGTACAGCAGAAGTATGAAGAAGATTTGGAGTGGAACATCGATGCTGATGAACTGGCGAGCGAGGTCCGGCTGCCTCGGCTGGTGATTCAGCCTTTTGTGGAAAACTGCATTGAGCATGCTTTTTTTAATATTACACCGCCTTGGCGTATTCAAATTACCGTGAAGCAGTATAACGGATTATGGGCTTTGGAGATCAAAGATAACGGAGAAGGCTTCCCGCCAAACAAAATAGAAGAGGTTTTATCCAATATCCAGAAGTCCGGCACCGGAATGAATCAATCCCCCGATCGCCAAACCGCACTTGGCAGCATGGGTATCGTCAATAGCGTTAATCGGCTTAAACTGATGTACAGCAATCGGCTAATTTTTAACATGTACAACAATCATACTGACGAGGAAAAAGGGGCAACCATTCAAATCATCGGCTCAATGACGAAGGATTTTTACTGATCACAGGAGGAGCAGATTATGTATAACATCATGATTGTTGAGGATAGCAAACCCATATTACGCAATATTAAAATGCTTTTGAGCAAGCTGAATTTTCCAATTCACGTGGCGGTTACGGCTACGAATGGGAAAGAGGCGCTGGCAGTGCTCCAGAAGGAGACAATCGATCTCCTGTTGACAGACATTCGCATGCCCAAGATGGATGGTTTATCCCTCATTGAGCAAGCGAAGCTCGCCCAGCCGGAGTTGAAGGTCATACTCATCAGTGGATATAGTGATTTTGAATATACGCGAAAAGCATTGAATTTGCAGGTGTTCGACTATTTGCTGAAACCTGTTGAGCCAGAGGCGCTGGAGGAAGTCATGGGCAGAGTTATTAAGGAGCTTGATCAATTGAGGTCAAGGAACGTTCATCAGTTACAGGAGATCGTTGATTCCCATAGTTATGCTGAACTTAAGCCAGGAGAGAATTTTACTTTTTTTGCCCAAATGATGATCATTATACGCAGACAGCCCTTCACCCGGGAACGGGAACGATGGGGACAAAGGACGTTACAGGCTTCTTTGGAGGATTTTTTTGCTCCACGTTCCTGTAAAGTATTTCAGAGCCAAACTCCGCATCAATTCATCGTTTTTGTGAATAAGGGGATTGTTGATGTGTATTCTTCTGTACATGAATGTCTCGAATCGTTAAGACGCCATTTGGCTGTACAAGGTATGGATACAATCATCGGGGGACAAGGGGTAGGGTCTGAAACGGTTAATTTGCCGGAGCTTTACTACCAAATTTCGTCCATTTTATCGACGCATCAGCGACTGAACCATGGATTGGTGCTGGACAGCGGAAATCCTGTGTCTATGGCGAGATCTGAGGCAGTCTCCCTGAATTCCATATTGGAATTGAATTTTGTCCACATGATACAGGCTCACCAGAAGGAACGGTTTGCCCTTAAGCTGTCTGAGCTGATGAATCGATGGACAGAGGAAAACGTTCATGTAAAAGAAGTGGAACGATTTATCAATTTAGTTGTTGATACGTTCGCACATTTGAATGAAGAGCAGGGGGTGGGGATTAGGCTTGGTCTGGATCTTAGAGCAAAAAAACTATTTGATGAAGAAACATATGACGATTTCTGTCGTGAATTAACGGAATGGATCAGTCAATGTTTTGAAATGCTTCAATCCCATGATCGGAAGAGCAGAGAAGTTCTGTTTGAGCAAATGGATGAGTACATCAAACGGAACAAGTATACCCCAATATCCATCAATGACATTGCCATGAAGTTTCACGTCAGCCCCTCCTACGTTAGCAGAGTGATTAAAAACGTAACGCAAGTCACGTTTGTTCAGTACTATACCAACCTTAGAATTAAGGAAGCATGCAGACTGATGGAGTGTCAGCCGGAGATGAAGTTTAAGGAGTTATCAGATCTGTTATCGTTCAGTGATCAGCATTATTTCTCCAAGGTGTTTAAGGAATATACGGGACTTAGTCCGACAGAATATAAAGAAAGACTGCTTAAATAGTCCGTTCAAGGAAAAACGTATTCAAATTCCGAAAACGTTTGCCAATTATTTCAATCTGCCTGATTTCATTATTTTATGTTGCAAACTATACAAAATTAGCGTAAATTAAGTTTATAATAATTGTTGTATTTGCAACAAAATATTCTAAACAAGCTATTGATTCAAAGAAGGAGCGATACATCATAATGACAGTGGAAATAAGAGCGTGCAGTCGCGAGGATTTACAAAAACTACAAGAGATTAGTATAGAAACATTTAACGATACATTTAAAGATCAGAATTCTCCTGACAATATGAGAGCCTATCTGGAAAGAGCATTTAACGCTAAACAGTTGGAGGCTGAATTATCCAATAGCTGTTCAGACATCTTTTTCGTCTACTATTATGATGAACTTGCGGGATATTTGAAGCTGAACAGGGATGAAGCTCAATCCGAAAAAATGAGTGATGCATCACTTGAAATTGAGAGAATCTATATCAAGAAAAAATTCCAAAAGCATGGACTGGGTAAATATCTGCTAAATCAAGCCATAGAAACCGCATTGGAACACAATAAGAAGAAAATCTGGCTCGGGGTATGGGAAAGAAATGACAATGCCATAGCTTTTTATCATAGAATGGGGTTTGTTCAAACGGGCTCGCACTCTTTTTATATGGGGGATGAGGAGCAAATAGATTTCATTCTGGTCAAAACACTCTAGTCGTCGTACCGATTTTAAAAAATGTAGAGATCGTTTATAAATAGCTTTCTAATAGGTAGTGGTCAATGCACGCAAATGGTCGTATATTAAATATAAGTGGGTCATGTGGATGAACATAGATCCACTTTGTGCATTGATATACGATTCTACATAGAAGGACGGGGAAATATGGACTTTAAACCGCTTGCTTCATTTATTGACCGTATCACATCATGGAGAATTCCATGGGCAGAGGTGCTTGTGATGCATCAAAATGATACCGTTTTCCGTTACCGTAATGGTTACGCCAACCTGGAGGAGCAAACGCCTATCGGCGAAGATGCGATCATTAATCTCTACTCCATGTCAAAAATCATGACCTGTGTGGCAGCGCTTCAGCTCGTTGAGAGAGGGCAAATGCTGCTGAACGATCCAGTGTCCGATTTTCTGCCCGAATATGCCGAAATGACGGTAAAGAAAACATTACCGAACGGCGAGATCAGACTGGAAAAAGCGACAAGAGCGATTACGGTACGCGACTTGTTTACAATGACTGCCGGATTCTCCTATGACATTGGCTCACCAAGCATTCAGGAAGCTGTGCAGAGCACTAATGGCAAACTACCGACACGTGATTTCGCGAAAGCGCTCGCCAAGGAACCGCTTCTGTTTGAACCAGGTACGCAATGGAACTACAGCATGTGTCATGATGTCCTCGGAGCTTTGGTGGAGGTTGTAAGTGGCAGACGCTTTGGAACGTATCTGCAAGAAGAAATTACCGGACCGCTCGGCATGAATGATACGGCATTCGACCTGAACGCTGAGCAGCAAGCACGCCTGATCCCGCAGTACGCATACAATGATGAGCTTGAGAAAGCTGTTCGTATGGATGGAAACGGATTCCGGGTAGGGACTGAATTGGAGAGCGGCGGTGCCGGGCTATTGTCTACCGTTAGCGATTATGCACTGTTCCTGAACGCACTGACTGGACGTGGGACTAGTCCGGAAGGCGTGCGCATTCTGTCACAGGCTTCAGTGGAACTGATGCGCACGGACCATCTGAATGATCTGACCCGTGGCGATTACTCCTGGGATCAAATGGGCGGGTATGGTTATGGGCTGGGTGTACGTACACATGTCTCCAAGTCGCGCAGCGGCTCGTTAAGCCCACTTGGTGAATTTGGATGGAGTGGGGCTGCCGGTTGTATGGCCATCATTGATCCGGACTCCGAGCTCACCGTCATGTATGCGCAGCACCTGCTGAACAGTCAGGAGCCTTACGTTCAGCCTCGGTTGCGAAATGTCGTTTACTCTTGTTTGTAATGCGGAAAATTGAAGTCGTAATACACAAAAAAGTCGCTATCTTAGCGACTTTTTTGTGTTTAGGGAGTTAGTTCTTGTCCAATCAAAGTGGGTAATCTTCATTCGTTTGCACAGAAAAACATTATTTTGATGAGGTTACTCGATTGACCATATAAATACCGATCGACACGAACAGCAATGCGATCAGATTTTTGAATTCCATAATCGTTTCTCCCAGAAATAACGCCGATAGCAGAGTGCCGAACACAGGGATAAGAAAGTTATACACCGATACTTTCCCCACTTTGTTGTATTTTAGCAGCAGATTCCACAAGCAAAATGCGGCTGATGAAAGTAAAACTAAATAAATCAGGATTCCCGTTGATTCAAATGTAAAATGTGTAACCCTGCCGCCAAGCAGGAGGCCCAGTAGAGTGAGTGCCAGTCCGCCGACAAACAGGCTAACTCCGGTAATAACCAGGACGTCGATGGAGCCAGTTAAATGTTTTGCATATATGGCTGTAATGGAAAAAATAAGAGCCGCAATAATAACGAAACCTTCACCCGTGAGAGAGAAGGAGAATTCCAACAGATCGGAGTGAAAATTAACAATAATTACGCCAATAAATCCTAGCAAACAGCCGAGTATTTTATTTTTGCTCAGTTTATCATTTTTATATAGAAAATGAGCTAGAACAACACTGAAAAAGGTCGTTGTCGCATTCATAATCGATCCTTTAACACCTGTTATATTGGCTACACCTACATAAAAAAACATATACTGCAGCCCCGTTTGGAACACGCCAAGTAATACTAAGCTTGAAAATTGAAGTCCAGACAGCTCAAATTTTCGTTTAGTCATAACACGAAACAAGAACAGGAGCAGTAATCCAGCTAAAACAAATCGGTAACCCGCAAATACAAATTTTGATGGAATATCTTCTGACAGGATGTCAAAAGCAATATATCCAAGCTTAATAAACGGGTAGGCACTTCCCCATAACAAGCAACATATACTTGCAACTAGCGTTACAAATAAAGGGTCGCTAAATTTGATTGGTTTCTCCATTGCTTTTATCTCATTCACTTTCAATCTTCTCCTCGCATGATATGTAAATGTGTAAGGGCTCATCGCACCTCACTGACCATATCACAAACTGCCAGTAGCTGTAACAAAAAAATGAAATTCCATTTCATAAAAAGACTAAAAGGCTTATTCCTTCGGAGACCTATAATTACTACTTTCTTTCCACTTTAAAGCCCTCTTTCTCCAGCAATGGCACTACACCTTGATCTCCAAGCATATGCAGCATGCCAAGGACCACCATATATGTTTCTTTTTTATCACTGTTCAGATAGCCTTTAATCTTCTCAGCCATGTCTACATTGCGGTCAGTCAGAAGGGCTTTGTGATATTCAGCATCCCAATCCGAAGAATTAGTATATTCATTTAATGCGTTATCATCGCCCTCAATCCACATTTTGGATAGGTCATCGAGTCCTCCATCTGGAGAAAGGATGACCGGAGCAGATGGGTCTACGGTTTGCAGCAACAGTTTTTCCTGCAGAGCGTCGGAGTAGTTGTTGTTCGTTTGGAACTGGGAATCAATAGTTTCCAGCGAAATAACCGGTTTGGTTGCTTGATTGGCTTTATTTATCAGATACTGGTCAATCCCTATCTCTGATTGATATCCTTCATTTCCAACGATAATGCCCAGAATGTTTTGTTGAACGAACCACGGTTTAAAGCTATCGAAGCTGTTTTCCGGCAACCCGTTCGCTTTCAGTAATGCCGTAACCTTGTCATACGTATCTGGAGATATATGATCTTTCAGTGTCGTGCCGTCTTTATATACACCAAGGTCCAATATATGTTTTTGCAATTCTTCAGGAGCAATCTTGGACAAGTCAACCTCCACACCCAAGTAATCCGCAGCGTTCAACGCATTTTCAATCTCTGGACGAAGAGGGTACATGCCTTCCTGTACATAATGAATGGAGCCGAGCAGATATACTGTGTTGCCTTTATGCTCTACTTTCCATAGGAACCCTTGGCTTTCATCGGATTGATGCTTGGAAGTAAGGGAAACCTGGCGCAGCGTATGATCCCAGGCCACTTGATATCCTGCAGTTTCAGCGACAAAGCGGAGTGGCACATACGTTACATTCCGAATTTGCTTTGGCGCTGCCTCCAAATTGACTGCTTGGCCATTTGCAATTGCATTCGTGCTGCCAACCTTGAGAGATAAGGAAAGACCATCTTTGACACCTGTGACCGTATGGGTCGCTTTATCCCATTTCACATGGACATCCATCTTCTCCAGTAAGAGACGAACGGGCACAAAAGTTACCCCTTGCTCTACGACCGCTGGGGACTGATTAAACTGAATCGACTCGCCATTCAGCGATACGGATAACGCTTTTTCTGCTGCATGAACGGATGAGAGTCCGGAGGTAAATAAACATAGGGACAGGATTGAAGCCGTGATTTTTTTCATCTGCATGTAAGCTCCTTAAAGTGAATTGATAATAACTGCCGTTCCGCTGACAGCGACCATGAGCATACCTTGACGCACTACTTCGTAATTCAGTTTGGCGCCGATTACGGCACTGGCTCCCATCTGTGAGGCTTGCTGTGTCATTTCTTCAAATCGTTTCCTCCTAAAGCAAAATAGATTTGCCGCGGTTTCTCATTTCCCATGCTAACAGTGTTACTGAAACAGAGCCTAAACGCGTTGATGAACAAGCGCTTAAGTTTGCTCAAGCTGTTTAGGTTCTGTTAATGTGAGTATGCTACGATGAAATGGGTGAAAACGATGACCAATCAAAATGATATTAAAATCGCAATTGTCGACGACGAACCCTCGATTGTCACCATGCTGCAAATGGTGCTTCGCAGGGCAGGGTTTCATCAGCTGTACGATGCTTCGACCTGTGCAGAAGCTCTCCATCTGGTACAGCGCGTTGCCCCGGATATCGTCCTGCTCGACATTACGCTCCCAGACGGGAGCGGTCTGGAGCTCTGCTCCAAGCTCCGTGAATACGGAAATCCGCATATTTTGTTTCTGACAGCTAAGGCATCCGATCTAGATGTGCTGAGGGGATTCGCCATGGGCGGGGACGATTATATTACCAAGCCCTTCAATCCATTGGAGGTAGCTGCAAGAATACAGGCACGCATACGTCGTTTGGAGTCAGAAGCTCCAACTGCAAATCAGGTGAAACGTCCTGAACCGGGGATATACCGATTCGGTCGCTTCATCGTCAACGAGGCGGAAGGGGAGTTACTCGTGGAGGGACAGCCGGTTCCTTGCCCTGCCCAAGTCTTCCATCTGCTGCTGCACTTCTGCAAGTTTCCGGGGGTCGTATTTTCCAAAACACAGCTCTACGATCAGGTGTGGGGAATCAACGGACAGGGAGATGACTCGACGGTAATGGTACACATTCGGCGCATACGAGAGAAGATCGAGATCGATCCAGGAAATCCAAAGCTGCTGCTGACCGTACGTGGGCTCGGCTACAAGCTGTCAAAGGAGTTTCAGGAGCAATGAAGATACAACAGCGCATATCCTTCCACTTCACGTATCAATTGATCTTTTATGCCCTGATTATTCTGGCGATTACTCTCATTGCTTGCATTATATTTTTTCAAAACACGACAAATAGTGAGTTGCGCCGGAACTTTCCTGTTGGCGCCTTGCAACTGATTGCTCAAGAAGCTTCTTCAAAGGACGGGACGATTCAGATTTCCCCCAAGTGGAATAAGCTCATTGAGGAAAAAGGAATGTGGATGCAGGTTGTAAATGCCGAAGGAGAGGTCATCTACAAAGTAAATACAAACTCGCATGATGGACTGTCGGTTTCGTATTCTGTTGCCCAACTTCTTGATATGCAGGAGACGAGAACACTTGGAACGTATGCTGTTCAAACTCATCTGAATTTTGCTTTTAATGTGCCGGTTCTGTACATCCTTGGCTACCAAAGTACTAACCTTGACCAGCTCATGACCTGGTTTGACGCTTACGGGCAGCAGGGGATGGTATCTGGCGAAAAGGCTTCTATTCTGGATCAGCAGCTGCGTGAAACCGGCAGCTACCTGCAGGTAATCAACTCTGCGGGGCATACCGAGCAAGCCATTGGTGATGAAACGTACTTGCAGAAGGGGTACCGTCCACTGGACATTATGGCGATCCAGCAATCGCCCAGCAACTATGATACGAATATTGTCGCCCATCGTGATGAGCTCAGCGGAATGACCTGGATCCTTTATACGCCCAATCCAACGGGAGATCCTTTGAAACATCCCGCGATGGATACGGCAACCCGCGGACTCATGTGGTTTGCAGGCCTAGCTCTGCTCTTGGCAGTACCCTTATCGATCTGGCATGGCTACCGTTACGGTCAGCCGCTGATTTTATTCGCAGGCTGGTTCGAGCGGATGGGACGTGGGCAGTATGATCAGGTTCTCACCGCCAAGGACAAGCGCAAGATTTTCCGCCCCAATGGCACGATGCGAAACCGCTACAGGCTCTATAAGGAAGTCATCGAATCCTTCTATCGAATGGCTGATCAACTGGCCCAAACTGAGAAGGAGCGTGAGAGGCTGGAGAAAGAGCAAAGGGAGTGGATGTCAGGAATTTCGCATGATCTGCGCACGCCACTGTCCACCATACAAGGTTATGGATATATGCTGGAGAGCTTACCGGAACAATGGAGCCAAGAGGAGATGCGAACCATGGGATCGACGATCCGGGAAAAGGGGGATTATATGCTTGAGCTGATCTCTGACTTTTCCATGATCCATCAACTCAAGCAAGGCGACTCAATGATGCAGCTTCGAAAGATCGATTTGGTTGAGCTGGTGCGCTGCTCCGTACTGAAGTACGTTAATGACGTTACCCTGTCTGAGTACCAGTTTCATTACATCGGGGAGGAGCTTCCTCTATGGGTACAGGCTGATGAAACCTGGCTGCTGCGGTTAATGGATAACTTGCTATCCAACGCAGTGAAGCATAACCCGTCAGGCGTGAATGTTACCGTCTCCATCGGTAAAATGAACGATAAGGCATGCATACGTGTATTGGATAATGGCAAAGGCATGGACGAGGAAACGCTGCAGCATTTGTTCAATCGCTATTATCGGGGAACGAATACAGAAGAATCAACGGCTGGCTCTGGACTCGGCATGAGCATCGCCAAAACGATCGTGGAGGCGCACGGCGGAGAAATTCATGTACAGTCCAAAGAGTGGCAAGGTACCAAAATTGAGATTTTATTGCCCTGCTGAAATGTTTACCCGCCCTGGGAAAATGCCTTTACAGAAAAAGCAGCCTACCTCATTCGAGGACAGGCTGCTTTTTCTGTTGGCTTCAACATTCGGGATCCAGAAATGATGCGCTAAAGAAATCTGGTTGAGGAGAGCCATGTTTCTATAGGATTAGTATTATTTGAAATCAAAAAAAGAACTTAGATAATTATCCCAGGTTCTTTGATATTGTATACAAACAAATACAATGATATAATCAGATTACATTTCTTTTGATGTGGAAGGCATAAGTATTGTATCTTATATTTAAATCTTATCATGGCGGTAAACTCTTTGTCAAATGTTTTTTTTCTCAATTTACTGGTTAGGGGAGATACGAATGAGTTCTTTGGTTATCGGATTTCAGGAAATGGAAAAATTGCAGCTTGCACTCGTTGGCGGAAAAGGGTTAAATCTAGCGAAGTTATCAAAGATTGAAGGCGTACTGGTCCCCGAAGGATTTTGTATTACAACCGTTGGCTATCAAAAAGCCATTGAACAAAACGAAACGTATCATTCTTTGCTGGATCAATTAACCTTGATGAAAGGTGATGAACGAGAGCAAATAGGTGAAATCAGCAGAAAGATCAGGGAACTTATTATGGGCGTAGACATTCCTGCCGATGTTGAACAAGAAGTTGCTCACTATCTCTCCAAGTTTGGAGAAAGACATGCGTATGCAGTGCGTTCCAGTGCGACCGCTGAAGATTTACCACATGCCTCTTTTGCTGGCCAACAAGACACGTACTTAAATATCATCGGCAAAGAAGCAATCATGCAGCATATAAGCAAATGCTGGGCTTCCCTGTTTACGGATCGCGCGGTAATTTATCGTATGCAGCATGGATTTGATCATGGTCAGGTGCAGTTATCCGTTATCATTCAAAAGATGGTTTTCCCAAATGCCTCTGGAATTTTATTTACAGCTGATCCGGTTACGTCCAACCGGAAAGTGCTATCCATTGACGCCGGTTTTGGACTGGGTGAGGCGCTTGTATCCGGCCTGGTATCTGCCGATTGTTATAAAGTACGGGATGGTGAAATTGTCGATAAGAGGATAGCCACCAAAACGTTGGCGATCTATGGACGGAAAGATGGTGGGACGTATACACATCAGGTCGATCCCGTTCTGCAGCAGACGCAAACACTTACTGAACAACAAATTTTAGAACTGGCAAGCATGGGAAGACAGATTGAAACACACTTTGGTTTTCCACAGGATATCGAATGGTGTTTGGCGGATGATACGTTTTACATTGTTCAGAGTCGTCCAATCACTACTTTGTACCCGATCCCTAAAGCGAGTGACCAGGAAAATCATGTGTACCTATCTGTGGGTCATCAACAAATGATGACTGATCCCATGAAACCTCTGGGCTTATCTTTCTTTCTATTAACGACTCCGGCACCCATGCGTATAGCTGGCGGAAGATTGTTTGTTGATATTACACCTAGGCTGGCTTCGCCTGTCATGAGAGAAAACTTCATAAATACCATGGGACAATCCGATCCGCTCCTTAAGGACGCACTTACAACCATACTCAAGCGAGAGAATTTCATAAAATTGTTACCTGCTGATGAGTCAGCATCAAGTCCTCGTACTGATAATAAACCGAGCACGTCAGAGGCTTTCCAAGCAGATATTGAAAATGATTCAACGATTGTCTCTGATTTGATTAAGAGCAATCAAGCCTCAATAGATGAGCTAAAACGTAGCATCCAAAACAAATCTGGATTGGAATTGTTTGATTTTATCCTTGAAGATCTCAAAGAATTGAAGAGATTTCTATCTGACCCACGAAGTTCAAATGTGTTCATGACGGCCATGAAGGCTTCAGCATGGATCAATGAAAACATAAAAGAGTGGTTAGGTGAGAAAAATGCAGCAGATAAGCTCTCTCAATCTGTACCTAACAATATCACTTCGGAAATGGGTCTGGCGTTACTCGATGTTGCAGATGTGATTCGTCCGTATCCGGAAGTCATCGCTTATTTGCAGGATGTGAAAGAGGATAACTTTTTGGATGAGCTGGTTAAGGTGGAGGGCGGACAGGAAACCCGAGACGCCATACAGGAATATCTGGACAAATACGGAATGCGATGTGCCGGAGAAATTGATCTTACCAGAACCCGTTGGAGTGAAAAACCCATTACGCTTGTGCCAATGATTCTGGGTAATATCAAGAACTTTGAACCTAATGAAAGTAAACGGAAATTTGAGCAGGGCCGACAGGAAGCGTTGAAGAAAGAACAGGAAATATTGGATCAATTGAAGCTATTGCCTGACGGTGAACACAAAGCCCAGGAAACGAAACGAATGATCGACCTGGTTCGCAACTTCATCGGTTATCGGGAATATCCCAAATATGGGATGATTAATCGCTACTTCGTATACAAACAGGCTTTATTGAAAGAAGCCGAACGACTTGTAAAAGCAGGCGTTATTGTTGAAAAAGAGGATATTTTCTATCTCAATTTTGAAGAACTTCGTGAGGTCGTACGCACCAATAAATTGGATAAAAAGATCATCAGCCAGCGGAGAGACGATTACAAATACTATATAAAACTAACTCCACCTCGTGTGCTCACGTCTGATGGCGAAATCATCTCAGGTCAGTACCAACATGAAAATCTGCCAGCCAATGCTATTGTAGGGCTGCCTGTTTCTGCCGGAGTCGTAGAGGGGCGCGCGCGCGTCATCTTCAAAATTGAAAATGCTGATCTGGAAGATGGAGATATACTCGTCACCCCCTATACGGATCCCAGCTGGACACCCTTATTTGTATCTATTAAAGGACTGGTCACTGAAGTGGGTGGTGTGATGACCCATGGAGCTGTGATTGCACGTGAATATGGGTTGCCAGCCATTGTCGGAGTGGAGAATGCGACCCAACGCATAAAAGATGGGCAGCAAATTCGGGTGCATGGAACAGAAGGATACATCGAAATTTTGTAATGGTTGGTGTTTGGACTAAATGGTATAGTAAACGACCGTGCATCAGACTTGATGAGCGGTCGTTTTTATTTTCAAAATCCATAACGAAACCGTACGGTACAAATTCAATTACTAATTAGAGCACTTAATTCTGCCTGAAAGACCTTTTCATTCTGTTGATTAAAAGTAGTGAGCAATATGGTAACGATACCACCATAATTCCTTTTTGGAGCCAAATCAATTACTTCTGCCAGAACATGAATTTCATCATCTGGGAACACAGGTTTGATGAACTTTATATCATTCATGCCCGTTCCTGCAACAATATCTTCTCCATATATCCCTAGTTCCACCCAAAGCTTGAAGGACGTGCTCATCGTCTGCATACCTGAAGCAATGAGGCTGCCGAAACGGCCTTCTTTGGCTTTTGCTTCGTCTACATGCATATATTGAGGATCATAAATTTTCGCAAAATCAATAATATCCTTCTTTGACAATTGGATAGACTCTGTTCTATAAAACTCACCTTTAACATACTCGTTAAATTTCAATGATGTACACCTCCAATAACTACTCTAATGGATAGGTCGAATTTAAGGCAAGCCGATAATGAAGAACATTCAAATTTTCGAATTCCGAAATCATTGATCCCTATCCAAGGAGAATCCCCTACAATTCGTTTGCTTATTCCAGGTCAGCAACTTCTCTAAGGGAGTGAATTCACCCCCAAGATATCGGAGTATCTCCTTGAAGCAGATGATTTTAGTCCATGATTCTGAGAACTAATGAATGAAGACGATTTAATTTGCTTTTGTATACATAGACCCATTTAGAAAGATGATATATCTTGATGATGAAGCTTAAATTTACGGCTTTTCTGGCTATTTGGATAAATTTCCAGTAATAAAAGCATTGTCAAACTTAAAAAAATATGATATTTTCATATCTGTAACCGGTTACACATAGGAGTGAACGTTCATGACAACCATTAAAGATGTAGCTAATTTGGCTGGCGTTTCGGTAGCCACTGTATCAAGGGTCATTAATGAAAGAGGTTATGTTCATGCGGACACTCGCAAGAAAGTGGAGGAAGCGGTTAAGCAGCTTAACTTCTCTCCCAATGAAGTGGCCCGCTCTTTATACAAACGAAAGTCCAAACTGATTGGCCTGCTGCTACCGGATATTGCAAACCCTTACTTTCCGCAGCTTGCCCGCGGCGTAGAGGACCGGATGCAGGAGCAGGAGTTCAGACTGATTTTTGGAAATAGTGATGAGGACGAACAGAAAGAAAAGGATTACATCCAGACTTTTATCCAGAATAATGTGGTGGGCGTAATCTCTTCAACGAATTACCCTCATTCTTCAATATATGAAAACTTGAAGATCCCCGTGGTGTTTCTGGACAGGACGCCGCTGGACAGTCCCTCCGTATATGCGGACGGCAGAGAGGGCGGACGCCTGGCTGCGCGAGAGATCATCAAGCGTGGAAGTCGCCGAATCACGGTTATGCAGGGACCGACACATATCAAACCTGCGCAGGATCGTTTTGAAGGCGCAATTGAGAGCATACGTGAGGCCGGTCTGGATTACCGCGTCATCCAAACGACATCCTTTTCCTTTAACGACGTTGGGTTATGGGCGGATGAACTTTTTAGCAAGTACGGTGATACGGATGGAGTGATTGCCAGTAATGACATCGCTGCTATGGCGGTGCTACATGAGGCATTGCGAATCGGAAAAAAAGTTCCGGAGGATATGCAGATTATCGGCTTCGACGATATCCCGATGAGCAGCCTGCTATCTCCCGCGTTGTCGACCATTCACCAACCGGCATACGAGATGGGAAGGGAAGCCGCCGGTTTGCTTATCAAACTTGTGGAACAAGCTCCAATCGAAAATAAACACATACAGCTGCCGGTCAGTTTCATTGAACGGGGCACAACAAGAAAGGTGAATTCAGATGGCTAAAATATGCGTAATTGGCAGCAGCTCCATGGATCTGGTTGTCACTTCATCAAGACGGCCGGGGGCGGGTGAAACCGTCCTTGGCGATAGCTTCAAAACAGTGCCGGGGGGCAAAGGAGCAAATCAGGCAGTCGCTGCGGCAAGGCTGGGGGCCGAAGTTACGATGATCGGCCGGGTAGGCGATGATGCGTTCGGTACGGACATTTTAAATAACTTCAAAGCAAACGACGTAAATACGCAGAATGTGAAACCGGTTACACATATGGAAAGCGGTACGGCTCATATCGTGCTGGCAGAAGGTGATAATAGTATCGTTGTCGTAGAAGCGGCAAATCGCGAAGTTACACCAGCTTATATTGATGAAGCGGCAGAAGTGATCCAACGTGCCGATATCGTGCTAATTCAGCAAGAGATTCCGGAGGAAACGGTAGTTCGTGTCAGCGAGATTTGTGCTCAAAGCGGAACCCCTCTGTTATTGAATCCGGCTCCGGCCAGAACAGTGCCAGATGAGGTCATCGACAAAGCTGCTTATATCACGCCGAACGAGCATGAGGCGGAGATATTGTTTCAGGGCATGACTCCGGCAGAGGCGCTGCGCAAATATCCAAACAAGTTGTTTATTACAGAGGGCAGCAACGGAGTTCGTTACTTTGACGGGGAACGGGAAATCGTTGTACCTACTTACAAGGTGGAACCCGTAGATACAACAGGAGCGGGGGATACGTTTAACGCCGCATTCGCTGTCGCTTTGGCAGAAGGTAAACCGCTGCAAGACAGTATTCGATTCGCTAACCGGGCTGCTTCGCTATCGGTGACCAAGTTCGGGGCGCAAGGCGGCATGCCGATGCGGAGTGAAGTGGAGGAAAGTCTGAAATGAAGAAGCAGGGAATATTGAACAGTCATATCTCCAAGGTGCTGTCCGATCTGGGGCATACGGACACGATTGTCATCGCGGATGCTGGCCTTCCAGTTCCGGAAGGAGTACTCAAAATCGATTTGTCCCTGAAACTGGGGACCCCGAGTTTTCAAGACATCGTGGATCTTATTGCGGACGATATGGTCGTTGAGAAAGTGATTCTGGCAGCAGAGATCAAGGCAGGGAATCCAGAGGCTTTGCAATTTATTACCGAGAAATTTGGCGATGAAGCCGTTGACGCTTCCATCAGTCATGAACAATTCAAGGCATTAACCCGGAATACCAAAGTGGTCATTCGTACGGGCGAAGCTACGCCATATGCCAATTGCATTTTACAATCGGGCGTCATTTTCGGTTAAAAGGGGGACGGCATCATGCATATTCAGATGCAAGACATATATAAAGCCTTTGGCACCAACCAAGTACTGAGCGGGGTGGATTTCGAACTGAAGGAAGGCGAGGTTCATGCCCTGATGGGTGAGAACGGGGCCGGCAAATCCACGCTTATGAACATTTTGATCGGTCTTAATGGACGGGATCAGGGAACTATCTCCATTGACGGCAAAGAAACCTATTTTGCCAATCCGAAGGAAGCTGAGAAGATGGGGCTTGCGTTTATCCACCAGGAATTGAACGTCTGGCCGGAAATGACAGTGCTTGATAATCTCTTTATAGGCAAGGAAATAACCTCGTCATTTGGGTTGCTGAACACAAAACAAATGAAAGCGTTTGCCGCTGAGCAGTTTGCCAAGCTATCCGTACAGATTCCACTGGATCGTCCTGCTGGGGAATGCTCTGTCGGTCAGCAGCAAATGATTGAAATCGCCAAAGCACTGATGACCGACGCCAAAGTCATCATTATGGATGAGCCGACAGCAGCGCTTACGGAGCGGGAGATACAGAAATTGTTTGGCGTAATCACTTCGCTTAAGAAAAATGGTGTTTCCATCGTATATATATCGCACCGGATGGAGGAAATTTTCACGATTTGTGATCGCATTACGATCATGCGTGACGGCAAAACGGTAGATACGAAGTCGATCCCGGAGACGAGTTTTGATGAAGTGGTGCGGAAAATGGTTGGACGGGAGCTTACGGAGCGATATCCGGCACGAAATCCTTCGTATGGTGAAGTAGTCCTGGAGGTACGGGACGCCAGCAGCAAAGGATTGTTCCAGAATATTAGCTTTACGGTGAGAGCAGGCGAAATTCTCGGGTTCTCCGGGTTGATGGGTTCTGGACGTACAGAGATCATGCGGGCCATCTTCGGTTTGGAACCCTTGGACGGTGGCGAAATTATGATTCGAGGCAAAAAGGTTCACATTCGGAAACCTGCCGATGCGGTTAAACATGGAATTGGATTTATTACCGAAGACCGGAAGGATGAAGGCCTGGTATTGGATTTCTCCATTCGTGAGAATATGGCATTACCGAATCTGTTCAGCTTCTCAAATAAAGGGTTCATTTCGACTCAGAAAGAACAGGAATTCGTCGATACGCTCATCAAACGTTTGCAAATCAAGACGCAATCATCCGAAACGGCAGTACGAAACCTGTCAGGGGGCAACCAACAGAAGGTGGTTATCGCCAAATGGGTCGGCATTGGCCCAAGTGTACTCATCCTGGATGAGCCGACACGCGGCGTGGATGTTGGAGCCAAACGGGAGATTTATCAGTTGATGAACGAGCTGACGGACCGCGGAGTTGCAATCATTATGGTATCTTCCGAGCTGCCTGAAGTGCTCGGCATGAGTGATCGAATCGCGGTTGTGCATGAGGGA
The DNA here is from genome assembly GCF_030226665.1 of Paenibacillus sp. UMB7766-LJ446. Lineage (NCBI taxonomy): Bacteria > Bacillati > Bacillota > Bacilli > Caryophanales > Paenibacillaceae > Paenibacillus > Paenibacillus sp. UMB7766-LJ446. The sequence goes on from NZ_JASOYM010000002.1 coordinate 118,852, forward strand.
CGCATTAGCGGTGAACTGGCAAAAGAAGAGGCAACACAGGAAAACATTATGACAATGGCTACAGGGGGACAATGACATGACAACTTTGCAGGAAAACCAACCCGCCAAAAGCGGCTTCCGCTTGACGAATCTGACACAGAAATTAGGTCCGCTGCTCGGGCTGATCATTCTGATTATTATCGTATCGGTATTAAATCCAAGCTTTTTGGAACCGCTTAACATTCTGAATTTATTGCGTCAGGTTTCAATTAACGCGCTGATTGCTTTTGGTATGACATTTGTCATTCTGACTGGGGGCATCGACTTGTCGGTGGGCTCTATACTGGCTCTATCCAGCGCCTTTGTAGCCAATATGATGCTGTCCGGCCTGGATCCGATTCTGTCGATCATTATCGGGGTTGCGCTCGGCGGTGTTATGGGTATGGTGAACGGATTGATGATTACGAAGGGCAAGATGGCTCCGTTTATTGCTACATTGGCAACGATGACGGTGTTCCGGGGATTGACGCTGGTGTATACGAATGGTAACCCGATTACAGGGTTGGGCGACAGCCTGCTGTTCCAACTGTTCGGTCGTGGTTATATGCTTGGTATCCCGGTGCCAGCGATCACAATGCTGATTACCTTTGTAATTCTGTGGACGATACTGCACAAAACGTCCTTCGGTCGTAAAACGTACGCGCTTGGTGGCAATGAGAAAGCATCCATTATCTCAGGTATTAAAGTTCACCGCGTAAAAATCATGATTTACTCCCTGGTAGGTATGCTGTCAGCGCTGGCAGGCGCAATCCTGACCTCCCGCCTGAATTCCGCGCAGCCAACAGCAGGTACTTCATATGAGCTGGACGCCATTGCTGCTGTAGTTCTGGGCGGAACAAGCCTATCAGGTGGTAGAGGACGGATCGTCGGTACATTGATCGGGGTCCTGATCATTGGCGTGTTGAACAATGGTTTGAATCTGCTCGGAGTGAACTCGTTTTATCAAATGGTTGTAAAAGGCGTCGTTATTGCCATCGCTGTCCTGTTGGACCGCAAGAAAACGGCTTAAGGAGAGAAGCGAACATGAAAAAACTAACCATATTGCTTGTAAGCGTAATGATGATCGTTCTGGCTGGATGCTCTCTGGAGCCTCCGGGCTGGGCCAAGCCCGACTCTGCCGGAAGCAATGGACAGAAGAAAATCGGCCTGTCGGTTTCCACGTTGAATAATCCCTTCTTTGTTTCCCTCAAAGACGGGGTAGTTGCAGAAGCCAAGAAACAAGGAATTCAGGTCATCGTGGTTGACGCGCAAAATGATTCGGCCAAACAAACGAATGATGTGGACGACCTGATTCAACAAGGTGTGGATGCCCTTCTGATTAACCCGGCGGATTCCGCGGCAATCTCTACGGCTGTTCAGTCTGCCAATAGTGTGGGCATTCCCGTGATTACACTGGACCGTTCAGCAGACAAAGGCGACGTGGCTGCTTTGGTTGCATCCGATAACATCAAGGGTGGACAAATGGCAGCGGAATATTTCGTAGAACACCTTGGCGAGGGAGCGAAAGTAATCGAACTTGAGGGTGTACCTGGAGCTTCCGCAACAAGAGAGCGGGGGAAAGGTTTTCATGAGGTTGCTGACCAAAAACTTAATGTAGTTGCCAAGCAGTCTGCCGATTTCGATCGTTCCAAAGGCTTGAATGTAATGGAGAACTTGCTGCAGGGCAACCCTGACGTACAAGCGGTATTTGCCCATAACGATGAAATGGCACTGGGCGCGATCGAAGCAATCCAAAGCTCTGGTAAAAACATTCCCGTAATTGGATTTGATGGTAACGATGATGCGATCAAATCCATTCAGGACGGAAAGCTGACAGCCACCGTCGCTCAGCAGCCGGTACTGATTGGCCAGCTCGCTGTGCAAGCTGCTCTGGATGTGCTGGACGGCAAGCAGGTAGAAAAATCAATCCCGGCTGAATTGAAGCTGGTGACCAAGGAAAACGCAAACAAGTAAATGATGATATGCATCCCGTTTTGGACGAAAATGTCTAGGGCGGGATTTTTTTTATTGGTCCAGTATGGTGGGAACGATAGTTATCCATTGAAACCTGTGGTAGTTTTGGCCCATTATAATATTTATAATATTGATCCCATCACGTTGGGCATGTAAATTAGTTGTATGCATGAGAAAAGGAGTGACAGCACCACATGGAAAATGTATCAGATGAAGAAAAATTGGAATCCATCCAAGCCTTCCAATCGACAATTCGTAAATCGGAAAACGCCTTGACTAATTTGACCCAGAAAGGTAATAACACGACTCTTTTAAAGAAACGTCTCAATGCTTTATACATCGGCTTAGCGATACTGGAAACGACTTGGAACCAAACACCTCATCAGTATACAAAGGAAGAGATAGCAGAAGCTCGCGATGTTTTGACTGGTTTATTCCCATCCCTTGAGAACATGTATGGTAAGTCAAAAGCGGGAAGTCCTCAAAAGACGCTTTTAAAAAGAAGAATTAAAGCATTCGAACGAGCTGTTCGAGCGATGGATGATGTTGCAATTCAATAAATCCCTCTTGATACATGCCTTACCTGTAATCTATCCCTTTTTCATTTCCAGTTTGCCGATTGTTGACTTCAATGTATAATGTGTATTCGAGGTGATGACGATGGCAAGATCCAAAGAATTTGAAGTAAATGAAGTATTAGATAAAGCCATACATTTGTTCTGGACACAAGGATATGAGAAAACTTCAATGCAGGATTTGGTTGAGTATATGGGCATCCACCGAAGAAGCATCTATGATACGTTTGGGGATAAGCATGCTCTATTTATGAAAGCTCTTGAACGATATGAAACAAAGCAGAGCAATAAAATGAGCTTTTTGATTGATACACATAAACCAGTTAAAGAGATCATTCGGGTTTTGTTTGAGTCGACAATAAGAAATGAAGGACAACCTTTAGGATGTTTTCTTGTAAACTCAGGAGTGGAACTCGGGGTGTTGGATCCTGAAGTTGCCTCTTTGGTTAATGAGAGTAATTTGCGAACAGAGGAATTCTTAAGAAACCTTGTTCGGGAAGGCCAACAAACGGGCGAAATCAAGGCTGACCTTGACCCTGTAGTTATTTCTCACTATTTAATGAATGCATGGGTGGGGATACGTACGTTGGTTAAGACCACTACCGATCAGCAAAAATTAAAAAATATTATGGATATGACATTATCCGTCTTAGACTAATAGAGGTTTACAGCATGAGAAGCAAAAGGAATTGCCTTCATGAGGTGGCTTTGTTTTAGTGATACAGGTTCTTGTCCTCTTGACCTTATGGAGAACTTGTATCGCATGTCTGGAAAAACTCAAAGTTCCCGTTCCAACAACATGAAATATGAAGCAGAAAATAATTCTTTACTGTTCGTTCTAGAAATGCTATTCTAAATAGCAAGTTAGATCTAACTGTTTTTTTTGCACTATTAAGAACGATCGTTCTAGATTAATTTTGAAAGCTTATCTAACTAAAATACATGTTGAGAAGGAGAAAACAGGATGAACTATACAGTTATTACAGGTGCAAGTTCAGGGATTGGATATGAGACAGCATTGGCGTTTGCGGCACGAGGCAAAAACTTAATCTTGGTCGCTAGAAGATTGGACAAATTAGAAGAACTCAAATCAACAATTCAAAGTAATGATCCGTCTGTAAATGTTATTGTTCATACAAGTGATCTATCGGATACAAGTCAAGCATACACACTGTATAACACGCTTAAGGAATATCATATTGAGACTTGGATTAACAATGCCGGGCTGGGGGAAGGATCTTTTGTAGCAGAACAGAATCTGGAAAAAGTTGAAACGATGCTGCGTGTGAACATTGAATCCTTGACGATCCTTTCTACACTATATGTGCGAGATTACGCAGATGTAGAAGGAACTCAGTTAATTAACGTTGCATCCGCACTCGGATATGCCATTGCTGTTGGAAGCGTTGCTTATTCGGCATCGAAATATTACGTGAGTGCCTTTACAGAAGGGCTGGCTAAAGAGCTTGAAATCAAAGGTGCAAAACTTAAAGCAAAGGTCCTGGCTCCAGCTATAACGGAAACGGAATTCGTGAAAAAATCTTTAGATACAGAAGAATTTGATTACAAAGCAAACATGTCTAAATACCACACCGCCAAGGAAATGGCTGGCTTCATGTTAGATTTATATGATAGCAGTGAAACAGTGGGGATTGTAGACATGAACTACAATTTCAATCTGAGAGGTCCAATCTATCCAATCATATCTGAATTGAATTAATATCTCATAAACATGGCGTACAATTCAACATTGTGCGCCATGTTTTTAATTTTTAAATAACCCACAGAAAACAACTATTATTGATTAGTTTTTCCCCAGCGATGTGTACCATTCGTTCACCTCTTCAGTTATCTTATCACCGCCCAGCTCATGCCATCTAGCGACGACGAGATCGAAGCTTGACAGGGGCTCCTGTCCGTACACGATTTTGAGCATCGCATCATGCAGTAACTCGTCAAGGGCGTCACCGATTTTTTCCATCGTCGGCGTCGGCGCTCCGGTGAAGGCGTCTGTCTTGTAGACAGAGGGATTGCTTTCGACGATTTGCCAACCCTTCAGCTCCTGAGGCGTACGCAGCAGCTTGTTTTTGATGTCATATGACGTCTGATTGGATGCACCGCTGTTGATGCGAGCAATGGATTGACTGAGCAAGTTAGGGACCGAGGGGAGCGACAGGCTTAGGAGATACTTTTGGGGGTCCGCAAATCCGCCTGGAACCTGGCTTTCCAGGAATGTCACCTTGCCCTCTTCATAGCCGTAGTCGTAGCCTTCAGCGATACCCCAACGATAGGGCGAGCCAGAGGGAGGATCGACGAAGTTGTCATAAACAAAGTTCATATAATTGAAAAAAAATTCAGGATTCGCCATTTCTGCGTTGATGGCAATTGCACCATACTCCGGCGGCGTGCCGCGCGTACCGGATAAGCTGCTTGGCCCGACGGGGATCGGGTATGCCTCGAACCGGGCATCCGGCACGTTCGCAGTCACATCCCCTAGCGGCCATCCTGCGGCCCACAGCGGCGCCACAATCATGCCTGCCTTGCCCAGCTTCCATGATTCCGTCGCTTGAACCTCATCGAGAATCTCAGCATCCTTTGGCACGTAGCCTCGCTCCATCCAGCGCTTCAACGTCGTTAGACCTTGCCGAATACTTGGCTGGACCGATCCGTAAGACAGAATTCCTTCATCGTCTGTGCTCCAAATGTCTGGCATCTCCCCGTAAGCACCAAACACGAAGCCCGCATCCGACATCCAGGTGAAAAACGAATTTTTGAGGCTAATGCTAAGTCCATAAGTGTCGTCTTTACCATTGCCGTCCGGGTCAAGATGAACGAATGCATCCATGACATTCTCCATCTCTTCAATGGTGGAGGGGGCCGACAAACCAAGTTTGTCGAGCCAACCCTGACGGATGTACAATACCTCGTTCGAGTTCATGTTGCCGTCGAGGATCGGTATTGCCATTTTTTTGCCGTTGATCATATACCGGTCCCACGATTCGGGCGCCTGTGCCATGGCTGCTTTCCACTTGGGTGAGGCATACTGCTCGAACAGCTGTCCTACTTCGCGGAAAGCACCGGAGCGCAGCAGCGGATACATATTTTGTCCACCCTTGAATGTGACGATGTCGGGAAGCGACTGACCAGTCGCGATCAAGGTGTTCAGTTTATTGATGTAGACGTCCTCGTCACCCGTCGTCGTCCAGAGGTAATTGACCTTGATGCCAAGCTTGTCCTCAAACAATCGGCTCAGTACGTTGTTCTGAAGATCTTCACCGTTTTTGAAATCGATGTCCGGGTAGAGATGCCCAACGGTCGTCAAGACCACCGGAGACTCATATTTCCCACCGATGAATGAAGGGGCAGGCCCTGTAGGCGTGTTCTTTTTTTCCTGAAGTTGGGAGGGTACTGTTGGATCTTCCCAAAAGATGAACGAAAAAATCATGACGACGAGGAACAAGATCATCGCGAGGCCAAACAGCCCTGTCTGCTTCAACCATTTCCAGATTAACATATCTCGGTAACCTCCTGTTCACGGACAACTTTCCAGCGCAATGTCACCTGAAGTCCGCCCAATTCTCCATTAGCCAGCTCCATATCGGCCTCTGAGCCGAGCACCGCTCTCATCCGCTCATATACATTGTGAAGCGCCCACGCAGTATTGGCGTCCGCGTCATAGTAGATTGCATTACGGAGCGTGTCGATGCGACCAGGCTCGACACCACAGCCGTTATCCGCCACAATCAGCTCACAGTATTCTCCGTCGGAATGACCTGTAATCTGGATGTCTCCGACCGTGCGAAGCGACTCAATGCCATGCAGAATGGCATTTTCCGCGAGCGGTTGCAGCAGAAGCCGCGGTACCTGTAAATCGAGAAGATGCTCCTCGACGTCAATAGTGAAAACGAAGCGGTCCATCTGAAGACTCTGGATCGTGAGGTATAACCGGACAAGCTCAAGCTCGTCCCGCACCGTTGTATACGTGTTCTCGAACTTGATCGTTTGCCGGAAATAACGGCTTAAGCTTATGGACATGTCAATGACGGCCTGCTTCTCGTCAAGTTCGGTCATACTTTTAATAAACGCAAGCGAGTTGTACAGGAAGTGCGGCTGGATCTGGGAGTGGAGCTGTCGCAGTTTTGCCTCCTTCGAGCGAATCTGTTCCATGTAAACCCTTTCAATTAACTCTTTGATTTCTTTGGACATCTCGTTGAAGCGGTCAAACAAATACATGAATTCGTCATTACTCTCCTGGCGAAGTGTGATGGAATATTGACCGGATGTGATTTTCCTGACGCCCCAGAGCAGTTTTCGTATCGGGATCTGCACGTCCCGGTACAACAACAGGGCGAGCAGAATGCTGAACAGAAGAAGGAAAACACTGGAGAAATAGTAGAGACGCTGGTTGGCATAGATCGGATTGAGCACCTCACTGATCGGGGTATAATCCACGATGTACCAATCTTTGAAGTTACTCAGAACAGAGAAATTAACGAGGTATTGCTCACCGTCCAGTTTAATAAGTCGGTTACCACTCATCTCTTGGCCAATCTCAAGCCGCCGTGTCAATTCATGGATGAAAGGAAGCTTTTCTGTGTCGCTTGCCAGCACATCCCCAGCTGCAGACAACAAAATTGCGCTGTTGTCGTTTGTTCCCTTGGCACGGTCCAAGTAAGCAAGTACATTTTTGGTATCGATCTTGGCCCTGACGACATAAGACACTTCCTCCGGATCAAACCGGAAAGTGTACGGATGCGCCAAATAATACGTCAAATACCCACCGTCGCCCGTCTGCTCATACTGCCAGAACGGGCGGAAGTGTGTCTCCAGGTACAGTTCGCTTAGCTTCGACGAAGAGGATGTTGAAGAGAAAGCTGAGCTGTCCTCATCGTAAATCACCATAAATTCGGCGTTCCAGTTGTTCAGGGCATGCAACAGGTTCAACTTGTCCGACACCCGCAGCTTCAACTTGTTCAGTTCAAAATCTCCTTCCAAAAAGGAAGGAGTCGCAAGCAGTCGAACATCTTTGTCGAGTACGAGAAAATCGCTAAAGGACGATACTTTGGACAGATTATTGTCGATGTCTCCGGCCAAGAAAGTGAGCTCATTCAGCTTCACGCGTTGGATTTCCTGCTTGATTAGCCGTACGCTGGAGCGATTGGTCAGGTAGTACAGAAGCAGGGTAGAGACAAGCAGTAGAAAGATGACAAGCACAATTTTTGTGAAAATGGTTAGTTTCATTAAAGTGTCCCCGTTCGGTCAGGAGGATTGGTGACGGAAGTCTTGCGGTGTCAGCCCAAAATGCTCTTTGAACAACTTGATGAAGTACTGCGGCTTATGGTAGCCGATCGCCGTCGCAACGTCGCTAACCTTGAGCTCTGGCTGCTCCATAAGTATTTCCCGCGCCCGCTGCATGCGCACTTTGTACAAGTACTCACTAATATTCTCGCTTGCCTTGCTTTTAAATAGAGCAGACAAGTAGGCGGGGTGCAGGCCGACGTGGTCCGCTGCCGTCTGCAGCGTGGCATCCGCGAGATGCGCGGTGATGAATTGCTGGACCTTACGGATGAGCGCCACTTGCTCGTTGTTCCATTCACTTTTGGTCATCTCCCGCAATTGCTCCAGCGTGGACATTATCCAATGCTGAAGCTGGTGCATATGGCGGAACCGGTTGGTTTCAGCGGCCTTGTCCAGCTCCGGGGGGAGAATCTCAAGCAGGCTGAGTCCGTTTTTGTGGGCAAAAAAACTGAAGGCGCCCATCGCGTGATAATAGAGCTCAAGCAGCGTCTCCCGTGAATCCATTCGCTTGTTTGTCACCTCAAGGAAAATAGCGTCCCACTTGGCAGCGATCGCCTCCCACTGGTAAATTTCGAACAACTGGATCATCGTGGGCGATTCGTAAAGGCTATGGACGCGGTAGGGCTTTTCGGGCACTAAGGCGTCCTGCAGGCGGATTAAGAGGTCCGTCTCACCGCCAAGATGGCGGGTCAGTATAGCCAGTGAATCCTGGTAAGTCTCACGCAGGCCGTGAGCCATGACCTGCCAGTGGCTCACGACGATTGAGATGCTGCTTTTGAGAAAGTGCCTGACGTGTTGCTGCAGTCTGGCAGCCAAATGTTCGAGGGACCGCTGTCGATGAACCTCCGGTTCCGTCTCCCGCGCTAGCCATGACTCTTCCCGCACCTTGAGAACGAAGACTTCATGCTCGTACGCATCACGTCCATGCCACACATGGAACAACTCGGAGAATGTTTCCTCAGCGATATTTGCGACGGCTGAGGAGAGCAAGGACTGGTCCATCCAGTTCGACTCCTCTGCAGACGATTCAATGCGGAGCAGGCATATTGCAGTTTCGTCGCTCGGACAGAACGGCAACCGGTAATAAGCCATTTTTTCTTCGAGCAGCTTGGGAGGCAGCTTTCTTCCTTGAAGCAGATCAATGAGCAGCTTCTCTCGAAACAAGGGCATATGTTCGGTGAGCATGATCATGGCCTTCTCCTGCTTGCCACGTTCGTCCCATTCAAGGCGGAGCACTTCCGTGAGTTGGCGCAGCATGTCGGCCAGCTCCCTTTGGTCGACCGGTTTGAGCAGGTAACCATCCACCTGCTGTCTGATGGCCTCCTGCGCGTAGTCCCATTCGCTGTAGCCGGATAGCAGAATGCTTTTGAAGTGTTTGTCGTATTTTTTTATATGCTCAATCAGCTCCAAGCCGGAGATTCCGGGCATTCGAATATCGGTGATGATAATATCGACGGGATAGCTCTTGCAATGTTCAAGTGCCTCTTCGCCAGAGAAAGCTTTGTGAACCTTGCCGATGCCGAGCGCTTCCCACGGCATGGTGCGTTCGAGACTGTCCACGAGATGAGCATGATCATCAACGATTAAAAGCTCATACATGCTTAGATCCCCCAGTCAGTTTTCGGTTGTTACGGTTGGCGTATCTTCAATCTTTTTATTATCTAAGCATAACTGTTCCTTTGTCAATTGGAGTTCGAAGAGTGTAGCTAAGCAGTTCTCGGGTGCCAGCACCTATCAGGGAAAGCTTATATTTCTTGGAGACATGCCTCCTATTGAATTTTGCGATACCAGGGCAGACGTGAGAGTGGAGCATCAACTTGCAATTCGGTTGGCCCATTGATGACGTTTCCATCATCGCCTTGCCATTGACCCTCAGGGAAAACTACGGTTCTGGACGTCAGCCCCTTAACGACGACTGGCGCAACGAGCAGATTCTGACCGAGGAGAAACTGATCATTTACGAGCTCATAGCCGCAATCGGGATATTCAAACTCCAGACTGCGCAGTATCGGCAGGCCATCTGCAGCGGCCTGGCGAGCAAGGGCGAGCAGTTCAGGGCCAAGCTCAGATCTTAGCCTTACGGCGTCAAGGCACCAGGTTAGCTCCTCACCGTTCAACACGCGCCAGGGTGCCATGGAAAACTGCATAACAGGGAACAGTGCGGCACACTGGGTATACCTTACGAACAACTCGCTGTCAAAGTGAAACTCCGGGGAGTTGATGTCGCCGTCCATACCGCCGCCGATCATGTCGGGGCAGTTAAATGCATAGCCAAGCAGTCCCTGAGCAATTGCGTTCGGAATGAGTCCGCTGAGCCCCGTAGCGTCCCACGTATGTGTCTTGTCCCGCTGGCGCTGGATGAGTCCTTGGCCACCGAGCTTCCAACACATCCGCAGCTCAACCAGCGAGTAGCCAACTCCGAGGTTGGCGTAAGCTTCGCAGTCCTCAAGCAGGCGCAGGGGACGAGTCCATGCAACGGGCTGGGTCGTGTCCGCTCCGCTCGGCAAGATCGGCTCGCCAGCATCAAGTTTAAAACCATCAACGCCGTAATCCGTGATCAGACGATCCATCTGCCGCTTGAACCAAGCTGCACCTTCCTCTTTCGTATAATCCACAACTGCGCTGTAACCATTCCACCAATGTCGGATTAATGGTGCGTTGTCCACACCTTTTAGAAGCAGATCTCCCGCCCGCAATTCCTTAAACATCGTGCAGTCTGGACTCACGTATGGGCACATCCAGAGCATCACCTTGAAGCCCATGCCGTGAAGCGTATCGATCATCTCCCGGGGATTCGGGAACCTGTGCTTGTCAAAGTACCACATGCCATAATCCATCATCCAATTGTCGTCGATAATAAGGACGCCGGGCGGTAGTCCGTTCGCTAGAATGGATTCGGCATAACGGATGATTTTCTCCTGTGTGGGGTTATAGAACATCTCGACCCAGGTACAGTACTGCGGAGCTGTGAATACCAGGGCGTCGGGTACCTGCTGTGACGGCGGGAAATGTGTGCCGGCAGCATGACGGTATGCACCCTGTAGTGTGTTGAGCTCCTCCTCCACGACGACCTCACCAGCAATATCAAAAACGGAAAGCCCATTCTCGTCCACATGGAAAGCAAATGGCTCCTCGCTCCAAATATATCTGCCCTTATTGGAGAGCAGCAAAGGCGAGGCCTGATTGTCGTCTGTCATGCGCAAATCCCTCGTATACGCAGTCTGGCCAAACGGCATCGAGCTGCCATCGTTGATTACACCGCCCCACCAGTATTCACCGGGCAGACGGGTGATTGAGATATTATTCATGGGAGAATTCTCCTTTGGAATTGCGGACAAAATCTTGTGGAATATTTGCCCCAATCGTTTGAATTTTGATACGGCTTTTATTATGCAGAGATCCTCTGCCCTTTGGAAGGGGATCTTAAAAATGTGGTTTGAATCTTAAAATTTGGGCATTTAAACCGGATTTTCCCTGATTTATGATGAGAACGTCAAGAGCTCACGACGATCGACTGGCGGAAAAAAGCGCAATTTTTCCGTCCTCCAGCTTTTTGAACACGACTGCTGAAGTAAAGGGACAATCTTCATTTTTTAAGAAAAGTCGAGGGGAGTATTACGATGAACATAAGAAAAAAATGGGCCGCAGGGCTCGCCAGCTTACTGCTCGTCTCGTTGATGGCCGGCTGCAATAATTCTAACGACGGAGGCGGGGCTGCCGACAGTGGTGCCCAGAAGAAGGTTACGATCTCTTATACGATCTGGGACAAAAACCAGCAGCCGGCAATGGAAGCGATCGCCGATGCGTTCACGGAGCAGCACCCGAACATCAAGGTGAAAGTTGATGCTATCCCTTGGGGCGAATATTGGACGAAGATGTCCGCCGCAGCACCAGCAGGAATGTTGCCCGATGTATTCTGGATGCATGGTGGTCAGTTTATGAAGTACGCAGAAGGCCAGTTCCTCGAGCCGATCACGGACAAGGTGCAGGCGGGCGAAATCGATCTGGACAACTACGCGTCCAACCTCACCTCTATCTATACGGTGGATGGGCAAAACTACGGTATTCCAAAGGACTTCGATACCATTGGACTCGCCTACAACAAGGAGCTGTTCGATCAGGCGAACATTGCGTACCCGGACGACACGTGGGATTATGCCAAGCTTGCTGAAGTTGCCAAACAGCTCAGCCAGCCAGACAAGGGCATTTACGGTTTTGGTGCAAAGCTGGACACCCAAGCGGGTTACTGGAACGACATGTTAGCGAACGGTGGTTTCATTTTAAATGACGATATGACGAAATCCGGTTACGACGAACAGGCATCGATTGAGGCACTAAAGGCTCGTTATCAGATGATTCTTGATAAGGCTTCGCCGACGCACCAGCAGATGACCGACACGGATTCGGTTGAAATGTTCAAGTCTGGCAAGCTGGCGATGATTTTCGACGGATCATGGGACAATGGCAATCTGGCGAGTAGTGAAATTATCAAAGGAAAGTACGATTGGGCACCTCTGCCGAAGGGCAAGGTCAAACGCGGCAATATCATTAATGGCATCGGCAACGTCATGTCTACTAAAGGTAAGCACAAGGATGAAGCATGGCAGTTCCTGAAATTCCTCGGCTCCAAGGAGGCCGCTGAGATCACGGCCGAGATGGGTGCGGCGATTCCGGCGTTCAATAACACGCAAGACGCATGGGTGAAGAACAATCCTGATTTGAACCTGCAGGTATTCATTGATCAGGCGGCGGACGCGACTCCGTACCCGAGTGGTTCAAAATCATACCCAGTCTGGTTCTCGAAAGAAGCAGAAATCATGTCACAGGCATGGGGCGGCGCGATATCAATCGAAGAAGGCGCCAAGAAAGTGGCGGAAATGATGAATCAGGCGATTGGGGACGCAAAGTAAGCTCCCTACGCCAGGCAAAATTGTCGATGGTATTCCGGTTAACGGAATACCTATGGCACAAATGAGGTGAAGGCAATGCATTCGAAAAGCAGATATATATGGGCTTATATGATGATCGCTCCGACGTTGATCGGAACGCTCGTTTTTTGGAGTTGGCCAGCCGTTTATTCCATTTATCTGAGCTTCCTGAAGTCCGAAAACTTCGGCCTTGTCAACCACTGGGTTGGTTGGGCCAACTACGAGAGATTATTTATGGACGAGGAGTTCTGGCAAAATCTACGTAATACGATACTTTATGTCGTGCTGTTTGTGCCTACAACGATTATACTTTCCACGTTTTTTGCCGTACTGCTAAACGCGAAGATCAAGGGCCAGTCTGTCTACCGGGTCATTTATTTTCTACCGCAGGTTACAATGGCGGCCGCGGCTGCTATGGTGTGGGTCATTATTTTTGCGCAGGATTACGGACTACTAAACTCCGTACTCGGCACTCACATTGCGTGGATATCTGACAAGCGCTTCGCCATGTATGCCCTTGTCATGGTCGGCGTTTGGGGCGCGATCGGCTTTAACATGCTGCTGATTCTGGCCGGACTTCAAGGAATTCCACGCATTCTGTATGAGGCTGCTGAGATTGATGGCGCTGTCGGCTTTCGCAAGTTTCGATCCATTACGCTCCCGCTATTAACACCGACATTATTTTTTACATCGATCGTACTCGTGATCGGTGCTACACAAATTTTTGACAGTATCTATCTGATTATCGGTAAAACGAATGTTGCACTACCCGCGGTGCGTTCTCTCGTATACGCTTATTACCAAAATTCGTTTATCTACTACGATCAGAACTATGGAGCTGCCATCGTCAACATCTTACTAGTGATCAACCTGGTTTTGACGGGTATCCAGTTCATGCTGCAAAAAAAATGGGTGATTTACGATTGAGGAGGTTCGAAAGTGAGCAGAGTTGTCTCTTCGAAGCATAGAAACAACCTAATTATTCATTTGGTTCTGATCGCTGGGGCAGCCGTCATGGTGCTTCCATTTCTCTGGATGATCCTTACGTCGCTCAAGACGACGACGGAGGCGACCCAGATTCCGATCACCATACTCCCTGCGGAGCCAAGCTTCAGAGGTTATGTGGATGCCCTCAAGCAATCAGCCTTCCTGCATTACTATGCGAACACGCTGATGGCTGCGTTTATGAAGACGTTGTTCCCTGTTGTCTTCAGCGCGATGGCGGCCTTTGCGTTTGCACGCATTCGTTTTCCGGGTAGAGGACTGTGTTTTTTTCTGATCATTTCGGTGATGATGATCCCCAACCCGGTGTTCTATACACCGCAATATTTGATGATGAGCAAACTTGGATTGGTGAATACGACGACTGCACTTTGGATCACCTCGCTCGTCAGCCCATTTGCGACATTTTTGCTGCGTCAATTTTTCCTCGGTATCTCCAAAGAGTTGGAGGAAGCAGCAGTGCTCGACGGGTGCAATCCGTTCCAAATCTTTCGCTATATCATGCTGCCGCTTGTCAAGTCAGCGCTGGTTGCAGTCGTCATCATTCAACTGCTCTGGTCATGGAATGAACTACAGTGGCCACTAATCATCAACAGTTCGCCGGAAAAATTGACGCTGTCGGCAGGCCTCGCGACACTTGTCTCCATGTTCGGTACGGATTATCCTGTATTGATGGCTGGTGCGTTCATGGCTGTCGTTCCGATGCTCATACTGTTTTTCATTTTCCAACGGAGATTCATCGAGGGTGTCGCTTTTAGTGCCAGTAAGGGATGACCCGATGACCTTTTGGATCATGTCCATGCAATCTGTGAAAATTGGCTGGGGGCGTACCACCACGTTTACTAGCTATTTGCAACAAGTAGAAACGAGATGTGTGCTCACTAATGCGTAGAATTCCGAGCTGGAGAGGGGGTGAGTATGGCTGGGGAGTAAGTACGTTGCCCTTTTTAATAGATAAACTCATACGAATAGGAGTGAACGATGCAATGTCGAATGCAAGACTTGCAAGGCTAGGATTGATGATGGTCGTCTTTTGTCTACTTGGCTCGATCGTGTTTATGAATTTCAAGCCTACACATGCCTACGCGTCCGGAGAGTGGCAGGCTCAAACCTATGACCCGAACAAAGCGGGGCTGGAGCTAAATCCACTGAAGGGCTTTTTACCCTTCTCCAAGCTCCCTTCGGAAAGTGTTGATCCGAACAACAGTTTCCCGCACAGCATGGAATGGTTCTACGTTTCGCTTCGCGACCTGATGACGGACTGGAACACGTACAACTGGGCACCGCTGGATGCCTATCTGAATGACATCGCTAGTCGGGGTAACCAAGCGGCTTTCCGCGTCTACGTCGACTATCCGGGTCGTACGAGTGGTATTCCGCAATTTCTAATCAACGGGGGGCTTATGACCCGGGATTATGACCAGAATGGCAACCACGATACATCTACGCACAGTTTGGCCCCCGATTGGAACGACGCTAATCTGAATCAGGCAATGCGACAGTTCGTCGCCGCACTTGGGGCCCGCTACGATGGCGATCCTCGGATCGGCTTCTTGACGACAGGGTTATACGGCTTCTGGGGAGAGTGGCATACGTGGCCCTACAATACCGATCCAACAAATTGGGAGATGAACCAGAGCAACCGTGACGGGCTGCTTTCCGCATTCAAGGGTGCGTTTCAGAAGACCCAGGTCCTGGCCAGGTACCCTTATTCGGCGAGTACAGCAGATTTGAAAAACGCTTTTGGCTACCATGATGATTCATTTTCGTACGAAACGCTGTTCGAAAATGACTGGGGATTCTGGAATTTGATTACGCAAAACGGCCTGCAGAACATCTGGAAGACTCATCCGATTGGCGGCGAACTCTATCCACCGCTCCAGCAGGATGCGAGTTTTTGGCAGCATTGGCCCAACCAAAACGGTGAGGACTTCCAGACCTCAGTCGAAACGACTCACGCTTCTTGGCTAATGTACGATCGTGTGTACAAAAATTCTCTACCGGATGAGACGGCTAAGCTTAATGCGCTGCGAGCTCATAAAATGCTTGGCTACACGCTGTACAATTCCTCTGTACAGTTGAGCGATTCATCGGCGTCTTCACTGCAAGTCAACGTCAAACTTCAGAATAAAGGTGTCGCCCCCTTTTACTACAATTGGAAGGTTGAGTTTGGTGTACTGAATGCTGCTGACACATGGGTTAAGTCACTCGGCACGGAATCGTGGAATCTGAAAAGCGTCTTGCCTGGAGCCACGGACTATTCCTTCTCGTATAGTGCGAATCACAACCTTCCAGCCGGGGACTACAGGCTGGTCATGCGAGTTGTCAACCCACTTTCCGGTGGCAAAACCCTTCGCTTTGCGAACACCCGTCAGGATGCAAATCGAGATGGCTGGCTGACACTGTCCGGTTTCCATGTTTCTGCGAGTGCTACGACTTCTACAATACTGACTGATCCACCTGTGACGCCGGTTACACCTCCGACTTCTGGTGCTAACAGCTATGAGGCAGAGGCAGTAGGGAACACATTAGGGGGCTCTGCAGTCATTGCGGACTGCACGACTTGCTCAGGCGGTGGAAAGGTGGGCTATCTAGGCAACGGTAGTGGCACGCTGAAGTTCAATGGTGTATCAGTACCGTCCGCAGGCAACTACAAATTGACCATCCAGTATCTGAATGGCGAGGCTTCCCGAGCCGCCATATTAAGTGTGAATGGAGCGGCGGGTACGACGCTCAATTTCCCAAGCTCCGGCGGCTGGACAACAGTTGCCTCTCAGGAGACGACCGTGCATCTGCAAGCGGGGTCCAATACGCTGTTATTTTCCCAGCCGACGGGGTACGCGCCGGATATCGACCGCATCTTAGTGAGTGTTACGGGTACAGGAGGGTAAAAAGAGGACCTGCGACCCCTTTTCAGTAAAACAGTGATGAGAATGACTCTTACCATTGGAGTGAATGGAGCTGACCTCCACATGCAGACTATCGAAAAGATAGTTCTCTAAATATGGATTGTTAAGGGGAAATTATTAATTATATACTATAAGTAAAAGGGGAAAAGACAAAGAATGGAGGATAAGATTCTCCTTCTTTGTCTTTAAATTAAATTTATCTTACTGGTACAACAATAAATCAATTACTGAACGGAGGGGGAGCGGAGCAGCGTGTGATGATGCTGAGATTGATGTGAACTTAAAAGTTCATCTGTACAATTAATCCAACTTGATCCCTACATAATGAAAAGAATGAATATGTGTTTTTGACAGTTCGATCACATTTTTGATAAACATATCACGTGATTCGCGAAAATCGCTTAATATCCAATTGTTTAATATCCCAAAAAAGCCGTAAGCCGTGTAGTACTTAAAATACTCCATGTTCACAGGGGAATCGTTGATCGTCTCGAAGATAAACTGCTCTTCGTATATTTTCAGGATTGTCTGAGGAAAACCTGTATGTAAACCAGGTAATGTGTCATCATATCGAATCAGTTCGAAGAAGTCTCGGTTTTCATAGATATAATCAACGATTTGAAAGGATTCCAAATTAAGCTTGTTGGTATAGACCTTTTGACCATGTGAGTATGGCTTGCCTACGGCGAGTCTAAGACCTTCGAGCTTCGTATCCAACAAGTCTTCGGCGAGCACAAATTTATCTTGGTAGTGTAAGTAAAAAGTACTGCGATTATAACCCGCCTGATCAACGATGTCTTTGACAGAGATGGCATGATAGCCTTTTTTCTTAATGAGCTGAATCAGAGCGCTTTTAAGATGCTCCTCGGTTCGATTGCGCTGTTGAGATTTCATAATTTGTTCATCATTCATACATAAAAACTCCTATAAAAATAGACATTGTTTCACCAAGTGTCTATGTAGTAGACATATCAACGTATCTTAATGATTGGATTGTTACAATTTTAAGCATACAATTATATTTGTAAACGTCATATAGCACATATGTGAATAGGTGCTATTCAAAATAGTATACTGGAGGATTTAATCATGGGCAAACTTCAAGACAAAGTGGCAATTATTACGGGAGGGGCATCCGGAATCGGCGCAGCGACAGCACGTTTATTCGTTTCAGAAGGAGCCAAAGTGGTCTTGGTGGACCTAAATGAAGAAAAAGGTAAGGCGTTTGAGCAAGAACTGAAAGCGCTTAAAGCTGACGCCCTTTTTATTAAAGCGAACATCACAAGTGAACAAGAGGTTGCTGAGATTTTCAAAAAAACCGTAGAGGTTTTCGGTAAAGTGGATATCGTATTTAATAATGCAGGAATCGGGCGTGTTCATCCATCGCATGAGCTTGACTATGCTGAGTGGCGCAATACGGTGAATGTAGATCTGGACGGCGTATTCTTGGTCGCACGTGAAGCGATCCGAGAAATGCTCAAAATTGGCGGAGGGACTATCGTCAACACGGCTTCCATGTACGGATGGGTTGGTTCACCTGGTTCTGCTGCCTACAATGCAGCAAAAGGTGGCGTCGTGAATCTTACTCGTTCACTCGCACTCGAATATGCTGAGAAAAACATTCGGGTGAACGCACTTTGCCCAGGCTTCATTGATACACCGATTATTCCAGAAGAGAGTAAGCAGGCTCTTTCCGCGGCAACACCAATGAAGCGGCTCGGTCAAGCAGATGAAATGGCCAAAGCCGTACTGTTCCTAGCTAGCGACGATTCATCCTATATGACAGGAAATAGCCTGATCGTTGATGGAGGATATACCGCCCAATAAGAGGATTACATTTGCCGGAAATGAGAGGATTAACATTTTGAAAGCCGCAATTTTGCGGCTTTTTTATCGTTACAAGATCTTTTTCTGTTACGAGTACTTTTATAGAGTTGATATGAAACACCTGCAGTGGAATATAGCTGCTAAATGAACTTCATTTGCATGATAAAGTGCTATGATAATGTACTGGAATTTCCGCCCATATATTTGCAAAAATTGATACATATGCTATGTTTACAATGAAAGCGCCATCATGAGTGAACAGAGGAATCATTCTTTATCATATTTTAAAATGGGAAGGAAGATGATAATGAAGATTTTGCTCAAAAAGACAGGCGTATTAATGCTGGCATTGACTCTGCTTCTTGGATTGATGACGGCACCCGTTCATGCAGATTCACCACTTTTCACGATCGAAAGCGAAAACGCTTTACTTTCCTCCGATCTTCAAGTGACGACAGAAATTTACGGACAACCCAAGCCCGGATTTTCAGGAAGTGGATTTGTCTGGATGCAGAATTCCGGCACGATAACCTTCACTGTGACTGTCCCGGAAACGGGCATGTATGCTATCTCCACCCGATACATGCAGGAGTTAAGCGCTGACGGCAGACTACAATATTTATCCGTTAATGGCGTTACCAAGGGCTCATATATGCTGCCTTATACCACCACATGGTCTGATTTCAATTTTGGATACCACAAGCTGGACCAGGGAAGTAACACAATTCAGCTGAAGGCTGGTTGGGGATTCGCTTATTTCGACACCTTCACTGTGGATTATGCCAATCTGGATCCCCTGGAGGTTCAGCCTGTCCTCACCGATTCTCAAGCCACACCCGAAACACAACTTCTGATGAATTATTTAACCGAGGTTTATGGCAATCACATTATCTCCGGTCAGCAGGAGATTTACGGAGGCGGAAATGATGGCAATACGGAGTTGGAGTTTGATTGGATTCATAATTTAACCGGGAAGTATCCGGCTATCCGCGGATTTGATTTTATGAATTATAATCCACTCTACGGATGGGAAGACGGTACAACGGATCGAATGATCGATTGGGTGAATAACCGGGATGGAATCGCGACCGCTTCCTGGCATATCAATGTGCCCCGAAATTTCACGACCTACCAGCTTGGGGATCATGTGGATTGGAAGGAGGCCACCTACAAGCCAACAGAAACCAATTTTAATACAGCCAACGCGGTGATTCCAGGTACGAAAGAATATCAATACGTAATGCGTACTATTGAGGATCTGGCGGAGCAGCTGTTGATTCTGCAAGATAATAATGTGCCGGTTCTTTTCCGGCCATATCATGAGGCAGAGGGAAACGGTGGGTTAAATGGGGAAGGCGCGTGGTTCTGGTGGGCTTCCGCAGGTGCGGATGTGTACAAACAACTATGGGATCTGCTCTATACTGAACTTACAGAGACATACGGACTACACAACTTGATTTGGACTTACAACAGCTACGTGTATAATACCTCTCCTGCATGGTACCCTGGTGACGATCAGGTAGATATTGTCGGTTATGATAAATACAATACGATCTACAACCGGAATGACGGTCTGTCGGGTGTACCGAATGAGGATGCTATTACCTCGATCTTCTATCAGCTGGTTGATTTAACTAACGGCAAAAAAATGGTGGCCATGACGGAGAACGACACCGTCCCAAGTGTACAGAATCTGACGGAGGAAAAATCAGGATGGCTCTACTTTTGTCCATGGTATGGAGAGCATCTCATGAGTTCCGCCTTTAATTATCCGGCCACTCTGAAAACGCTTTATCAAAGCGATTATGTGATTACGCTGGATGAACTGCCTAATTTGAAGGTTAACAATCCATCTACAAATGCGTCCCTCACACCTACAACCGTTGAATTTGACAAAAACACGCCCAACCCAAGTGACAAAGCCATAACCGTAAATTTTAACGGTAATACGTTAACCGCTCTCCGGATAGGTACAACTACATTGACTGCAAATCAGGATTATACGTTAAGCGGAAGTACGTTGCTGTTGAAAAAAGAATTCTTGGCCGGACAGCCGGTTGGCGATCATTCTATCGTTTTTGATTTTAATCAAGGGCAAGATCCTGTATTAGAAGTTAAAATTGTTGATTCCACTCCAAGCACAAATGCTGTAATTTCGCCCGTGAATGCAACATTTGATAAAGCAGCGAATCTAGCGCAGGATGTTTCCTTGTCCCTTACCTTAAACGGAAAACAGCTTACAAGCATAACGAATGGAAATTATACACTTGTATCGGGCCAGGATTATACGGCATCAAGCACGGCTATCGTTTTGCGCAAATCTTATCTTTCCACGCTGCCGCTAAGTCAGCAAGCGATAACCTTTCATTTTAACGGAGGAAATAACGCTGTTCTTACAGTAAACGTAGTGGACAGCAGCGTTTCAGTACCCTCTGGGGACTTGACGATCCAAGCCTTTAACGGCAATACAAGTGCGTCCACCAACGGAATCTCACCTCGATTCAAAGTAGTCAACAACGGTAATTCGGCGATTCAATTGAGTGATGTGATAATAAGGTATTACTATACGATTGACGGGGAAGAAGCACAGAGCTTCTGGTCTGACTGGGCCAGTGTCGGGAGTGCAAATGTAACTAGCAAATTCGTTAAATTGGCAACGCCAGTTACCGGAGCGGATTATGTTTTGGAAGTTGGTTTTTCGAGTTCTGCTGGAACACTTTATCCCGGACAAAGCGCAGAAATTCAAGCACGGTTCTCCAAAAACAACTGGTCCAATTACAACCAGACTAACGATTACTCGTTTAAGGCATCCAGTACTCAATTCGCAAACCATGAACAGGTTACCGGGTATATCAACGGTCAACTGGTTTGGGGGATCGAGCCGTAAGCAGGCAAGAATAATATAGGTTGGAGCGGGGGGATTCCTGCTCCAGCCTTTTATTTTGGGGATGGCTGAAAGTCCGAGAAAAGAATATAAAGAGGAGTCTACGAAAGGAACATGTTATGATGGGGAGGATGCTAATTTTTCAGAAGGAGATCAAAATCAATGTTTGTAAAAAAATGGTTAGGTGCTTTGCTTATTATTCTGGCGACCATCCTGTTCACAGGCTGCTCACTCGAAACGGTATCATTAAATGGCTCATCTCAAGAGAATGCATCTCTTACGCAGTTTGATGAAGTAGCCAAGTATATTTCGGAGCATAATGAACTTCCGGAAAATTATATAACCAAGAAAGAGGCTAGAGTATTAGGGTGGGAGCCTAGCAAAGGCAATTTGGAAAAAGTGGCCCCAGGCAAAAGCATAGGCGGTGACGTATTTCAAAATCGGGAAGGGCTGTTACCCAAGAAAAAAGGAAGAACCTGGTACGAAGCAGACATTAACTATTCGGGAGGAACGCGGGGGAGCGATCGGATTTTATACTCCAATGATGGTTTGATCTATAAAACAACTGATCATTACCGTACGTTCGAACAAATCGAATAGAGAAAGGGTGATATTATGAAAACCGTAGTCATCAATGGAAAGGATATTCATGGTAAAGAAGAATTACATGACGTGCTTCAGACCAGACTCGAATTAGGACAAACGTATGGCCGGAATTTGGATGCATTATGGGATTGCTTAACTGGCTTCATGCCCATGCCACTTACCATTCAGTGGATTGATTTTGATGCAAGCCGCAACTCCCTGGGAGAGTATGCAGATCATTTGTTGGACCTGATGCGTGAAGCTGAAGAAGAGTTGGAAGGATTTACATTTGAGACTTTTAAAAGCTAGTACCTGCAAAAGAACGAACGTAAAAAAGGTTATGCCAGCATTATTCTCAAGCAATTGGTAAATAATATAATTTAAAACTAAGGGAGAATAACTGGCATGCACCGTAAGCAAAATTTAAAAATGAAAAAAGTGGATTTATCCCATTTAGAGCAATACAGTCAGCTGTTACGTTATGTATTTCAGGTCACTCATAATGATCTTCACAAACATGGATGGAAAGAAAGCGAAATCCTCCATGAGAAGTCACCTGTTTTACAACAAGCAGATGTACTTGGATGGTTTGACGGAGAAAAACTGATTTCTCAGGTATCCATATATCCATTTGAGGTTCGGATATTTAACCAAACTTACGCTATGGGTGGCGTAACAGGTGTAGGTACTTTTCCTGAATATTCCGGTCAAGGCTTAATGAACAAACTGCTGCTGCAAGCTCTCACCAATATGCGTGAAAAGAAACAATCCATTTCTTACTTGTATCCTTATTCCATACCGTATTATCGCCGTAAAGGGTGGGAGATCATTTCTGATAAAATTGTATTCGAGGTTCAAGACTTCCAATTACCCAAAAACAAACCTGTTCCTGGTGATGTGGCACGTGTAGAACCCGAAAGCGAAGATGTGAGGACGGCTTATGAACGTTTCTCCATGCAAACCCATGGGGCCATGCTGCGAAAAGAACTTGCGTGGAGTGAGTACTGGCGCTGGGATTCCGATGACTTAACTGCAGCTGTCTATTATGGGGAAGACGGTCAACCTGATGGCTACATATTATATTGGATTGAAGAAGAAGTATTTCACGTCAAAGATATGATTTTCATTCATGAAGAGGCGCGAAGTGGGCTGTGGAATTTCATTAGTGCGCATTTTTCAATGATTTCCAAGGTGGTTGGCAATATTCATACCGATGAACAGCTTGCCTTTCTGCTGGAAGATGCTGATATTAAGGAAACGATTTCCCCATACTTTATGGCACGGATCGTGGACATAGAGCAATTTATTTCAAAATATCCGTTCAAACCCGCAGCGATGGAGAGAGAATGGACCTTTACATTGCAGGACCCTTTGCTGTTCTGGAATCAAGGCACATTTACACTACACATTGAACCGAATGGAAGCGGAAGAGTGACTCGAAGTCAAAGCCGACGTAGTGGAGATAGCATAAATATCCAAACGATGACGACCATGTTGTTAGGCTATAAGCGTCCTGAGTACTTGCATAAGATTGGCCGCATTAAATGTGATCCAGAAACGCTTGATTTGTTAGAAGATGCTATCGAGCAGCAGGCGCCTTACTTTTCTGATTACTTTTAAAATTCAAAGTAGTGAACAGCATTCCCTTATGATGGTGGATTAGCATGATCTCGTTCTCCGTCTAGAGATCTGTAGTTAAAGTTAAAACAACCCGTATTGAGTTTTATCAATACGGGTTGTTTTTTGTTTCCAAACCAATCTGACTCACTCTATCAGACTGAATGTGTTCATATGTCTTAGCAAGATATGTTTTTGTTTAAGTAGGTACGACCATATTTGCGAGTGTATCCGACAGCCTTTGTTTTGCTTTCTCGGATGCGCCAGTCAGCGGCAGACGCAATTTTGCAGAGGCAATTAACTGTTGCTGAGCAAGCCACCATTTGATCGAGGCTGGAGCAGGTTCTGCAAATACATCACTAATCAGCGGTTGCAGTTCCTTAAAGCTGTCTCTAGACGCATTCACGTCACCAGATGCAAAGCGCTGATATACTTCCACATACCGTTGGGTATGAATATTGGCAGAGGCCACCATCCCGCCTGCGGCACCTTGACACAGCATCGCATGGAAATACGTATCCTCGCCGCATAGTACAGGCTTCGTCTTATATTGGGTTAGAGCGAGCAGCAGATCCAAACCGCCAGTGCTGTCCTTCAGGCCAATAACCCCGTCCAGATCCAAGACTTTTCTCATCGTATCCAAGGTCATTCGACTTCCGGTTCGAGCCGG
This sequence comes from Paenibacillus sp. UMB7766-LJ446, assembly GCF_030226665.1. NCBI lineage: Bacteria > Bacillati > Bacillota > Bacilli > Caryophanales > Paenibacillaceae > Paenibacillus > Paenibacillus sp. UMB7766-LJ446. Next base: position 143,139 of record NZ_JASOYM010000002.1, read on the forward strand.
AATCTCATAGACCAGAATCGGCAGTCCTGTCCGGGACGCGCTGGAGAAATGCTCCAGAATGCCTTCTTGCGTGGGCCTGTTGTAATAGGGAGTGACCACTAGGGCTGCATCTGCTCCTAATTCTGCGGCCATTTCGGTCCGATGAACCGTCGAATAGGTGTCATTTGTTCCTGTCCCTACGACGATGGGTATGGTTTTGTTCAGACTTTTCAAAATCTCTTTGGTAACCTCAACCATCTGCTTTACTTCATCCCAGGAGACGGTCGGAGATTCTCCTGTCGTGCCGTTTACGACCAAACCCTGAATGTCATGTTCCGCAAGATGGGTAACATACTTCCGATACGATTCAATGTCCAACTTGTTGTCATCCGAAAAAGGGGCAATTACCGGTATATAAATTCCTTGAACATGTTGTTCGTTCATCATAATCAACGACCTCTTCCCGTTATATTGAAACTAATGTATCATAGGAACCAGCATCACAGTTACCTATAACAAATGATGGTTGTCATCAATATTTTCGATGAGGTGAGCAAGTTGGACTTAATCTATCTTCAGACGTTCAGAGAAGTCGCCATTCGCGAGAGCTTTACCAGAGCCGCAGAAGTGCTGGGTTATGCACAATCCAGCGTTACTACGCAGATTCAAAAGCTGGAAAAAGCATATCAAGTCAAACTGTTTGAACGCTACAGCAATAACAAGATTCGTTTAACTTCTGCCGGGGAAGAGCTGTTCAAGCTTGCCGGACAGATGTTGGAATTGTTTGAGCAGTCCAAGGAAAAAATGGCGAAGCAGGGCGGTGGCTCTTTGACGATTGGTACGATGGATTCCATCGCTTCTTACTTTTTACCTCCATATATGCAAGCTGCCCGTAAGGAATACCCGGATCTCAACATACGATTGCATACGAATCGTGAGGGATTGATTTTGCATCAAGTCAGAGAGGGTGAAGCCGATATCGGGCTTATTCTCGCAGATGATTCGAGTGATCCAGCTTTGCAGTGGATTACCATTCGTCAAGAACCTCTATTGCTGATCGTCCATCCGCAACATCCGCTGATCGCCAAGGCGCAGATTGAATTGAATGATCTAAAGGACATGGAATGGATCATGCCTGAAGATACCTGCAATTACAGGCAGCTGCTTGAACGGGTACTTCGTGCAAATTCAATCCCCTATCGGATTGGTCTGGAACTTGGCAATCCGGAAGCAATCAAAAGAAGTATTAAGTCAGGAGAGGGTATCTCAATTCTGCCGCAAATGGCTGTAATGGAGGAAATCGAGCGGGGGGAACTGAAAGTCTTGCCCCTTGAACATGCGGAACTTCAACTCGAAATTCAGCTCGTTCTTCATCCAAAGAAGTGGGTATCCAACGCACTGCACTATTTTATGGAAAGCTTGAAGAAGTAAAGCAATATAAGCTGGGTTGAATCATTTTTTAAAAAGCGGAAGATAAACAAAACGAAAGCCCATTGACCAGTTCGGTCAATGGGCTTTTTTGTACTATCATCAAATACTTGACGATCAAAACTTAGAATTGGAATGATCTTTAGCATTAAGTGTAGCAATCAGCTTCTCGCCCTCAACGTCCAGATTCGGTAGAATGCGATCCAGCCATTTTGGAAGTGACCAAGCCTTGTCACCGAAAATAGCCATGATGGCAGGAACCAACCCCATCCGAATAATGAAAGCATCAATCAGAATTCCTACAGCTAATGTGAAACCAATCTGTTTGATCATGACGTCATCTGTGAAGATGAACCCAGCAAATACCGAGACCATGATTACTGCTGCGGCAACAACCACACGACTTACCTGGTTATAACCATGAACAACAGACTCTGTTCCTCTGTGACCGTGTACGTATGATTCCCGCATCGAGCTGACAAGGAAGACTTGATAGTCCATTGCCAAACCATACAGGATACCTGTCACAATGATCGGCATAAAGCTAAGCAGCGGGCCGCCAGTGTCGAAACCAAAGAGCGAATGGAGCCAGCCCCACTGGAATACAGCAGTAGTGATCCCGAATGTAGCCAGAATGCTAAGAAGGAAGCCGATCGTTGCTTTAATTGGAACGATAATCGAACGAAATACCAAGAGCAGAATGATAAGCGACAGCAGGATAATAATTCCTACATAGATCGGGAATACCTGCGCCAATTTGGCTGACATATCAATGTTAACGGCAGTGAAGCCGGTAACACCAATCTTAACGTCATTCGTCTGTGCAACGCTCGATTCAGTAGATCGCAGCTCATTCACCAGATCTTTGGTGATTTTATCGTTGGGACCCGTTTCGGGAATAAGACTAAAGATAGCCAAATCTTCTGTCATGCCTAGCGGTGTAACCTGTGCAACGTTATTTTGGCTTTGGAGTTCCTGCATAAGACTGCCCACGAGTTCCGGAGTCACCTGAGCGGAAGAATTGTTAGGCTCTGCGACCAGAATAAGGGGTCCGTTAAATCCTTCTCCGAAGCCTTCGGATATGGCGTCATAGCCTTGTCTTGCTGTCGTGTCCAGATTCGCTGAAGAAGCTCCTGGGATACCCATTTCCATTTTTGTTATAGGAGTGGCCGCCGCCCCAAGAAGCACGACGATGGCAATAATGGTGATCCAACGATACTTGATAACGAATTTCACCCATCTGTGAGCAATCCCGTGGCCAGCCGCTTTAGGATGTTTGGTGCTTTTCTCGCGTGCTTTAGGAGAACAGATGCGTTCACCCACCAATCCAAGTAAAGCGGGCAATAGCGTAAGGGCAACAAATACGTTAATAAGAACGGTAGCCGCGGCAACTAAAGCCATCGTAGATAAGAAGGTGAGACCGATGACAAGCATACCGCACAGTGCAATGATGACGGTTAATCCGGCAAAAAATACAGCGCTGCCCGATGTGCCAATGGCTCTTGCAGTCGCCTCTTGTGCACTCAAGCGTTGATCAATTATCATTCGCCGCTGGCGATTGACAATGAAGAGAGCATAATCGATTCCGACGGCGAGACCAACCATGAGAGCCAGGACGGAAGTGACACTTGGCATTTCTATAAAATTGGAGATGGAGAAGGCGCCACCTACTCCAATGGCAACGCCAAGGAGTGCAGTGACAAGAGGCAGACCTGCCGCAACGACGGAACCCAGGGTGATTAGCAAAACAATAATAGCAATGATCAGTCCGATAATCTCTGCCGATCCCACACCGATCGCTACCGTTTTGAGCGTTTCGCCCGGTAGAACGGTGATGTTGGTTCCTTGCTGGGCAGTCATAACGGAGTCAATTACAGAATCAAAACCATCTTGGGTAATTGCAGACTGCTCAATGGTAAACTGAAATTGGAACAGAGCAACTTTGCCGTCAGAAGAGAGAAGAACACCAGGTACAGGAACGCCATCCACCATTAGAGGACCATAGGGAGGAGGAGAGGCTGCAGCTGATTGCTGCATATTCGCAGCTTGAGCCATGTCTGCGGATGCACCCGAATTGCTAGCTTCAGCTGCATAATCCGCAGGATTAATCACATCCTTCAATCCGTAAACTTCACGAACAGCTTTCGTTATTGCAGCCAAACGTTCAGGTGTATCCAAACGCTCGTTGTCAGGGGCTTTGAATACCACACTTCCTTGCCCGCCAGAGGCGGCTGGTAATTCTTTAGCTAATTGATCCAAGACTTTCTGTGATTCTGTGCCTTCAATTTTCATTTCAGAACTGATATGAATACCATTGATACTGATCATAGAAATGACAATACCCAGAATCAATACCCAACCAATGATGAAATACCCCGGTTTGCGAAAAGCCGTTTTCCCCAATCTATACAATAATGTTGACATTTCTCTATTTTCACACTCCCTTTATGGTGAATACGGGTTGCTGGCGCATCAGAATCCTTTGCGCAAATAACTAAACATGGTTTCTAAAAACTCATCAAACGGTACAGCTTCAGTGGTTGGATAGTCATTTTTCTTTTGTCCAGGGAGCAGCACATTAAGCCTTCCGTCAATTAAAGGAAGAATGATCCCGTAAACTGCGTTTATAAGAAGATAAGTATATACCTCGTCATCATTTCCGTTAGACAAGTCTAACAATGTTTCTTGCGCAGTCGTCTGCATCTGGTGCAATACTCCAAGGAAATGCGGCTCTAACACCGGATATTTTTTTGAAAGTACCAAAAGCTCACGCAATCTTCCTATGAGATCCGCTGTAAGCTGCATCTGGATGAGCTGATACAGAACGTCAAGCAAGGAGGTATTTGGGGGAATCTGGGTGAGCAAATTCTCGAACTCAGTAGTGTTATGAACAGCTGTAGCTCCCATCGCAACAGCTTCTTCCTTACATGTGAAATAGTTTGCGAAAGTTCTTCTGGAGTAACCGGCTTTTTGCACGATATCTTCAACAACGAAGCCGTCCAGACCATGTTCAAGTGCAAGTTCAAATGCAGCAATCGCTAGCGATTGCTCTGTCGCTTCTTTTTTTAAATGTCGCAAAGTTGGTTTGGTCATCATTTTCCGCTTATGCGTACACCTCAAACTTGGCTGTTTCTGTGGGGAAGCGATCGTAAGTTGTTGACTTCATTTGCAATTCACACGACTCCTTTCTCAGGATCATCTTAACTTAAGTTTGCCCTTTAGGCAAATTTGCTCAAAGGGAAAGTTTATACCTGTGCGATAAACGTAAAGCTTTGTCCTTTGTCGGTTTCCGACATCTGACGACGAACAGGTTGAAGGGCCTAGTTTCGAATTGTATTATGGAATGGCAGAGCATTAAATCAGCGATCACATCAAACAGGCTCGCTGATTTATATTAGAGCGCCAAATAGAGAAGGTTCCACATGAGTTCCATTCTAAACGTTATAGAAAAGCTAAAGTTGAACGTCTTAAATATTGAAGATGTTCCGGAATCATTTAGTTCAGATGTATATAAACTTACTCTTGCTAATGGAGAAGACGTTTATGTAAAGATTCCATTTAACAAGGATAAGCTTTTTCGTGAATTTCAGATGCTTGAAACATTGAAGGGCGTATTACCTGTTCCTAAGGTATTGGACATTTGGTATGGGGATGAAATGACTACGGGTGCGTTGCTTCTCTCAGCAATTCAAGGTGTACCTTGTACAGAAAATATTGATGAAAAGCTATCTTTTCAAATGGGGGTGTATCATGCAATGCTCCATGAGGTGAAAACGTCAGGATATGGTTATCATTTAGCCGACGGCTTTCATTTTTTTGACCAAAATAATTGGCGTCTACACATCAAAAGTAATTTTGAAAAGTGGAAAGAGCCCTGTAAAGAGCTCCTCGATCCAGCATTGTATGAACGTTGCATTCTTCATTTTGATGGTGATTTCTCTGCTTTACCAGATCCTGACGGACCATGTTTTGTACATATGGATTTTAGACCAGGCAATATACTGGTGAACGGTAACAAGGTTGCTGGTATTATTGATTTCGAGAGTGCTCGCGGTGGCTCCACTGAAATAGATTTCACTAAAATCAATAGATATATTTGGGAAGGGAACCCGAGAACAAAATCCCCGTACATTGAAGGTTATGAAACGATTCGTACGATGTTAAATCTCGAAATCGTATTGCCATTTTATAATTTTTACGATGCTTTTAGCGCCGTTGCTTGGTGTAAAAACAGAGGAAATGAAAAAAATCAGTCGTTTCTTCAGGAAAATATAGAAGTTTTGAAGAAATCAGTAGGTTATTGAATTGAATAAACGTCCAACAGGTTTGGCTGGTTTTCCTAAATGGAAAGAATCCAGTCTGAAATGTCATTTATCACTTTCTTATCAACATGCTGCGCAACTTTATACTCTTTTTTCATTTTTAATATCTCTCCGTAAACAGCTGGCATAAATAAATGATTTAAGTTGGGGTAAAGTTTAAACGTTACATTTGGCTTTTCACCCAATAAGTCTTTGTAAGCCTTAAAATCTTTGTCTACGGATACATGGAAATCTCGATCTCCCTGCAAAATGAGTACGGGTTTATCTAATACGTTGAGGTAATTAATCGATGGATGTTCTCCCATCTCTTTGAAGTAGTAGGCTCTCGAATATTTCCCCAAAACTACAGTTGATTTTGCTTCTTCATCACTTAACGTATAGATTTTATCAAACTTGGATGATAGTGCTGCGATTTGTTTCTTAGCAATCATTTTCAAAAACTTATTCAACGACGCTAAAACATCGTTATTTTGGTCCATCAAAATTTCTTCTAATTTTCGTGGAGACCCACCCATAATAATGATACCAGCAAAATGTCCACCTTCTGCATCAATTCGTGGAGCTAACATCCCGCCTAAGCTATGACCGATAATAAATATTTGGTTTGAATCAATACGTGAGTCTTTACGTAATAAATCAGCTGCGAGGATAGCATCTTCGATGGTTTCTTCTTTCACGGATAATCCGGTTTCGTTTTTCATTTCTTTTCCATAGACGAATGTTCTTTTATCATACCGCAGCACGGCAATTCCTTTTTCCGACAACCCTTCGGAAAGGTCTTTAAAAGGGTAGTTATTGCCGACTTTTTCATCCATATCCGCAGGGCCAGAGCCATGCACCAATACCACGGCTGGAACTTTGGATGAGCAATTCTCTGGCAATGACAAAATGCCATTCAAAGGATATTTCGTTTCTTGGCCAATGATTAGCTTCTCATTCATACCCATAACCTCCGATCAACTTTTTTCTTGCAAAAAATGATTCATTTTTTGAATTAGTCCTTGATACTCGGGTACTTCACGTAACGAATTGAACGCTGGATTCATCAGAACATCCCTCATCATGCTATTCTTGATAACCTGCTCGCTGCGGGGAGCGGTGACGTCGAAATCTTTCAGCCACGGATCAATCAGATCAAAGAAGGAATCTCCACGAAGCTCAAAAGGAAAGAAGCCTTCCACGCAGGTATCCACATATTTTTCAAGGAGTTCAATTGATTTCTCAGGAAATTTGTTCACGCAATATAGATGAGCGCCTAGTGCGTAAAGCAGGACGACATTGTTTGGATTTAGCCGTTTCATATCAAAAATCCGTGCAAAATACGACGCTTTCTTAAAAGCTTCTTCTGCTTTTTCGATATGATCCATATTTAATTGGAGGACGTTCAGCAGCCCTTGAAAAACTGCCATTACGTGCTGATACAGTTCAGCCTGCAAGGTTTCTTTGGCTTTGCCGATATTGCCCATAAGCTGATATGCCTGTGAAATTAACGCGCCCTTTGGCATCATGGGCCGGACGGTCTCCCCCAGTAAATCTAAGACCCGCTGCGGACTCCTTAGCGATAGAAAACAAACGGATTGATACAAAACCGCATCGCTCGAAAGCTGCATATCACCACTTTCGGTCTGAATCCGTTCACATAGCGTCACGGTTTCGTTAAGAAGAACCTCTTTTTGCTCTTGTGTTCTCGCCAGCGTGAAGTGATTTGTGTACAGCCTAACCATTTGCAATAAGAGTGGAAAGCAGGCGTAATATTTTTTGATGATCGCCGTACATTCTGCAATCACCTCATCAAAAGGGAGAGAAGCAAAATCATTAGCGAGTCGGGTGTAGAGATTTGCGATGTCCGACTGCTCCATTTGAGGGGAATAGCCCATCAATTCGTCAATGCTGATGTTAAAATAGGCCGCAAGTCGTGGAAGAAATGTGATATCAGGATAGCTTTGTCCCGTCTCCCACTTGGAAACAGACGCTTTGGAAACACCGATAAATGCAGCAACCGCCTCCTGTGTTAATCCTTTTTCTCTGCGTTTTGCTACAAGAATCGATGATAAATTAATTTCGTTCATTCAACATCACCTCTGATTATGATTATACGGTTTATAAAATCAACTCCCAAGCGACTTGTCGTTGACTTATGTAGAAAAAATCAACCATAGAGAAACCTGATTGAGAAAGAATCTGGTCCGAAGTGATTATATTTATGCTATACTGGCAACGTAAAAGGGGGGTGCTTTACTGATGGAGAATCTGTTAAGATTGTCTGTGACTTTCTTCACTTGTGCAAAGCCAATATTGGAGAAGCGTTACTTTGCATGGGGCTAAATCTTTTCTAACGCTAAATAAGCTTTTCTAATGCTTTGGCTTTGCACCTTATTTTCTAAAATAAGGAGTGAAGCAGAGTGAAATATACAAACGCTAAAAAAATATTGCCCGAAAAGCTAATTATAATGATTCAAGAGTATGTCCAGGGAGAGACGATTTACATTCCGAAACAAGAAAAGGAATATAATCATTGGGGGAGTTTGAGTGGCGGGAGGCAATGGTTAGATCACCGAAATGCCACGATTAGACAAGCCTTTAAGAATAAAAGCAGGATTGAGCAGCTTGCTAAGGACTACTTCCTCTCTGTTGAAACCATTAAGAAAATTGTATATTCCAAAAATAAGTAGTCAACGGCACTGATGAATTTCTTCATCAGTGTTTTTTTACGTCAAAAACAATTCTAACTTATTGTTTTCATTTGAATCGTTTATTTCGTTCTTTACAATATGAATAGGCAGTTGAGAAGTCGATCCAGCGAAGAGAGCGAGGAAATGATAACTATGAATGAACCAAAAAGCAGAAGCAGGCATCTGATCGATCAGGAGATCGTGAGTGCGATTGATTTAATACCAAGCACCGATCTTTCTGCTGGCACCCTAATGGAAGCACGGGAAAGTCAAACAAAAATGATGCCGCAAATCGATGTAACGCAGCTGTTTCCTGTCACATTCGAAGAAAGGGCGGTGCCAAGTTATTTTGGCGGACCTGATATTCGTATAGAAATTATCAAACCACGCCAACCAAAGCACAGTAAGATGCCGTTATATTATTCTATTCACGGTGGGGGAATGGTTATGGGCAGTCCGGTAGGAGACCGACAAGGCAATGCGGCACTGGCTGTCCAACATGGTTTTTGTTGTGTATCTGTTTACTATCGGCTAGCGCCGGAACATATTCAGCCAAGTCAGTTGCAGGATTGTTATTCGGGTCTGAAATGGTGCATTGAGCATGCCGAGGAATTAGGAATAGATACTGAGAAACTCGCTCTTGCGGGCAGCAGTGCTGGTGGTGGACTGGCGGCTGGTCTAGCCCTCTACGTTCGTGACCAGAAGGAATTCGCCATCCATCATCTCAGACTGCGCAGCCCAATGCTCGATGACCGTACGAGTATTTTGCCAGATCATCCGTATGCCGGCGAGTTTGTTTGGACCAAAAAAAGCAATTATTTCGGTTGGAAATCAGTTTTAGGTCACGAACCCGGACAAGAGGGAACAAGCGAGTATTACGTACCAGCACGTGCAAAATCTTTGGCTGGTTTACCATCCACTTATATGAGCATAGGCAGCATTGATTTGTTCATAGATGAAACCTTATTATTTGCCAAACAACTTGCCTTTGACGGTGTCTTAATCGAATTGCAAGTACTCCCCGGTTATCATCATTTGGCTCCAATGTTTCCGAATGCACATTTTTCTCAAATAGGTGCCACCTCTAGTGAGTACGCTTTGTTGAAAGCTCTGGAGTTACTTTGATTATAAGACTGATTTAGAGATGGAATCGAACCGAGACAACTGGGCAGCAAACAGTATAGATGACACAAGTTAGAGCATTGAAAGATACAAGCCGCGTTGATGCGGCTTTTTTCGTGTCTTTAAAGATAAACAAGAACTTGACCTTTTACCACCAACCATATTTTAGATAATTGTGCATATCGGATTTGTAACTTGTGTATTCAAATTTGATTAAATCCTTGCTAAACTTTGTTTTGATAATGAGAATCATTATTATTATTGAATAGAGGATGGATTTGACCGGAGGGCTTTCTAGGAGCAAATCAATGATAAGAAAGGTTGGTAGAAATGACTTCAAACAGACAACTATGTATTGGATTGTCCTTAAATGCAACGTGGAATAAAGGTGACGGTTGGCGAAACCCTGATAGTGGAGTGGAGCAAACGGGATCCATTGACTATTATATTCATTGGGCAAAAATGGCGGAGAACTCAAAGCTCGATTTTCTTTTCAGAGCGGATTATCTATATATTAGCCCGCAGATGTTAGGCGATTCTTCTAATTTCGGCAGCCCGGATCCTACTTTGTTTTTTGCAGCAATAGCTCGTGAAACCGATCGGATCGGACTGGTTACGACCATTTCTACCACGTTTAATCCGCCGTATATTGTTGCTCGGCAGCTTCAATCCTTGAACTGGCTAAGCAATGGACGTGCCGGCTGGAATATTGTTACTTCTATTGAGGGCGCCGAAAATTTCGGCAACTCTCCAATGCCATCCCCGGAAGAACGGTATGCGAAGGCAATAGAATTTACGGATGTGGTATGCAAGCTTTGGGATAGTTTTCCGAATGATGCTATCGTTATTGACCGTGAGTCAGGCATGTTTTCTGATAAGGGAAAAGTGAATGCTATTCATCATTCTGGTGAATTTTTCAGCGTAAAAGGGCCGCTAACTCTACCTTCTCATCCATCGGGAAGCATTCCTTTGTTTCAAGCGGGAGCTTCGGATATTGGACGAAATTTTGCCTCTTCCGTAGCGGATGCTATTTTTGCGGCAATGCCAGATCTGGAATCAGGCGTGGAATTGCGAAGTGATTTGAGAAAAAGAGCTGTGGAACATGGGCGCGATCCGAACACGATTAAAGTTTTGCCGGGGTTATATTTTTTCCTTGCCGATACGCACGAAGAAGCGCTTGAATTACATAAGGCTGCTCATGCCCATTTAAGTCTTGAGCGCAGACATGCCTCTCTCCAATCGTTAATGGGCCTGGATTTAAGTGGTTGTTCCTTGGATCAACGCGTAACCGAAGATATGCTTCCAGATCCTGATCATGCTGTCCGCAGCCGTACACATGCTGAGCTGTTGCGTCGATATATTACAAAATATCAGCCTACAGTGAAAGAGATTCTGGACCGGCCGGAGGTTGTCGGATCTGCCCATTGGGTATCTGTGGGGACAGTCGAGACGGTAATGAATGATATTATTGAGCGGGTTGAGGCAGGTGCTATTGATGGGTTCATCGCCCTGCCAGGTGGTTCAGAAAAATCGATGAAGATATTCTTTGAAAAGCTGATTCCAAAGTTGGTTGAAAGAGGTTTGTTCAGAAGTGAATATACCGGGGAAACGTTGCGTGATCATTTGGAGGGTTCATAGGTCATTACTGTTTTTTTATTTTTAGAGCGAGAGCATGGGTACACACAATATGGATAACGTATCGTAGGGGAGAACATATGAAAAGACTAACAGGATTGATTTTATCTGTAATTGTATTTGCAGGGGGGATACTGGCTGGATGTTCCGAAACGCCCGTTGCAGTTACTCCTGAACCCAGCAAGATCGATGGTGAAGGATGGCCAAGAACCATTAAGGATGCCAGCGACAATGGAGTGGTGCTTGAGAAACGACCAGAGCGTATAGCGGTGCTTCATCCCTTATATTTGGATTACTTTTTTGCTTTGGATACTCCTCCAATCGCATCAATCAGCGCGGGGGAAGCATTGGAAAAGTTTGCTACGTTACAGCCTTACGCCAAATCTGCTGATATTATTGATTTGGGAAGCGACTCAGCGAATTTGGAAAAGATTATTGCCGCTCAGCCTGATGTAATTGTAACCTTCAAGGGGGCTGTGGACACCATTTATGATGAGTTGAACAAGATTGCTCCAGTCATCTTAATCGACTACACGGATACCTGGGACAAAACGACGATGCTTCTTGCTGAGGTTGTTGAAAAAGAGAAGTTGGCGAAAGAACTGATTAAGGAAACCCAAGAAATGATAGCAAATACGAAAAAGCATTTAGGTACTCTTGAGGATAAGACCTTTGCCTTGTTGCGGGTTGATGGAAAAGCAAATTTTTATGCTCAAGGATCTAAAAATACGATGTACTATAATCAAACTGCGGGCTTTGGGTTGTTGGCACCGAAGGGGTATCCTGAGGGTGGTGAATCGCTTACGCTGGAAGGGCTATACGACATGAATCCCGATTATATTATTATCCAGCATGATATTGACGTTGCAAAGGCAGCTGTGAAGGAAAAAGAATCTTCAAAGGTATGGAATTCACTGGAGGCTGTAAAAAACAACCGTGTTGTTATATTTGATAATTCCCTCAATAGTGCGAGTATCCTGGCTGTCCGTTTGGCCTCAGAGTATTTTCTGAAATTGGCTGAACAATAATTATTATACAAAAGATCCGATTGCTGATTCTGAGCGCAATCGGATCTTTTAATGTAGGAAGACAAGAACATTATCGTATTGATGTATCCTTAATATTGGGATTAAAGGAAATTATAGAGTGACAAAAAGTGGTGAACGGCCGCACCGCCCGGAGTAACCAGGCAAGCGAAGACGATGACACTTGCGTCAACGATCCACAGCATCTCCGACGAACTCGGATGCAGTCGGCTGACCGAGTCCATTGGAACCGCCAGATTGATGGCGGCAACAAGGCCAACGACCAGGATGATGCACGCGCAAACGCTGGCCAGAATCAGCCCCGGTTGTCGTGACGTTTTCACGGCAACCGTGGAAACTATCTTAGGGGCACTTATGGTTTTCCGACATGCTTGTACGCACCAGCCATGATGTCATCTCTCAGAGTTGGCGAAGCTGGCGTCCATCCGAGAAGTTCGCGAGTATGTGCGCTGGAGCCGGTCATGGATAGTTTAAAGAAGCTGCCGACCAATCCGAAGTGCGCATCGGCGTCTTCTGCTGCAATCGAGGCTACCGGGATGTTGAGGGTGCGCCCGATTGCTTCGGCGATCGCTCGAGTGGTGATGGCTTCCTCTGCGATCGCATGTAGACGTGATCCTGCCGGCGCCTTTTCGAGTCCCAGCCGGAGGAGCCGGGCTGCGTCGGAACGGTGCACTGCAGACCAAGCGTTGGAACCGTCACCGATGTACCCGGACACGCCCTGCTTGCGGGCCGCGGACATTAGGAAATTAATGAATCCCCAATCTCCAGTCCCGTGGACGGTTGGAGCGAACCGGGTGATAATGGTCCGCACTCCGCGACCAACGTAGTCGAGAGCAAGATTCTCGGAGCCGCCCCTGTCAGAGCCCGGGCCCACAGCTGGGGACGGGTCAGCCTCCAACACCGGACGCCCTTGAACCAGACCGGAGATGGCATTAGCGACTATGAAAGGCCGGTCAGTACCGATCAGTGTCTCGGCGAGAGTTTCGACTGCAGCCCGTTCAGCACGATCCGACTCCGTAGGATTCGCCCAGTCATGCTTGTTCGCCAGGTGGATGACAGCCTCAGCTTCGGACGCCCCACGGCGGAGGGCGTCGAGGTCATCGAGATCCCCGCGCAGTGCAGTCGCGCCTTTTTCTTCAAGTGAAGCCGCAGAGACGTCCGACCGAGCCAGTCCGACGACCTTGTAGCCTGCTCTCAGCAACTCATCTACGGTGGCCGATCCAATCCATCCCGTTGCTCCAGTAATAAATACATTCATCTGTGTTACCTCCTTGTAGCCCTTCCACAGGCTACACTTCATATTTTTTTACGGTTACTCGCATTGTCAGGATTCACGACAATGTCCGCTTCTGACAATTACGAGACACTGTGTAACTTAATATAACAGTTACAATACAATGTGTCTAGTAATTATTTTTGAGTAGGGACAAGACGCGTGGGAAGACCTGTGGATGCATGACGTGAGCGAATGTCGGCTTAGTGACGAGCGGGTTTGGAGCAATCATCAATCAGTGTTGCGTGATCGCCAATGGGCAAGTTTGTTTTAGAAGGCATTCCCACCATAGTCCGTGTTCTTGTCGCGCCACACAGCGTGTGGATGTGGGTCTGAAAGGATTATACCGCTGTGCATAGAAAACTCGATCCACACCGAAGGACCGTCGATACGGATATAGTCCTTCGGTTTACTTACGGAGGTTGAGCCCGAATAAGCGACGTACGTGAAATCGAGCTCGTCCTCATAGCCAGCGAGGATTCTCGCAGCGTTCTCGTCATCGATGCTGCTGACATAGGTTTCAATCGCTGCTAGCAGCAGGGCTCTCTGGTCTTCGCGTAATTCGGAGCCCCGAATGCCCTCAGCCGTCGTAGGGAACGCCCAATCCTTGCCTGGGCCTAGCAAGAGATCCCGGTACTTGTCGCGGAGTCTGGATAAGGCTAACTGGTCATTGTCAAATGAGGCGAGTAGAGCTACGAATGTTCTCTGTGCCTGCTGCTGGGGTTGATTGCTTATGCCGTTGTACTCGAAGGTCGAGAACGGTTCAATACCACGGAACGAGGGGGTTGCTCCAACGAGGTTACCATCTGTGTAAGTGTTGGCGACTGCGAGGTGGTGTCCGCCGAATTGCAGCTCCCATGTCCCCGAATCGGATGGCGTACCAAGGAAGGCAACGTAGAAGTTCTCCCGCCCGTAGTCCCGGGTCACACCGTAATCACGAAGATAGTCGTCGGCATTAAGGATCTGTTGGATCTCGTCATAGCCCTTGTTCTTGCCTGAACCGGTAGCCGCCGCGAGTAAGACGTTCAGCGATGTCCATTGTTCTTCCGAGAGCGTGCCGATCCGGAGACCGCTTCGGCCGCGGTGACCCATCGTTGCCTGGGGATAGTTCGACCAGTTCACTACATTCCTCAGCGAATAGTCCTGGTTCAAATCGCGGAGCTGGTCATAGGAGAGCGTAGCCGCGAACGACTTCGCGAGCTCGACGACTTTGCCGTTCAAGGTTGTTGGGCAGTTGTACGTATGTGCCACTCTAGCCGTAGATATGCGCATAATAATTGTTATCTCCTTCGTAGCCCTCTTCGGGCATCAATTGAAATGATCGACACAGTTTCGAGTCACCGTGCACCGAAAATATATCATATACGAGACACTGTGTCCACATATGTGGTTTGGAATTGGACAAAGAGGACTGTCTCCGTGTATAGTTGAGACATGAAAAAAGAACATTATCATGGCGGTCGTCCCCGAAGTGAGCAAGCGAGGGCGGCTATTTTGGATGCGGTTGATGACCTCTTGGTCGAGGTCGGATATGCGGCAATGACGATGAAGGGCATCTCCGAAAGAGCAGGAGTGTCCCGGCAGACTTTGTATCGTTGGTGGTCACACAAAGCGGAAATCCTCTTCGAAGCCAGTGTAGCCGATGCCGAGGAAGAATTGGAGATTAGTCCCACAGGGGCTCCGTTGGATGATCTAAGAGCATACCTGGAAGCACTCGTTCGCTTCCTTACGCACTCACCGGCAGGCGCCGCTTATCGGGCTCTCCTGGGTGAAGCACAGCACGACTCTGCCGTGGGGGAACTGCTCTCTGCGAAGGACCTGCTCGGCGACAGCGCCCGGGTCGTGATTGAGCGCGCGCTCGGGAAGGACACACTTCCAATTCCAATCGATCAGGCAACAGCCTTGTTGATTGGACCGACATTCTTCTGGATTCTGAGCGGACGCAATCCCGAACAACTGGTCCCACTTAAACTTGCCGAAGACTTCATGAGCGACCTTCGTGCAAGACAATTGCGCTGAAGAGGCGCTTAATTGTAATGACCGCCTGCTTGAACGACTGGACAAGATGAAGAATAGAATCCACATACTCATGGCTCACGTGGTTATACTGCATAGAGAGCTTAGAGTAAACGAGGTACTATTAATAGCAAGATAGCGACTTGAAGGTCGGTATCTTGCTAATTAATAACTTGATCATTGGAGATTGACAGTCGCGCTTTTCAGCAGATGGATACTCAATTCCTTTTTAACATTTTCTTATTGTGTAAAATGCTGGGGATCAAAAGGGCGGTACACAAGTACAAGTTCTTGTTCACCGTCAATAGATTCGTAGATTATAGAGATGGGTTAAAGGGGTATTTTGCGGTACAAAACATATACCAGAAAGTCGTTAATTTAGTGGCTTTTTTTATTTTAGCCTTTACTTCTTTCGGTTTCGGAAAGCATTGCGTTGAAATATAACAAGAGTTCATTCCTCTGTTTTGAATAATTGATGATTTCATGATTACGGGTACCACTTTTCTTTCCAAAATCAAAACTCATTTGCCAGAGGTCTCCGATACGACTAAAATGGTACTTTCTAAGTATACAGATGCGGATCAGGCAGGAATCTGGTCCAAGGAAGCATTAGCGATTAGCATTGAGCTTGGTCTCATTCAAGGAACAACGGATCATAAACTAAATCCGAAATGTAATCTGACGCGAGCTGAGGCAGCTGTTTTATTTAGCAGATTATTAACGTATTTCTCAACAGACAAATCTGATTTACCTGGTTGGAAAATATTCTAAAGGGCAGACCGACTTCCGGTTTGCCTTTTTGCTATGCAAACGTATAATGAGAGCTTGAAGGGAGAGGATCGTCATGACCATCGAAGCCAGCTTTCGCCGGGCCAATCACATATGCAATCGTTATATTACAAAAGTGGAACAGACGGGGCTTTCCTTATCCATTTTGTACTGGGGATTCATGCCCAATCATTTCGACAATGCCTTCCACCGGCATTCCTTTTTCGAGGCCTGTTATGTGGTAGACGGTGAAGGAAGCTACATAGAACAGAATCAGCATTACGCTTTAACTAAAGGAACAGCTTTTCTATCTCTTCCAGGCACATGGCATCAAATCCGCAGCCAGACCGGACTGACGCTTTGTTATGTTGCTTTTGAACTGGATGAAGCGCACACCGATGTTTATTATACCGAATCCTTCCGTCGTCTTGCCGAGCTTGGGCAAAGCGTAGTCCAGCAAGCGGACCTTACACCGACTGGCCATTTATGGCAAGCGCTCATCGCTTCTTTCGACTTACCCGGGGCAACTCTTCCTCTTGCTGTAAAGCAAATTTCCGCTTCTCTTCTGTTATCCATAGCGGATTTGCACGTTCCTGCCAGAACAGATTCGGCCGATATAGGAGAGCAACCCGTGGAACCCAATACGTTGTTCCGCCAGGCTAAACGGTATATTGATGATAATTTGATCAATGAGCTTACACTTATGACGGTGTCGAGCCACCTCCACATTTCGTCCCGTCACCTAACCCGATTGTTTCAGGAAAATCTGGGGCAGTCCTTCGTCCACTACATTCAGGAACGACGTGTCCAGAATGCCGCTTGGCTCCTGTTAAATGAACAGACGCCAATCAAAGATATCGCCATCCAGTGCGGGTTCCAATCCGTGCATTATTTTACCCGAATCTTCACCCGCGAGCTTGGCGTTTCCCCGGCTAAATTCCGCCGCATTCAGTTTGCCGAAGGCCGTTCTGGCAAAATGCACTTTCCGCCCCAAATGTCCTGATTGTACAAAAACACAGCTTGATCGTTTAAAGACACCATCTCCAACTCCCTATAGAATGATGTCATAAATCGATAGAGAGTTGGAGGTTTAAACATGCCCCGAATAACCCCCTTGCCCTTTCATGCTGAGCCGGTCAATTTCATCCGGCATCAGCCCGACCAAGAGACAGAACCCGGGATCTGCAATGGGTATGAAGAATGGCTTGGTCAAATTTGGCCTGACTGTGTACAGGGTGATTCGCTTCCCTTTTATATGGTCATTGATGGTACACACGGCACTGCATTCAGCGAATGTCTGAAAAGGCTCCGGTCGCGCTGCCACCGGGAGAACAGGGTATTCATTGAAATAGATAGCGCGGATTATTTAAAACCTTCAGCAGATTTGCTACAGCAGTTTCACCCTTACCTGACGGATAACCGCGCTTTTGGTGTTGTGGCCTCGGACGTCAGCGTTGAGGATTATTTTCGGCCAGATGCTCAGTCGGTCTGGCTCAGTGATGTAGAACATCAACTGCGGCTTTATGATTCTGCTGAAAATGCAGAGGCCCAGTCACCCAAGGCAGATCAGTTGGCCCCCATGGTTGTAACCTTTGGACCAGGCTCTGGTTTCCTTTCTAGAGTATCAGGTCCGGCCAACGTTTCTCTTTTTTGTGACTTATCCAGAGAGTCTCAGCAGAACCTGCACCAGCAGGGGATGGGTTCCCTCGGGTTAGGACCTTGCCGGGATACGGTCGAAACCTACAAACAGGCCTTGTTTCTAGAGTGGCCCGTCTGGGAGGAATATCGGAAACGCCACTTGTACAATTTTGACTACTATGTGGATACGAACAACCAGGAACGGCCCGTTCTGGTCACCGTTCCCATGCTGCGCCGACTGTTGGCTTCAGTGGCCCAGCAGCCTTTTCGAGTAAAACCATTCTTTGCACCGGGAATTTGGGGTGGACAGTATTTGAAAGAGCTGTGCGGCCTGCCCCGGGAATGGAATAACTGCGCCTGGGGTTTTGAACCGATCGCACCGGAGAACACGCTTTTAATCGGCTATCGGGATTTTATATTGGATCTTCCTTTTCCACTGCTTCTGTCGGCTCATCCTGAGGCAATTATGGGGGAGCGAAATGTACGGCTGTTCGGTGACTATTTTCCGATCCGGTTTGATTATCTCGATACGATAGACGGGGATCATCTGTCTTTGCAGGTCCATCCTCAGCAAGCTTACATTGAGCAGACGTTCAATGAAACGATGACACAGCAGGAATCCTATTACATTATGGAGCAGAAGGAAGGCGCCAAACCTTTTGTGGGGCTGGGCTTCACGGAGGGAACAACCGGGGAGGAGCTGCTTCAGGCGGTTGAATCCGCCCATTCCTCGGGAAAACCGCTAAAGGTCGAAGAATATGTGAATATCCTAGATGCGAATAAGGGCGACCTGTTCCTGATCCCGCCTGGAGCCGTACATTTTTCGGGCAAAAACAATCTGGTGCTGGAGATCTCTTCGACAACCTGGTGGTTTACCTTCAAAATTTACGACCATTTGCGGGTCGACAGAGACGGTCGGCCGCGACCGATCAACAGCGATCATGCCAGATCCAACATGCAGGAGAAATTCGACACCCGTTACGTTCAGGAACATTTGATAGCGGTTCCAAGGGAGTGCCGGGTACAGGGAGCCAGCTGTGAAGAGCTGCTAGGTGAACGGGAGGATCTGCTTTTTCAGGTCAAAAGATTAAAGCTGGACGGAGAGTGGATCGACGATACAGCTGGAGAGTTTGTCATGTTCAACCTCGTAGAAGGCGAACGCGTGAGGCTCACTCCGCTTGATGATGAGGCAGCGGCCGTGGAATGGGGGTACGCAGAAGCGTATATCGTTCCCGCCTCCGTTGGAGCCTTCCGAATGGAGTCTTTGGGTGACCGATCGTGCACCCTGATCCGGGCACAGGTTTCGCCAGAGTGGAACATGCCTCTGCTTCCGCATCACTGGAAATCTGGTGGGCATCTATGAATCCTGACGTCACGATCGCCATTGATGCAGGCGGGACTTTTTTGAAGGGTGGCGTACTGAGTAACGGGGATCTTTTGCCTCAATTTTATGTCAAAAGGTCGTCGCGCTCCAACAGCAGTGCGTATGAAATTGCCGCCAACCTGGCCGATGTGATTCAGGAGCTTGCCGCCGGATACGTCGCCTACATGGAGCAGCTTAGCTCCGATAAAGAGACCCCGGTCGGATTTCCCAACTTTCATATCGGCTTTGCTTTCCCCGGGCCTTTTGAATACGAAACAGGTGTTTCCCGTATCCAAGGATTGAATAAATACGAGCAACTTTATGAACGCAATTTAAAAACGCTGCTGCGGCGCAAATTAACGGCGCTTGCAGCGGAACACTCAGCCCCTACATGGATGACCCGGCTTGCCGCCGCAAATATTTGTTTTGGCAATGATGCTGCTATGTTTGCTCTAGGGGTCAGTCGGCTTTTTCCACAGGACAGGTTGCTTTGCCTTACACTGGGAACCGGCCTCGGCTCCGCCTTTGTTGAGAACGGGTCCATAGTTAGCGGAAAATGGGGAATTCCTGACTCAGGCATGTTGTATGCAGAGAAGTACAAGGAAGAAACCGTGGATGATCTGTTCGGAAGCCGGGGGATTTTGGCTTTGGCGGACAGCCATGATGCTCGAAAGGAGGGGGAAGACGTGTACGATCTGGCCATAGCGGCAAGACGGGGAGTTTCCGCCGCCAACCTTGTATGGCAGCTTTACGGCCAGCGGCTAGGAGAAATGCTGCGTCCGTATGTGGCAGAGTTTCGCCCCGCGCGTCTGATTCTGGGCGGACAAATTGCGGGCACCTATGATTTGTTTGGCGAGGCGCTTTCAGAAGCACTCTTGCCCGAGGTGATTCCTCTGTACCATGAGAAGCAAATGCAGGAGCACGTGTTTCACGGGATTTTCCAGCTCGTAAAAAATACCTATTCGACCAACAAAGGAGAAAATAAATATGACGCTCGAACAACAAATCAAGCAAGCCGCCATCCCGACGCTTGAACGAAAATGGAAAATATACGTCATTCACCATTCTCATACAGACCTTGGTTATACCGACAGGCAGGAAAAGATTGAACAATATCATGTCGACTTTATCCGTCAGGCGCTGCGTATTGTTAATAATGCTCAAAACAGCGTAAAGCCCGAGTGGAAAGGGTTCCGCTGGACCTGTGAGACCTTCTGGGCCGTGGAACAATTCCTGAAGCAGGCCGGGGACGAGGAAAAAACTGCATTTGCCGATGCCGTGCGGCGCGGTGATATCGAGCTGTCCGGCACGTATCTGAATATGACTGAGCTTCCCGACCTGCAGTTGCTAAACAAAATACACAGCAAGGCTCAGACATATGCCGGCTCGATCGGTCACCAAATAGACAGCGCGATGACAGCGGATATCAATGGCTACAGCTGGGGATATGCCGACAGCCTGCTGGATAACGGAATCCAACATTTATTCAGCTGTATACATACCCATCACGGCATGTATGCGCTGGGCCGCAAGCAATCTCCGTTCTGGTGGGAGGCCCCAAGCGGGGAACGCCTGCTGGTCTGGAATGGAGATCACTACATGCTTGGCAACGAACTCGGCTTCTGCCCTGGTGCGCTGGGCAAATACATGATTCGTGATGAATTCAACCATAGACTTGTTGAACCGGCAAATATTCACGATCAAATCGCCAATACTCGCATCCATCGATATTTAGCCCAGCTTGAGGCGGAGCAGTATCCGTATGATTTTGTGCCGGTGATGCTGTCCGGACTGCCTACAGACAATGGATCGCCCAACAGCGCAATCATAGAATGGATCGAAGCGTGGAATCAGCAAAACGGTGAGAGAATTATCGTAGAGATGAGCACATTGAGCGGCTTTTTTGCCCGGCTGAAGAAGGAAGGAACGGACGATCTACCCGTGCATAAAGGGGATTGGCCAGACTGGTGGTCGGATGGCGTAAGCTCCACACCGATGCACACCCAGATTTACCGGGACGCACAGCGGACACTCCGCAAGGTGGAAAAGCTCGATCCCGAACAAAACAGTGTCAGTCTCCAGGAAATTGAGGCTGTGGAGCAGGCGCTGGCTCTCTATGCCGAACACACATGGGGTTATCATTCTTCTATTTTTGAACCGTGGCACAAAAATGTTCAGCTGCTCGAGGTCCGCAAGACGGCGCACGCTGCAGAGGCAAGCAGGCTTGCTTACCGGGCGCTGGATGAGGCGCTGCTGGACGATAACGCGGCTACCTTGTACCCGGGGCGTCCTTACCGCTTCAAGGTCACGAATCTGTCCGAGCGAGAGGTCACCGAGTTGGTTGAGCTGAAGCTCGAAGGCTGGGAACCGGATGAACTGTTGAACGGAGTGGAGGTGATCCGGGAGGACACGGGAGAGGTGCTGATTAAGCAGTCCACCCACGCGCAGACGATTATTGCGGAGCTTAAACTCCGAGGGAGGGAGAGCTGCATACTGATCCTGCGCCCGCTTCAGGCAACACAACAGGGGTCTTCTTCCTTAACGACAACTTCCAATTCGAAGCTGATCGGCGCTGATCAGGTGTACGACATGGAGGATATGTATACCTTAACACCGGGCGGGCTGCAAGGGCCGATCTCCGTTTTTCAAAACGGGCTGGAGTCGCCTTTTGTACGCTTGACTTGGTCGAAAGAGCGGGGCATCGTGTCGTGGATTGATAAGGAGACAGGCAGCGAGCTGCTGAAAGCGGATGATCTGTATGGGGCTTTCACACCCATCTATGAGGTGACAAATCCGTCAAATCCTTTGGATGCTTCTCAGGTATGGAGTGTCCGTTCAAAAATGGGTCGCAACCGTAAGGGTATAAACGTGGAACGTTCGGTAGGTCAGCTCATCTCTATCCGCGCGGTAGATAACGGACCGCTGTATGCTACTGTTGAGCTTGGTTATCAGCTAAAAGGCATTGCCTATTTTTCACTGTTCCTGCGGATATATACCCGTCAAAACAGAATGGACATTTCGGCACGGTTCCATAAAGAAAGTGTTTGGAATCCGGAGAACGTATATCTGGCTTTGCCGTTCACCCCGGGAGGAAGTGGGCCGGTTACCCTGTTTGCTGATAAGCCGGGAGGCCTCGTTCGCCCCTGGAAGGATCAGATTCCGGGAACCTGCCTGGATTATTCCTCCGTGCAGGCGGGCATCGCCTGGCAGGATAACGAGCGCAGCTTGCTGCTTGCCGTACCGGACACGCCGCTTGTTCAATGGGGAACACTGGATTACGGGCCTAGAAAGGTCCACACCCAGCAAGCATCTGATGCCCAACCGGAAGCGTATGCCTGGCTGATGACGAATTACTGGGAAACGAATTTCAAAGCGACCTTGGGTGGATTCTATGAGTTTCAATATCAAATATCGGCTGGCGGCAGACTTTCGGCTGAAGACATGGCAGCAGCTTTACAAGCACTGAACGAGCCGTTTGTAGTTGCCCGGGTTAATGAACAATAAACCGAATAGTAAAGGCTCTTCTTATAGTCAATAAACCAACAACCAGCAGGCCTCCACATGGAGGCTTGCTGGTTGTTGGCGTCCGGTCATTCTGTAGCGTATGGAGATTTCCAGCTTTGCTTACTGATGTAGGAGATGGGAAATGTATCTCTATGTTTACTCTTGATTAGCTTCCAGTTCGACAATTTGTTCCTTGTATTGCTTCAACAGCTCGGCAAGAGAAGTCTTGATTGCGGCTGAATCCTTGGCAGATACAGCATTATTCAAGTTAGTCTGAGCTTTGAAGAATGCACTGGCAGTAGGATCAATACTGCTGATTTGAAACGTTTCTGCATCAGCGATTACCGCGCTTGTTACTCCGGTTGTTTTTTCGTCAAGTTCCACGGTGCTGATGGCTACTGCCTCTCCAGGTTTGGCGTTTTCCACTAATTTGTTCAGATCAGCACTACTTGTGGTGATCGAAAAAGACAGGGTGTTCTTGCTTTCGGAATGAGGTATTTGTTCGGCTTTTACGGCCTTTACTCCCTCAATTGAGGTAAGTTTGCCTCCCTCAATCTTCAAAGTCTGCATTTCTTTCATCTCATCTGGTTTAGCGTTCTCGGAAGTTCCCTTCCATTGGTCAGAGTCTATGTCAACAGCAACCAAACTGGCCAATCCAGCGGACATAGAAGTCTGTGAAAGAAGCTTATTGTAATTGGCCAACGTTTTTTCCCATTCGCTTACGGTATCTGGTGCGTATTTTTTAGCCAGTTCCACTGGATTAGCCATTGTGAAGGCTGCAATGGAGAATTTCGCTTCTTTCAAGGTGGCTGTTCCGTTTGTGACAGCATTGGCGTTAGCGTCGCTGTCGGCATTCGCGACAACCGGTGCAGAGATCGCAGTGAGCAGCAGGGCGGACAGGGCAACATTTCTGAATTTCAAACTGTAGTTCATTTCGTAACACTCCTTATGGTTTGGTTTGTCTTACAGTTATCAATTTACCGAAGGAGTGTGGCACAATATTGGTGTAATTGTGGAAAAACAATGGCAAAGCTCTTTCCTTCCATCTTCCTTTGGTATACTCACTATAGAGAAAAGTACTGGAGGTCCGTTCATGAATAACGATTACCTCATCGCGGTTGTAGACGATGACGAGAATATACGCACACTGATTCAAGCTTATTTGCACAAAGAGAACTTTCGGACGATAGGCCTTGCGAATGCGGAAGATGCCTGGTCCTTACATAGAATAAGTCCACCGAGCATGTGGGTGATGGACATTATGCTTCCCGGCATGGATGGCTATGAATTATGCAAACGCATCCGTAATGAAGGAGAGGTTCCCATTATTATGATCTCGGCAAAGGATAATGAGGTGGACAAGATCCTTGGCCTTGAGTTGGGCAGTGATGATTATTTGGTGAAGCCTTTCAGCCCCCGTGAGCTGGTAGCCCGCATCAAGCGGCAGCTGGAACGCTGGATTAGAATTACCGGAGGGGGAGAAAAAGCGGTTGTAAGCGAGGCTGCTACGCCACGAATTGATACCGGAGAGCTCCAATTAATGTTGGAAGAGAGGCGCGCCATATGGCGCGGGGAAGAAGTGGACCTGACCAGTAAAGAGTTTACCATGCTCAAGGTACTGGCTGAACATCCGAATCGTGCGTTTACCAGGGACGAGCTGCTTAGCTTTGTCTGGGGGGAAGATTATTTTGGCAGTGACCGTGCTGTGGATCATTTAATTAAGCGGATTCGCAAAAAGATTGAGGAACTGCCTGTAGAGTCGGTGTGGGGACACGGGTATCGTATGCGAACAGATCGGAGTGAAGTTTAATATGAAACTCGTTCATCAAATCAACCTAGCGTTCGGCCTGTCACTGGTTCTGATTCTCTCCGTCACGGCCGTTCTACTCCATTATGTGCTGTTGGATCATTTCATTGGGACAGAGAAAAATGATCTTAAGACATTAAGTGTCGCGATGTCTGCTTCTATAACTGAAGCGGGTGATTTTGCAATGAGTCCTGTTCTTTCCACTGGAGATGTCACTCTTCCTAATTCGAATAATACGGGTATGCAGTCCGTCCAATTGGTAACAGGGGAGGTTGCGAGTGCTCCCACAACACTCATTCCTGCCGATGTTGAAGCTTTTGTAACCGATTTTAACGGCAATGTGCTGTCGGGTACGACTTTGTCTGTGAATGGAATAACCGGAAAGGTGAGTAGCGATACATTGACTGAAGCAGTTCCTGCCAACTTGCAGCAGTATACAGCGGTCACGTCTTCCAGCATCAAGGACCTATGGTCCGGAACGGACGGGCGTTATGTTATGGATGTCAGTCCCATTCCTCAAGGAACCCTGACCCTGTTGACTCCCATGAGCAAGATCAAAGCGATTGAACAGGCACTTCTGGGCCGGCTCATCCTGGTAATCGTTATCGTTGGAGCGATGATGTTCCTGCTGAGTCTATTTATTACGAAAAGGCTGATTCAGCCATTAATGAATCTGAAACAGGAACTAAAAAAGGTCAAAGAACGTCATTTCACGGATGTGCAGCTGGTCAGGGCTGGCGGTGAGATTGGCGCTGTCGCACAGACGGTATATGAGATGGCAGGCGAACTGAACAGGTTTAACGAGGTACAGAAGCAGTTTTTCCAGAATGCGTCCCATGAGCTGAAGACGCCTCTGATGTCCATTGCAGGCTATGCGGAGGGCATCCGGGATGGAATCTTTGAAGGTGATAATGTTCGTAAAGGGCTGGACGTGATCCTGGGGGAAAGCAGCAGATTAGGGAAGATTGTCACCGAAATGACGCTGCTCGCGAAGCTGGATAGTGAAGAGGATATTTTCAAATCTTCCGAGGTCAGCCTGAACGAATTGCTGACGGAAACGTCAGAGCGTGTTAATCCACTACTTGTTAAGAAAGGACTTACCCTTCATATTACCTGCCCGGAGAATCAAGAGTTGTTCATTATGGCTGATCAGGATAAACTGCTGCAGGCACTCCTTAACGTCGTGACAAATGCCGCAAGATACGCCAAAAAAGAAATTCGCATCAATGCAAGCTTGGAAAAGGGAAAGATCGCGCTATCCGTCTCGGATGACGGTCCCGGATTTCCACAGGAGCTGCTGCCCACCTTATTCCACCGCTTCGTCAAAGGAAAAGACGGGGAGTCCGGACTGGGACTGGCGATTGCCCGGGCTATTGTGGAACGCTGCGGCGGACTGATTCAGGCCACCAACCGTAAGGAGGGAGGAGCTGTAATCTCGTTCGGCTTTCCTTCTGCCCAACGTGTCTGAACGGAAAGGACGGCCATATGCCATTAGATATGCTACTCTCCCTGTGTACAGGGAGAGTTTTTGGGTTTGGGTCACTTCTGATTCGGCAGTAACGTTAATCGAATGGCTGTAGCGATTCCTTATTTATTGTGGCGTTCTTGCGGAAATCTAGCGGGGCTTGATTATAAAATTTTTTGAACTGATGGTAGAAGTGGCTGACGTTCTCAAATCCCGCTTCCAGTGCTATCTCAAGCACGCGTAACTCAGTGGTAAGCAGCAAGTTCTTGGCTACGTTCAACCGAAGCTGATTAATATACTCTGTTGGTGTCTGATTCAGATATTGACGGAAGGCGCGATTTACATGACCAACGCTTCGACCTGACAATTCATAGAGGGCATGAAGACCACAATTCATGTTCTCTTTCAGCTGCATTTTGGAGATCGCATGCTCTAACCACAGCGGGAGTATGGGTTCTTCCATCGTTTCCAACGCAAAAAAATGCTGCGTCAAGATTTGAATAATCAGACCTTTTGCATATACACGAGCTTTCTTCTTATCAACGGTGGAGAGCATCATGATCCGTTCAAAGCTTCGAATTATCTCGGTCATTTCTAACTGAGATAGCATGGCGATCTGAGGAAAGGGTGCCTGCAATAGTCCTTGTGCATACTTCTGCTCATTCAAGTAAGCAAATGCTTCTTCTATTACAGCGGATCGACAAGGGCTATTCAAAAAACGGCAGTCCTGAGTGCCTTCCGGCTCATAGCGGTGAATATCATGTGGTCGAATAAAGACAAGGCAGCCCGGCTTTAAATGCTGGGTCGTTCCATTGACGATATGTTGGCACTGCCCTTCACTTAAAATGAAAAATTCATAAAAGTCATGGGTATGCTCAGGTGATACTTTTGATAAGGAATCGACCCAGAATGGATCTACGAGCAGGTCGTTATGAATGTGAGTAGACGCTGTATATTTGATCATGGCTCGAACCTCTCCTATTGTTATAATGTCAAAATAGCACACGAATTCTGTGAACACAACATAAGAAAGTATGGGGGCCTCTTGATAGAATGAAATAGATTACAAAGACATCAGGAGGTATCACAAATGTTGCTTATCGATCTAAATGGCAGGTGGAAAATGAAGAGAGTGGATCATGCCGAATGGATTCCAGCGACGGTTCCTGGCTCGGTCTTTCATGATTTGCTTCAGGCTGGACAAATGGAAGACCCCTACTACCGCGAGCAAGAGCAGGCTGCACTTGAACTGTGCAATTATGATTATGAGTACATACACTCATTTGAAGTGAACGAAGCGGATCTTAAGCATGACCGGATCATCCTGTTATGTGAAGGAGTGGATACACTTGGCGAATTAATTCTGAATGGAATGAGTATCGGGAATGTAAGCAATATGCACAGTACTTATGAAATCGATATTACTTCTGTTATCAAACAAGGTGAAAATACCATACACATTATTCTTCGTTCCCCTGTGGAGTATGTGCTGCGTAAACAAGCCGAGCGCCCGTTGATTAACTGCAGTGATGCGGTAGAAGGGATCTCCCATTTGCGGAAAGCACATTCCATGTTCGGTTGGGATTGGGGTCCACAATTACCTGATTTGGGGATCTGGCGGAATATTTCCATTCAAGGCTACGATCATGCCCGTTTGGATGATGTCTACATTACACAGATGCATAGCGAAGGCAAAGTGACCTTAGATGTGCGCGTAAGGACATTCGGTTGGGTCGAAGAAGAGCGGGAGATCCAGGTCTCATTAGATACTCCTTCCGGGGAGACATTGAAAGGATTCACGTCTGTCGTGAATGATAGAGATCATCACATCTGGATTGAAGTGGAGCATCCCGAGCTATGGTGGCCGAATGGTCTGGGCAAACAGCCATTGTATCATCTGAGCGTTATGCTCATGGAACAAGGTGTCGAGCTGGATCGAGATGAGAAGCGTATTGGACTTAGAACATTAACCGTCAAGCAAGAGAAGGATCAGTGGGGCGAGTCCTTCGAATTCGAAGTGAACAGTGTATCCATTTTCTCGATGGGTGCGGACTATATTCCGGAAGATAACATCTTGCCGCGCTGCAATCCAGAACGAACAGAACGATTGATTAAGAGCTGTGCGGAGGCCCATTTCAATACGATTCGTGTCTGGGGTGGCGGACATTATCCTGAGAATTACTTTTATGATTTATGCGATGAATACGGCTTGATTGTATGGCAGGACTTGATGTATGCCTGCGGTGTATATGAACTGACCGAGGAATTCAAGCAGTCGATTACAAAAGAGACCATCGACAACATGAAGCGCTTGCGCCATCATGCCTCGTTAGGCATCTGGTGTGGAAACAATGAGCAGGAGATGGCTTGGGTCGAATGGGACTGGGCAAAGAAGACATCCTTACAGTTACAAGCGGACTATATTAAGCAATACGAGGTATTACTGCCGGCTATTGCGAAGGAATATGATCCAAACACGTTCTACTGGTTGGCTTCACCTTCGTCCAAAGGCAGCTTTGATGTTCCGAACGATGAGAATTACGGGGACATGCATTACTGGGATGTATGGCATGGCAAGAAACCTTTTACCGAATTTCGCACTTTGTACCCGCGTTACATGTCCGAGTTCGGATTGCAATCCTTTCCTAATCACAAGACCATTGAGACGTTTACGTTACCGGAAGACCGCAATATCTTCTCACCAGTTATGGAATCTCATCAGAAGAACGGTACGGGAAATGAGAAAATTCTGTATTACATCGGGGAAACGTATCGCTTGCCGAAGGATTTCAATTCCCTGTTATATGCTTCGCAGCTCATTCAGGCTGAAGGAATTTCGTGCGGGGTAGAGCACTGGCGCAGACATCGTGGCCGCTGTATGGGCGCATTGTACTGGCAATTAAATGATTGCTGGCCTGTTGCTTCCTGGTCCAGTATCGATTACTTTGGTCGCTGGAAAGCGATGCATTATGCAGCCAAACGCTTTTTCGCACCTATCCTTGTATCGGCTCGGGAAGATGGTCCGAAGGTAGAACTTCACGTATCGAATGAGAGTAGGAGTGATGTGCAAGGAGAGTTGAAATGGAGGCTCATGGATTCACGTTCCAATGAAATCGTAACTTCGTCAAAAGCAATAGAGGTGTCAGCGTTATCAACAGCATTATTCGAACAGCTTGATTTCACTGAGATGCTCGATACAACTGCTAAGAAGCGGAATACGTATTTACAGTTTTCCTTTGTTGTGGATGGTGAAGTTGTAAGCGAAGGTACGGTGTTATTTGTGAAGCCAAAGCATTTTGGTTTTGTTGATCCTGCAATGGAGACCACGATGAAGGAAGAAGAGGATCGTTTTGTAATTACGGTTGATTCAAAAGCCTTCGCGCGGTTTGTGGAGCTGGATTTCAGCGAATTAGACGGTATTTTCAGCAACAATTATTTTGATATATCAGCAGGTGAGACAAAGACCATTGTTCTGAAGAAGGACGATCTTACCAGATCAGCCTCCCTTGAGGAACTGCAATCACAGCTAATCGTACGCAGCGTATTTGATTTGTAAGCTGTTTTATGTTACCGCTTTCAATTTGATCTCCATAATGATGGCAGAGGTGGTTAAATGATTGAACGACTGGCAAAATACCGTTGGCAGTATGTAATGATTCTACCTGCTGCGATCCTGCTGCTTCTCTTCAGCTACATTCCGATGGTGGGCATCCAAGTGGCATTCAAGGATTTTCACATCGGCAGCACCATGTGGGGTAGTGAATGGGTTGGTTTTGAAAACTTCTCATTCCTGCAAGATGAACAGTTCTGGATTGTGGTGAAAAATACGATTTACATTGCGATTCTCAAGTTTGTGTTCGGATTTCCTGCTCCTATTATGTTGGCCTTGCTTATCAATGAGGTGAAAAATAACAAATACAAGCGGTTCGTGCAATCCGTGAGTTATCTTCCACATTTCTTTTCATGGATCGTGGTAGCTTATATCCTGCAATCCCTGCTGACGTTGGACGGTGGATTGGTCAATCAGCTGATTGAGAAGCTGGGCGGAGATCCTGTCTTTTTCTTGGGATCTACAGAGTGGTTCCGGCCCATGATCGTAGTCAGCGGTTTATGGAAGGAGGTTGGCTGGAATACGATCTTGTATCTGGCAGCAATTACGACGATTGACCCGCAGCTCTATGAAGCCGCAAGAGTGGAAGGGGCAGGACGGCTCGCACAAATACGAAACATCACCTTGCCTGGTATAATGCCGACCATCTCCATCGTGTTGATTCTCAGTATGCCTGGACTGATTGCCGTAGGAATGGATCAAATCTATCCTCTGATGAATCCGGCCAATCAGCCAGTCGCGGATGTACTCGACACTTACATTCTTCGCAACGGCTTACAGCAAGGTTATTTTGGAATGGCCACTGCGGTCGGTCTCCTTTCCTCGGTCATCAGCCTGGTGTTGGTACTGTGCACTAATCAGATGGCGCGAAAGTTCAACGGAGAGGGGCTTTGGTAATATGAGATCTTCCATGAGGGAACGTGTGGGTCAGACCATCATTGTATCTCTGTTGGCACTGCTCTGTATCTCGGTAATCTATCCCTTCATGTATATGCTCGCTGTCTCCTTAAACGTTGGCAGCGATGCGGCAAAGGGTGGTGTTTATCTGTGGCCGAGGGAGTTTACTTTGTACAATTATGAGGTTGTGCTTGGGAATTCGGTTATTCAACGTGCCTACCTCATTACGATATCCCGTACGATCATAGGCACTTTTGTAGGCTTGCTGATCACGCTTCTGGCGGCTTATGGCTTGTCCTATCGGCATCTTCCTTTCAGGAGATCCTTACTGGGGTACGTGCTGATTACGATGCTGTTTAGTGGCGGATTAATCCCTTTGTACATCCAGCTTAATCACATGTCATTATTAAACACATTCTGGGTGTACATCATCCCGTCTGCATTCTCGGCGTGGAATATGTTTGTGATGATGAAATTCATCCAGGGTATTCCGGAAGCACTGATCGAATCGGCTGAGATTGACGGCGCCAATCCTGTCCGCATTCTCTTCGTCATTATTATGCCGCTTTCGAAACCCATGCTTGCAGCCATTGGTCTTTTTACTGCAGTGGGGCACTGGAATGACTGGTTTTCTGGCGCATTTTATGTCTCAGATCAGAGTCTGATTCCGGTTCAAACGTTTTTGCAACAGCTGCTGTCTGCCCAGGATATTTCGACTGTCCTCGGATCCAACAATAATCAGGAAGCTCTGGCACGAGGTACCATGCTCTCTAACGTTACACTTATGTCCATCAAAATGGCGACAGTCATGGTAAGCGCGCTTCCGATCCTTTGTGTGTACCCGTTCCTGCAAAAGTATTTTGTAAAAGGTGTGCTTATTGGCTCAGTGAAAGGATAGTCCAATATTAAGCAACAGGTTGGGTTTTCTAATCCTATACAATTTCAAAACAACCGAGGGGGACGCATGTGATGAGTCTACGTCAACAGAAGGGAAGAAAGCTGGCTCTGGTATCCATGGCTCTACTGATGTTTGGGATAACGGCATGCTCAAGCAGCAGCACGGAGAGTGGCAGCAGTTCCGCAGATTCTTTTAAGCTATGGCTAGGATGGAATGCAACGATTAATAATCAGAATATGGTCCAAACATATTGGAAAGAAAAGGAACCGGGCATTGACGTTCGTCTGGAAGCTACGCAGGGCGATGTAATGACAGAGCTTAACCTGAAATTGAATACTGGTGGCTTTGATGATGGCGCCTTGTTCTCACGCAGTGATGTTGTCACCACTGCGATGACGCGTTCGGGCAGCGTTCTTCCGCTAGAGCAATACTTTGATATGCCAGATAAATATCCGGGGCTGGCCTCCATTCCGAAAATCTATCTGGATCAGATGAAAGCTCCAGACGGACATATTTATTCCATTCCGACCTGGTTTGATCAAAATCCCGATGATCCTTGGCCCGGCTGGGCTTCCTACGGCTGGTTTGTCCGTACAGATGTGCTGAAGAAAACCGGCATGACGATGGACGATCTGAAATCGTTGGACGGTATAGAGAAGTATTTGAGATCAGCAGCTAAGCAGAAGGATGAAAACGGGAAACCTTTGATTCCCCTTAGTTTTCTCTCTGACGCGGGCGATGAAAATGTCATCCTGAGTACGTTTGGCGTTACGGTCAGCACAGCTGGCGGCGTTATTCCAGTGGAGAAGCAAGGTAATGACTATAAATTCATCTATGACAATTCGCAATATAAAGCGGCTTACCAATGGATGAACAACATGTTCCGGGAAGGGCTTCTGGATCACGAAGCAATTACAGACAAGAAGGAGCGTTACAAGGAAAAAAACAAATCCGGACGTGTAGCCATGAATACGGGTGGATTCTTCAATATGGACGCCCAGTTATGGGAGGTTCTCGACGGACCAACCGATCCGGCATGGTACTATGATGTCATTCCGTATCCGAAAGTGGACGGCGTGAGTGAGATTGGGGCTAATCAGATTATCAATCCGTATCCTGCCAATGACGTGTTTATCAACAAAAATACAAAAAATCTCGATTCCATTCTTGCTTTCTTTGATTATACACTACAGCCCAAGCCCGAACAGCAGCAGGTCGTGAATGAAGGTCCGCCTGGAGTGTTCTGGGATTGGGTGGATAAACCGTTGGGAAAATGGTTGTATACGGACGAGAATTATAAAGCCTTGCATGACTCCGGAGATCAAGCGAAGAAGGCAAGCACGACACCAGAGCTTTATGCGGCTTCTTCCTATAGTAATGACTGGTATCCATGGTGGAATTACGGGGTTACTGATCCAAAGGGGAGATTCAAAACGATTGAATTCACCGAAAAGATTGGCAAAATGGGTGGAACCAGGGTTGCTCAAAACTACGATATGGTGAAGGCCAAACCAGGTGGCTTATGGGAGAAATATTTGCCTGAACTTGATAATGTGCGAAAAGAGTATAAAGCCAAGCTGATTATGGCTAAGGATGATTCACAATTTGAGCAGGCATGGAGTGATTTCCAGGCTGCACTGGAAAAACGGGCTCATTGGAGCGAACTCAAACAGGAATGGTATGAGGGGCTTCAAGGTAATCAATAGTTAGAAGAAGGGAACTGTCGAATATGACAGTTCTCTTATTGTTTTGCATATTTATGTGGTGGTAAGGAAAATTAAATAAATGTGAATCAAGAATTAGAGGAGAGAGAGTGGTGCCATATTTCTCGGCATTATCTAATAAATAGGTGCAGCGTATGCATTTCAGTGCTAGACTACCAGTAAGATTAATTGTACTAGAGGAGAGGAAAAAATGATTAAAAGTTTAGATCGCATTAATCAATTGGCAAAAAAACAGCGTGAAGAGGGTCTGACAAATGCTGAACGAGTTGAACAACAAGTATTACGAGAAGACTATTTACGGGAAATTCGAGGGCAGGTTTTAAACACTTTTTCAGCGCTTACAATACTTGATCCAGATGGAAATGATGTAACACCAGACAAAGTACGAAATGAAAAGGGAATCGATATATAGGAAGGATTAGCTTGTTCGAAAAACGAAAAACCCACGATTATTCATTGACAGAAATGGATTGTATAAATACACTTTTTCTCTAATTGATAACGTGGGTCCTTCTCGTACACTTTATAAATTATCTTTATAAATTTAATATATAAAGTGTTTGATTGGTAAGAATTCCGGATTTCGGTCAATGAGTATTAAATCACTGGAAGGAAATAGATTTATATGATAAAATCTGAGTATGTATAATTGATTTAAGTAACTTAATTCAATGGAGATGATATAAGATGGAGGACAAACAATTTAAGATAGGTCTTTCTAAGAAAGACGGTCAGCTCGGTTTTGTTTTTACCCGTGGAGGGCCGCGTGAAGGAGCAGGAAGAAAGGGAATTGGTGTGACAAAGAAGGTTTCCTTGACTTTAACTGAAGATCTTTGGGAAGAAGTTGATCGTGAGTGTAAAGATTTAGACATCTCTCGGTCTTCATTTTTAAGACATTTGATTGAATCTTATTACGAAGCTAATTGAAAGGCAGGTGAATAAGTTGTTAATACACATATCAAGAGATTTACTAATTAAGTCTATTCAACATGTCTTTAAGGCTTTATCGAACAATAATCAGGGAATATTGTCCGGGCTATACATATATGCAGGAAAGGAAGAGGTCGTTTTTAGGGGGAGCAATACAAGCCTAACGGTTCAATATAAAGCTTGTATTACTGATAGTAAGATTCATATTTTTAACGAGGGGAGCATTGTCTGTCCAGCAAAGTATTTATATGAAATCATTCGTAAATTGAATGATGGCAATGTGATCTTGGAGGTGAATGAGCAGCTCATACTGAGTATAACTTCTGGAAACACGCGCGTTTGCCTGAGCGGAATGTCGCCTATTGACTACCCATTTATCCCAACACAAAATCATCAACAGACAGGTAATGGAATAGATGTATCGTGCAACTCATTAAAGTATTTGATTAAACAGGTTGCGGGGGCATGTTCAACATCTGAGGGGAAACCAGTTTTGACGGGTGTATCGCTGGAGGTTCAAGGGAATCAACTCACTATGACTGCTACAGATGGGGTTATTCGAATGGCGACAGGGTCAATCTGTATCAAGAACGGAATGGGATTCTCGGGAAGTGCAGTAATTCCTGGTGTTAATTTAATAGAGATAGTCAAACTATTGGATGATGACGACCATGGAATGGTAACTATACAATGTAGCCCTCATGAGATCAGGTTTATAACGCAAAATCAACTTATTGAATCGGTCTTAATCGAAGGTCTTTACCCTCCAACCAGAAATCTTGTCCCAACTTCTCATGTCTCCGAGATTATTCTTAATATCAAATCATTTAGACAAATGATTGACCGCGTATTTGTTTTGGCTGACTATCATTTAATTACAATGCATATATCAGAGAAAAAGTTGGAGCTTATATCCAGTACGGCCGAAATTGGTGATGTAAGGGATACGCTATTTTTAGAAGATAAGAACGGAGTGAATTTTAGCACTACTATTAATGGAAAGTATCTTCTGAGTACGTTACGGTGCATTGAATCAGATAGCATCCGAATACGGTTTACTGGCACAAAGAGTCCCCTTGTTCTGCTTCCAGTGTTGGAAGACAGCAGATGGCTATTCTTATTGAATCCTGTTATGAGAAGGATAAACATATAAATTTTAAATTATTTATTAAAAAACGATAAATCCAGCAGAAGTTACCCTACATATGGAAATTCTCGCAATACACTTATAAATTTAAACTTACGATTTTTGCTACACGAGAGTACGCCCTAAGAAAGTGCTGGTTTTCTCCAAAATTTAAAATTTGAAACCTCTTTGCGATGTTGTGCATCTAACATTTGTCTAAACGGAAGGAGGGGAAACTTATTGGACGTACTCAATGAGGTGAAAAAAGCTCAAAAAGGCAACGTTCACGCCTTTGAGAACTTGATTCAAGCTCATAAAGTTGTCATGTACCAAGTGGCAAAAACCATACTTACAAACGATGTAGATTGCAGGGACGCCATGCAAGAATCGATTCTGAAAGCTTTCGAGAAGATAAAGACATTAAGGGAACCTGCGTTTTTCAAAACATGGCTGTTGCGCATTGTAATTAATGAATGTAATCAAATCCATCGTCAAAATAAAAAGATTACTGAGCTAGGGAATTTTACGTCTCTCTCCACACATGAGGATGGATTTGAACAGGTTGAACTGGAGCAATTATTAGAAATATTGCCTAAGGAAGATAGACAGCTCCTTGAGCTTTATCACATTAATGATATCTCCATTAAGGATTTAGCAGAAATTTACCAGAAGCCGGAGAACACAATTAAGACGAGGTTACGCCGCGCACGTGAAAATGCACGTCATATTTTTAGGGAGCAGGAGGGATTTTCATGGAGAAATGGGAGCAGCAATTAAAGAAACAAGTGAATCGTTCGTTACCTGAAGCTGTTGATAAGCACATTGAGCGAACTCTTGACGAACTAACAATAAGAGACAAAAAATCGTCTAAGACATTATTTTATATTATAAGTGTTATAGCTGCTTCCTTATCCATCACAGTGGGTATGACGTCTTTGTCTCCAGCTTTTGCCGAGGCGATGAAGTCTATTCCCATAATCGGATCTGCATTTGAGCTAGTTGGGGGGGCAGGGGTGAAAAGAGGAAGTCAATTGGGATTATCTCAACAATTCAATCAGCAAGTTCAAATCGGCGTTCATGAGATCACTTTTACAGAGAGTCTATATGACGGTTCAAATATCAATCTTGGCTGGGTTGCATCAGCGGATGACAAGGATCCGTTTGAGTTTGTTGATAATGTTATTTTTGCGGTGGATGGTAAGAGGTTGTATAACTTCAGCATGGATGCTCCTGCGCTAAAATTGGAGAACGGAACGTATGCTGGAACACTCCGAATTGATCCAAAAGAGCAACTGTCCGACAAGTTTATTCTCGACATTATGTCCCGAGATGAGACAACCACCTACGCTAAGATACCCATAGAGCTTCAAGGTGGGTTCCAATCGATCCCTATTACCAAATCCGGAATTTGGAACGAGATAGAAATGGATTATGATGCTCTTGTCCTTTATCCAACAACGACAGAGCTCTCCGTTCGTCTAAAAAATACGGACGATAACATAGCCAGAATATTGAAGTTCAAGGTGAGCGATGATCAAGGTCTTGTTTTGGGTAGTACCGGTTATCATGTGTCCGACTTCTTGAAGGACAGTGGAGAATATAAGTTCTTTTTCGAGCCCTTTGAGATTCTTCCCAAAAAA
Organism: Paenibacillus sp. UMB7766-LJ446; assembly: GCF_030226665.1. Taxonomy (NCBI): domain Bacteria; kingdom Bacillati; phylum Bacillota; class Bacilli; order Caryophanales; family Paenibacillaceae; genus Paenibacillus; species Paenibacillus sp. UMB7766-LJ446. The sequence goes on from NZ_JASOYM010000002.1 coordinate 180,002, forward strand.
GTAACGATTGTACCTTATATAAGCAGTGCATATACTACGGTAAAAGTAAATGGGGATTGGAACGGAACCCCGATCACTATCCCCCAAGGGAAAGTGGGATCCATCATCATAGTAGATCAGAAATTAGAGAAAAATAATTTAACTTTTACTTTCGAAATTACAGGAGAACGAATTTATGATCAAGTGAGTGAAATCTGGCTTTATGATCATAAGGGAAATCCGTTGCCAAGAGTCAGTCCACCGGTTCGTATATCAGGGAGCAATAAGTATGAAATCACTTTTGCTAACGTCAAGAGCTCGGACTCTATCCAGATAACCACACCTGTATTTAATCCTACAAACTATCTCCGTGATCTTGGTGTCACCTTGGATTTAAAATAATGGAATAGAAAACATTGAAACAAAAAAAGCATGAGAGTGGGGATACCACTCTCATGCTTTTGCATACATCACTCAACATGCATCTTGCTGTCTTCTGAATTATTGTTTTCTAATGTACTAGATTTTCCAATTCCGGCTGCAATTTGTTTCGCAGAATATATAGCATAATAGCTCCAACAAGGAACGCGACGACATCTGCAATGACGAGGGACCAAACCACCCCGTGGAAGCCGTTCAGTCGGTTGGCGATATAGAGCACAGGAATGAGAGTAATTCCTTGAATGACTGACATAATGAAGGCAGCGGTACCTTGCGCTGTTGCTTGGAAAATCCCCACAAACAACGAGGTCATTCCTGTAATAAATAAGGATAAGAACGTGACATGCAGAATGTAGCTGCCCATTTCGATTAATTGCGGGTCATTTGTAAATAAACCAATCAAGTGGTCGGATATCAGATAGACGACAACGCCGAACACAACAGCTAACGCTACAATGGCTTTGATCGTAAATCCAATGGTATGCTTCATGCGTAATTTATTCGCTGTAAAAGAGAAGGCGATCAACGGCACAACTCCCTCGCATAAGCCCATCAGAATAAACTCAGGAAATTGCAACAAACGTGATGAAATTCCGTACCCCGCTACGGCCTGATCCCCATACTCGACAAGAAAATGGTTCAAAATGAGTGACATTGCACCCAAGAAGATACTCATTATAAAAACGGGAACTCCGATTTTGAAAACATTGCTCATAATTTCCTTGGAAGCCCTGAACCATTTTACGGAGATAGTCAAAAACTGGCTCTTATATCCCATATGGAATGCGTAAAAAACACTTGCAATCAAGTTAGAGATGACCGTAGCAGAAGCAACGCCGATCACACCCCAATGGAAGATGAAGACGGCTATCGCATCAAGAATAATATTTACAACGACACTGAGAATCATACCGACCATCGACGTGATCGCTGAACCCTCGGAGCGCACAATATTCTCGAGTGTGAAGAATAAGATGACGAATGGTGAACCAATAAGCATAATCGTGACATAGTCCTTCGTAAATTTGAAGGATTCAGGCGTTGCTCCCAAGCCCTGAACGATTGGATCGATCAAAGGAAGGCCAACGGCAATCACTATAAGACCAAGAACTAAGCTGCTGTAAAAGGCGAATGAAGACACATGCTTTAGATCATCATATCTTTTTTCACCGAGCAAACGGGAGATGAATGTACCGCTACCCATACCAATCAAGTTACCGAGCGCCATAATCACCGCGAATAAAGGCAAGGTTAAAGCGAGTGCGGTTAACATGGCCGTATTGCCCAGTGTACCAAGGAAATAGGCATTTAAGATGGAATAGATGACACTCATCGACGTGCCTAACATCATGGGTACGGCGAAGTGAGCTACGGCTTTTGCAATCGGTGCTTTTTCAAAATAATGGAGGTTTTCTGCATCCATGGGTTTCACTTCTTTCTTCATTTATTTTTAAAATGGTCTGGAATTCGAACAATATATTCAACTTCCAATCTAACAGTGTTAGTTTGTACCTTACAGTGTTAGATGGTATCATGAACTTATGAACCTGTAAAGCATAATCTTACACTGTTAGATAAAAGGGCGGATATCCATGAAAAAACAACAACCTCAAATTTCGGAGGATAAGATTTTGGAAGCTTCGTGGGAGCTTCTTGGGGAGGAGGGTATCGAGAAATTCAGTTTGAGGCGGTTGGCCGATCGGCTGGGGATTCAGGCACCCTCCTTGTATTGGTACTTCAAAAGCAAGCAGCATCTATATCAGCGTCTGGCCAACCAGGTTTCGAAAATAATTCTGGAAGAGTTCCACTCCGAGGGAGACTGGAAGGAGCAGCTAACGGGTCTTGCGGAAACGGTACGTAGTGTGCTCAGCCGGTATCCCTGCTCCACACAGCTCATGATGATGACGCTGCCCCACGAACCGGACATTATTCGGTTCACCAACCGCATGCTGCTCTGCGTTGAATCGACGCCGCTTGAGCAAGATCAGAAAATGCAAGTGGTTACTACACTTGTGAACTATGTCTTTTACTTCGTTCTGGATGATTATCAGCATCAGCGCAATGTCGCCGCAATCTTTAAGGACCAAGCAGCACTTCCTGGTGAAGAGATGATTCGCCTTTTGGACTCCATGGGCGAAGCGGAAGCAGGATTGTTCAGAAGAATGTTCACGAACGGCTTGTTTCAACTTATGGGAACCGACGGAGCGTTTGAATTTGGCTTGAAGCTGATCCTTTTGGGAATTGAGCAGGTAATTAAGGAACAAGAGAATTAGAATGTAAAAAAAATCGCGCATCCGGATATTCGGATGTGCGATTTTTGATAAAGGCTTATTGTTAATTCTATATTGCACCGTTACCGTCAAATTCGACTTGATGATGCAGGATTATTCAGCAGCAATCACGATGAGAAAAACATTTATAAACACATTCTTTTAAATTTTATGATTAGATCAACAGAGAATGAACAGAAGGAATTTGCACATGAAGTTGCTCCGAAATCGGTTACATGATATGTATTGAATGAAACATATTTAAGGAGGATAGCTAACGTACATGAGTTTATATCTGGAAATCCCGGAACTTGACAAACGACTCCCATTTCGGAGCTTTATTCACAAAGGGGATGTGCTCTGTTACCCTCACTGGCATAAGGAAATTGAAATTATTTATGTTACCCAAGGAAGCTTGGATTTGGGCTTGAATGATAAGGTGATTCGTCTGAAGCAGGGGGAAGTCCAATTCATCAATGGCGGTGACGTCCACTTTTTTTTGTCATCCCCAGACAGTGAGCGAATTGTTATTCAATTTGATCTGAATCTGTTTCAAGACGTATCCACACTAATTTACGATGATCGGTCGCTTCGTGACATTTTTACTCAAATTGAGCAATCAAGCAGGAACTGGCCTCATGAAACGGCAACCAGGCTTCTTCCTCTTCTTCAAAGCGTAAGCACAGAAGATGACGAGCGCAAAGAGGGCTATGCATATATGATCAAGGCTAAGCTTTACGAAATGTTGGCTTTTATTCTAAGAGAAGTACCAAGGGGGAATGAGACACATCGACCCCAAATTTCGGAACATATCTTGACTCCGACCAAAGAAATGCTTTTAAAGCTGGAACGAATTTTCGAATATGTAGAAAGGCATTACCAGGAATCAATTATATTAAAGGACGTTGCCGACTATATAGGGTTCAGCCCGTATTATTTCACTAAGTTTTTCAAGAAAAATACAGGAATGACCTTCATAACCTTTCTAAATGAATATCGACTTAATAAAGCGAAATGGATTTTGCTCAATGAAAATTATTCAATTACCGAAATAGCTGAGCAGGCGGGATTCAATAGCGTTAAGACGTTTCATCACTTCTTCAAGGAAGCAACGGGGACATCGCCTTTAAAGTATCGCATGACAATATCCGGGAATAAAACAGCAAGAAAATAGGAAGATAGTCTTTTATCAGACTTGTATGATAAGGGTATTAAACAAGTTGAGGTGCTATACATCTTGCATAGAATCAAGGTCGCAGCCACTCATCTTTTTTTACATAAAGTTTGCTGTGAGAAGTCTATGTAGGCATAGTCAAAATGGGAAAGGACGATGAAGATGAATAACCGAATTTATAATATAGCAATTGTTGGCTTTGGGGGGATGGGCGGCTATCATTGCCAGTTAATTGAGCCTGTATCACAGATTTCCGTAATCGGTGTATACGATACGGTTGAATATCGGATGGAATTGGGCAAGGAAGCCGGCTATAAAACATATGCAAGTCTGGATGCTGTTCTAACAGATGAGCTGGTGGATATCGTTTTGATTGCTACACCTAATGATGTTCACAAAGATATAGCAATTCAAGCTCTGCAGGCTGGTAAACATGTAATTTGCGAAAAACCGGTTACAATAACCAGCAAGGACTTTAATGATATCGTCGAGGTAGCGAACCAGGAGAAACGCGTGTTTACGGTCCATCAAAATCGTCGTTGGGATGAAGATTTCCGGACTGCCAAGGACATCATCGAGAAAAAGACTTTGGGCGAGCTGTTCCATTTGGAATCCAGGGTTCAAGGAGCCAACGGCATACCTGGCGACTGGCGCCAGCTGAAGGATTACGGTGGAGGTATGCTGCTGGATTGGGGCGTGCATTTGCTGGACCAACTGCTGCAGATTACAGATAGCCAAATTGAAAGCGTTGCGGCTAATTTAAGTTATATTTTAGGAACTGAAGTGGATGATGGTTTTACGAGTTATATAACGTTTAAAGATGGCCTGACGGCACTGATTGAAGTGGGAACGACCAATTATGTGAAGCTACCGAGATGGTATCTCAAAGGAACGGAAGGTACTGCAGTGATTCGGGACTGGGATTTAAGTGGAGAGATTATCACTCGAAATCCGGATGTTGCTCATATAGAGCCGAAACCTATCCAAGCGGGGCAGGGATTGACCAAAACGATGGCGCCGCCGTCCGAACAGTCCACGCTAAAGTTTGCAATACAAAAGCCGGACTTGGAGGAGCAAAGCTTCTATGAAAATTTTGTCTCTGTACTCGAAGGGAAATCTGAAATTGCAATTAAGAATGATGAAGTTCACAGAGTACTTGTACTAATTGAGACTATTTTTGAGGCAGCCGAGACTAAATCTGTGATCCATAGAAGTATTTAACACGCTTTCTGTTATTGCTGTAACTACCAGATATGCATTAAATCGTGTAAGCCGTCAATAATGACGGCTTTTTGTCTGTCTAGATTTAAATTTACAACAAAATGTGACCAAATGCCGTCCTTGAGAGTGTTAGAGATATAAAGGAGGGAAGCCCACGTACTGCTCCAACTTGAGCAGCACGTGGGCTTCGATTTGCATTACTGTTGATTAGAAATCACTCTATCCAGGAATGTATCAGCGTCGCTATTAAACTTCCAAACGATACCAAATTTATCAACCAACATTCCGAAGCAGGAAGACCAAGGCATTTCTGATAAAGGCATGATCACATAGCCACCTACAGACAAATTAGAAAAGTATTTTTCACTTGCCTGTTTATCATCAATAATGATACTAATGATTACATTGTTGCCTTTAACCAGCTCACCTGTTACGTTCTTCATTGAAGGAAGAAGATCCGACAACATTATTTTTCCACCAGCGAATTCTAACGATGACTCCATAATCATATTCAACTCATTTTCGGGTAAAGGGTAGTTTGGATCTTGTGAAAAATCCTTGAATTTCACTTTTTTTACCTCACTTGCGTTTAAAGCTTCTGAATAAAACGCGATGACTTGCTCAGTGTTCCCATCAAAATTTAAATATGCAATAACTGACATGATAAAACCTCCTTCTTGTAATACATGAAGTGTAAGCTATAATAGGTGACAGCTATATTGTCACCTATTATAGCTTTGTTCAAAATTTATTTACTTAAAGAGGACTATCATGAACAAAATTGAAAGATTAATATCTATCATAATGATCTTGCTGCAAAAGAATGTGGTATCAGCCACCGAATTTGCGAAATTATTCAATGTATCCAAAAGAACGATTCTACGTGATATGGAAACACTTGGATTATCTAACATTCCCATTTATTCTATTAATGGAGTGCACGGCGGATACGGGATTATGGATGAATACAAAATAGACAAACGACTTTTAAGTAGTAAAGACTTAGAAAATATACTAACTGCACTGGGCGGATTAGGAAAAATTCTATTTAGTGACGAAGTAGAATCAACGCTTAAAAAAATTGAATCGATGATAGGTTCAACAACTTTGGGAGGTACAATTCAACTGTCATTCTATAATTGGGATGGTCGTCCTGAAATTGTGCAAATCTTAAAGACTTGCCAGGAAGCAATAGTGCAGGGAAGGTTACTTACATTCGATTATATAGATCAAAGTGGAGTCAAGTCGCAGAGACGGGTCGAGCCATACCAGCTTCATTTTAGTGAAATGAGTTGGTATTTGAAGGGGTTTTGTTTAGATCGAATGGAATATCGAACTTTTAAATTGTCCAGAACGGATAATCTGAATATTGATATTAAAACCTTTGTTGCCAGAGACTATGAGACTGAGCAGAAAGCAGAGCAATACTATCAACCGAAACTAATTACAATTAAAGTATTGATCTCACATCGGATAAAAGATCAATTTATTGAAAGATACGGTCAAAAAAGGATCGAAGCCTATAATTCGGAGCTCCTAATAGCCGAAATAGATATGCCACAAAACCACTTTGGATTTCGGTTTTTAGCTGGTTTTGGGACGGATTTGGAAATTATAGAACCTAAAGCATATGTTGTAGAATTTCGAGAGTTTCTAAATGCCATGATAAATAAATATGTCTAAGAACCCATGTTGAATGTTTCTTCTTTGTATAGGCTTGTCTCTTTTTATGATAAGAAGGAGGTACTAAGTTATGGAAAAAGCGATCTATTTAATTACAGGCCTAATGGCTTCTGGTAAGTCAACAGTGTCGGAGCTGCTGGCTTCCAAGCTGGGAAAAGCCGTGCATCTGCGTGGTGATATATTCCGTCGCATGATTGTATCCGGCCGTGAAGACATGTCCGCTGAACCGTCGGAAGAAGCAGTCCGTCAATTATATTTGCGTTATCAGCTAGCCGCAAATGCCGCAAAAACCTATTATGAGAATGGTTTTTCTGTAGTTTTGCAGGATAATTACTACGGTGCAGAATTAGTCTATATGATGGAGCAGTTAAAGGATTACCCGGTTCAGTTAGTTGTGCTGTGTCCTAAGGTAGAGGTGGTAAAAGAGCGTGAAAAATCAAGAGGAAAGGTCGGGTACACTGGCTTTACGGTAGAGAATTTGTACTCGGAATTTTTGAAAGAAACGCCTCAAATCGGATTTTGGCTGGATAGTTCGGAGCAGTCCCCTGAGCAATCCGTGAATGAAATTTTACAGCACTATAGATGAAAACCAATTATTAATTTCAAGGCGCAAAAAGTTACAGAATGCTCCGAATATGTAGTTTTTCAAACTTTGTACAATGCATAATGATCATTAAAATATGCAATGATAAAGTCCCGGAAACTTCTGGCCGAAGAAGATAAATGTCTATCCTTCACCCAAGATAGTCCCACTGGATAGGTAGGATTAATATCCGCGATTCTGACGTAAATCAAATCCAATTTTCTACAGACTGAAATAGGGAGCAACGCGATACCCTGATTAACCTTAATAATTTCCGCCAGTAAATGAGAATCTACCTCGAATATATTCTTGGGAGTGAATCCTGCTTTTTTGCAAAGCTCGGTTGTAAAAAAGCTATACTCCTCATTATTAGCAAGGGAAATAAAAGATTCATCAGCCACTTTGATTAACGAGATTTCAGATTTTGTCGCAAACTTGTGAGTGGATGGTAAAACTAGCACGATATCTTCATTAATAAGGACACAACTTTCAATCTCATCGTCCGCTATAGGTGGACCTGCGATCCCCAAATCAATATCCCCTTTTTTTAAGCTTGCAAGGATATCATTTCTAGCTCCAAGTCCTTGTTGTATATTGGTATCCGGCCACTGGGTAATGTACCTGCTGATTAATCCAGATAGGAATCTTGGATTTGAAATCGATATTTTGATGGTATGATCAATTGCCATATCCTTCGTCCTTATTTCCATTTTTGCATTTTCAATTTCGGTGAAAATCCTGTTGACATGTTTCAATAGGATTTTTCCGGATGCATTCAATTGTATATTTCTCCCTTTCCGATCAAACAAGGTTGTACCCAACTCATCCTCAAGTCTCTTTATCGTTAGACTTAAAGAAGGCTGAGCAATATTTAATTGTTCGGCAGCCTTAGAAATATGTTCTGTATAAGCGACTGTCTGAAAGTATTTCAATTGAAGCAGCTCCACTATAGTGCACCTCTTATATTTATTATAATAAATGAGTTTATATATTATCATGTATTAGATTAAATGTAAATTGAGATGTAAAATGGTTTTGTAATCATCATTTCGATAGAGAAATCAGACAACAGAATGAAGAAATTAGAGATCGGAAGGTGTCGTTCAGATGAGGAAGGAAGAAGTGGTTAAGCAATTTACAACTCCGCTGGATGCAGGGGCATTTCCTTTGGGGCCATATCGTTTTTATAATCGCGAATACCTGAACATTTTATATAGAACTGATCTGGAACGCTTAAAAAAAATCGTTCCGGAGCCATTGGAGGTAACCTCTCCGCTTGTAAGGTTTGAGATTATGAAAATGCCGGATGTAACAGGCCTTGGTTCCTATACAGAGTGTGGTCAGGTGATACCTGTTAACTTTGAAGGGGAGGAAGGAGACTATCTCCACGCAATGTACGTAGACAGTTTTCCTGCAATCGCATCAGGCAGGGAAATAGGTGCCTATCCTAAAAAAATGGGCAAACCCAGTTTGTATGTAGATTCCGACACATTGGTTGGACTTATGGATTATGGCTCTTTGAGAGTAGCTACCGCGACCATGGGATATAAGCATGTTCCGCTTGATCACTCGGAGGCGCTACAAGAGATTGTTAAACCAAATTATATGCTGAAAAAGATGCCCGGTTATGACGGATATCCAAGAATCTGTGAATTGGTACGGAGCCAAATTACGGATATTAAAATACAGGGTGCCTGGTCAGGCCCTGCAAGACTGGAGCTATTCGCTCATGCTCTTGCGCCGATGGCAGATTTGCCTGTACTTGAGGTTGTTTCGGCTTCCCATATCATAACAGAGCTTTCGCTGCCTTCTCCAACAGTGATATATGATTATTTAGCTGATGAAAAATAAACGTCATTAAAAGCAATCAAAAAGAAAAGGTAGGGAAAATCCAAATGAGAATCGCAGTTTTAGGAGCAGGTTCCTTAGGAACCATCGCTGGTGCATATATTGCTGCCGGCGGACAAGATGTAGAGTTAATTGATGTCTATCAAGCACATGTTGACGCGTTAAACCAGACAGGGGCCCAAATTACTGGCACCACTGATTTTCAGGCAATGGTGAAGGGCATTACTCCTGACGATATGTCAGGAACATATGATTTAATTTTGCTTTTAACCAAGCAGCTATATAACGAGTCTGTCCTGCAAGATCTGTTGCCATTTTTAGATGAGCAAAGTGTTGTGCTCTCTTTGCAAAACGGTATCCCTGAAGAAAAGGTGGCTTCCATAGTTGGACGAGAACGTGTAGTTGCCGGATCTGTTGAATTTGGTGCTACGTTTATTGAACCGGGAGTATCAAGACTCACAACAGAGTTCAATCGATTTAAGCAGTACGCTTTTCAAATTGGCGAATTAAATGGTGAGACAACCGATCGAATTCAACAGATCAAATCTATATTAGACCTAGTAGGTGGAACACATATTTCCGATAACCTGGTGGGCACGAAGTGGTCCAAATTGCTTATTAACAATGCATTTAGCGGTTTATCTGCAGCACTGAATGTGGAGTATGGCGCCGTGCTTGATCATGATATTAGTATTGTAAGTGCCGTTCGTATTGCCGATGAGACGATCAAAGTTGGACACGCAAATGATGTGAAATTTGCCATGATGAGTGGTTTTGATATTGAATCTTTGGAAATACAAAGTGATAAGGATATCCCTGAACGTATGGACACACTTCGGGTTCTCATGGAGTCCTCCCGACTGTTAAAAGCAAGTATGCTACAGGATTTAGAAAAGAAACGGAAAACCGAAATTGACTATATCAATGGAGTCGTTCCACGGTCAGCTTCAGGCAAAAATATCTTAACACCTTATAATGATATGGTTGTAAGATTAGTCAAACAAGCTGAGGAATCTCAATCCGTGCCCAATTTCAATACTAATATTAAGTTTTTCGAAGAGCTTAACAAAGACAGATGATGTAAGCAAGGTATAGATCACCAGAAAACGTGTTGAGGAGATAGTCCTCAATACGTTTTTATTTTATGAAACGCTAAATGTTACCTTAGTTTTTCTTTCGATGGACAATTGGGATAATGTCCCATAGTAGATCTCAGTAAAAACAGCAGATAATAAAAGCACGGTCAAGCTCCAAATGATCAGGGATGAAACTGCAAACTGTCCACTGACTTAGGAGCAATATAAGCTAAATCTCTCTTGTACACCTGCAAAGACTTCTTCGGGCATCTCCTTGACCTTGATATCTCCTCCCAGGAAAAGCAACCAATTGGTTATTTCGGTTAATTCTTCTGGATGATGAACATTGATAAACGCCTTTATAACGGCTGTGGTTTGGTAAGGATTCGTATATGAAAGAGAAAACTTTAAAGGGTGATACTTCTTGAACTGTGCAATCGCCTTTGGACCAAGCTCAAGGACAAGATTGATAACCTCTTCCTGCTTGCTTAGTTGTTCTAAAATCTTCTTCTTACTGATCCTTTTCTTCGGTGGGTATGGTTCTACATGGGTGAGATTGTCAACAGATAAAATTTGCCTCTTTTCTGTATCTAAGTCAAAGCCTTCAATGAGCCATAGACTTTTTTCACGATAAAGGTGCAAGAGATAAATGGGATAAGTCTTTATGTCCCTCTCTTCTCTGACGGTAACCAATAAATAGCTCTCTAAAAGAATAATCTGAATGAGTTTTTCCAACATTGGATGTGGCAGGTCTGATAAATCAAGCAAGTCGGGATTATGAGGGTTGGTTCCTTCAAATAGCAATATTTGATTTAAAAGAACCAGGTCGTCCTGCTGATTTTTGGAGATGAGACCCAGTAATTTTTCGGTTAAAGACTGACGACTCTTCAGATAAGGAAGTTGTTGATTTCTAGTGGCCATAAAGGCAATAAACAAAGCTTTGATCTCATTATCAGTAAAGCGGACCGTGGGAAGGACAGAATTGTTCATGACAAAATAACCCCCATCTCTCCCAACTTCAGCGACAAGTGGCATGCCCATGGCTTCAATTTCCCTGATATCTCGAATAGCGGTCGAACGTGAGATGTTAAATTCCCGCATGATTTCAGAAATGGTAAAGTGGGCGCGGTTGTTGATATACCTCATGATGATATTAATCCGTTCAACTTTTTTCATCGGGCCTCCCTAAACAGTATCATAATTTGACATGATTTAAGGTTATTATAAACCTATCAAGTGAAAAGACAAACCACTGATAAATTTAAAGAGGACGGTGTTTATGATGAGTAATTATCAATTTGAAGAAAAAGACAGCTTTATCGTTTTGGGTATTGGAACTGAGCTTAAGAGCCACTACACAGATTTTGCTGGCATTAACAAAGAAAAAGCGGATTTTTGGTCGGCTGTGAAACAAGATGGAAGTCTCGATGCTTTAAAAGCTGTAGCGACAAATGACTACATTTTTGCTGTGAACGAAGCAGTGAATAACAAAATGATGTATTATGCTGGCGTCATGACCGAAGCAACATTGCCAGAAGCAACTAGAGTAATCCAATTCCCTAAGGGTGAATATCTGGTGATTAAGGGGGAAGGGACAACGGCTGAAGAGTTGAGTAATAACCTTACTGGCGTTGCTTTTGGGCAAGTTTTGCCACAAGAAAAGAATTACGCTTATGTAGGTGGGCCAAATACAACGGTTGAGATGGGGCAGCGAAACGGCTTGCTGTTTGGTGAAATGTGGATTCCTGTAGTTAGGAAATAACGAGAAGGAGAGATCGTGATGTCGTATAGCGTTGATTTCAAAAATGTGTCTACAGTTGGTTTAGAGTCTTCACCGGTAGCTGAAGCACTGGCTGGTTTACGTGCAAACGAAGCCCGTTATTTTATGAACAAATATAAGCATGAATTCACGGTTGTACCCGCTAGCGAAAGTCAGGATACTCTTGAATATGTAAACCGAATATTGAAGGAAGAACGAGATATTGAGTTTGCGGCCAAGCCCTTGGAAACGTCGGCTTTTCAAGTGGAAAACATTCGATTTTCCTACGTCTTTTATGAAGATGGACTTGCTCTCAATGTCATGTATACGGTTGATGACCCTAAGAAGCGGGCTGTTGGTTTTAAGCTCTCTGAGGGGATGGAGGTACCAAAAGAATTAGAAGAAAAGTTCAAGTTTGCCAGACAGAAATCGAAGTTAGCTGGAACCATTCGGGGATCGTTTTTCGTAATAAAGAAAGAGTATTAAAATAAGCAAAAAGCATATGTGGGGGATTTCATCCATTGAAAGTCGCTGTAATAGCGGCTTTTTTTTGTTCTATTTGCAGGAGTTCTTGACCCGATGACTGAAATGGACAAATAGAGTTAGAATTCGATCTATCTGAAATGGTGATATGTAGCATCTGATTTACGGATTATACATGATGGGTAAACTCGATGTAAACTGAAGAAGAACCCAATCCAATGAATGAGGAGAACATATCGATGTCTATTCAATTAAACAGCAAGCTCTGTGAAAGCTTCAATATTCGTTATCCAATCGTTCTTGCGGGCATGGCGGGTATCGCCAACATGGCCCCCTTAGTCGCTGCGGTTTCCAATGCAGGTGGGTTAGGTACGCTAGGCGCTGCGTATATGAGCCCTGAAGAGCTAAGAGATGCTATACACGAGATTAAAAAACGGACTCAAGCACCGTTTGCCGTAAATATTTTTGCTCATGTTGGACCAGATCAATATACGAATTTTGATGCAGTAAACGAAGAACTGACCTCGATTCAAGAGTCCTTAGGTGTGAAGCGGCGAACTAAAGATGAAATCCATTCACCTAATCATTTTGAGGAACAGTTCGGTATCTTGTTGGATGAAAAAGTCCCGATTATTAGTACAACGTTTGGATTGCTTTCTGAGCATCATATGCAGAGGGCAAAATCGTTAGGGATCAAAATCATGAGTAAGGTCACCACGGTAGAGGAAGCTATTCAAGCGGAGAAGCGCGGATGTGACGTCATTGTTGCACAAGGTAGTGAAGCAGGAGGACATCGAGGAACTTTTGATGTATCATCTCAGCCTGGCGGAGCGAACATCGGAACCATGGCACTTGTTCCACAAATTGTAGATCATGTCCATATTCCAGTCGTTGCTGCGGGTGGAATTATGGATGGCCGAGGGCTGGTGGCTTCACTTGCTTTGGGGGCACAAGGTGTACAAATGGGGACCCGTTTCTTGACATCCGCTGAGTCTGGCGCACATGAGGTATATAAACGTGCATTACTTGATAGCACAGAGGAAAGTACCGTAATAACAAATGCATTTTCTGGACGGCCAGCGCGTGGTATAAAGAACGATTTTATACAACATTGGGAAGCATCCCGTACTAAACCGCTACCCTTCCCTACCCAAAATACATTAACTCGAGAGATCAGAAATGCTTCTGCTCGCCAAAATAATTCAGAGTATATGGCCCTTTGGGCAGGGCAGGGAACGAGAATGTTAACAGATAACCAATCTGCAGGCGATATCATTAATCAAATTGTAGAAGAGGCCAGAACTATTATTCAGTTGTGAAGGTGATTCATCTCACGACAGGGTCCATCTTCACTTGTGAATCATGTTTCTTCGGTACTGGTACGGCGTAACCCCGTATTCTACTTTGAACAATTGGATAAAATATTGATTTTTTTTGTAACCGACCATCTGCGCTATATCGTTTACACGAAGTTGAGAACCCTGAAGCAGTTGGGAAGCTTTCTCCAACCGTTTCCTGGAAATGTAGTTTGACACATTTTCACCCGTCTCTTGTTTGAAAAGTTTGGAAAGATAGACGGGGTGGAGGTGTGCGACTTTCCCTAGTTCATCCAGACTAAGGCAATTTGAAAGATGGTCTTCGATGTACGTTTGCACTTTATCGACGATAGTTTGAATGGACATCTGTTTGTTGTTTCTGATCCGGTTAACCCTTTCGATGAGCGTCGACCAAAGTTTATCAGGATCTCGTAGCCGATTGAAAATCCAATCCGCAGTCTCAGATGCATCCCGATTCTTATCCGACAGATATATATAAAGGATGGTCTCCATGAGAAAGATTAGTTTTTGCTTTCTGTCACTGATTCGATCATATGTTTTGATGATGTTTCCGGTATACTCCCATTCTCCACATGACGGAGAATGGTTAAACAAGCCAATGAAGTCGTCAAAGTGTATGTCCTCATTTAGAAAGAATCCGTAGAACATCTGCCGAGCCATGTTTCGATTGGTCAACGAAAAGGGAGGAGACACGACCGAGTGATTTAATTTGGTGGTTAGTTCCTCAGCAACTTCTTCCGGAACAAAAGCGACCAGTTGACTTCCCGCAGTGTAAATGAGTCGATCCAAATTTTCTCCAACAGCACGTTTTATATGGTCCTCATGTTCTTGAGTAAAACCATCCACCTTGAAATAGCAAAGACGGCGCCCCCCTAAAAACTCAGTATAAACATCGAACTCTTTTCTTAAGTTCTCGTTTTCTCCAAGAAATGAAAGCAGATACCCCAAACCATCGAAGTTCTCCCATACGACGGGTAGAACGGGCCGTGTCTTTATAATATTCTGGATGGCTTTAGACATTGCTTTCTCCACATCATCTTTATCTACAGGTTTGAGCAAATAGTCGAGTGCACCTAAACGGATTCCTTGTTGCGCATATTCGAACTGGGAATAGCCAGAAAGGATGATGACTTTGGTCGGTAAGTTGTGTTTGTGGATATGTTGCAGCAGATCAATCCCAGAAAACTCGGGCATTCGAATGTCAGTGATCAGAATATCGATGTGGCTTTCATTCAACATTTCTCTGGCTTCAATCGAGTTGGTCGTCGTCTCGATCTGATCAATACCAAAGGTGGTTTTCCAATCAAGCAAGTGCTTTATATACTCAACGACATGATGTCCGTCATCAACGATTAATAATCGCATTAGCTTGCTCCCTTCTCTGCAAGAATATGGATATGTAGCAAGACGGACAAGCCTCCCCACTCATTGGTAGAGAATTGCAGTCCGCTAAGCTCACCGTACGTATTCTTCAGGCGCTTGTTTACATTCCAGAGCCCAACACCACTAGTTCCCTCAGGCTGAATGCTGCTCTCAAGTTGAGCCTCCAGCTTGCGGATATCTTCCAGCGCAAGACCTTTGCCGTCATCCGAGACCTTGATTGTAATCCCAACTTCCGTATCTTTCACATCAATAGTTACCCGATGGGCTCCCTGTTGTCCTTCAATGCCATGTTGAATGGCGTTTTCGACGACGGGCTGGATGATCAACGGCATAAGAGGGAGGGAAGCAAGCCCCGGTGGCAGATCAATGTTGTACTCCACTTTTTTGCTGAGAGACATAATGATCAGAAAATGTTCCGCAAACTTAAGCTCGCTTTTCAGAGTGACTTCATGTCGGTCCATTTTGGTTAAATAGCGGTAATATTCGGCTAGATGTTTACTCATGCGCATTACCGCATCCGGTGAAAACTTGGCCACAGACATAATAAAAAACAAACTGTTGTATAAAAAATGAGGGTTAATCTGAGCTTGAAGTTGTTGAAGTTCCGCACTTCGTCTCAATTCCGTTTCGGTCTTCAATGATATGAACAGATCCTGGATTTCGGCAACCATATGGTTGAAGCTCCTGAACAGGCTGTAAAACTCTTTGTCGGTATTTTCGGTAATCCGCGTGTTGTGATTGCCTTGCTCGACCTGTGAGAACTTTCTCTCCAACAGACGGATATTACGGTAGTAGTTCCGGTAAAACGTAAAAATAACAACCAGACCAAGCGTCAAAACCGCCAAAATGCTGGCAAGGAAAACTTTACGGTTACGGTCAAGCGGCTGCAGAAAATCATTTGTCCGAGTATATGTAATGAGGTAAGAATCGATCGGTTCAATATAACGGGAAAGAACATAATAATCATCCGAATTGGTATGATAATCATATTTTATGGTTGCCTCTGTTTCGGGTGAAAGCATAACGGTAACCGCTTTCAACAAATCGTTGTCGACTTCTTTCTCACTCCATAACTGATGATGGTTAAACAGATAAAAAGCGTTCGAGCTGTCGTTGTTCACAGCCTTTTTGAGCAGGCTTTTCAAATAATCAGTATTCAGCTTTACACCAACCACATATTGAGCTGGCTCATTTTGGCCAGACTTTAGGATATAAGGATAGACGGCAAAGTAATACAAGCTGTCACCGATGATCTGCCATCCCCGTTGATGAGCATCCTTGAATGGAAGTCTTGCCTCCAGCGTATTGTTCGTGGACAAAAACGTTTCTTCAGACTTCCAGTAAATGCCGATCGATTCAATAGATCGACTGGAAAGGAGTGTTTGTCGCAAGCGATCAACTATATCATTCTTCTTCATTTGTGAATCGTAATTGCTCAGCTCAATAACATGGTTCTGATAAAACCGGACATCACTGTCAGCTGCAAACTGAACCCCGTACATGTTTGCCTCATACATAATTCCGTCAAGAATGCCCTTCACATAATCAAGTTGGTTTTTGGAAGCGACGATCAGATTTTCTTCCAGAGTTTTAGAGCTCAATCGGTTCATTACGAAAAACAAACTCAATGTCAGCAGGAGAAAAAAAACAAAGAAATAGATAAATCGCTTCATGTACATTTTCTTAATCATATGCTTTCCCTTTCATCTCACAAAACCTAGAAGTTAAAACTCCATATCGAATTAACTTTAATATAAGCCAAACCTCCGAAAAGCGGAAGGGTGGTAACAGCATTAAATGAAAGCGGTTTTAAAATGATTCAGGTTGAGGTGATGATCTTGAAATTTTGGCATTTTGGTGTGAAAGCGCTTTTGTTAAGCTTAACTGCAAGGATTGCTATCGAAGAGCCGTCATAGAGGAGGTATGCAACATTAACGAGATTGGTTCGGTTACGTCTGCTAAAAAAGCAAAAACAAAGGTATCGCAGCTCAATCCAATGAAAAAGGAAATGAGGAAAAATTGGCCTTTGTATGTACTGTGTATTCCGGCTTTTGTGTTTGTTTGCCTCTTTTCTTATGGACCCATGGTAGGTTTACTCATGGCATTTCAGGATTACAAACCCTGGCTAGGTATCGGGGGTTCCCGGTGGATAGGGTTGGATAATTTTGAAAGGATTTTTCAGTACAAAGAAGCAACACAAGCGATCGTCAATACGCTGATTATCGCCGTTTCCAAAATTATTGTCGGTATTATCGTTCCTATTGTCATGGCTATTCTGCTGAGCGAAATTCGAAATGTTGGGATTAAAAAAAGTGTACAGACTCTGGTGTACCTGCCGCATTTTTTGTCCTGGGTCACTGTTGCGGGGTTAATGATCGACATTCTCGGATTAGACGGAGGCGTCAACCAAGTTTTGACCTGGATGTTCGGGAACGATCCCATTTACTTTTTGGGTGATCCTGATCTTTTTAGATTCACGGTTGTGGTCAGTGATGTGTGGAAGAGCTTCGGATTCGGCATGATTGTCTACTTGGCGACGATAGCGGGAATCAACCCTTCCTATTACGAAGCGGCCGAAATTGATGGTGCCACACGACGGCAGCAAATCCGGTACGTTACCTTGCCTAGCATGTTGCCCATGATTATCGTCATTTCTACACTAAGTCTGGGAAATATTCTGGATGCTGGATTTGATCAGGTCTTTAATCTGTACAATCCGCTTGTCTATAGTACGGGAGATATCATTGACACCTATGTCTACCGTTCATCCTTGTTAAGCGGGCAATATGGGTTCGGAACCGCTGTAGGGTTGTTTAAGTCAGGGATCAGCTTGATCTTGATTGTCGTTTCCTACAGGCTGGCCTATAAGTATGCCAATTATAAAATATTCTAACAAGGAGGGAGAGGCATCATGTACCATAAGACAACGGGCTACAGAGTATTCTCATATTTTAATTATGCGTTCATGATATTGGCGGGACTGGCGTGTTTCCTCCCACTGCTGCATTTGCTCGCGCAATCGCTTAGCAGCAAAGCGGCTGTCAGCGGTAATATGGTGTCATTTTGGCCGGTGGGATTCAATGTGGACGCCTATGTAAAAACGTTTAACAACTCCAATTTTAATGGTGCGATGCTCACATCCATCACTCGGACGGTTTTGGGGACCTCCATCAGCATGTTCATCCTTACCTGTGCAGGATATGCCCTGTCTAAGGAATTCCGGGGCCGCAACGCGCTGATGTGGTTTTTCATCTTTACCATGCTCTTCTCCGGAGGATTGATACCTTCTTACATTTTGGTAACAGCTCTTGGGTTAAAGGACACCATATGGGCCCTTGTGTTGCCGGGAGCTTTCGGTGCCTATAATCTGATCCTTCTCGTCAATTTCTTTAAAACGATTCCAAAAGCTTTGGAAGAAGCTGCATTCATTGACGGAGCATCCTTTTTTGTTATTCTTAGCAAAATCTATTTACCGTTATCTCTTCCCGGGCTGGCGACCGTATCCTTGTTCATTATGGTGGGACACTGGAATTCCTGGTTTGACGGAATTTTGTACATGTCCGATGCGAGCAAGTATCCGCTGGCTTCTTTCTTACAGACTGTTGTCGTACAAAGCAATATGCAGAATATGGCGATGAGCCAATCTGAAGTCGCAGCCATGTCGGAACAAAGCATCAAGGCGGCCCAAATTTTTGTCAGCACATTACCCATCATTATGGTCTATCCTTTTTTGCAACGTTATTTCGTTAAGGGGATCGTGCTAGGGGCTGTGAAAGAGTAGGCGCAATGAAGAGATAATCGAATCAGTAGAAAACAAAACCAATAGATCAAAGGGGGCATGTTTCTATGAAGAAAAGAAACGATTTATGGAAAATAGTAAGTATGGTCATGCTATCGGCCACTCTCATGGCTGGCTGCAGCGGAGGAGAAAGCGCTTCCGAAGATATATCGGCATCGGTGTTGAAAGACGGGAAATACGATCCTCCTTTGACAATAACGATCGCGAAACAACAGGATGAGAATGCCGGAAAGTACATCAATGGTGAAAGTCTGAATGACAATGTATTGACCCGTTGGGGTGAACAAAAACTGGGCATTAAGATCCAAACTACCCTTCTGGGTGGTGATGCTTCGCAGTACAATACCAAGCTGCGGCTGGCGTTGACGGGTTCCGAGAAGCTACCAGACGTTCTGCCGGTCTATGACACCATGCTGGTCAATGATCTGATTGAATCGGGACGGGTCAAGGAGATTACGGAAGATATTTCTACTTACATGCCTGACCGGCTTAAAGACATATACAAACAATATCCGACCACCTTCAATCCAGTCGTTAGGGATGGAAAGGTTTACGGGATGGCGATTGCGCCGAATTTAACCGAAGGTGAAGTCATGCTCATTCGTCAGGACTGGCTGGACAAGTTGAATTTGAAAGCACCGACGACGATTGAGGAGTTCGAGAAAGTCATTGCTGCGTTTAGTAATGAAGACCCGGATGGCAACGGCAAACAAGACACATATGGATTTACATTTTCCGGTAAGGATTCCTACAACACAGGTTGGGTCAGCGATCCGGTCATGATTTTCAGCGCATATACGGGCAAGTACCTTCCACGCCAATGGTATAACGACAACGGCAAACTGACCTATGGATCGGTGGCTGATGGCAATAAAGAGGCACTTGCCAAACTGCGCGATTGGTATGCAAAAGGGTACTTGAACAAAGAATTGGCCACCCAGGGGGCGTGGGACGCGCTATCAGATTTTACTGAAGGGAAGGCGGGCATCATCATAGGGCGTCCTTGGCTTTACGACAGTGTGAAGGACGTAGAGAAAAATGTAGAGGGCGCGAAAATTAGTGCTTATCCAACCATTCAAGGCGTGAATGGCGATAAAACTTATCAGTCCGCTCAGTTGAACGATGGCGTGTTCATGTTTAACAAGGACTTTCAGAACATGGAAGCCTTCTTCCTGTACTACGATAAAATGTACGATGCAGCGTTCAGCACGGGAGATTTCAAATACGGCTACGCTCAGGGATACGATTACGATATCGTCAATGATGAAGTAACATTCGATCCAACGAAATTCAATACGCCATTAGAGGCTGTGCAAGGCGTTGGGAAAATGGCGTTCACCAAAAATACACCGAGTGTTGACGGTCCCGGCAAATCTTACTTCGATCTAGCGACAGGTGTTGAACCTGATACGGGTGTCCTTATTCAAAGCGCTTCGAAGGATCAAACTACCAAAGATGGATATCGGATTTCTTATGAAAACAGGGACGTCTTACTGCCAAATGAGTTTAATGGTCCACCAACTCCAACAATGCAAAATGTGTGGGAACAGCTGACCACCATGGAGCAAGAGACGTTCACCAAAATAATATATGGCAATGAGCCCATTGAAGCATTCGATACCTTTGTCAAACAGTGGCACGAAAAAGGCGGAGACCAAGTGATTGAAGAGGTAAATGATTGGTACAGTCAAGCCAGCAAGACGGATGTCATGTCACTGATGAAGTTGAAATAAAGTCAAGTTTCACCTGGATCAGCCTTCCGGCAACAGGAAGGTTGGTCTTCTAAAAAAGGAGATGATGAGACATGATCAAAGGTAAATCGTGGATTGCTATCGTCATTGCATTGATGTTGTTAACACTTCATTTAACGTCCTCAGCTCAAACCGTTCACGCTGCTGTTGAAGAGACCAATATTGCTGCAACACTGTTTGTGCTGAAGAATGAATCCGAAGTATCCAATGCCAAAATCCATTGGGCACCTGTTCATGGAGCGACAGCATACGAGTTGAATAGATTAGAGAACAATGAACCCTATACTTTTCTGCAGAGCTTAACCGGTACAACAACGGATGATTATGACCTCAACATCGGTAGTACGTACAAATATCAAGTGAAAGCATATGGCGGAAATTCCTTGCTGACCTCTGCTTTCTCGCCAGAATATACCCCTTACAGCCTTCCAGAAAACCTCACAACTTTTGATAATACAACGCAATCAACGCTAGTACTCCCAAATGAACTTAAAGTTGGGGATACCTACTACAGATTTAACTTTGTTCAAAAGCCATCAGGCGGGTTTGGTGAAATGGTTCAACAGACATCAACTGATGATATCACCTATGGTAATGACAAGGTGGTACTTTCCTACACGGATCATCCGGACCTAGCCAATTCCAAATTTGAAGGGATCAATATCCTTTACCATGCTCCCACGAATAAATTTGTGTTTTGGGCCCACTATGAAAACAGTACAGACTATACGCTTGCCAGGGTATCTGTGGCTTCTGCCACGCCTGGAGAAAACTTTACATTTCACAAAAGCTTTCGACCGGAAGGGAATGAGTCCAGAGATATCTCCATTTTCAAAGATGATAATGATTCGGCTTATCTGATCTCTACGGCCAATAATAATTCGGACACGATTTTGTATCAGTTAACATCCGATTGGCTGGATGTAGATCATCAAGTTTCTGTTATTTATCAAAATCAACACAGAGAACTGCCTAAGATGATCAAAAAGGATGGCATTTATTATTTGTTCTCTTCTCAGGCGGCAGGTTGGTATCCGAGCATACCCATGTATTCTTCAGTAACAAGCATTGACGGGGATTGGTCTGAACTACGGACGATTGGCAACACGTCAACCTTCTCGGCGCAGTCGGGGTCCGTCATGCGAGTGAAGCCAGACACAGGCAACAACGTGGTTATGGTTGCTTATCGCTGGATGTTCGGCTGGGCAGGTACGCAAAATGGAACAACGGAGGAACGATTGCTTCCCATTTGGTTCTCTAATGGTTACGCTTTCTATGATTACTTTGATCAAATTCAGTACAATGCTAACCATGATGTTGTCGTTCCCGTACAGAACGGAAGACTGTTGTCTCAAGGTAAACCTGCAACAGCCCAGACGGCCACGGGTAATAACCCGGCAAGTTATGCTAATGATGGAAGCTATCAGACCGAATGGATAGCCACAAGCAGTTCCTGGCCACAGTGGTGGAAGGTAGACTTGGGCTCTATTCAACAAATTAGTAACGTGCAAATTTCCTGGTGGATGCAAAAAGGATCTGAGGGATTTTACAAATACAAGATTGAGACGAGTAGCGACAATGTAAACTGGACCGTTGCATTGGATCGAACCGACTATACATCATACGGTTTCACATCGGACAGTTTATCAGCTACGGCTAGGTACGTAAGAATTAATATGCTTGGTGCGACTCTACATAATAACCCGAACAACTGGTATACGCCAAGGCTGTGGGAAGTAAAGATGTTTGGAAGCGATAATGATTAACGACACTCTCAAATGAAAAAAATAATAGAACAGAGGTAGCTATGAATACAAGACTAACGAATGGTACCGTTTGGAATGATTCAAGTGGACAGGCGATCCATGCCCATGGAGGACATATTCTATTCCATGATCACTTCTATTACTTGTATGGCGAAGACCGCAGAGACAATATTTATGTCAGTTGTTACCGTTCCAAAGATCTATTCAACTGGGAGTTTCAGAACCATATCCTAACGACTTCTACTCCGGTTGCACCCATCCGAGTTCGGACGAATCTGAAATTAGTGAGCGACAAAGGTGGAAAGGTGAATCTTGAACGGCCGAAAGTGCTTTTTAACTCGGTGACGAAGAAGTTTGTTCTCTGGGTTCATTATGAGAATGGTGATAATTACAATGATGCTGCATGCGCCATTGCCACGTCTGATTTTCCGGATAGCCATTTCGTTTATCATGGTAGCTTTAATCCTTATGGATATATGTCTCGTGACTGCACGCTCTTTCAAGATGATGACGGGGAGGCGTACTTTATTTCAGCTGCCAGAGACAATGCGGATCTTCACGTATATCGGCTGCAGGAAGATTACCTTAATGTCGAAAGCCTTGTCGGAAAACTGTGGCAAGGGGAATACCGGGAGGCACCGGCCGTCTTCAAGCGGAACGGGAAGTACAATATGCTGACTTCTTTTTGCACGGGATGGAATCCAAATCAAAGTAAATATGCAATGGCGGATTCCATGGATGGACCTTGGGGAATGCTTAGCGATTTTGGCGATCAAACAACATATCGAACGCAGCCAGCATTTGTGCTGAAGCGATCAGAGCAGGAGTACCTATACTATTCGGATCGCTGGAACGGATCGGATTACTTTCAATCTAGCTATGTGGTACTACCTATTGAATTCAATGAAGAGATTCCGAATCTGAGTTATTACTCCAAATTATTTTTAGGAAAGAATGCAGATCCCATTACTTTTGAATGATATATCGGCTGATGAGAAAAGACTTTGATCCTACAGAGAATGAAGATTCAAAGTCTTTCCGTTAGCACGGGCATGCAATTCAAAAGGCAGTCGGGGTGGATTATAAGTTCACATCCAGCGAATAGCGATCGCGAAGTACTGACAGATGGTGGAGCTCATGTCCAACCATAATACAGGCTATCGATCTAGCGGAAGCAGGATTATCACTAACGATCCCTCTGCAGAGCCAAGCTTCCGGCGTGAGGCGACGGAGCATAAGTATGGTTGAGCGGCGTGTAACGGCATATTCTTCGTTCAAATCGGATACTGTATACGCATTAAAGGGATGGCTTTGCATAAGCACGTCCTGATCATACCCGGGATGATTCGCTTTGTCGCCTCTGGCGATGCGAAGCAATCGACTGCTCATGATGCGTTCGTTATCCAAAAGGTGGCCGATGACCTCCTTCACGCTCCATTTGCCTTCGGCGTAACGATGATTTGCTTGCTCCTCTGTCAATGTAGAAAGCAACGTTTGTACGATATTGGCCTGCTGCTCCAAAAGTTCGATGATGTTCCCTTCTGGAACCAGCTGCATGTACCCTTCATAGAAAGCTGCATACTCCTCTGTAGTTGGTCTTTCAACCATGAAAATGCCTCCTTTGAGATTCATATATTTGGATTATATACTAGCATATATTTTGCGTGCAGCATGAAATTGGCTCTTCCGCTTTATGGACGGAAGGGCCTTTTTATGTGAATTGCACAGTTTTATAGTTTGATTGTTCCATTATCAATCCGTACGTCGTATCCTCTTTTTGTGGACAAAATTTTCCAAAACCGAAAAATCCTCTGTTACTTTTTTGAACGGTAATGTTTCCAGCACCTGTTCCCGGTAACTCTTTTTTGCCCCTGCGCTAAGTCGGGAGTCCAGTATGCTGAGTATGCCAAGGTCCGTTTCACTGCGAATCAGACGACCGGTTCCTTGCCGTAACCGGAGCAGCATGTCCGGTACAAACACCTCCATAAACGGATTCTCCGTTACAGATGCCTTATATTCATAAATGGGATCAGAAGGAACAGGGAAGGGCAGACGGAAAATAACGACCTGCGACAGGTCGGGACCCTCGATATTCACGCCTTCCCAGAATACACCGGTACTTAGGAGTACACCTTTGCTTTCCCTGAATTCGCTGATGACACCGTCCTGGGAAGACCCTTCTTTTTGAACATGGACTGTCCATGTATACTCATTAGTTCTTGAAACCAACTTCTTATGAATGTACTTCATGTCCTCCTTTGCTGAAAAAAGGACGATTGTTCTTCCTTGTGTTAAATTACAGAGTTGAATCAATTCTTTGTAGGCTGCTTCAAGATAGTTTTCGCGCTGTTCATGGTGGTAATAAGGAACGTTGTTCGAGATGTACATCATGGCATGGTTGGTGTAGTCAAAAGGGGAGGATTTGCGATCCAAAAAATCACCCTTATAACCGAGGGATTGCGTCATATAAGAGTACTGTTCCTCCAGTGTTTCCCCGCCTTGGCACAGTGTTGCCGATGTTAGGATAACAGGCGCCTTGCCATTAAATAAAGCGTACTTCAGAAATTGGCTTATATCTTTGGGACAAATACTGATCATGGCTGCTCCAAGAGGACTGCTTGCCCATATGAGATAGTTGTCCTCTATTTCAGCCAAGACATTTATGAGGGTAATAAGCCCGTTTATGGCTTCAAAAGCGTCATCAATCTCCCGCTCGTGGCGGGAGGTCAAAATGGAAAGGCGAAGACTGAGATCTTTCAAATCGTTCGAGACTTGGTTTAACGGTATACCCTTGATCTCGGATACTTTTATACGGTCGCTATCCTGTTTGGCATGGTGGAGCAGGTCCGCGTTTATCTGTTTAAAGATACGCTGGGCGCAGTTTTTTATGAACTTGGATTGTGAAAAGAGACTTTTATCCCCGGACTGCTTCGTGAGAAGCTGCACAGTGGTATCGAGAGTGCGGCAGACGCCCCGATAAGTGAACTCGAGCGTTCTGGCATCTCGAACTTTTGCTTCCAGATTATGCGCTTCATCAATGACGATGAGAGCAGGCTGTTCCGAGATGATGCTTCTGTTTCCTTCTTTTTTCTTCATCAAATCCCGTATGAGCAGGTCCTGGTTCACGATAATAAAATCAATCTCGTGAGCCTTTGCATTCAATTTGGCTCTCATATCGTAAAACAAGCAGCCATTTTTATGATGACAACGTTCATATTGGCAATCATTCACGGAAACATTGGACCACTCGGCATCGCGAATTCCACCTTTAATATCCGCTCGTTCATCAATTTCATAAGCTAAAATGCGCTGGGCAAGGGTAGACAATGAGGAGTTCGGATCATCTGGCCTGAACAATTCCGCCGCTCTGCTTCGGCAGGCATACTGGGCCATGCCTTTTCCCACGACGGAGCGAACCGTTGTGAATCCCAACCGGCTGCCAATGACCCTTAAATCTTTATGTATCTGTTCCGACAGTTGAATGGAGGATGTAGCTATAATGACCGGTTGATGGGACATTTGATTCGTGAGCAGGCTTGGTATCAGGTACCCAAAAGACTTGCCGATTCCGACACCGGCTTCGATCATGGCGTTACGTCCATGGATATAAGCATCGGCTATATCGAGAGACATTTCTTGCTGTCCGATTCGCTCTCTAAGTCCAATTCGTGGAAAGCGGTCATACACCCGAAAGATGGCATCAACCAAAGAACGTTCGAGGTCCTTTTTCGACTCACGCTTCTGTGATGTATAGAGTTCATTCAACCAATTCATGATGATCACCTCACTCCCAAATGTAAAATGAACCTGTATGGATATTTTTAGTGAAACCTTAATTATCTTTGAAGCTGCCATAACAGTCAAGTGTTCATAAGGAGGTAACAGGAAATAAAATATATATACGCAACAAAATGTATATCGGAAGCGTCTATTTATCTTACATAAAACAGCAGCAGGAGTGAGATAGATGCAACTAAAAATGATGACAATATGTGGTGCCGTTCTCGGTTCTTTGCTCGTATGGGCAGGAAGTGCAGCTGCGGAAGAACGTTTTAATGATCTGCAGCATTCAAAGTGGGCAGAAAACGGAATAGAGTATATGGCCAAACGGGGAACAATCGCAGGATACGGCAATGGGAAATTTAAGCCCGAAGGTTTGGTAACAAGAGCACAAGCCGTCACTTTTCTGATACGTGAGCTTTATCCAGAACAGTTAGAGATACCAGTGGAAGGCACGACATATTCGGATGTTCCAACAACACACCCCTTCTATCGAGAAATAACTATAGCTGCAAAAAAAGGGCTGGCTAGCGGGTTGCCAGGTGGCACCTTCCGTCCAGATAAATCGCTTAGTCGCGCTGAGACCGCGGCATTCCTTACTCGCGCGTACTCACTCTCGGAAGGCAAACAATCCGCCCATTGGTCAGATACGGAAAAACATTGGGCAGCAGCACCTATTCTTATCATGAGCTCGAACGGTTTGGTCGGCGGATATTCGGATGGCACCTACCGTCCGAATCAGACGGTCACGCGGGCCGAATATGCCGTATTTATGTCACGAGTGATTCGGTTCGAACGCCAGGCTGCGATACAGTCCCAAGATTGGGATAAGCTAATTTCATATATGACGGTTAGCGAGCAAGTCGGCCAAATGCTTATGCCTGATATTAGGCAATGGAATGGTAAAGCGACCACGACTGTTCATGATGGGCTGAAAGATATCATCCACGATCAAGATTTAGGCGGACTTATTCTTTTTGACAAAAATATTGTAGACACTAGGCAAGTCACGACATTCACGCACACTCTGCAAACAGAAGCAGGGGACATACCTATGTTTCTTGGCATTGATCAAGAAGGAGGCGTTATTCAGCGAATCCCAGGTGGAACCAATCTGCCGGGTCAAATGGCTCTTGGTGCAGCCGGAGACACAACGCTGGCCGAAGCGGCTGGAAAACTGACGGGGGAGGAGCTGAAAGCACTTGGACTAAACATTAATTTTGCGCCTGTGCTCGACATTAACAGCAATCCGGACAATCCGATCATCGGTATGCGGTCGTTCGGCTCGAATGCGGATTTGGTAACGCGGATGGGTCTTGCAACCATAAAAGGACTACGGCAAACGAACGTAATTGCGGCGGTCAAGCATTTTCCAGGGCATGGGGACACGATGGTAGACTCCCATCTCGGAATGCCGGTGCTGACACATAACCTTGAGCGGCTGAATTCGGTAGAGTTAAAACCATTTCGGGCTGCGATCGAGAACGGTGTGGAGATGATCATGACCGCGCACATTGCTTTCCCTGCCATAGATAACGAACATGTCACTTCGCTCAAAGACGGAAGCAGCGTGCCGATACCTGCTACGTTATCTCATAAAGTATTGAATGGACTGCTTCGTGAAGAGATGGGATATGAAGGTCTCATCATTTCCGATGCGTTCACCATGAAGGCGATTGCGGAGCATTTCGGTGAAAATAAAGCGGTGGAACGTGCAGTCTCGGCAGGTGTGGATATTGTACTTATGCCGCAAGATTCGGCTGCCGCACATCAAACCCTAGTGAATGCCGTGGAGGGTGGGACGATCCCGATCGAAACTGTGCATGCGTCCGTGAAGCGTATTTTGGAGTTGAAATCGAAATATGGTTTATTTAAACGTAGCGAAAGTCTTTCACATAAGTTAGCCAAGCTTAACACAGTCATCGGATCTGAGGAGCATCGCACGGTGGAGAGGAACATTGCAGAACGAGCGGTCACATTATTGTTCAGCCGTGACGGCGTGCAACCAGATCAACTTCATCAGGGAGACAGGGTGGTTATTGTCGCAGCTGAGGAAGAACAGGCGAAGCAGCTCGAGAAGCATCTGAAGCAAGCCTCAAATAGCCTGTCGTTAAAGACGGAGATTTCCGTTATCGGTCAAGGGAAAACGAATGAGGCGGTTGCGAAGGCGGATTACGTTATCCTGGCCTCCTATCAGTTCCGTAACGTGGCAAGTCAGTTCGGATGGAACGTTTATCAAACCTTGATCGATGCGATGAATAGTCGTAATCAGAGGTACACGCTTTTATCGCTCGGTAATCCGTACGAGATGATTTATTTGCAGAACGTGCGCTCTGCACTGGCCGTTTATGGCAAGCAGGAACCCAATATAACAGCGGGGATTAACGTGCTGGTTGGCAAAAAGGAAGCTGGTGGAATCTTGCCCGTGAAAATAGAGTAAGCAAGGTTAGTAATGATCAAAAAGAAAAAGAAGACGGATTCCAACTTACGGAATCCGTCTTTTTAGTATTTTGATTTTGATCTCTGGTTTAATCGGTTGTTGGAATAGAAGGTGTATTATCCAATGGGAAAACGGTTTTGCGACATCTCCTCTGGATTAATATGGAATTGTAGGATAACATATAACCATCTGAACAAAAAGGAGCGAATTTCAATGACTAACAAGGTGATTGTGCTTTAGGTTCACAGAAGGATATTTGCGTAACAGGGATTCCTTTTGTGGACATTGCAGTGCGGGAAACCGTCCCATCAATGTTTACTGGAGGAGATCATTATTAACTTTAACGAAGCTGTTAACATTAGCAACACGCATGTACTGGCTAGAGTATCCGAATTGTTCGAATTGGAAGGCTACGAGATTCAGCTTGTTCCTCCTCATGAGGGAGGACGCAATATCATTTACACCTGTGAGCAAGAGGGGTGTGAATCGCTCATTCTCCGAATTTCATTCTTGCCTGGCAGAAACCGCGAAGATTACATTGCCGAACTGGAATATGTCCAGTATCTGTTTGATCATGGAGCCAGCGTTTCGAATGTAGTGAATTCCAAGAAGGGCAATCTGCTGGAAGAGATTACTTATGAACATTATACCTTTTTTGTCAGCCTGTTTAACAAGGCCAAGGGCAAGATGCTAGTAGATAACAACTATCAGTACCGTGAAGGAGTTCCAATTACCGAGCATTATTATAATTGCGGTAAAGTCCTGGGGAAAATGCACCAAATATCAAAAGGGTATACTCCTGTCCATCGCCGGCATCATTTTTTTGATAATTACAAGGGTGAATATATCGATAACATGATACCTGAATCATTCTCTCTGCTTAAGGAGAAGATGGTCGAGCTCCTGAATACCTTAAAAGGGTTGGATACAAACCAGGAAACATTCGGGATGATCCATTTCGATTATAACGATGGGAATTACTCGATCGATTTTGATACCGGTCAAATCACGGTGTATGATTTCGATAATTCATGCTTCGGCTGGTATATGTATGATCTGGCAGATCTATGGACACACGGTGTGGGCTGGATACAATTTGAACCTGACGCCGGTAAACGCAAAGCGTTCATGGATCAATATTTTGAAACCGCCCTCGCGGGTTATGCTTCCGAAACCAAGATCGAAGATTCGATGATGGAGAAGCTGCCTTTATTTATTCAAGTGACCCTCTTGGAGAATATTTTAGGTCAATTTGAGGAAATGCAGCATACTGGCGAAGAACCGGAAGCTGACGACGAACTGTTGTATCTCATTAAATGCCTGGAAGAGGATATACCGTACAAGGGGTTTTTCCATGATATTTATTCGAGTGAAGCACCCTTTACATTAATGAGGAACGCTGAAGAGACATACACCTAAAACGTGAATAACCATGACTAAACAAATGTGGAGGCAGCCGGCATAGACCGGTTGCCTCCATGTTTGTCTACGACACGCTATTCAAATTTGGAAGGAGGCACGTTGTAAAAATTTTTGAATGCTTTGGAGAAGGTGAAGGGATCGGGATAGCCCAGAAATCCGGAAATCTGCTGGATCGTATATTTTTTCTCATACAGATAGTCACGTGCCCGGTTCATCTTGATTTGATTGATGTACTGTCCCGGCGTAATACCCAGAATTTTCTTGAACAAAGAAATAAAATATTTCTCAGAGACACCTGCAATGGCTGCAAGCTCTTTAACTCGGATGACACGATGCAGATTCGCATCCACGTATGGGAATACGTTCTGCAGAACCTCCAGACTTCCTTCCGTCTTCCTCGGTTTTCGGTCTTTTAGAAACTCACCATTATACAGACCTTGCCCGTGAAGCTCCAAAATTTTTGCAATAACCAGAAGCAGAGAAGCCTTCAAGTAGAGCGGACTTCCGGAAGCCCCGCTTTCCTGTTT
This sequence comes from Paenibacillus sp. UMB7766-LJ446, assembly GCF_030226665.1. Taxonomy (NCBI): domain Bacteria; kingdom Bacillati; phylum Bacillota; class Bacilli; order Caryophanales; family Paenibacillaceae; genus Paenibacillus; species Paenibacillus sp. UMB7766-LJ446. The sequence continues at coordinate 210,724 of NZ_JASOYM010000002.1, forward strand.
GAGCCTTCGATAGGACGAGGTGAACAGCGTGGATTCCTCCCGAACCAGGTTGCCTGGTACGATGCCTGGCAGTTGAAATTCGCCCAGAATTCGCTTTTGCTCAGCGATGCTGAAATCAAAGTGCATGTATACGAATCGGCATAGCTCTCCGGTTGTGGAAGCGATATAGGGCATGTCCGGATAAAAAAACACGACGTCACCCCGGTCCGCCATATGTTCGATCCCATCGATGGTAATCTTGACGGAGCCTGCTGTAATGAACCACAGATCATAATCGGAATGTGACTTGTGCTCCATCCAATTGCTGTCGTGAGTTTGTTCCAAATAAGAGCTCATGCGAAGTGTGATATACTCCGAAAGTTCGTCGATTATACTCATATTCACGGTCCCTGCATGCATATGATTCAACTCATTCCTCTCCACTTTGTGACATCCTTCAATTTTCATCTAATACAATCAAGAGTTTATCTCTTATTAATGATCGTACCATATGACATGTTTTGAAAACTATCACACATTCCGATCTCAGGCCCCTCACCTATAATGAACTTATATCGTTAAGAGGAGGGGTTAGTAATGGATGGTACAAACATACAGCACCCAAAGGTAGTCGTTATTGGAGCGGGAAGCCTGTTTTTCGGTCGACAATCCATCTGGCAGATGGTTCACTCACCATACTTGAACCAGGGAACTTTGGCTTTAGTGGATACGGACAAAGAGCGGCTCTCGAAAATGGTAACCCTGGCAGAGATGGTCGCGCGGGAGAACAATGTATCCTTAAAGATTGAGGGCTCGGTGGACCGGAGACAAGTGCTGCCGGGAGCTGACTTCGTTGTGCTTAGCTTTGCAGAGCAATCCGTCAAATACCGGGGAATGGACTGCCAAGTCTCTCTAAAGTACGGCATTCGCATGTGCTCCGGCGATACAATTGGCCCGGGTGGAATCTTTAGGGCCATGAGAGAGCTCCCGGTCATTATGGAGTGTGCCAAAGACATTGAAGAGCTATGCCCTGATTCCTGGGTGATTAATTATATTAACCCGTCTACCGTTCATGGCATTGCGTTACATCGTTATGCACCGAAGCTAAAATCGTTTGCGCTGTGTGATAGTCATCATATGCCGCATAAGAAAGCCTATTACGCTGTACGAGCCGGCATCATCCAAGAAACAGGTGAGTTCACCCATGAGATCGACCGGAAATTTGATTTCCGTATCGCTGGCGTCAATCATTTCACTTGGCTGCTCAAAGCGGATTTTGAAGGGGAAAATGTGATGCCCCTAATCGCGGAAGCCATGCGCAAAATGGCTGGTGATGAGAACAACGGCGGTGAACGCGGTGCAAAAGCTATTTTTAACGACGCCATTACCTATGAGCTGTATGACATTTTCGGAATCATTCCCACTTGCACGGCGCATACGAAGGAATACGTTCGGTATTGGCAAGGTCTCGGCAAAACTACAGACCCGATCCCGCCACTATCCATCTGGGAGACAGAAGACAGGTACCAGCGTCACGACGAAATGTGGCGTCAAGTGGATGACTTTCTTGCCGGAAATGTCCCGATTGCCGATTACATGAGCACCTTTGGCCCGGATCATGCGACTGATATCATAGAGAACATGGTAGGGAATTTGGGGAAGAAGTTTTTCATCAATACACTTAATCAAGGTGCGGTAACCAATATGAATTCCGATTCGTTCCTGGAGCTGCTGTGCGACGTGGACATGGATGGAGTGAAGCCAGTTCCTGTAGGCGAGATGCCGCGCGGAATAAGAGGCATGCAAGAGCTTGTATTGGATACGCATGAGCTTACGGTCGAAGCTGTTTTGGAACAGAGCTACGAGAAGCTGAGAAGGGCGATGCTCACCGATCCGCTTGTGAATTCCATCAGTGACGCGGACAAGATCATTCATGAATTGTTGGAACTGGAGCGGGATATGATCCCAGACGTCTGGTACAAGGACAGACTGCAGTATAGCTAAGGAATAGGTAACGATCCAAAGAGAACGTTGTTTCCTTGCCAAAGGGTAACGTGGTCTTTGATTTTATTAAGAAGTCCTTGTCCACACATTTGCTGGCAAAATATGCGTTCGGTGTGTACATTAGCTAATGTTCAGTTTAGAGAGACGAGAGAGCGAGGTACCTCACAATGGAGCTGTGACAGCATGTTTTAATTTGGATACGCCATCCTGTAACTGAACTTCTGACAAATGTGCAAATGATAAATATATACCATACTTTGTACCTTCAGGTGTTGAACTGCTGACTTCTGAATATACAACCCCTTCTGACCTGGCTGATGCGCGAAAGACTTCATAAGTGGACGCATCACCTCGCCACCAGCCAAACACGTGAAGACCCGCTTCATTTTCCACCCAATCAAACCATGTCGAGAGCTGCTGGTTCAATAGTGTGAGTAAAAGATGAAATTTGCGACTGTATAGACGATTCATTCTGCGCAGATGACGCTCATATTGACCACTTGTCATGAATTCAGCTAATGCCCGTTGCTCGATCAGATTGACGGGTCTTGGCTCGTATAATGCTTGTGCCTTTCTAAAGGTGTCTGCCAAGGTGGGGGGAAGGACCACATAACCAAGTCGTACTTCAAGAGGCAAGGTTTTCGTGAAGCTGCCAAGGTAGATTACACGCCCCCCCTTATCGAGTGTTTTCAGAGGTTCAACATGCATCCCGCGATATCGGAATTCACTATCATAATCATCCTCGACAATCATAGCGTCATGACGATGTGCCCAGTCCAGCAAGGTTTGTCTGCGTTCCAGACTAAGCATTTCGCCAGTAGGAAATTGTCTTGAGGGCGTCACAAACAACATACGCGCTTCCCAGTTTTGGGGTACAAGTCCCTGACCATCAAGATTGGCTTCAATCAACTTTGCGCCCGCAGCTGTAATCGCTTGAGAAATCCCGACATAACAAGGACTTTCCGTAACCACATGATCCCCGGGATCTGCAAGTAATTGAGTGAGTAGAGCTATAGCTTGCATAGAGCCTGCAGTCACTGCGATATGACCCGCATCGACTTGAATCCCCCGCATCCTCCGAAGGTAGGCAGCAATCGCTTCTCTCAATTTCGGCTCCCCTGTTGAACTAACATAAGCAGAGGTTGTATTCATGTGATGCTCACGATGTCGTATCTCTGCATACAGTCGATTGTTCCATTCATCATAAGGAAATTTGGATAAATCAGGCTGATATTTGCTGAAATCTATAACTGCGTCGCTCTCTATTCTGGCATCGGTTGTTTGAGCATTTCTTAGAGTCGTCTGCTGTTCAAACTGCTGAATACGATTTCCCCAGGCGGATAAGTGATGGGTACAAGCTTTTTCTGTGGAAGAATCCTTGCTCAAATCTAACTGATAAGCAACAAAAGTTCCTCTTCCATGTTCTGAATGAAGGTAACCTTGAGCAGTCAACGTATCATATACCTGATTCGCTGTTCCTCGGGAAATGTGATACGTCGCAGCTAATTCTCTTGTAGAGGGTAACTTCTCGCCATATGCGAGATTACCTTCATGAATAGCATCACGAATCGCATGATAAAGAGCCTTCATCTTGGTATATGGTCGGTTCAAATATGAACTGTAAGCTACATGAAATTGCATAGGTCCTCCTATGGTCGTTTGAAGTGGTACAATAAAAACCGAAAATATTGGATCTTTTTAGTTGTCCATTCTCATTTTATACTAAATTATAGATTGAAGTGAAACAAAAAAGTAATTAGGAGGAATACAAATATGCAAACAGGTACAGATCGTGTAAAAAGAGGAATGGCTGAGATGCAAAAAGGCGGCGTCATCATGGACGTTATGAATGCAGAACAAGCTAAAATTGCTGAAGCATCAGGAGCAACAGCTGTTATGGCTCTTGAGCGGGTACCCTCTGATATTCGCGCAGCCGGCGGTGTAGCTCGCATGGCAGATCCAACCATCGTTGAAGAGGTTATGAAGGTTGTGTCTATTCCAGTTATGGCCAAGGCTCGTATCGGTCATTACGTAGAAGCCAAAGTGCTTGAATCTCTAGGGGTAGACTATCTTGACGAAAGTGAAGTTCTGACGCCTGCAGACGAAGTGTTCCACATTGATAAGCATGAGTTCACGGTACCATTTGTATGTGGAGCCAAAGATTTGGGAGAGGCTATTCGTCGTATTGGCGAAGGTGCATCGATGATTCGTACAAAAGGCGAGCCTGGAACGGGCAACATTGTTGAGGCCGTTCGTCATATGCGTGTGATTAACAGCCAGATTCGCAAAGTGCAAAACATGTCAAAGGATGAGCTATACGCTGAAGCCAAAAATCTGGGCGTAGCTTATGAATTACTGCGCGAAGTTCATGAAAATGGAAAGCTTCCAGTCGTTAACTTTGCAGCGGGCGGTGTAGCTACTCCGGCAGACGCAGCACTAATGATGCATTTGGGAGCAGACGGTGTGTTTGTAGGATCCGGTATTTTCAAATCAGATAACCCTGAGAAATTCGCTCGTGCAATCGTTGAAGCTACAACACATTATACGGATTACAAACTGATTGCCGAAGTATCCAAAAACTTGGGCGCTCCTATGAAAGGGATTGAAATTTCCAAATTAGCTCCAGAAGAGCGTATGTCAAACCGTGGTTGGTAAGAGTGAATAGAACAGCTTTTTAAAGCAGTGTTATGATTCTGCACAGCGCTGTAAATGAGCATTGAGCTTAAATAGAGTATAAATAGATATTAGACAAAGCCGATCAGTGGAGCAAATTGATCGGCTTTGTTGTTATTTTTGACAATAATGAATTGAAAAGGGAGAGGTTTAAGTTGATATAGCGCATGATGATATTAATCCGTTCAACTTTTTTCATTGGGCCCCCTAAACAGTATCATATTTTGACATGATTTAAGGTTATTATAAACCCATCAAGTGGACAATTAATTTTTTCTATGTCTTTTATGAAGATGGTCTTGGTCTCAATGTCATGTATACGGTTGATGACCCTAAGAAGCGGGTTTTAAGCTTTCTGAGGGGATGGAGGTACCAAAGGAGTTAGAAGGGAAGTTTAAGTTTGCCAGACAGAAATCTAAATTAGCTGGAACCATTCGGGGCTCGTTTTTTGTAATTAAAGGAGCGTATTAAAGTAAACAAATGTGTATGAGAAGGGGTATACCTATGAGGACATTAGGGTCAATGAATGTTGATGTTATAACGTTATTTGTGGAGGACTTGCCTAAGGTGAGGGCATTCTATCAAGACGTATTCGGAATGTCCGCTGTATATGAAGACAATGTTTCTGCCGTATACAACTTCGGAAATATGAGTATTAATCTCCTGAATATCTCCGAAGCACACGGTCTGATCCATCCTGGAACAGTCGCAAGTCGAGAATCCGGATCTCGTTTCCAGTTTACCATCCGAGTGGAAGATGTGGATGCAGTGTGTAACGAATTGAAACCACATGGCGTTACTCTGCTTAACGGTCCAGTGGATCGGCCTTGGGGAGTACGTACAGCCGCCTTCACAGATCCGGCAGGACATGTCTGGGAGATTGCGCAGCAATTAACGTAGAGATCATGTATGGACATTAACTTATATCCATAGCTGATCAGATGATGTGTCTAATGTTGATTAACACGAGATAAGTCGATAAGAGTATATACGATTAAAAGCCGCATTGTTGCGGCTTTTTTGAGTTTTAACGCTATATGTCCTTGTCCAAAGCGTACAGACAAACACAGAAGTGCATTCAACAGAGTATTATAATTAAAACACTACCTTGACAGTCACAGTAGTGTATCGTATGATGCAGATGTGGAGGTGCTTACATGAGCGATAACAAAATCACATCCGACCTGCTGCGCGGCCATACCGACACAATGATTTTACGACTTTTATCCGAAGCTGACCGATACGGCTATGAAATTGTCAAGCTGATTGGTCAGCGCTCGGGTGGAGAGTATGAATTAAAAGAAGCCACGATGTACTCCAGCGTACGTCGGCTTGAGGCCGACGGTGATATCGAGTGGTATTGGGGCGATGAATCTCAGGGCGGACGGCGTAAATATTTTAGGATTACCGAAAAGGGCAAATTGGCTTATGCCCGCAACAAAAGCAACTGGGAGTATGCAAAGCGTGTGCTTGAAAATTTATTATAAGGAGAGTTGACGTGATGAATGACAAATTGAACAACTATTTGAACGGCGTGTTTGCACCGTACGATGGGGTAAAAAGTGTCACCGAATTAAAGGCTGACCTGCTTTCCGATCTGCAGGAGCGTTTCCATGAACTTAAAGCCGAGGGCAAGGACGATGAAACCGCGTTTGAAATGACCATTGAAAGCATCGGCGACATTGAGCAAACGGTACAAGAGGTGGCTAACCTTTCCCGATCGCTGGAACGACAGGTGGTAACCAATTTAAGCGCGAGCAACCTGGTGAAGAGTGACTTTGCGGGCGTCATCGCGCATAAAGGGAAATTTGAAGCGAGTGCGTTACAGGGCTCTGACTTTACGGGTGCTGACTTGACTGGTAGCACATTTGCGAGCAGTGATGTCCGTGAAGCTATTTTTGACCAGGCCAATCTGACTGATTGCAATTTTTCAACCCTAGACCTATCGCATGCGAGCTTCCATAAGTCCATACTTGTACGAACCAATATCAGCAAATCGGGGCTAGACGGAGCAAAATTCAAAGATGTAAAACTGACTGACGTTAAACTGACCATGAACGACCTCAGAAAAACCATCTTTGAAAACTGTATCTTTGATGGCGTGGAGTTCAAATCTTCCGATCTGGGAGGGGTGTGTTTTGACGGGCAAACCTTCATCGGCGTCAAGTTTGACAAATCGGCGCTAAACAACGTTACGTTTAAGGACGCGACCCTCAAAAATGTGTCTTTCCCTGTGTCCGTCCTCTCCAAGAAGTATTACCGTGCCATCAAAACCATCAGGTTTGATGGAGCAATGATGGATAAACTGACCTATGCCGCTCTTAAAGGCATGAATGCCGATTTGTCAAAGGTAACCGTTATTTAAGGAGGGGAAAATATGCAAATCAAGTCGATTCAAGTGAGTGGGCTGCAAAAGTCCTACAAGCAGCTGCAAGTCCTAAAGGGCGTAGACTTCGAGGTGGATAAGGGAAGTATTTTTGCCCTGCTCGGCTCCAACGGGGCGGGCAAGACAACGGTTGTCAAAATTCTCACCACGCTGCTCAAACCAGACAGCGGAACTGTCACCGTAAACGGATTCGACGTTGCATCCAAGCCCGACAATGTGCGACAGGAGATCAGTCTGACCGGGCAATTTGCCGCCGTGGATGAAATGCTGACCGGACGGGAAAATCTGATCATGATTGCCAAGCTGCGTTACCTCAAAAATCCGCGTCAGGTTGCAGACGATATGCTTACTCGTTTTGGTCTGACTGAGGCTGCCGACCGTAGGGCGTCTACGTATTCAGGTGGTATGCGCCGCAGGCTCGACATCGCCTTGAGTCTCGTAGGAAAACCACAGATCGTTTTCCTCGACGAGCCGACCACTGGGCTTGACCCCGAGTCGCGCATCGAGGTTTGGAAGATTGTCCGGGAGCTTGCCGCTGGAGGTACGACGATATTTCTCACTACACAGTATTTGGAGGAGGCTGAGCAGCTTGCCGACCGAATTGCCATTCTGCACGAAGGCAGAATTATCGCGAATGGCACGCTCTCGGAGCTGAAAAAGCTGTTCCCACAAGCCAAGGTGGAATATGTTGAAAAGCAACCGTCATTAGAGGAGATATTCCTCGCAATCGTCGGTAAGAAGGAGGCCATGTAAATGGAAGCCGTAAAGAAACACTTTTTTAGCGATATGGGTGTTATGCTCGGGCGCTCCATGCGCCATATTACCCGCAGTATGGACACCATCGTCACTGTCACCGTCATGCCGATCGCAATGATGTTGCTGTTCGTCTATGTATTAGGCGGCGCCATTCAAGCCGGAACGGATAACTATGTGAATTACCTGTTGCCCGGCATACTACTGATTGCTATTGCCAGCGGAGTATCCTACACGGCTTTCCGTCTGTTCACCGATGTACAACGGGGCATAATGGAGCGGTTTCACACCATGCCGATTTCACGATCCGCCGTTCTGTGGGGACATGTGCTGACCTCTCTGGTATCCAACACCATTTCGGTCGTTGTCATCATTCTCGTAGCGCTTGTTATGGGCTTTCGTTCATCGGCAGGGATTCTGCCATGGCTTGCGGTAGCCGGCATACTCTTAATGTTTACGCTGGCATTGACTTGGGTCGCAGCAATCGCAGGTCTGTCCGCTAAAACGGTGGATGGCGCAAGCGCCTTTTCCTACCCGATTATCTTCCTGCCATTTATCAGCTCGGCGTTTGTGCCGACCGAGTCGATGCCATCGGTTGTTCGCGCCTTTGCCGAAAACCAGCCGGTGACAGCGATCGTGGAAGCCATTCGTGCGCTATTGTCGGATCAGCCGGTTGGCAATGATATATGGATCGCTCTTGCGTGGTGTATTGGGATTTTGCTCGTAGCGTACTTATTTGCAATGAGGGCGTACAAAAAGGGAATATGAACTAACTAAGGAAGCATTTAAAAGAAAACGCCAAACTGGGGACATAATCGCAGGCTTGTGTTGAGAGGCAAAGAAACATTATCCCATTAAAAGTCGCTATTTTAGCGGCCTTTTTTGTTTTATTGGGATACTTTCTCATGGGTCCAGCATTTTAGGGTCTGAATAATGCATTTCATCCCATATTCGCTCCGAAACCTATGATAATATAGTATATTCGAGAGTGAAATTCAGAGTCGATGTCAATGAAAGGCGGATGTTCAGACATGTTCAATGTTGCAATCTGTGATGACGAGGAGAAACAAAGAGAACTTGTGAAAATGATGCTGATCTCCTTATCTCTAAAAACGAATATTGATTTCCAAGTTACCTTATTTACATCCGGTGAACAGTTGGTCTCACACTATAAAAACGTGGGGGACACGTTTCATATTCTCATCATGGATGTGGAGATGAGCGGAATGAACGGAATTCAGACAGCCAAAGAAATCAGGAATATGAAGTATCTGGATGTGCAAATCATGTTTCTGACCAGCTACCCCGAGTATATGGTAGAGAGCTTTGATGTGGTGACGTTTCAATACCTGATCAAACCGATCAAGCCACAGATCTTCGAGGAGAAAATGATTAAGCTATGCCAATATTTTAAAGCGTTGGACAAAAAGTATGTACTCATCAAGTCAGACTATGAAGAACTTTTGTTGAAATACGATGATATTCTCTGGATTGAGGTCATGAAGAGTTTAACGGTCAAGAACAAATTGAAATTTGTGACCCAGGAAAACTCACATGAGAGCAAAGGCATTCTATCCAGTTATGCCGCCGCCCTGAAAGAGCATGGTTTCTTGCAAATTCATCGCTCAATTATGATTAACCTGCTGCATGTTCAGAAGTTTGTCGGCACCCGTGTCGTCATGTTGAATGGAACCGAATTGCCCATTGGCCGCTCCAAAGTGAAGGAAGTCAAGGATGCCTATACGAAATATATGATTATGAGGATTCAATGATATGGATATATATGTGATCTTGTCTTTCATCGTCGTTCCCTTACTTATGGCATTCCAGGTGAATTTTTATTTTGATTCAGTTCTGGGTAAGTCCAAACGAAAGCCACACAGGGCAATCTATTTCATTGTATTTGTCGTAGTGGGATATTTCTATTTGGTATCATCATTTTCACCTGTCGTTTCGTCCGCCGTTGCTTTGTTATTTATCTTCAGCCTGGCGCAATCCTATGAGGTGGAATTCATACTTAAACTTGCTTTTACCATCCTGTATGCCGTACTACTCACAACGGTAAATTACATTGCTATATATATTATAGGGTTACTGGACTCCAAAGATTACAGCATATGGGATCATTTCAATGTGGAGCATCATTGGGAACTCTTCAAAGTGATGCTGCTTGGTTGCAGCATCATGTTTATTGTCACCCTGATTGTGCGTTTGATTGCCAAACGCAGAAGTTTTGCTGTGCACTATCGTTATTATTTCTTGTTTCTGATCGTACCTACCATTACGATATATCAGATCAATGTGGCCTCAGCTTATAGTGAAAAAAATATCTATTATGTCGTTTCCGTGCTAGGCTCCCTTTTTCTTAATGTGTTCATTGTATATGTAATCGATAATATGGTAGAAAAGGTACAGCTCGCCCATGAAAATGCCCAGTTTCAGCGTCAGATGGATTATCAGGATGCCAACTATGAGAAGACGGTACACAGTTTCAAAAACATTAAAAGCATCATCCATGATATCAACCAGCAGTTTCTGTACATTGATGAATGTATCAAACGCAACGAACTGGCAGCAGCAGGTGATCATATCAAACTCACGTTGAATAAGATTGAAGGAGCGTACCAGCGGGTGAACTCCGGCAATCTCGTTATCGATGCTCTTGTTACGAATATCATTGCAATAGGGCAGGCAAACGGAATCAAGATCGATACACGGATTGGGCTTCACTCGCAACATGTCCACATTGATCGTTATGATCTGTGCGTTGTGCTTGGTAACATGCTGGATAATGCCATTGAGGCTTCCAAGAAAGTCAGACTTGCCGAAGACAGGTATATGCTGATCGCGATTCATTCCACGGCGTCTGCACTCGTCATCCAGATTATGAATCATGTGGAACAAAAACTGACTCACTTCAAGAGTGAGAAGCCTAATCCGGAGTATCACGGGATCGGCCTAACCAACATATCCAGAATGTGCGAAAAGTATGGTGGACATATGAGTATCGAGAATCATCAACGGTCATTCAATAACATGGTCGTGCTTCCTTTTGACGTGAACAGTCACTGAACCTACCGTTCGGGGATTGTTTTTTTCCATTCAGGGTCTTTTATCGTTCCATTTATTTCTTCTCCGATATGATGAATGCAATCAGATGAGCAGCATCATAAGGAGGAAGTTATTAGATGAAAAAACTGATCAGTATGTTATGCACGGCTGTGCTTGTGGTCACACCGATGACACATGCCATGGCAGAGTCGAACAAGGGCTCAACAATTGAAGTTCAGGCCAACAAGATCGCCACAGAGATGGTGCAGAATTATGGTGTCACAGGGTTGCAATATGCCATCATGGATGAAGGAAAGATTATTTTGTCCGACAGTGTTGGATTCCACGACAAGGCCTCCCAGACACTCATAGACAAGGATACGATGTTCGGAATTGGTTCAGTTAGCAAAATGGTTGTCACGGCTGCCACCATGATACTGGTTGATTCCGGCAAGGTGGATCTGGATCAGCCCCTCATTTCGTATATTAAAGATTTTGAAATGGCGGATGCCCGATATACCCAAATAACGCCACGCATGCTTTTGAACCATTCTTCCGGACTCTATGGTACTCATTATGGAAATAGTATGTTATTTGACGATACGGATACCCGTAATCATGACGAATTACTGCTCAAATTAAAGTCAGAGCAGCTGAAATCGAACCCGGGAGCCTTTTCTGTATATTGCAATGATGGTTTCCAGCTCCTTGAGATATTGGTTGAACGGGTAAGTGGACTAAGCTACAGCGAATTTATTGCCAAGTTCATCAGCGATCCGTTACAGCTGGAAGCAACCAAGACACCACTCGATTCGTTTGATAGAGAACGATTATCTGAAACATATTGGCCTACGATCGAAACGAAACTGCCTATCGAAAATGCCAATATCCTCGGGACAGGTGGAATCTATTCGACTGCAGAAGAATTGAGCCAATTCGCTGAAGTGTTGATGGGGAACAGACCCGACATTCTGTCCAAATCTTCGGCAGAGTCCATGCAAAATCATGAATATCGTCATGGAATCTGGGTGCCTGAAGAGAGAAATACCTTCAACTACGGCCTTGGATGGGATGCCGTTGCGCTTGCGCCATTTAGCGATTACGGCATTACTGCACTTTCCAAAGGTGGAGACACCATGTTATATCATGCATCGTTAATAACCATACCTGAACATGATATTTCGATGGCTGTTCTTTCTTCGGGTGGGTCTTCCATCTACAATCAGATGTTTGCCAGCAAAGTTCTGCTCGAGGTTCTTGAGGATCAAGGCATCATCGACGAGATAGCGCCTGATCAGACATTCACACCACCTGTCAAAGTGAAGATGCCCACGGATCTGGCGGCGTATTCCGGCCTCTATGGGACGGTAGGCACAACCCTGGATATAGAGGTTAAGGATGGTGAGATCACCCTTCCAGCTATGCAGGGAGGACTTATCCCGGGGCAGAATTACGTGTACACTGGTGAAGGACAATTTACGAGTAGTGACGGAAGTGTGAAAGTCAGCTTTGAGAAAGAAAGTAACAACAAGATATATTTTAAAGTTCAGGCGAATATAACGTTACCCGGATTAGGCCAAACGGTGATGAACACATATGATTATCAAAAATTGGATCATCATTCGCTAGATACGGCAACGAAAGAGAAATGGAAGGCTCGAAACGGCTCGAAATATTACGCGCTGGATGAAAAAATAACGTCGATCTTCTATCTGGTTCCAACCATGCTGATCAAAAACCTGTCGGTAGATGCAGAGAACGGATATGCGAATGGCACCCGAGTTGTTGACCCGGACAATGCAGTGAATGTTGCCCAGATTCCTGTGATGAACGGAAGAGATGCGTTCGATCTGCACTTCCGTACGAAGAATGAAACGGAGTACTTAATTCAGGGTGGACAGGAGTACATTGCGGAGAATGCCATTACACCCATCTTCGGTGGGAAAACAGGAATCACCACCATCCCGTCAAACGGTCAAGCACGCTGGTATGCCATCGACTCCCGCTCGGCGAATAAATCGTTAACAGTGGATTCCCCGGAGAGCGGAGGTTATGCGGTATATAACGACAAAGGTGAAGTGGTTCAATTTTCGAAAGCAACCAATCAACAATCAACGAAGCTTCCCAAAGGTGGTTTTATCGTTTTTGGCGGTGAAGCCGGAGATGTCTTCAAGATCCAACTAAAGTAAATGGTTTGGCAAAAGTGATTTCATTTGAAAATATCGGATCCCGAGCTTACGTTGCTCGTGATCCGATATTTTCTTTTTTTTATAAGCCCAAACTCATTATGATTCTCCTACATAGGTTATATGGAATCAGCCTAATTTGTTAATGAAAAGTATGTGTTTTCATTACTAAGGAGTTGGATAGAAGCGTGATTTCAAAAGTTAAGCTTACAGGGCGAGTGGTGTTTAGAGGTGATCCTGGTTATGAAGTAGCTCGGAAGAACTGGGATCCGCATACGGACAGATTTCCTAAGGTTTTTGTGTTCGCTCAAAAAACACAGGATGTTGCAAATGCCATAAGATGGGCACGCCAAAATAAGGTCCCTATTCGTCCGAGAAGTGGTAGGCATGCCCTTGAGCCGAACCTTTCACAAGTCAATGGTGGCATTGTCATCGACGTTAGTGAAATGAAGAGAATCAAGTTAAACAAAAAAAGCGGAACAGCCGTCGTTGAGACAGGTAATCGGGTAGGAAGACTCGTGGATACGCTGGCTCGACAAGGATTCATGGCCCCTTTTGGTGACAGTCCAACGGTTGGGATTGGTGGAATAACACCTGGTGGAGGAATTGGTCCACTGCAACGGACAACGGGTCTCATTAGCGATAATCTAATCGGACTCGAAATGGTTGACGCTAAAGGGCGAATCATTCGGGCAAACAAAAAACAAAATTCTGATCTTCTGTGGGCTACACGTGGCGGTGGCAGTGGTAATTTCGGCGTATATACCAAATATAAATTCAAAGTGCGGCGCTCTCCAGCCAAAGCTACTGTATTTAGTATTACTTGGCCATGGGAACAGTTCGAAAAAGTCGTGAAAAAATGGCAAGTGTGGGCGCCTAAGGCCAGCACCAAGTTGGGCAGTGAATTAAGTGTTGGTCCAAAAAAAGGCGGTAATGTTAGCATGTTAGGGGTATACCTCGGATCGAAGAGTGAAGCTCTCCGTCAGCTGGAGCCCATTCTTAGCGTAGGAACGCCTACTAAAAAAAGCATTCTGTACCTGCCATACAGGGCAGCCACGAAGTTTTTGCTAGCCCCAGATCCTGTGCTCACCCAAAGATACAGCAACCAGTTTTCCAGTGGCTTTGGCAGACAGCCATTCCCGGATAAAGCCTTCAAAGTCATGCGCGAGTTTCTGGAAAAAGCAGAGGAAGGCACACCAGCCGGTTTCTATTTCCTTAACTGGGGCGGTGCTGTAAGTCGAGTTGCTCCTCAAGCCACTGCGTTCTATTGGCGAAAAGCTGAATTTTATGTGGAATGGAACAGCTCATGGGTGAAGCCATCCCATGCCGCTAAAAATATTGCCTTAGCTCGGAACACGAGAAAGAAATTACAGCCTTATATTGTAGGGTCCTACATTAACGTACCAGACCAAGGTATTAAAAATCCAGGGCCAACCTATTATGGTAAGAACTACCCAAGACTGCGGAAAGTAAAAGCGAAATATGATCCAAAAAATGTATTTAATAACCCGCAAAGCATTCCACCGGCTACATTTATGAAATTGAATGCGAATCGTAAAGAAAACTAGTATATAAATAATCTAATAATAAGTCACCGAAGAAAATAAATTTCTAAACCGTTAATTTTTGAAAAAAGGTTAACGGTTTTTGTTATTAAAAAAGCTGGATATGATCTCATTGAAAAGAGGTTTTAACCTCCTCCTGTCTAATCCTTATACTGCTATCTAATGTAGAGTAAGATGAAAAGAATTTTAAATTTATATGGAATATCGGGAATCAGGTACTTTCAAGGAGGTAAAACATGGATTACAATTCGCCGAATGAAACGGCGTTGAAGGTGAAGCGCCCCAAATATACCACCATAGCGGCGGGTCGACGTCATAGTATTGGTCTTAAATCGGACGGTACAGTGATGGCAGTGGGTGATAATAAAGTCGGTCAATGTGATGTGAGCGACTGGCGCGATATTGTGGCCGTCGCGGCTGGTAATGTTCATATGGCAACAAACACAGGTAATTCACATACCATCGGCCTTACGTCCCATGGTACGGTTGTAGCTGTAGGTTGGAACAAACACGAGCAATGCAATGTAAAGGACTGGCGAGATATTATGGCAATTGCGGCGGGATGGCGTCGAACCGTCGGCCTTAAATCGGATGGCACAGTAGTTGCTGTGGGACGAAATAATGAAGGCGAATGCGATGTAGGCAGCTGGCGTGATATGGCGGCTTTGGCCGCGGGGGACTGGCACACCGTTGGGCTTAAATCAGACGGAACGGTGACGACTGTGGGCAATAATCAGTATGGGCAATGCGATGTAAGTGTCTGGACTGATATCGTCGCAGTAGCAGCAGGATACCTTCATACTGTTGGACTTAAATCGGATGGCACGGCGGTTGCTGTGGGTAGAAATACACATGGCCAATGTGATGTAAGCGACTGGGGCGGTATTGTGGCGATAGCTGCAGGCAGTAATCATACCCTTGGCCTCAAATCAGATGGTACGGTTGTGGCTGTGGGATTGAATAAGCATGAACAATGTAATGTAGGTGACTGGTCTGATATTGTGGCAGTAGCTGCGGGTTGCGCCTATTCACTTGGTCTGAAATCAGACGGCAAGGTAGTTGCTGTAGGTGATAATGAATACGGTCAATGCAATGTGATTGGTTTGCAAGTCCCTACTTCGTCTCCTGCTGTCAAAAAGGTTTAGAAAGAGTGATATTTTACTGAATAATCTATCACATGGCGTTGATTTATGACCAGATCGGGGAGAGAATCATGACTTTCGCTGAAACGGACAAATAACACAAAAAACCGGGAGTCCTTTCCCGGTTTGTCATATGTGCACCCATTAAACGGCTACTGGTCTCATCTCATATTCCTAATGATCGTTCGGTTTTTCTTTTTCTTTCTCGGTATGATATAAAGCGTTCCATCCTCACTGTACTCTGCGTAAGCTATATCCTTAATATTGTCATATCCCTGTTTTTGCATCTCGATTCTTATCTTATCCGTATCCATTTGCCTTCCTCTCATCGACATTTTCAGTAATTCCCCATTATCAATCACTGTTATAGCCAAACTATCGGAACGTGCCTCGAGGCCCAGATCCTGGGCAGATGGTGGTTCATATTCAGGTTTGCGAAGGACGGACAAAGACCCGTCTGTTTCTAAGACGGCATGCTTGACTTCTTGAAGCGAGAAAACATTCTGTTTTCGAAGCATGGAAAGCAATTGTTTAAACTCAATATCATATTTCTTGATCAAGCTCTGATTGACCTCTCCATTATCAATTAAAAGTGCAACCCGCCCTTCGGCTACATAGCCAAATTTTACGAATCGGGTGGTTACTTTCTCAAAAAGGTAAGAGAGGGCACTCCAGACTGCCAATGCATATAAAAGTTGAGATATCTTTACCTGATCATCATAAAGCGTATTCCCTACAATTTCACTGAGTACTAATGAAGATAGGAAGTCTAGTGGTGTAAGTTGGCTGAGCGTTTTTCTACCGGTAATAAAAGTGATAGCCCACAGCCCAAAAAAGCTAATAACTAGCTTGATGGTTAATTCCATAAACATATTTAGGTAACCTCCCTAAAGAAACAATTCTTTGATGAATATTACCCGGCCGATTAGATTAAAAACATACATAAGATGTAAGTTTAAAGGGAAGAAAAAAATGGAGCCTGCTATCCTTAAGATAGCAGGCTCCATTTTACTATTTATTCTTTGATTATGTCTCTTATTTTGTCTGTATTGTTTTTGATCAAATGCTCTTCATTAATTTACCGTGGCTTTTGTTTCAGTCTTGCCCTGTTGATTTTTTGAAGACTCGAAACGTTCATCACTTACTTCCGCACGTTTAATGAAGAAAACTAATATTAATGCCACAATATTAATGCCAAGTGCTACATAGAAAGAATATTGAATTCCGGCTAATAACGCTTCTTGGGTTAATAAAGCTTTATTGGCTGCTGTCAAGGTTGTTGGATCAACGCCTGTCATTAAATCTTCAGCTTTTGTTTTTGTCACAGAGTTCATAATCGTGATCAGAATAGCCGTACCAATTGAACCGGACACTTGCTGAGCGGTATTGTTGACAGCTGTACCATGCGGGTTTAAGCGTGTTGGCAATTGATTAAGACCATTCGTCATGATCGGCATCATCACCATTGCCATACCAAACATGCGCAGCGTGTACACAAGGATGATATAGGCGTGACTAGAGTCGACTTGCAGGTTAGCCAACATGTACGTTGAGATCGCTGTAATCGTAAGACCGATGACGCCTAGAACACGTGGACCATATTTATCAAATAGTTTACCTGTAATGGGTGACATAATCCCCATGATGATCGCACCGGGCAACATCATTAAACCTGAATCAAGCGGTGTAATACCTCTTACATTTTGGACATATGCCGGTGTTAAAATCATTCCGGAGAACATCGCTACTGCGTTGACAATCGCAATAACAGAGCCAAGGGCAAACATCGGATACTTGTAAACCCGTAAATCCAATAATGGCTCATCCATTTTTAATTGACGGACTACAAAAGTGATCAGGGAAATTGCTCCTACGATTAAAGTGATTAAGACAACTTGATCTGTCCAGCCATCGGAGCTTGCTGAGCTGAACCCGTACAGCAAACCGCCAAAACCGATAGAAGATAATATGATCGAGAAATAGTCCAGTGTTGCATTTTTGTTCTGCTGCATAACATTCTTGGATTTCCAAATCCCTAACAGTAAACTAATAACGGCTAATGGTAAAATCATTTCGAAAAGTAAACGCCAGTTATAATACTCTACAATAAAACCGGATAATGTTGGCCCGATTGCTGGAGCTGTAATCATAACCAATCCGAAAATACCCATTGCTGTTCCGCGTTTTTCTCGCGGGAAGCTTACCAGCATGATATTCATTAACAGGGGTCCCATTACCGAGGAGCCTACGGCTTGAACCATTCTTCCTGTAAGTAATAAAGCAAAATTGGGTGCGATCGCTGCTATGGCTGTACCTAGAGTGAAAACAGCCATGGAGGTAATAAACAAACTTCTATTAGAGAAACGTGTTAATAAAAATGCTGACGCCGGAATCAATATACCACTGACTAGCATATAGCCGGTAGAAAGCCACTGGATCGTGGAGTAGTCTTTAATGTTTAAATCCACCATGATGGAGGGGAGCGCTACATTTAAGAGCGAGTTATTTAGAAATGAAACAAATGCACCAATAAAAAGAATCGCAATCATTAAATAGGGTGTTTTTTTTTCTTGTAAAGCTGAATCCATATATTTCTTTTCTCCTTTTTGATACTTCATTTGATCCCTTAGCTCGTTTAATTATGTGTGTGTAAATTATCTATTTATTAAACTTTTTCAAATCCTCGTTTTAACAATTCCATCTGCTCACCATAATTTTTTAGAGCTTCTTCATAGGTTAGATCCTTTACGAACACTTGTATCAGGTTATCAAAAGTTACAGCGATAATGATTTTGAGAATATGCTGCAGTTCCCGTTCCCCTTGTATATTTAAATTTTCGGTATTCATCAAGCTGATTATAGGTAAAAGCTGACTTTTTCGATTTTCTTCATAAATATTATTCGTAAATGTTTTTTCCGTTTTATAATTCATATTCAAAAAAGCATTTCTGAAAAAGTTCTTGTGCTCTTGATTGGTGTGATCCTGAATCATAAATTGAAATGAATCGATAAAGGCTTCAAAGATATCTCCATTGTTCTCCTTTAAAGCCTCGATAAACATTTCATTATTTTTCTGTGAAGACTGGTTCAGCAGAAAATAATATAGATCCTCTTTTTCCTCGAAGTATTGATAAAAGCTTCCTCTGGAGATTCCTGCGTCTTTAATAATATTGGCGATGGATGCTTCATGTAAGGGAACTCTGGAAAATTCCCTTTTGGCACATTGAATTAACGTGTCCTGTTTTTCTTTCGATAAGTGAAAAAATGTTTTTTTTGGCAAATATAATCCTCCCATCCTCATAGTGACACGGTGTCACAATTACTGATTAATGAATTATATATGACACCAATGTCATACGTCAACCATAAAAATGACACCGTGTCATATGCAGGGGTATGAAAGAATTTATGGGGAAATACAGGGGGGATACTCAATAAAGTACTCATGCGTTTCGAGCTGAGAAGCTTGTAACAAGCATATGCCAAAACAGGCTTAAAGCTGGAGTAACCAGTTTATTGCGATGTCTTACCGCATAGATCGTTCTGACTGGAGTCCAGTCGGGAATGGGGATTGCTTTTAACTCCCCCTTTTGCAGTTCCTGAATAATCGACGCTTCAGAAACCATACCGATGCCGAGATTAAGGCGTACAATGGATTTCAGTGCCTCGGAACCGGATATTTCAATAGCATGGGTAAACTGAACTTCATGTTCATCTGCCCATTGATCTATTAACTTACGACTGCTTGAGCCCTCTTCATGGGCAACGAGCGGATAGGACTGCAAATCCTTGGGTTGAACTAGAGTTTGATGAGCCAGCGGATGATCGGGATGAAAAATGATGACGAGATCATCTTTCATCAGCGGCTCAAAGATCAGATCAGCGTCATCCGGGGAAGTATGGGAGACGACACCCACATCCAATTCGAAATACTTTATTTTCTCCATGATGTAGCGTGCCGGTTTTACATCAAGACTCAGCAGCAGATTATGCTGCTGTTTGAATTCGGATAACAATACTGGAAGCATATATGTGGCCGGTGTGTGAGTGCTTCCGATCAGCAATCGACCAGCCGCGGAGCCCCTGTGGTCATCCAGAGTACGGAGCATTTCCTCATTTAGGGCTACAATCTGGGTGGCATAGTGATACAGAGCCTTGCCCGCTTCCGTCAATTTGATGACATGATAGGTTTTGGTATGGAATAGAGCAACCCCTGCATCCTCCTGCAGCTTGTTCAGATGGAATGTCACTGTCGGTTGTGTGATATTCAACTTATGAGCGACTAAGTACAGCTTTTGCAATTCAACCACGTAGACAAACACCTTCAATTGCTGCAAATTCATCCTCTAACGACTCCTTTACGTCTTAAACATTGATATCATCTATCATATCATACAATACATTAATATCATTTAAATTAGCGTTTACTTTCCCCTAATATGAATCTCCAATAATAGCTTTAGGATAAAGAGAGGTTGAACAAGCAACATATTGAGGGGGAGAATCATGAAGAACATTTGGGGAAAAAGTTTAGGTGCAATGAGCTTGCTGCTTGTATTAATTACGGCAGGGTGCGGAGGAGGAATGGTAACAACGGGAAATGGATCGTCTAATGGCGAAACTGCTGCACCTGTCTCGTCGACAGCTGTATACAGCAGCACAGTTGAACGGGAAGAGGACACAGGAGAGAGCATCTATCTGTATGGAAATGACTTTGTTGATATTGTTGCACCCGAATTTGCCAAACAGACCGGATACAAAATCGAGGCAGTACATTACGGGGGCGGGGAGGCCTTGGCCAAAATTGAAGCCGAGCAAGGCAATCCGCAGTGGGATGTTGTCATGATGGATGGTCACGGATCGATTCGCAATCTGGCTGACAGGGGATTTCTGATGACGGATTGGACGCCTGAAAATATTGGCAATCTGACCGAATACGGCTCCTCCCTGGTTCCAGAGGATCACGCTTATACTCCAATCAGTATCCATGCATCAGCAGTTATCGCATACAACACCAATCGTCTTACCAAGGAACAGGCGCCTAAGACCTGGGATGAGTTTTTTGAATACAAGGGCACAGCGGGTCAGGCTGATCCGGCTGTTGCGGCACCTGCATATCCGCTCGTTTCGGCACTGTTTTACAAGTGGGGTATCGATCAGGGCGAGCAAAAGTATGCACAAATGATGGGCAATGGTCTTAGAGTTTATCCCAAAAATGGTCCTCTGGGCAGTGCCCTTGTTTCAGGAGAAATCGATATTGCAGCATTGCAGGAGAGCAATGCATATGACCTGAAGTTGTCGGGGGAGCCCGTCGATCTAATCTGGCCGGAAGATGGTGCGCCGGGAAGTCTGCGTGTTGCTGCCATCAGTAAATACACCAAAAATCCTGCTGCTGCAAAGGCTTTTGTAGAGTTCATGCTCAAACCGGAAACACAGCAGATGTTAGCGTCCCTCGATTCATCTGACAGCTTCTTTACACCATTGGTTGAGGGAGTAGAAGCGAGGAAGGAGCGGGAAACCAATGCAGAATTCATTCTTCCGCCAGCTGAATGGGCCGCCGAGCATGAGGTACAGATCAAAACCTGGTTTGCTGACCAGAATGTAAAATAAGAGGAATAACCTATGAAAAATTCCGGAACTCGTTGGGGAGTCGGCTCAGCTCTTCTGTTATTCATCATGATTTTTCTGCCGCTGCTTGCGGTTCTGTTGAACGCGGTTTTGCCAGGATTGTTTTTTGGCAACATACAATTTCAGGGCTTCGGATTGCTCGGGGAGATTTTACACCGTCCCTTGTGGCGCCAGTCGTTGTTTAACTCCTTGTGGCTTGGCATAGGAACAGCACTGCTGGGCACGTTGATTGGAGCTTCGTTAGCTATGGTAAGAGCACGCTGGAACTTTGCATCTGGACGTCTATTGGATGCCGGAGTCTGGCTGCTGCTCATCGCGCCCTCATTCATGCTGGCGCAAGGGTGGGTGCTGTTTGCTGGTGCCGACGGACTTGCCAGCCGATTACTGGGTATGAACTGGGTAACAGCTGCTCTGTTTCAACCATACGGACTTATGGTCATCATGGCCCTGAGCAAATTTCCTCTGGCTTATCTGACGGTTCTTGCCGCAACCGAATGGAATGTCAGCCAGTATGGACATGCTGCCCGTTTGAATGGCGCACACCCATGGACCGTATGGCGCACTGTGGAGCTGCCACTTGCAGCTCCTTCCATTGTAGCGGGAGCCACGCTGGTATTTATAGATACTGTCGGTGATTTTGGATTGCCAGCAGCATTGTCCACTGTCTACCGTTTTCCTACACTGACGTATTCAATCTATTCTGCTATCTATCAATCTCCTGTTCGATTTGACATGGCTGGGGTACTTGCTTTTTATTTGGTCGTACTACTGGCAATCGCCATGGCGGTACTCCTGTTGTCCCTGCGCAGGTCCAGGTTTGATTTTTTGAATGCCAGAGCGGTCAGAATGCTTAAAGTCAGACCGAAGAAAACAATCCTTTTAAATGCAGTAACCATTATATTTTTAATGATGAGTATCGGTATTCCGGTGGGCAGCAGTCTGTGCGTTTCCCTGATGAAAAAAGCGGGTAACGGATTGGTTCTGCAAAATTTGACCTTCGAGCATTATTTTTCTCTGTTTGCAGGGTCGTCCATAGATCACAAACAGCTCAGTTTTTTGGAAGGGATGCTTCATTCATTAACGATTGCTGCAATCGCGGCAGGCATTAGTATCATCATTGGATTTATCGTAGCTTATGTTCTTACATTTACGGAATTTAAAATGAAGATCTGGCTGCAGTTATTTTCAATCATATCGCTGGCTGTACCGGGGATTGTAATGGGTATTGGCTACATTTTCATTTGGAATCAAAAGTGGCTGGAAGCAGTCAATCTGCATCTCTATGGGACTCCTTCACTGCTAGTGATCGCAGTAATTGCAGGCGCCATTCCGTATGCCGTACGTGTTCAGTTGGGATCTTTCGGCACAATCTCGTCCTCGATCCTGAATGCTGCAGCAGTACAGGGAGCAGGAACAATGGCCCGGATGCTGCATATTGTTCTTCCTTTGGTACGCAGATCATTGCTGCTTGCCGTCCTGACAGCTTTTGGCACAAGTGTATTTGATCTTGCTCTGACTTCAATGCTGCAGCCAGCCAATTATGTGCTGATGCCGCTTGTGATTGATCAAGCCTTTGAGTTTGGCCGTTACGGTTATGCAACCGCAGCAACTCTTCTCAGCGGAGGTATGGTTCTCCTAATCATTGTACTCACTCAATTGGCAGGAGAGGCCATATTTAGATGGAGTGATCGCCGAGAGGGTAAAAGAAGCAACTTACAGGAAAGGCATACCCATACGGGATAACAAGGAGGCTTAACCATATGAATTCAATTCTTAAACTGGACGGGGTGCACAAATCCTTCGATAAACAGGTCGTGCTCAGGCCGCTGTCTTTTACCATGAATCACGGGGAGAGGATCTGCATTCTCGGGCCTTCGGGATGTGGGAAATCCACCTTGCTGCAACTGATTGCTGGACTGCTGAGGGTGGATGGAGGAAGCATTGAAATGGACGGAAAACGAGTGGACAGCCGCCAGCAGTATATCCCTCCTGAAAAGCGTCCCGTAAACATGGTGTTCCAGGATTATGCCCTGTGGCCTCATATGACAATTCGTCAGAATATCGAGTATGGCATGAAGCGGGGGAAAATTGACTCCATTACTCGTAATCAGCGACTGGATCGCCTGCAAGCGATGCTGCAGCTGGACGGGCTGCTGGACCGTCTGCCCTCCCAATGCTCGGGTGGGCAGCAGCAGCGCGCCGGAATGGCGCGAGCACTGGCAACGGAACCATCCATACTACTGATGGACGAGCCGTTATCCAATCTTGATGTGAAGCTGAGGACCGAAATGAGAAGTGAACTGGGACATCTTTTGTCGGACCTGGAGACCACCGTGCTGTATGTTACCCATGACATGCTGGAGGCTTTTACTTTGGCTGACCGGATTTTGGTGCTGCGTGAAGGGAAAATCGATCAATATGCCGAACCTCAGCAATTGTTTACCCGTCCGGCAACACCCTGGGTTGCCCGATTAATGGGTTACCATAACCGGCTTAACGGGATCTATACAATAGGAGCATCATCCGTAATGATTGCAGGCCAGTGTATAGTCGGGAAAATGATGGATCAAGGTGTGGGCGGACAGCAAGCGGTAATTATGCTTCATCCGGATCAATTAGCGCTTCGTGCAACAGAAGAGGAAGGAAATCATAATGAGATCAGAGGAACGGTTACACAAACTATTTTTGAAGGCATACATTGGAGAGTAATTATCGTTACAGAGGATAATCAACGTATCCATGCTTTTCATGTTGAACCTCTGGAACCGGGCTCGGCATGCTGGGTTCAATTTTCCCCCGAGCAAACCATGATCTACCGGGGAGGAGCACACACGGAAGATGAGTAGACTACTGGCCGTGTCTGATATACACGGACATGGACATCTTCTGGAGCAGCTGTTGGTTGCTTCAGGTTATAATTCTGAAAGGGACCGCCTCGTTCTTTTGGGAGATTACGTAAATAAGGGGCCGGATTCCTGGGGAACGCTCCAGTTGGTGCATGAGCTGACTAGAAAAGGGGCTGTTGCCTTACAGGGGAATAATGAACGCAAGTGGCTGCGTTCCATGCCGGATTCAATCCCGGCAAGCAACGATGAGATCACATATGTTCGCCAATTTCTGGATCAAATGCCGCTATGGCATACATGTGATTCTTATTTGTTTGTACACGCTGGCATTCGTCCTGGAATCCCACTGGACCTTCAAACTGCTGAAGATCTGACGGAGATTAGACAACCATTTTTTGAAAGCCCGGTTAACCCTGAGTATATGATTGTATTCGGTCATACCTCGACGTACCGTTTTCTTGTTCCTCCATGGCAAATATGGGTTGGAGCAGGAAAGATGGGAATTGATACAGGTGCGGGTCACGGATATTATGTCAGTCTGATTGATCTTACACAACGGTTACAATGGTACGTTTCTGTCCATTCCCCCTCCATAATCAGATGTACTGTCATCCCCGGCTCTTCCGACCTGGAAGACAAGAGTTTATATTCATAGCTTTTTCATAGCTTTCGACTTAAAGCCATCCGAAACGTATTCCATGGATCTTGCAACTTGATCCATGGAATGTTTAATTTAAATTCAAATCTGAGAAGTTATGTGGCCGTGTTTACTTCGCTTCTAGGCTCCATCAACATGATATGACATTCCTTTTCGGAGGAAGGCTTGATTTCGAGTCCTTTCGGGACAATAAACATCTCATCCTTGGAAATTCTCACTTGACCATCACGAAGATCAATGATCATTTCGCCTTCGATCACAAAAAATAACTTATTGGTTTCGTGATGAACATGCCATTCATATTCCCCAGTAATCTTAACGATTTTAAATTGGTAGTCATTCATTTCACCAATTAATTTCGGTGACCAATGATCGTTTAATTTAGATAGTTCTTCACTTAGTTTAATAGTTTGGTAATGGATAGTAATCCCTCCTTGTTTGTTTGACTACAACATCTAGCATGATGTTTTATTTGGCCTGCCGTAAGTATACTCATTTAATGATTTGTTTAAAATGGATGCCTGTTGAAGTTAGCATGGATTATTGATGAACTTCTGTCGATATTCAGTAGGAGAAAAACCAAATTGTTTCTTGAACACTTTACTAAAATAAAAGGGGTCAGTAATGCCAACAGTTTGTGCAATTTGCTGTACGGGAACATCACTTGTAAATAGCATTTTTTGCGCCATGTTGATGCGGTATTTTAATAAATATTCTGCTGGCCCCATGCCTGAATACTTTCTAAATACGTAAGAAAGTCGATTTCGATTAACGTTATATTGTTCTGCGAGCGATGATATTGTAAGGCCTTGATAATAGTATTCATGAATATAATTAGATACCCGTTCGAATAAACCATGTGATTCACTGCTAATTTGCCTATTCACAACACATATTAAGGCTTCGTTCAGTACATCGCGAAACAGCATCTCGGTCTGAAACATCGAAATGCCTCCACGCTGATTATACACATGCCAAAGTCGCATAATTAATTCGAGAAGACGAGGAGATTGTCCGGTTAATAATTCAAAATGCTGATGAGAAAAGCTCGACTTTTCTAGTTCTGAGTTACAGATCCGATATTGAACAAGGATATACTCCCAGTTGGTGTTATCAAACATTTTTTTATCCAGTTTCATTTTCGCTCCCCCGTGCACAACTTTTCCTGGCGAAAGAACATAAGGCATTCCATTAAAGTGAAATTGGATCTTCCCTGTAAGTGGAAAAACAAACCCGGGAAAAGAGCTTGTATAGTCTGCGTGAGGCACCCCTGGATTGGTAGCATATCGATATATTCCTTCTACTTGAAAAGGAATGTGTGCAAAATGCTCTGCTAATTGATTCACATCTATTTTCATGTTGCGTACCTCATTTCGATAGTAGTAAGCCGATAAACCTGAAATTAGTCGTTGTACACCTATGTCCACATTATTGATAACGATTATCACTGTCAACATATAAAAACAAAAGGCGGCCGATCATCGTGATCGACTGCCTTTTGTTTGTTCAACGTCTGGCTTGTGCTAATGCTTATATTAATAATTTTCTCCGCGATAATAACGCTCCAGTTTGTTATCCAAATGAACAAGCTGAGCTTCTTTCTCCTCCATGTCTTTCAGCAGCTTTTGCTTTTGATCTTGAATCAGCTTGATTCTTTTCGGCAGGGTTGAGGTTCCTTCATTTACCATATCATAATAGGTTTTGATGTCCTCGACACTCATCCCGGTTTCGCGAAGACATTTGATAAAAACGAGCCAGTTCAAATCATCATCCGAGTACAGACGATTATTTTGCTCGCTTCGCGCAGCTGGTTTCAACAGTCCCTTTCTTTCATAAAAGCGGATCGCTCCGATTCCAATTTCGACTTTCTTCGCCACTTCTCCAATCGTTAACATGCCAGCCCTCTTTTTCAATAATTTATTGTTGACCTACACTAAGTGTAGCATAGTAACTTATACATTGTTAAAGATGAAATCAAATCAGAGAAAGAGGGATTCTCATGAAAAAGACCGCTTTTGTAACAGGAGCAAATAAAGGAATAGGATTCGAAGTCGTTAAACAGTTAGGTCAAGCAGGCTGGAAAGTTATCCTTGGTGCACGCAGTGCCGAACGGGGAGAAGCCGCCGTTTCCGAGTTAATCTCCGAGGGATTAGATATCGAATTTGTACAAATTGACATGGCTGACTTGAAAAGCATTGAACGGGCAGCCGATATGATGATCAAGAATTATCAGGACTTAACGCTTCTGATTAATAATGCAGGTATGCCAGGTGCGTTCTCCCGTTCTTTTACGGATACCAAAGAGGAGAATCTGCGGAACGCTTTCGAAGTCAACTTTTTCGGAACCTTCCGTCTGAATCAGCGTTTGTTCCCGTTAATTAAAGACAATGAAGGCACAATTATCAATGTATCGACCGACATGGCTTCTCTGGATCATATGCAAAACGCTGGATTTGCTTTAAACGCATTCGATTATAATTCATCCAAAACGGCCAACAATGCCATGACAGTCTCGATGGCTTATGAACTCAAAAGCAGCAGGGCTCAAGTATTTGCGGTAACGCCTGGATTCACATCAACAGATCTTAATGGCAATGCTGAAGGCGGCAAAACAAAAGAAGCAGCCGCTGCGATAATCGTGGGGTATGCGACAGATGGCAAACATCATAACGGTGAATTTTTGGATGAGAAGGGCGTATACGCCTGGTAATTCATAGCTTCATAAGCTCGCTATAATCATTGAGAAACAGACGTACTAAGCCGGAGAATCCGCTTAGTACGTCTGTTTTTTTAAAACGATGAATAGCAAAAAATATGATTTTATCTAGTGGTACTGGTACTCGTGATTGTTCATTTAATGGAACGATTTGCTCTAATTTAGATTATGCTGGAGCTCTTTCGTGCTCTCCTTTTTGAGATCGGGCATGAAAGCAGTGGCTAAAATGACGGCCATACCCGCAAGTCCGATCCAAATCAGAACGGATAACGGTGTATTCCAGGTCAATCCATGACCGAAGAAGAATAACTCCCGTAAACCGTCTACCATATAACGCATTGGAAGCCAAGAGTATACCCAATCCCGGTAAAAGGGGGACATCATCTCTGGAGCTAGAGCCAGCAGCGGTCCGCCAAAGAATAACAGTAGTGCAAAAATGGAAATTCCGCCAAATCCAACTAGGGAAACCACAGCCGAAATCAAGAGGAAAAAGCTGAAGAAAGATATGGACAGGAACCAGGCCGTATCTGTAAATTGTGGAATTTGCAGCCCAATCATTCCATCAGCGATCCAGGCAAAGCCGAATCCCACCACAACGGCGATGACCGCTCCTGTTACAATCTGTCCTATTTTTAAAGTAAGACGATCTCTTCTTGAACGGGACGGCACTTTTTTTATCGCCATAAAAATAATGGCTGCACTCGCCAGGCTGGACATCCACAGAGGCTGGAACAAAGAAATCGGCGCGTTACCATTAGCGCTGTGTGTACCAATTCCGTTCACATTGGTGACTTTCTTGGTGATAGGATTCACCAAAAGAGATGCCTGTTCTACGGTTAGTGTCGCTCCTTGAGCTTTGAATCCCTCCATTAATTGGGAACGGACCGTGTTATTCATATTATCGACGATTCCGTTTAGCATCTGTCCTGCCAAAGTGGAGGCCGCCGTGTTCATGCCTTGGTTGATCAAAATTTGCACCTCAGGCGAAGAAGGGGCTGTTGTCATAAGGGATGCCTGCTTAGAGCTAAAATCCGCAGGAATAACGAATGCTGCATAATACTCCTTTTGGTCCAGCCCTTTTTGAACTTCCGCCAGGCTGCTTACGTTAACCCATTTTACTGCCGGTTCTTCATCCTTTCCTGAGTCTGCTGTTTTTTGTATCATTTCCACGATGTTCTGTCCCATATTCAATTTAGGTTGATTAGGGATCTCTGCTCCCTCATCTTCGTTTACGATTGCAATGGGCAAATTCTTGGGCTGGGGCTGAACCGACGGAAACAACGTCAACGAAAAGACAAAGATGATGACCAAAGCAAGAATGGGCGATATCAGCACCATCTTATTTTTGAAAAGATTCAACAAACTTCACTCCTTATAATGATCATAATGTTGATTAACATTCACATTGTTGATTATAATAATTGCACCAAGAAATACAATAATCACATTTTTATAAAATGGGCATTAATCAACACCATTCGAAAAGGTGTTCAATAAGGAGTGGAGCGAAGTGGATCATCAGGAAGATAAGATGGATCGACGCAAGATCAGAACGAAGAAGTTGATTCGTCAGGCCTTGTTGGAATTGACGATGGAAAAGGGGCTTAACAAGATCAGTGTGATGGATCTGGCTGAACGAGCAGAGATTAACAGAGGCACATTTTATCTGCATTATCGTGACGTAGCTGATCTGGTAGACCAATTGAAGCAGGAGATTTTTGAAGGAATCCAGTTGCTTGCGATTGATCTTAATCCGATGGAAGTACGGCCATATGCAGAGCGTGGAGAACCCTATCCTTCTATTCTTAAAATATTGGAATATCTTTTGTCGCACGCAGATTACCTGCGCGTCATGCTAGATCCCAAGGGTGATTTGCAGCTCTCCATTCAGCTTAAAGAACTGATGGCGAAGCGCATGATTCAAAAATTCGAATCCCACCTCCCAAGAGAAACGGTTATTCGATGGGATTACTTCTTAGCTTTTACCGCCTCAGCCAATATCGGACTATTAACGCATTGGATGGCCCAAGGCAATGATCTATCGACCCGGGAGGTTGCCTTGATCATGACTCAAATTACAAGCCAGGGAC
This sequence comes from Paenibacillus sp. UMB7766-LJ446, assembly GCF_030226665.1. Taxonomy (NCBI): domain Bacteria; kingdom Bacillati; phylum Bacillota; class Bacilli; order Caryophanales; family Paenibacillaceae; genus Paenibacillus; species Paenibacillus sp. UMB7766-LJ446. Next base: position 240,401 of record NZ_JASOYM010000002.1, read on the forward strand.
CTTTAGAAACGCTGATGAGAGGAATAGGAAGTACAAAATAGACGGTTTTTTGCTAGATTTTTGAAAGGGGCATGGATGAATATGGCGGATAAAATACATGACCAAATGGTAGAAAGAACTCGCCGATTAATCAAGGAAACCCTGTTGATTTTGATAGAAGAGAAGGGTTTCGGCAATGTAACGGTTCGGGATTTGACGCTGAGGGCTAAGATCAATCGGGGTACATTCTATCTTCATTATCAAGATAAATATGACTTAATTGAACAAATGGAGCAAGAATTCCTGAATGGCTTACGACAATGTATGCACCTCTTAAACTATGAAGATATAATGCAGTGCCATATGGAGAGTACTCCTTATTTTCCATTGGTTGAGGTATTCCAATACTTAAAGGAAAACAGTCGGCTATTAAAAGGACTGCTCGGAGAAAAAGGAGATCCGGCTTTTTCGCAGAAAATGAAGTTGTTTCTAAGAGACGGATTTTTCAAGGACTTCATTGAGACTTTAGAAGATGAATCGATACCCAAATCCTATTTTTCTGCTTTTGCCACGTCGGCTTACCTTGGTGTCATTGAAGATTGGCTGAACAATGAAATGCAACAATCACCGGAAGAAATGGCCATCATCTATGTGAAAATCAAATTTTTTGGAAAATAACACATTTAATGATGTTGTTGGATATCCAACACACTGAACCGATCTGATCATTGTTGAATTGGAAAACTCTAATTATAATTAAACTGCAGATTAAAACAACGCGTTGTTGGTTTATTTTCTGTGTAATAGGAGAAGACAATATGTAAAAGGAAAAGGCAAGAATATTGTAATGAAGGGAGTTTTATTATGAATATTTCGATTCCTAATCCAATTGCTTATGATCGTATGTTATCACTTGAGGGAAAGTGTGCAGTCGTCACAGGGGGCAGCCGTGGAATTGGTGAGGCTATTGTGATGCGAATGGTTGAGGCGGGTGCCTCAGTCGTGATGACAGGCAGAGGGGCAGAGGCTCTGAAGCGTGTCGAAGAGAAAATCACCGCAATGGGAGGAAAAGCCATCGGTATTCAGGCTGATTCCAGCAGCGTTGAAGATTCTAAAAAGGTAATTGACGCAGCAGTGGAGAATTTCGGACGTATTGATATTCTGGTAAATAATGCCGCTGTATTTCCGGCAAGTACGGCAATGGAAATGACTGAAGAAGTATGGGACAAGACATTTGACACCGATACTAAGGGGGCGTTTTTTCTAGCCAAATATGCCGCCGAAGCGATGATCACTGCAGGTCACGGTGGACGTATTATTAACATTTTGTCGACTGCTGCTTTTCAGGTCGCTTCTCCACTAGTGGCATATGGTGCGGCCAAAGCAGGACTATGGTATATCACCCAAGCGATGGCTCAGGAATTGGCCGAACACAGCATTTTGGTTAATGCAGTGACACCTGGAGCTACCATGACCTCCGAACGCCTTTCTGCTATGTCTAAAGGCACCATGGTGGAGGATGTATTGGGTTCCAAAGTACCTGAATCGATGAAGAAATTACAAAGCGATCTGGCCGAGAATGGCATAGTCAAAATGTTATCAAGAATAACCCCGCTGGGCCGCCCTGGTTATCCTGACGATATTGCAAATGCGGTTCTATTTCTGGCATCCGACAGTGCAAGTTATATCAATGGAGTTAACATCACCGTCGATGGAGGCCAAACCCTGCAAAACTCAAAATTTCACGGCGTTTAAGATAATGAGCTAACCCGCCTTAAGTAGAGCGATCAAAGTATAGATATAGTTGGTTTCAATTTTACAGGAAAGAGCTGCTGAATGGGAAGAACACTTCATAAAAACGGCGCCTTATAATGGCAGCCGTTTTTATGTTGATGTTATTGGCTTTAAAAACAAAATATGCCGAGTATTGGCCGAATGTAAATTGAATCAATTGTCCAGTCCAGCTGCAGTAAAAGGGCCTTTCACGGTAATTGTAGCAAGGATACGGGCCATCTCTGCCGGAGATTCTGTTCCGTCACTATTCAACCATTGTTCAATGACGCCGATATGGGCAGAGGCCAAATAAGCAATTAAATACTCACTCGGGACAAGCAAATTTTCTTGCTTAATCAGAGGAAATTCTTTTCTTACAAACAGTGTATTCCACAAAAAGTCCTTCATCTTGGTTTGGAAAGACTGACCGCCATTGGGACCGGATACCGCTCTCATGAACCTTCTGTTTTGGTCCAGATACTCAAACATGGAAACCATGACATTAAAGGGAAGCGTAGCGGGAACGTTTGACTTAAAATCCCCATTCGTATCGGTAACGTTTTGTTTAACGATTTCTCTCATATTGCTCATAAACTCTTCTTGACTTCGTGCCATCAGATCAAATTTGTCCTGATAATGCGAATAAAAGGTTCCGCGATTAATTCTGGCCTTTGTCGTAATGTCCTTCACCGTGATGGCTTCGAATCCTTTTTCCTCAATTAAATCGATTAATGCTTCCCGAATGAGCTCCCTGGTTCGAATAATTCGTAAGTCGTTGCTTGGCTCACGCATCAATAATTCAGCTCCTTTATGAATAAAATATACACAATCGCAAAAAGTGTTGGATATCCGGCACATCGCATGATTCTGATTATTGTTGATCAGTTACATAGCCATTATAATTAAAAACATCAAGATAAACAACACGTTGTCCTTTTGGACGTGAATTAGAGAAAGGGTGGATCTGAACATGCCCGTCATTGAGATTGAGCATTTAACGAAGGATTACGGCCATCAGCGCGGGATTTTCGACGTTTCCTTTAGCATTGAAAAAGGGGAAGTGTATGGATTTTTAGGACCAAACGGAGCCGGTAAAACGACGACGATTCGACATATTATGGGCTTTTCCCGTCCTCAGCAGGGAAAAACTCTCGTGAACGGCCTGAACAGTTGGGAACGTGCGGCTGACATTCAAAAGCAACTGGGGTATTTACCGGGAGAAATCGCTTTGCCCGAAGCTCTTACGGGGACACAGTTCATTCACATGATGGCAGGCTTGCGAGGCATCACGGATATGTCACATACGCAGGCTTTAATGGAGAAGTTCGAGCTGAATCCTGCGGGGAGCTTAAAGCGGATGTCCCTTGGTATGAAAAGAAAGCTGGCCATCGTCACCGCATTCATGCATGACCCAGACGTACTGGTACTGGATGAGCCTACAAGCGGATTAGATCCGATTATGCAAAATTTGTTTATTGAGTTCATTAAGGATCAAAAGGAAAAAGGCAAAACCATTTTGATCTCAAGCCATATTTTTTCCGAAATTGATGCGACTTGTGACAAAATTTCCATCATTAAGGATGGACATTTAATCTCGTCCTTTGTAGCGGATGATTTACGTCGTAACGAAATCAAGACATTCAAGATGGAATTGCTGACCGAAGAAGCATTCAATCGCTTCGGGGATGAGGTGAAAGCACAACAAAACATAGAAGTTGTTTCCTTAACGCCTCACAAACTACAAGTGATATTGCGTATCCATGATCAGAATATCAACACCTTTATTTCCTTCATTTCCGATTATGAAGTGAAGTTTTTCTCCGAAATCAAATTCACCTTAGAGGATTATTTCATGAAGTTTTATGACCGCAACTCGACGGTTACAGGGGAGGCGACACCTAATGTCTTACATCGAAATTAAACATTTAACCAAAAATTATGGAAAGGGACAGGGCGTATTTGACCTCAACCTGACGATCGATAAAGGCGAGGTATTTGGCTTCGTTGGTACAAATGGAGCTGGTAAAACAACGACCATTCGGCACATCATGGGCTTTTTGAAGCCTCATAACGGGACTGTAACTATCAATGGAATGAATAGCTGGACGGAATCTGCCGAGATTAAGAAATTAATCGGTTATATTCCTGGAGAGATTGCTTTCCCGGATGCACCGACGGGCACAGAGTTTCTAAGAAGGCAAGCCGAAGTCTTAGGATTAACGGACATGTCTTACGCTGAACGTATCATCAAAAAATTGCAGCTTGATCCCACAGCCAATCTGAAAAGAATGTCTAAGGGGATGAAACAGAAAACGGCGATTGTTGCTGCTTTGATGGCCGATCCTGAAATTTTGATACTAGATGAGCCAACGACAGGGTTAGATCCTCTGATGAGGGCTGAATTCGTGGATATTTTGAAAGAGGAAAAGAAAAAGGGCAAAACGATATTTATGTCCAGCCACATGTTTGAGGAAGTCGAGGATACATGTGACAAAGTAGCTCTAATCAAAGGAGGAAAGCTGATTGCGGTCAAGCGCACCTCCGAGGTAAAGCATAATGAAAACAAAGAGTATAAAATCGAATTTTTAGCCCATGAAGATTATCAGCACTTTTTATCGGAGCCGTTTCATTTTGTTAAGAAGCGCGATGAACATAATCAAGTGGTGATTCAAATCAACGATGCGGAGATCAACGTGTTATTTGGAACCTTGAAGAGGTACCCAATCAAATTTATGAAAGAGATAAAGTATACGCTTGAAGATTACTTCAAAGGGATTTACGAGGAGGAAAACATCAATGCTTAGCAAACCGATTTTCAAACAAACGCTAAAGGCCAATATCAAATTATGGCTCATTTTTACAATCATCATGACGGCATTACATGTCATTCTCATAGCGGTGTTTGATGCAAGCACCATCTCTGATATGTCGGGCATGGTCAAAGACACCCCACTAGCCAGCCTGTTAGGAGAGGCTACATTTCTGGGCATGCTGGCCAAAACCTTCTATGGGATTCAGGGTGTACTTCTGCCCATCGTATTTATTATCATGACCGCTAACAGCCTCATCGCATCACAGGTTGATAGAGGGTCTATGGCCTATCTGCTCTCGACTCCGACCAAGCGGAGTACGGTGGTTCTAACTCAGGCCGTTTACTTGATCACGTCACTCATCGTGATGATCCTGATTATCACTTTGGCGGGATATACGTCAATCCATGTATTCCAGGGTGATGTGGATATCAATATGACGAATTATTTCATGCTGAACCTCGGTTTGTTCCTTTTAATGTTTGCAACCAGCAGTATTTCATTCTTTTTCTCCTGCGTATTCAATCTCACGAAAAATTCCTTGGCGTGGGGAGCGGGCATCCCAATGGCATTCTTCCTTCTTAAATTGATGGGAGATGTGGACAGCAGTTTGGAAAAATTAAAGTATCTATCGATGAACTCGCTTTTCGACACACATGCCATTTTAAACGGAGGCAATTATACGATTCAGTTTGTCTCACTGGTCGTGGTTGGCATTGTACTTTATTTCCTAGGCATTCGCATCTTCAAAAACAAGGATTTGCCATTATAATTATTACTCTCTGACAAACACAGATGTCCTATTCGCACAGGCAAGAAGTCCACTTATCGCGTAAACTGAAGTAAATCAGTGGAGTGAGGTGAAATTCCATGGCTAAAACCAACGAGATACGTCTAAAGGCAAAACGGTATAAGACCCGTCCCGTCTACGTGACTCTTCATAGTGGTGAAACGTACATCGGTTACATCTCTGACGTGAATAACGGAGGCCTGGTACTTACCGGGGGAGGAACAATATCGCCCAAGGTAACCAAAGAGGGCAGTTCCCGTGCTTCCAAACGAAAGGTCGTTTCACGAAACAAGAGTGGTCGTTCCCAGGACCGGAAACGGGTGAATGGCACACGCAAGCCGTCTACTCGTTCACGCACAGTGTCGCGCGCGCAGGTTTCATCCTTTCTGCCTATGATGGGTTCGCTGTTTGGCGGGCTTGGCGGGGCTTCGGCTGGAGGCATGCTTGGCGGCGGTTTGCGGATGTTCGGCATGATCCAGCAATTCATGCCGGTTGTGAAAATGGGCTACGGCATGATTAAATCCATCCATCCGTTCATGGGTGCCGTCAAAGGTTTGATGGCTCCGCCTAGTCAGGCCGAAGAGCAAGAGAATTAATCCGATATAGCAAAGACAACGGTACAATATGAAAAGCAGTCCATCATCAAAGATGAACTGCTTTTTATATTGTGCAAGTTAACGCATGATTTATTTACTTAATATCTTCAACGAGCAGAAGAACTTTTCCGCGCATTTGCCCCATTTTTTCATGAACGGAAGTCAGGCTGCTTAACGGATGTCTTTCTGTAATATACGGTTTGATGTGACCATCATTTACAAGCTTAGCAATTTGAGACAATTGCTCTGCATTACGTTGCACAGCCATTCTTACTGCTTGAACTCCCAATTCTTTCGCCACGTCTTCATCGGCTGGATTCAGAGCAGTAACAAGGGTGCCGCCTTCTTTGAGTATGTTTAGCAATTTCGTAACTTCCTCGGAAGAAAGGGGGGCGAGATTGAAAATCAGATCCACTTTCTCTGTCACTTTCTCTTCTACAGATTCGTTCTTGTAATCGATGATTTCATCGATACCCAGTTGTTGAAGATCAGAGAAACTGCTCTCCGAAGCTGTACCAATGACGTAAGCACCGCTCCATGTAGCTAACTGAACTGCAAAGGAACCGACACCTCCAGCAGCTGCTGTAATCAATACACGCTGTCCGGATTGCAAATGTCCATTGTGGAATAAACCTTGCCATGCTGTCATCGCTCCACCTGGAATAGCAGCAGCATCCTGAAGACTAATGTTTTTAGGCGCAAGAGCAACATCAACCGCTTTGCTGACTACATATTCTGCGGCAGCACCATTTCTGGACATATCGAGAAAAGCATATACCTCATCGCCTACATTCAGCCCTGTAACCGTTTCGCCAACTTTCTCAATGACACCGGACACGTCCACGTTTGGAGTGAAGGGCAGCTCTAGTGGCAGAAAATCTTTCAACGCACCCATTCGAATCATGGCATCAGCCGGATTGAAGGCTGTTGCTGCTACTTTGATCAACACTTCATCTTCCTGTACTACTGGAATTGGTGCTTCTTCATACTTCAGAACGTCTGCTGCACCATATTGATGATATCTGACTGCCTTCATTTTAAATGCACCTCTGATTCTATATTGTAATATCCAATGAACAACGTGTTGATCGTCATTCGATCTGATTCTATCTTAAAATACAGGTTGTTCATATTCAATCAACAGTATAATCGCCTGTGTTGAGTGTTTGTTTTCTTGTTAAGTGAGTTCCTGAAGAATGTTAAACATACCTTTGGAAAGAAAAAGGTCAAGTAAAGCTTCACTATTTCATGGTTCACAACTTTTACTCGACTCATTGATGAGGAGGATACAAATGAATAATTTAAGTTGGTTTGATATCGCTTGGCCATTCATTGGAGGCGCTGGAGCACTATTTTTGCTATTTTTGTTATTTCAGACGAATCGTTTACGCAGTGATATGACCAAATCGCGTTGGTACGATATTGTTTGGTTATCCTGGCTCGGTGCGGTAGCCTATTTGATTCATAACTTTGAGGAATACGGCATCGATATCTACGGCCGTCTACATGAATTTCCGGAAACGTTTGCTACCATTCTTAACACGGCCAATTCTGTTGGAGGAACGCCACCGAACGCCTTCTTTACAGCAATCAATCTTTCGATTGTATGGGTCGTGGCACCAATAGCTGCATTATTGAGTCGACGTCATCCATTAATCGGTTTAGCTATGTATGGCATTATGTTTGTAAATGCCTTATCTCATATTGTCCCTGTGCTAACGGGGATAGGTTACACACCTGGGCTTCTGACCTCAATCGTGATCTTTCTTCCGCTTTCAGGATGGTGTGCTTATGCTTGTTTCGGAAGACACAAATTGAGCTATGCAGCTATGTTCACCGTGATTCTCGTATCCATTATTGCGCATACAGTCTTACTTGGATCGGCCATGTTATTTATTAATGGTGTAATCAGCAGCGATGTTGTCGTATTTATTCAAGTGATAAACGGGGGATTGGTGTTGTTGATCTCATGGCTTGCAGAAAAGTGGCGCCATGGCAAACTCATTCAACCAAGGGCATGAATGCAAAGAGGGGATTTCTCGAACTGCATTAACAAAAAAGCTTAGTGAACAAAAGATGAATCCAAGCTTCATTGCCAATTTTCAGAGCTGAAACAACAGGTGAGTCAGCGTAATTGACAACGCTTAAAGTATTCTCTTATACTGATAGCAACGAAACAGAATATCCACAAGCCTCTATGGGTTATGGCTTTTCTCAAAAAATTACTATTAACGCTACACGATAGCCTTGCTGGCTGTCGTGTGTTTTTTTTTGCAAAAAGTAGCGATAACACAGACCAGAAAGGATTTGCTGTATGTATCAAGGGAAGTCACGGAGAATCGTCGTTGTTCTGTTGGGGTTATACACGATATTAACTTTATTCTTTTTATTTGTAGGTTTTAATAGGTCTTCTTTTATCCCTGACCAAGGTCTAAGATACCATTTAACATTTGAAGGTATTCCTTTGCATTTTCCTATGGGAAGAGACTTTCAAATTTGGTTCTTTGACTTAGGCAATTTTCTTGCTTTTATCCCATTTGGAATGGTCATCCCGCTTCTGTATCGTTGCAGTTTCACCCGATTTATCTGCTTTTTTATGATGGGCATCACGGTTATAGAGTTGATTCAAATGTTCTCCCGCTTGGGGGCGTTTGATATCAACGATATCATCATAAATACATTAGGAGCAGCAGTAGGGTATTGGTCACAGCGAATCATAATACAGCATAGAGATACATTTAAGGGAATGCTTAAAATCGCCCTGACAGCGGTAGTCATTTCTACCGGAATGATTCTTGTTGTAGGAGGCATCAATCATTATTTAGATAACGTTAACGGAGAAGTCGTGGCTCTGAATGAACTTGCGGTCAACGAAGGGACTGTGCAATGGGATGCAAATCTGACCACCTTTGCTGCGGGAACGACTCAGGTTGAACCTCAACTCAATCTGTACAGCCTGGAAAACAGAAAAAACAATGCGTTTTCATATCTATTAAACGGCAATTATGCAAAGGTTGAGGGCTATGTCGCCATATCAGGAAATGCTGATGACACTGCAAGCAGCGATAGAAACGAAATCATCTTTATCGCAGACGGAGCAGAAATCTATTCCATCAGTTTGGGAGGAGAGCGTGAACCGGACTCTTTTCAGTTTACTCTGAAGGGTACCAAAGAACTGACCATCAAAGTTCTCGACAACGGTACAAATCCGAACACCAATATCGTGATGTGGGATGTTACTCTAACCGAGGTGAACAAAGGCCAAAGAATGATAAACATGATTACTGATCCGATTAAAGAAGTATTCAAGTGAAATTGAAAGCCCTTTGTATGCAGTGCGAAAACAATTTAGCGATCAAAAGATAAGATGACCAATCTTCTTTTAATAGAAGATCGGTCTTTTTTGTATTTACAGAACATTAACATGATGCAGATACGGGTCTGATTTTTTTCCCGTAACATAAGTGATAGATGTGGGAACGGTCCCACACTCATCCAACTTTGCATCACGAAAGCCGTGCGAAGACAACCAAAAGATGAAAGGCGGTGCGGCGTAATGGAGCTGCTGGATCTACAAGGATATGCGTCTCCTGAGGATTCAAAGACACATATCCGCATTCCTTTTGAGTTAAACGAGGGCTGTGGGAAGCTGAACCTTCGATTACAATATGCGCCGAAGACGCTCGAGAATCGGGAGAAGGCGCTGCAGCTACTTAAGAATAGTTATGACTTATACATTTTGCCGGAAAATCGGGAATTCGCAATGGAGAATGCCGACAGGCACCTCCCCCTGAAAAATTTGATCACACTCTCGCTGGACGACGCGCGGGGATATCGAGGAGCGTGCCACCGCCAGGATGAGGTGCAGGAGTTGTTCGTATCGGAGCGAGATGCTTCACCCGGTCTCATGCCGGGTGAGCTGGTTCCCGGCTCCTGGAGCGTCACACTCAGCCTGCACTGTATCGTGACAGATATCTGCGATTACCGGCTGCAAATCTGGACGACGGAGGAGGACATCGTATGAAATGGCTCGCCTGCGAATTGCATACACATACGCTGCACAGCGACGGCAGCCAGACGCTGGAGGAGCTGGCGGCAGGGGCGGCCAATCTGGGCTTCGACGCCATCGCGCTGACTGACCATAACACGATGTCCGGCCTGATCGGCAAAGAAGAACTGGAGCGGGAATACGGACTTCGAATTATTCCCGGCATGGAGTGGACGACCTTTTACGGTCATATGGTGACGATAGGATTGAACGCTTTTGCCGACTGGCGTCAAGTAGATCGGGATAGGATCGATGAGGGGATTGAAGCCGTACATCGGCTCGGGGGAATCGCCGGGCTTGCCCATCCGTTCCGCATCGGCAGTCCGGCTTGTACCGGCTGCTTCTGGGAATACGAGATCGGAAATTGGTCCGCCGTCGATTATATCGAAGTCTGGTCCGGAACGTTCCCTTCCATACAGACAAACAATCGGCGGGCATTTGATCTGTGGACACAAAAGCTGAATGAAGGGTATCGGATCGCCGCAACTTCGGGCCGGGACTGGCATGCGCAGGTCGAAACGGAAGAGCCGATATCGGTCACATACCTCGGTATCGAGGACAGCGCAGTTGAGGAGAGTGGTGATCCGGTATCTCTACCCTTACATGAACAAACCCTGATTCAGGCGCTGCGGGAAGGGCGCGCTTCCGTAACCATTGGTCCTCTGCTGACCTTGAAGCTAAACGCTGGTGGTTCTGACTATCCGATCGGCTCTACGGTTCCATCGGTAGTCGAGAGACCGGAAGCCGCAGCGCAGCCGATCCAGGTGGTGAACTTGACGCTGGACTTCTCGGTCCGCGCCGGACTGTGGTCGCTGCCGACGCAGGTCTGCAGATTGAAGCTGTGCTCCAATCTGGGCGAGGAACTAAGTCTGGAAGTACCTTATTCATTGGACGGACAGATGATGCAGTTCGAAGCCCAACTGACGGAGTCCACGCCTAATATTCCCCGCAGGTGGATTCGCTCCGAGTTGTGGGGAACGGTGCAAGGCGCTTATGTTCGGATTGCCTTTACCAACGCGATTTATTTCGAAGAAGGAGGATACCCGCGATGAACAAATTTCCGCTGGTCACGGCCCACACCGGCTGCATGGGTCATCCCGATCATTCTTATGAGTCGCTTCAGGCGGCTCTGACACTTGGCGTGGATATTTACGAAGATGATATCCGGTCGACTCGGGACGGCGTACCGGTACTCGCACATGACGACGATATTACTTTGGCGGATGGAAGCCGCGGTAGCCTAGCAGAATTAACGCTGAAAGAGTTGAATGCCAGCTTGTCGGTGCCAATTCCGACCCTTCAGGATGTGCTTGGGCAGATCCGGGAAGCCGGTAAAATCATGAATCTCGATATCAAAACGGACAGTGCCCTCGAGCCCGTGTCCATCCTGGTCGAACGGATGGGTATGACGGAAATGGTGTTTCTCAGCGGCTGCAATTATGGGACGGCGGTCAGAGCTGGTCGCTACGCGCCGCACATCCGTAGGCTGCTTAATGTGAACATGCAAAGCTTCGGAAGTCTGCCCTACGACGAGGCAATGCTCCAGGCCTGTGCAGAAGGCCGCGAAGCCGGCTGCTTCGGGCTTAACGTACCGTATCAGGCAGTGCGGCCAGAACTAATGGAAGCGGTACGGGGGAATGGTCTGGATCTCTACGTCTGGACAGTTACGGAGGCGGACGACATGCGGCGACTTGCGCAGTTGGGCGTCAATTCGATAACAACCCGCGATCCGGCGAAGCTGATCGCCGTCCGGGGAGAAATGGAATGTGCAGAGGAGAATAGGGATTGGACAATAAACTGAATCATAGTCTGCGGGAGCTGGCGCAGTTGGCCGGCGTATCGAAATCTACCGCATCTCGGGTCATCTCCGGAAATGGATACGCGAGTCCCGAAGTCAGGGAACGCGTGCTTAAGGCGGTCGAGCAGCTTCGTTACAAGCCGAGCGCCGTCGCCCGAGCGATGGTCGCGAAGCGGACGCACAACATCGGAGTCATCGTTTTTCGCGACAGGCTGCCGATCGTATCCCACACACTGTACGGCAGAATCATCGACGAGATTCTGATGGCTGCTGAAGCACTGGGCTACTCGATCTTCCTGAAGACCGACCGGGAGATGTCGCTGCGCTCCACCGATTATATGCTGGAGCAGCGGGTCGATGGACTCATTCTGGTCAGCAGGCTGCAGAAGAACGTTATCGATTACGTTAAGAACTTCAATATCCCTTACCTGATGGTGAACGGATCGACCGAGGATCCGGATGTGGTTCATCTTGTGAGCAACGACGAATCCGGCGGAGAACGGGCGGCAGAACATCTGTATGCGTGTGGACACCGCAAATTCTTCATCATCGCCGGACCGGGTGAGCATCGGAGCCACTCATTGCGACTGGCGGGCTTCCGCAAGCGGCTCGAATCCCTCGGCGTTTGTTCCGGCCAGGACGGGTTTACCGTCGTCGAGTCTTCGGAATCCAGTTTCGATTCAGGCCGGAAGCTGATGGAAGAGCACTATGCGGCATTCCTGGAGGGAGGATATAGCGCTCTGTTTAGCACGAATGACATGCTGGCACTGGGCGCCATGAAACTGCTGATGGAGCGCGGCGTCCGCATTCCGGAGGAAGTGTCCGTAATGGGTTACGACAATACCGAAGTGGCGGGGATGTATCACCCGTCGCTGACGACTGTCAGTGTGGATGCGTCCGGTATAGGCCGAGACGCGGTATCCATTCTGGACCACCTGATCAGCGGCGAGGGGAGCGTGCCGCGCCTGATTGAATACGAAAGCGAAGTGATCGTTCGTCAATCGACAAATGGAAAGGAGGATGGGACATGTTGTGGTACTGGAAACACGTAGGCCCGAGAAGAATTATCGAGTTTGTGCTACTGACTGTGTTCGCCGTTTTTTTCGCGGGTCCGCTGGTCAACCTGCTGGTGCTTGCTTTTAGCGAAAAGTGGAATTATCCGGACATTCTGCCCCAGGTATGGGGTTTCAAATGGTGGGAGTTCGTGCTGGCGAAGGACGATATCGTCTCGTCGATCTCCCTATCGTTCCTCATTGCCACCCTGGTGACACTGCTGTCTATCGTCGTTTGCATCCCGGCAGCGTACGCCTTCGCAAGACTTCAGTTTCCGCTGAAGCGGATGTTTCTGTTTTCGTTCCTGCTGACGCATGCCTTTCCGAAAATGGGGTTGTACGTCTCCATCGCAGTCCTGTTCTACCGGATCGGCCTGATGAATACGCTGCTCGGTGTTGTGCTGATTCATATGATTAATGTGTTGATGTTCATGACCTGGATTCCAACGTCCGCTTTCCGCAACGTGCACCGTGCACAGGAGGAGTCGGCACGAGACGTTGGGGCGAGCCCGTTCAAAGTTTTTCGCAGCATCACACTACCAATGGCAATGCCGGGCATCGTGGTCGCTTCGATCTTCACGTTCCTGAATTCGCTCGACGAAGCGCAGGGGACCTTCCTGGTCGGCATTCCCGATTACAAAACGATGCCAATCGTCATGTACTCCATCATTTCCGATTTTCCGAGTAGTGCCGGGGCCGTATTCTCGATCATCCTGACGCTGCCAACCATTATCTTGCTGGTAGCAGCCCAGCGGCTGGTGAGCGCGGACGTGCTGGCGAGCGGTTTTCAAATGAAATAGAAATGCTTCGGTCACTATACCGGGGCAAAGGGAGGCAGAAGCATGCAGTTGTCTGTACGAGAGTTAGCCAAACGCTACAAAACCGGTGACGGGGTCAGCGGCATCAACATTGATATCGAAAAAGGCGAGCTAGTCACCCTCCTGGGTCCTTCGGGGTGCGGCAAAACCACTGTGCTACGAAGCATCGGGGGTTTTCTGGAACCGGACTCCGGTGACATCTTGATCGAGGGCAAGAGTGTCATTCAGCTTCCACCAGAGAAACGGCCAACCTCGATGGTGTTCCAGAGCTATAATCTGTGGTCGCATATGTCGGTATACGACAATCTGGCGTTCGGCCTGAAGATCCGCAAAATGCCGAAGGCAGAGATCCGCACCGCGGTCGAGGATGCGCTCAAGCTGGTCCGGCTGTCGGGCTTCGGGAAGAAGTATCCGGCCGAGCTTTCGGGTGGACAGCAGCAGCGGGTTGCGCTGGCTCGATCCCTGCTGCTTAACCCGGCGGTACTGCTGTTGGACGAGCCTTTCTCGGCACTGGACGCCAAGCTGCGGCACGAAATGCGCGAAGAACTGCGCGAGATCCAAATGAAGACGGGTCTCACGATGGTCTTTGTCACGCATGATCAGGAAGAAGCACTGTCGTTATCTGACCGCATTATCGTCATGAATCATGGGCACATCGAGCAGATTGCTCAGCCGCAGAAGATTTACGATGAGCCGGCTTCCTTGTATGTCGCCGGTTTTATCGGCAAAATGAATTTCTTGAAGGGGGTGGCGGAAGGGGAGAGCATACACATTGGAAGTCTTAGCCTACCGAACGAGAAGGGGCTAAGCGGACAGGTGACGGCGGCGGTCCGGCCAGAAGACGTTCAGGTGAGCAGTACCACGATGGGTGAAGGTATTTTGGCAGGCAAGGTCAAGCAGGTGATGATTCTGGGACATTACGCGGAAGTTACCGTGGAACTGATGGAATTCGGCATCATACGTGCTTTTCTGAACAAGGAATTCGTTGAGCAGCTGCAGGTAGGAAAAGACGTTGGGATCTCGATATCGAAAATGACCGGATTCCCGGTCGCTGAATCGAACTGAGGAGGATGAATGATATGCGTTTGAAGAAGCCATTTGTATCATTGTTGACTGTTGTGGGATTGTCCATGTCACTGCTGGCCGGGTGTGGAAGCGGAAGCGAGAATACAAGCAGCTCCACCGATGGAAATGCTGCGGCATCGGGTAATCCGGTATCTTTTAACTTCTATTTTACTGGCTCACAAAACGTCAAGGACCTGTGGGATTCGCTGGAGCCGATGTTCGAGAAAGAGCATCCGGATATCGATGTGAACCTGGTCTACATCCCGTCTGGTACCGGCGCTGAGCCGACCTACGACCGGATCGTGGCTGCTAAGAAGGCGGGCAAGGGCTCAGGAGATATCGATCTTTACGAGGACGGCATCAACTACGTCGCGCAGGGCACAAAGGACGGGATTTGGACACAGCTGAACGAGAAAGACATTCCGAACCTGAACAAAGTCAACGCGGACACGATGAAGGATGTGGACAACTTCGCAGTGCCGTATCGCTCTTCAGCCGTAGTTCTGGCCTATGACAGCAGTAAAATCTCCAATCCGCCAACTACACTGGACGAGCTGCTGGAGTGGATCAAAGCCAACCCCGAGCAGTTCGCTTATAACGACCCGTCAACGGGTGGTTCAGGCAGCTCTTTCGTCCAGACGATCGTCTATAAGGATCTGCCAGAAGAAGACATTCACAACTCTGATCCGGCAATCATGGAGAAGTGGAACGGCGGCTTTGATACCCTCAAAGAGATCGGACCGTATGTTTACGGAAAGGGCATCTATCCGAAGAAAAACCAGGGCACACTGGATCTGTTGATGAATGGTGAAGTATCCTTAATTCCAGCTTGGTCAGACATGGTGCTGCAGCAGCTGAACGAAGGTTTGTTGCCAGATACGATCAAGATGCAGCAGATAACACCGGGGTTCAACGGTGGACCGACTTACCTGATGGTCAACCAGGAGTCAGACAAGAAGGAAGCAATCAACGAGTTCCTTAATTTCGTCCTGTCCCCCGAAGCACAGGAGGTCATCGTGGACAAAATGAACGGCTTCCCGGGTATTGAGCTCTCCAACATGTCGCAGGAAATGCAAGATAAGTTCGACGGTGTGGCCGAAGGCTTCCGCACGTTCAACATCGGGGATCTGGGCACGGAGATTAACAAACGCTGGCAGAGCGACGTTGCCGCAAAATGAGTAAGGAAGCCAGACAGTCGATTACAGGCCTGGCGATGGTGCTCCCCTCCTTCGCCATCCTGCTGATCGTCGTTATTATCCCGATCGTGCAATCCTTTATCATGAGCCTGAGTAACGGTTCGGGCGGATACGATCTGAGCCGCTATACGTACCTGTTCACGGATAAGGGGATGCGGAGCAATATTGTATTTACGCTTCGGGTGACCGCCATAACGTGTGTTGCCGTGATATTGGTAAGCTACACGCTGGCGATTTACATGCGCTTCAACCAGGGGCCAATTGTCAATCTGATTCGTAAAACGTACATGATCCCGCTGTTTATCCCTGGTGTCATCGCCACCTACGGCCTGATCAACCTGCTTGGTAACCACGGCTGGCTAGCCCGTATGCTTGAGGTGGTCGGGATTACGCTGCCGCGCATCATTTTTGATGAAAAAGGAATCATCATCGCAAACTTATGGTTTAACATTCCATTTACGACGATGCTGCTCAGTTCCGCGCTCTCGGGCATTCCTTCGTCGGTTATTGAGAGTGCTAAGGATGTGGGCGTAGGCAAACTGACGCTGTTTACACGGTTCATTTTCCCGCTGTCGTACAAGACATTTCTTGTCGCCCTGACCTTTGTCTTCATGGGAGTGATTGGCTCGTTCACCGCGCCCTACCTCATCGGAGCCAATTCTCCGCAGATGCTGGGTGTCTCCATGCAGCAGGTGTTCAGCGTCTTTCAGGAGCGTGAACAAGCCGCAGCGATCGCGTTCTTCTCATTCCTGCTCTGCTCGGTGCTGGGTGCTTTCTACATCCGGTCGATGGCAGAGGAGGAGAGGGCAAAGATATAGACGGGGTGCAGAAGAGCATGATTACCGTATCACTTTGCAGAATTATTAATAAATATAGATCGGTAGATGAGCAAGTGTTCTGTTAGTAGAAAGCCGCTAAGTGCAAAGCATTTAGCGGCTTATTTTTTGAAACGATGATCGTTCCAATAGATAACCTGAAATTAACAACCCGTTTACATAAAGATGATACATCACGAATATTTACGCTTTAACATTTAAAATGACAAACGAGGGAATGAGGACAGACTCATGAAGAATTATCCGATCATAGCCTCCATTACGGTAGATGAACAGATTTCACAAGCGATAGCAAGCGATGTTAAACGAGTGATTTTGATGACAGGGAACATAACCAATCTTGGTTCGATCATAGACAGTCTGCATCAAAGCGGTAAACAGGTATATGTGCATACGGAGATGGTATCCGGGATTGGACGAGATGCCTCTGCCATTCAATATCTTGCTGATGTGTTTAAAGTGGACGGGATTGTAACGACGAAGAGCAACGCGGTTTCTGCCGCGAAGCAAGCGGGCATCTTAAGCATCCAGCGCATATTCGCCATTGATACGGCAGCAATAACGACTGCGGTTCGTATGATTATGAGCTACAAGCCGGATGAGGTTGAACTGATGCCAGGGCTTATGCCTCGAGTCATTCAAGAACTGAAAGAACGCATTACACAGCCTTTGATTGTGGGAGGCCTTATCCGGCACGAGGAAGAAATACAACAAGCATTAAAGAGCGGAGCAGATTTTGTTTCCGTAGGACACGAGAAATTCTGGAATTAATTTCATACATTTATCCTTGGGTGGAGACGACGAGAAAACCCGGTGGTAAGTAAATCAATACAACCTTGATGTTGAAGGAGGGTGATTTGCTGCTGGGTTTTTTGTGTTGTCCAAAAAATACAAACAGGAGGTAACAAAACATGATGATTCAAGGAGTTGCTCATCGCGGTTATCCAAAAAAGTATCCTGAAAATACGATTTCCTCCTTTTTAAAGGCGGTAGAGCTTGGGTTCACACATCTGGAACTCGATGTACATCTCAGCAAGGATGGAATTCCAGTTGTCATTCATGACCATACACTTGACCGTATGACCAATGGAACGGGCAGGGTGGTCGATTACACAGCTTCGGAGCTGCAATCTTTAGAAATGGAGCAAGCGGAGCATATTCCAACCCTGGAAGAGGTACTGCGAATTTTAAAGGGTAAGATTCAACTTAACATCGAGCTGAAGCAGATGGGAAACTATTATCCTCAGCTGGAGGAAAGGGTTCTTGAAGTGATTGAGGAATTCGACATGCTGAATCAGGTGGTCATTACGTCATTTGATTTTGATGCCCTGGAGAAAATCAGGCAACGTTCAGGCGATGTACACATCGGTCTCATCACCTTTGGCTGTTCGAAGGCTATTCTTGACTGGTCTCAAGAAATGGGGGCGACATTCTTGTCCATACACCATGCCTTTGTGACCGAGCATTACATTCAACAATGTAAAGAATTAGGAATTCAACTGATGGCTTGGACAATTAATGAGACTTCCGTCATGAAGAAATTTCAGGAGTATCCGTCCGTATGGGTCTGTACAGACGAACTGGAATGCTTCATAGATGTATTGGAGTTGTCCAGCTCATTGTGAGCGGGCAGGCGTAGGGTTATGGAGGATTTATATGCTTATGATGCTTATTGCTTTGATTTGGACGGAACAATCTATATTGGCCAGATGAGACTGCCTGGCGTGAATCGCTTTATAAACAGCTTGCGGTCACGAGGCAAACGTCTGTTGTTCCTTACCAATACTCCTGTTCTTACCAAGGAGGATTGCTACAAGCGGCTGCTGAGTTTGGGCATTTCGTGCCAGCCTGATGAAATTCTGACCGCAGGCTTTGTGTCAGGAATGTATTTTGCAGAGCATGCGCCGGACGCCAAGGTGCTGGTTGTAGGGGAAGAGGCTTTGCAAAGAGAACTTCGGGCAATCGGGATAGCAATTACGGAGGATCCCAATCAATCCACGCATGTGTTAGTCGGAATGGATCGGGAATTTCATTACGATAAGCTTCATCGGGCGGCAAAAGCAGTGCGCCATGGAGCAGCTTTGCTTGCAACTAATCCGGACAATTGCTGCCCCGTTCCAGGGGATATCATCCCGGACACCGGAGCCATTCTAAGCTCGATCGAGGCGGCTAGCCAGCAGAAAGCATCGGTCGTGATTGGCAAGCCCTCTCGCTATTATGCAGAGAAGGCGCTCCAGCTTTTGGATGTGGATAGCAGCAGATGCCTCATGATAGGCGATCGGCTGGAAACAGACATTTTATTTGGACAACAGAATGGGATGAAGACTGCGCTCGTGCTTACGGGTATCTCATCAAGAGAAGATATCGCAAAGACAGATATCGTTCCGGATTATATATGGCCTTCCCTCAACGAATGCATCATGGAGCAGCAGGTCCATTCAAAGACTTTAAATGTGCTGCAGGTAGAGAAGGCTTAAGCGGCAAGGTGACCAAAAAAAGATGGAGGTGGCGTTTATGCGTCTGGCGTTACTTGGCGATCTTCACTATTCAAGCATGAGTCACGGGACAGAAGAAGTGAAGGCTGCAAGAGTCCGGGCATACGAGCATATGCTCAAGGCTTTTCTGAAGGAGGAGGCGGACTTTCATATCTCTATTGGGGATTTAACGCATGAAGGAACGGCTCAGGAACTCCGATCGATTTACTCTATTCTTGCGAAAAGTGAACGGAGCTTCATTCATGTTCTCGGCAATCATGATACGTATTCATTGCCAAAGCATGAAATTTCCACGCTTACAGGTCAGCCATGCTATCGAGCCATAGATACGCCTCACGCCAAACTGATTTTTTTGGATACGACCAAGGAAATGAACCGTTCGGATTGGGGAGGAGAGTTGAACGAAGAGCAGCTGATATGGCTTAAAGAGCAGCTTTCCGATTCACATCAGAAGCAAGTTCTGCTTTTTGGGCATCATCCGGTATTTGATACAACTGCGCGCTCGGCGCTCGATAAGCTGTACATTCGTCCTCAGGATGAACTAAAAGACATGATCAATAGTAGGCCACAAGGAGGCATCTATTTTTGCGGGCATAATCACATGAACTCAATCGTGAAGCAAGGAAATTGGCATTATGTACAGACCGCAGCTTGTCTCGATGTGCCAGCATACCGCGTTATTGAAGTTCATGAGAACGAGGTAACCATAACTCACCGGCTTATACAGGATGCTGATCTTAATCATGATATTCAGAGCTTTTGTCTTGATACGCCTGGTTTTGGCCCTGTTGCGGATGCGCTGGGAGAAGAGAGCGACCTACTGTTGACCGTTCAGATAACGTCGGCTGCACACTAATATGAAGAAAAAGGAGGGATTGGCATGGCACAAATTGTACTGAAGCAGATTGAGAAAAGCTTCAAGCAGGATAAAGTCATCGAAGGTCTCAATCTGACCATTGAGGATGGGTCATTTACGGTATTGGTTGGCCCGTCCGGCTGTGGAAAATCGACGACACTCCGCATGATCGCAGGACTTGATAAGGAGTCGGGCGGTGAAATTTGGATCGGAGACCATTGTGTCAATGGAGTGGAGCCGGGCAAGCGAAATATTGCCATGGTATTTCAAAACTATGCACTATATCCAATGATGACGGTCAAGGAAAACATCGAATTCGGCTTAGTGAACCGCAAGGTGCCCCGAACGGAGCGGGAGCGTCTTGTTAAGGAGATCACCGAGGTTGTCGGTCTAGCCGAATATTTGCATAAGAAGCCGCAGGCTCTGTCCGGAGGTCAGCGGCAGCGGGTTGCCTTGGCTCGGGCCATGGTTAAAAATCCAGGGGTCTTCCTGATGGACGAGCCATTGTCCAATTTGGATGCCAAGCTTCGCCATCAGATGCGAACGGAGTTAATTCAGCTTCACAAACGGCTAGGTACAACCTTTGTCTTTGTTACTCATGACCAGGTTGAGGCCATGTCGATGGGAGATCGTATCGTCATCATGAATAAAGGACGTATTCAACAAGCGGATAGTCCAATGAAAATCTACGATGATCCGGATAATGTTTTCACAGCCCAGTTTATCGGCACACCACCGATGAATGTGATTGATCGTGAATGTATCCTGCCTTTGCTACATGGGCAGCTGCATGACGAAATTGGGCAGCTTGGCTTCCGTCCCGAGAAGGCAACGATGACGACTGAGAACAGGCCGCAGCCCGGCCAATTGCAGTTCCCGGCTCGCATCCTGACACGCGAGACACTGGGAGCAGAAATCATCTATCAACTGGAATCCGCGCTTGGTCTTGTCTCCGTAAAGAGCTTTTTGAAGCCGTTGGAGTCAGCATCCGAGGTATACGTCTCCGTGTCTATGCAGGATCTGTACTATTTTGACCGGGGCGGTATGCGCGCCCGCCAGCATGAGCGGGCCGAAGTTGGAGAGCTTATTGTTCTGGGAGGGAACTATTCATGACCGTTTGGTCCAGGCTTCGTCCCTATGCCATGGTGGCTCCCTCCATCGTAGTGTTCTCCATTTTTTTCATCTATCCGATCTTTTATATGATCTTCTTGAGCTTTTACAACTGGGATTTCATTAATCCGGTCAAGGAGTTTGTCGGCTTTAACAACTTTGTCGAGCTGTTTAAGGATAATGAGTTTCTTCAGGTGCTGAGCAACTCCTTGAACTATACGCTTCTTTCCGTATCCTTATCCATTGTAATTTCGCTTCTGCTAGCGATATGGCTGAATCGGGAAGGGGCATGGTACGGATTTGTTCAGGGAGCACTCTTTAGTCCACATATTGTTTCACTTGTATCTGTATCCCTGGTGTGGATGTGGCTAATGGACCCCAAATTCGGATTGCTTAACGCTTTACTGGACATAGTTGGCTTGCCCAAGCAGACATGGCTGAGCAGCCCGGACAGTTCATTACTGTCGCTTGTGCTTGTTTCGGTCTGGAAGGGAGTGGGCTACAATGCTCTCATCTTCATCGCTGGTCTGCAAAGCATACCTAAGGATGTGTATGAGGCTTCAGCTCTGGACGAGGCCAATTGGTGGCGGAAGTTCTACAAGATTACGCTCCCCATGCTTTCGCCGACCCTGTTTTTCTTAATTATCATTAATTTGATCAGTTCATTCCAGGTGTTTGAGACCATTGCCATTATGACTAATGGGGGTCCGATCAATTCAACGAACACGCTCGTCTTTTACATCTACGAGTACGGATTCCGCTACTTCAAGATTGGTTACGCTTCGGCAGCGGGAGCGATCCTGCTCGTTGTCGTTGGTTTACTTACGCTAGTCTACTTCAAGTTGCTGAGCCGCAAGGTTCACTACCAATAGAGAGGGGAAGGGAAATGTCATGGCAAGGAAGTCGTTGCTGCGTATCCTGAATATTACTGCCACGATCGTTTTGGTTGCGATTTTTGCAATCCCTTTTCTATGGATGATTTCAACATCATTGAAGTCTTACCCGGAGACGGTGATCTTTCCACCCAAGTGGATTCCCTCCAAGGTGATGTGGAGCAATTTCCAAGCGGCGTGGGAATCAGGGCCTTTTTTGAAATATCTACTGAATAGCGTTGTTGTATCAGTCAGTATACTCATTCTTCAATTCACGACCATTATATTGGCAGCCTATGCTTTTGCAAGGTACTCCTTCAAAGGAGACAAGCTGTTATTCGGGATAACGATGGTGACCTTGATGATTCCGGGTCAGCTCATTTTCCTGCCTGTGTATTTGTTGATGAGCAAGTGGGGACTCATTAATAATTTGCTGGCACTCATTCTGCCCTTCTCTTCCAGCGCCTTCGGCATATTCATGCTCAGGCAGTCATTCAAGCAAGTACAGGAAGAGCTTATTGAAGCGGCACGGCTTGACCAAACGCCGGAATGGAAAATCATTCTCAAAATTATGGTGCCGATGGCCCGTCCAACACTGGTCACCTTTGCATTGTTCAGCTTCATTGCACACTGGAATGATTACTTCTGGCCGCTCGTGATGACAACCTCCGATGCAGCAAGAACACTTCCGATTGGGATCTCTAAGCTGCGCGAGGTGGACGGAGGAGCTGCCTGGCACATTCTAATGGCTGGAAACATGATTTTGGTCGTTCCGATTCTGATTGTTTTCTTATTTGGACAACGTCAAATTATTAAAGCATTTGTCTATTCGGGTGTAAAATAATTAATTTAATAGGAGGATTTATCCATGAAAAAATTTGCATCTATTTTGTTAGCGGCAACGCTTGCCCTTACTGTAACTGCTTGCGGTGATTCCAACTCCGCTGGTTCAACCGATAATGCTGCTTCCGGTAGTTCGAATGGCACGGCCAACAAACCCATAGAGATTACATATTGGTACTCATGGGGAGACAAAATTGCCGAGAACAATGAGAACTTGGTCAAAATGTTTAACGAATCCCAAGATGAAGTGGTTGTGAAGGCTGAATATCAGGGGACGTACGCAGATCAGCATTCTAAAGCGCAGGCTGCATTCGCAGCGGGCAATGCCCCCGAAGTATGGCAAAATGAAATTTCTTCAGTTGGTGTGTTTGCCGAATCGGGCATGACGCAGGAGTTGACTTCTTTTGTTGAGAAGGATCAGCTGGATATGGATGATTTTATTCAAGGGCTCATGGGAAATTCCTATGTGAATGATAAACTGTATGCTCTCCCTTATTTACGCAGCACACCGATCCTGTACTTTAATCGTACGATGCTGAAGGAGGCAGGACTTGATCCTGCTGGACCAAAGAATTGGGCGGAATTTGAAGATTATGCGCGCAAGTTAACGATCAAGGATCAGCGCTACGGCATCTCAATGCCTGTTGATATTTGGTTCTATGAGGCTTTTGTGAGACAGAGTGGAGGAACGATGATCAGTGAAGATGGAAAAAGCGCGGCGTTCAACAATGAAACCGGAATTGAGCCTGTGAAGCTGTGGCTGAAAATGAAGGATGAAGGCATTATGAACATTGGTACGACGGATGATGCTGGTACGCAAGCGAAGACGGATTTCCACAATCAGCGTTCAGCGATGCTGTTCTCCTCTACTGCGGACCTGACAAACAATATGAAGGTTGCAGAAGATCAAGGCTTTGAATTGGGAACGACATATATGCCAGCGAATGATACGTATGGGGTGCCGACAGGCGGCGCCAATCTGGTTATGACTTCTGGCCTGTCTCCAGAAAAGCAGGAGGCAGCATGGAAGTTCATCAAGTGGATGACTGCCAAAGAGCAAACGATTTATGCAAGCTCCTTTACCGGATATTTGCCTAGCCGCATCAGTGCAGTGGAGAGCGATGAAATGAAGAAGCTTTATGAGGAAAAGCCGCTGTTCAAGGTGGCGGTTGACCAACTGGAATATGCCGGTCCACGTCCAATGCAGAAGGTGTATCCAGAGATTGGTGAGATGATCAAAAATGAGATTCTTCGCGCGGTTGTTGATTCTTCCGTTTCGGCAGAGGCAGCTGTAGCTGAAGCAGCAAAGAAGGCCGATGCCTTGCTGAGTAAGTAAAGTTATGATTTGAAATGACCAAAGAGCTAGGCGGCATATGTGCCGCTTGGCTCTTTGGTTTTGGTCGTTAAACGAGAAAACGTATTATTGAGAAATTGAACCTTTAAAGAAATCCGTAAAATTCACTGGGGATCTGCCAATCAGGTTTTCCAAAGCGGGATGGGTATGCGAGAAATCTCCCTGTCGACTTGCCTGAAACATTCCCGTAAGCATGCCGACCATTGCTTCCGGAAGTCCACGGGATATCAAATGGTTCCGATATTCATCATCCGACACGACAATTCGCCGAATCGGTCGATCCAAAACCTTGGAAGCAATCGAAGCGATTCTATCCATATCAATCGCTTCGGAAGCCGTAAGGTTAGGAGTTATACCTTCATATTTCTGTTCTGTCAGGATTACTGCTGTGGCTTCAGCCAAGTCGGAATGGGTTGTCCAGGCAACAGGACCATCTTCCGGAGCAATCAATTCTCCTGTTTTCAAGGCGTCACCCATCCACATTATCGCTGATGCGGCATAGAAGCCGTTTCGCAGCGACGTGAAAGCCATTCCTGAAGATTTTAGTAACTCTTCTGTAGCAGCATGAACGTTCATGGGAGAAAAATGCGACGTTGCAGATGAAAACATTTGACTAGTATACAGCAGTCGACGAACACCGGCTTTCTTTGCCGAGTCAATTGCGGCTTGATGCTGACGAACAGCCACTTCTCCCAAGGAGTGGGAGGAGATGAGGAGAACTTGAGATGCTTCCTCAAAGGTGTGAAGGAGACTTTCAGAATTATCGAAATGTCCTTGCCGAACACGAACTCCGCGTTCTTTTAAATCCTGAGCCGCGTTCACATCACGGACACTTACACCAATATCCCTGGCAGGAATACGCTTGAGAAGTTGCTCTACGATTTTCCGACCTAATTTTCCGTTCGCTCCTGTAACAACAATCATTTCTACACTCATCCTTTCGTATGCAAATCAAAAAAAAGTTAGTTGTTATACGATTTTGTTTGTGCAATCATAATCGTATAAGTGCGTGTTGAATAAGTCGCATAATCAAAAGATAAAAGGATTGAGTTGTGCGAACAACCTGCAAAAAGCTGTTTTTGTTGTGTTCCCAACATTTTTGTCCTTTTGTCTGTTAGTGTAGTTCCAAGAGAAAGGGGTCGTGAAATGTCGGTTAATCCTCAGGATCCGCGTGTTAAAAGAACCCGTCAATTGTTCGTCCAGGCTTTTAACGATCTGATTGGGAAAAAGAGAAACGTATATTCCATTTCTGTGCACGATATCACGAATCAAGCAATCGTAAATCGGACAACATTTTATGCGCACTTTCAGGATAAATATGACTTTCTAGAATATTGGATGACGGAAAAATTCCAAATGACGATAAGGGATAGACTGCCGGAAGAAGCAAGATGTAATGAGGACAATTTGCGAATCCTTATGCAAACCATATTCGATTTTCTTTTGCAGTTTAAACAATGTAGTACGCCAGGAGACAAGCAGTTTGAATCTCTGTTTGAAAATGCCATGCATCAGGATCTTCATCGACTCCTGCTTAAACGAATAAATGAAGTGCAGACAAAGGACTTTTCGCAAGAAAAATGGGAAGCCATGGCACTCGTTATCAGTTGGGGCATATTCGGATCGGCATTGCAGTGGAGCCGGAACCCCCAGGATCGCTCATTCGAAACGATGTTTGAAGAAGTCATTGAGGTTTTATCGTTCAATTTGGCCCCATATTGGGAGAGCACAACCCGTTAGAGACAAGCATTTTTTGAATGCTTTGATCCCGTCGATGTAGTCACCTAATGATTCACAAAGCATACTTATAGGAACAACACGAAAAACGTCTTTTCATAACTAAAAAGTAAAGGGGATATACAGGGCATTTCACTAACGCTCCGACGATTTAAAAAAAGTTGCGAAGCTTTGCCCCTTTAGATATGATTATCTAATGTGTGTTTCAGCTTATACAGTTAATTGACGATTAAAGATAGTGAGGTAGGAAAAATGATTGCAAAAACAGAAGAAGACTTTAATGGTTTGAAGGAAATTGGCAGAATTGTTGCCTTAATTCGAGATGAGTTGGTGCAAAGAACCATTCCTGGCATAACGACGAAGGAGCTTGATGATATAGCTGGGGAGCTTTTTGAGAAAGAAGGCGCAGTTTCGGCTCCCAAAAGTGAATATAATTTTCCTGGCTTTACTTGTATTAGTGTTAATGAAGAAGTGGCACATGGTATTCCAGGGCAACGGGTTATTCATGAAGGAGATCTGGTAAATATAGATGTTTCTGGCTCCAAGAACAGCTATTTCGCAGATACTGGAATTTCGTTTGTAGTAGGCGAAGGAGAAGAAGTGTTAACGAAAATATGTGATGTCGTTAAAGAAGCATTTGAAGCCGGCCTTAAAAAAGCAAAACCCGGTTCCAAAAAAAGTGGAATTGGGAAAGCCGTATTCCAAACAGCTAGACAGCATGAATTAACGGTTATTAAAAACCTTACAGGACATGGTGTTGGACGTAACATACACGAAGCACCTAACCATATTTATAATTATAACGATACTTCGGATGATGAATTATTAAAAGAAGGCATGGTTATTGCCTTCGAACCATTTATCTCTACCCTAGAAGAAGAAGTATTCCAAAAAGAAGACAATTGGACCTTTGCTACAGAAAAAAGCTATGTAGCTCAAGTGGAGCATACGATTATCCTGACTAAAAATGGTCCGATTATTGTTACACTTTAATGAAATGAATTGAAAGAGAGCTTCTTTTTAGGTCGATTTCCCAACTGGGAGATCGGCTTTTTTGATTCCGCTTAATCAATTGCTTACATAACTTTAAGGTACAATAATAATATTGAGGGACAAAAGCTACAGTTGTTAAATTGGGATGAGGAGCGGATGGGGCTTGAACAGAAGAGTTATACTGGAACGTCTTCAATCAGAGCTGCGCGAAGGTAATCACATCATCGGAGTCTCGACAGGCACAGGCATTACAGCCAAGTATGCAGCTCAGAGCGGAGCGGACTTTATATTAATGCTGAACTCCGGCAGGTTTCGCCAGATGGGGAGAAGCTCTCTGGCGGGCTTTTTACCGTTTTGCAACAGTAATGA
The DNA here is from genome assembly GCF_030226665.1 of Paenibacillus sp. UMB7766-LJ446. NCBI lineage: Bacteria > Bacillati > Bacillota > Bacilli > Caryophanales > Paenibacillaceae > Paenibacillus > Paenibacillus sp. UMB7766-LJ446. The sequence continues at coordinate 267,791 of NZ_JASOYM010000002.1, forward strand.
GATGGTGATGGATTTTGCGTCAAGAGAAATTGTGCCGCTGGTGAGGCATTCTCCCGTACTCTTTGGACTGAATGCGAATGATCCAACTATAGAAGTGGCTGAATACATGAAGGAAATCAAGGAAAGAGGCTTTTCGGGGGTCAACAACTACCCTACAGTCGGGTTGATAGACGGGTTGTTCCGAGAGGCTCTGGAGGAAGACGGGATCAGCTATGACATAGAGGTTGAGGCCATACGCCTGGCTCATCGACAGGAGTTGTTTACGGTGGCGTTTGTATTTGATGAACTTCAGGCGGCCCATATGATTGAGGCGGGGGCAGATGTAATCTGTGCTCACCTCGGTCTCACTGAAGGCGGATTATTGGGCGCACGGAAGGTTGTATCCTTAGAGGCGGCCAAATCAAAGGCACTGCGTATTTTTGATACCTGCAACCAGCTTAAGCCGGATGTGATCAAGATGATTTACGGGGGGCCGGTCAAGACGCCAGTCGATGTCCAGTACATGTATAGCAACAATACAGACATTATGGGCTATATTGGCGGGTCTGCTTTTGAACGAATTCCTTCGGAGAAGTCCATCACGTCAATTACTCGCGATTTTAAACGACTGGGTAATCTGGATGAGGACGATTTTATGGTTAAAATGCTGAAAGGCATCACCAAGCATTATGATTACGTTGAGTTTGTCAAAGAATATGTAGCACAAAACTACAACAGTGAAATTGTTTTTTCGGATCTGGCCAAGGTGGCTCATGTTTCCCGCAGCTATTTGAGCAGCTTGTTTAAAAAGGAAGTTGGCTGCAGCTTTCAGACTTATCTGGTGAGCTTCCGCATAAATAAAGCCGTTACGCTTCTTCATGCCCCGCAGCTTCAATTATCCGAGGTGGCCGGCATGGTAGGGTATCCTAATTATGCTCAATTCAGCAAAATGTTTAAAAAGCTTAAGGGCTGTTCTCCCAAGCAGTACAGATCTAACCTAAACACAAAAACATAGAACATAAAAGCGTTTTCATAACTAAACAGGACCAGTATGATGAAGCTATAGCGATCGTACTGGTTTTTCTGTTAGAGAAAAATCAGCCTGCTGCCTGCGATCGAGCTTTTGTTCTATATGAGTCATACGAGGAGGCCATGGAATGAAGACCGTCGCAATCATTGGTACGTTTGATACGAAGGGTGATGAATACCTTTACATTAAGAGCATTGCAGAGGAACTTGGGTTGGGAACCTTGATGATCCATACAGGTGTATTCCAGCCGTCCTTTGTTCCGGATGTGTCTAATCGGGAAGTCGCCCACGCCGCAGGCATGGTCATAGAGGAACTTGCGGCAAAGAAGGATCGGGCTTTGGCTACAGAGGTTTTGTCCATAGGATTAAAAAAGCTGGTACCTCAGTTATACAAGCAGGGTAAATTTGACGGAATCATTTCCTTTGGTGGCACTGGCGGAACCTCACTGGTCACACCAGCCATGAGAGCTCTGCCAATTGGTGTTCCGAAGGTGATGGTATCGACCGTTGCATCTGGCAACACAGCTCCATACGTAGGCACGAGTGATATTGTCATGATTCCATCCGTGGTGGATGTAGCAGGATTGAATTCGATTTCTACGAAAATATTTACAAATGCGTTATTTGCGATGGCGGGTATGCTCAAGTTTGAGCATACGCACAAACCGGATAAGAAACCGCTGGTTGCAGCCACGATGTTCGGAGTGACAACACCATGTGTTACAGCGGCAAGAAAATATTTGGAGGAGCGGGGCTACGAGGTGCTCGTGTTCCACGCCACGGGCATCGGAGGGCAGTCGATGGAGGCGTTGATTGAAGCGGGATTCATTGAAGGGGTATTGGACTTGACGACGACGGAGTGGGCGGATGAAATCATCGGCGGTGTTTTGAATGCGGGGCCGAATCGCTTGGAGGCTGCAGGACGCAATCGCATTCCGCAGGTGATCTCGGTGGGCGCCTTGGACATGTGCAATTTTGGGCCGACAGATACTGTGCCGGAGAAATTCAAGGATCATAAGTTTTATCAGCATAATCCGACGGTAACCCTGATGAGAACCACGGTGGAAGAGAATGAACAGATTGGCAGGAAGCTTGCGGAGAAGCTGAATATGGCAAAAGAAAGCACCGTGCTCATGCTGCCGCTTAAAGGTATTTCCGCAATCGATGTGGAGGGGCAGCCTTTCTACGGACCGGAGGAAGACCGAATGTTGTTTGATACCCTGCGCCAGCACGTCGACCGCTCGATTGTTGAAGTGATTGAAATGGATTGCACCATCAACGATCCGGCCTTTGCAGAGGCTGCAGCACAAAAGCTGATCACTCTCATGCATGCAATTCCTAATGAATCCAATAAGGAGGATATACGAAATGAATAAGTTGAACAGATCAGAAATTATGGACAAATTCAGGAAAGAAGTAAAGCAGGGTAAAATTCTACTGGGTGTCGGGGCAGGTACAGGCATAACAGCCAAGAGCAGTGAAGCGGGCGGAGCAGATATGCTAATCGTATACAATTCCGGTCGGTACAGAATGGCGGGTCGCGGCTCGTTGGCGGGTTTGCTCTCCTATGGTGATGCCAATCAAATAGTTGTTGAGATGGGAGCCGAGGTACTGCCCGTCGTCAAGCATACGCCTGTTCTGGCAGGGGTATGTGGCACCGACCCTTTTCGTATAATGGAGGTATATTTGAAGCAGCTGAAGGAGCAAGGCTTCAGCGGTGTTCAGAACTTCCCAACCGTTGGTTTAATTGACGGGGTGTTCAGACAAAACCTGGAGGAAACCGGTATGGGGTACGATCTGGAGGTAGAAATGATCCGTATCGCCCATGAATTGGATCTGTTGACCACTCCGTATGTTTTTGATTCTGCTCAGGCAAAGGCCATGGCGGAGGCAGGGGCTGACATTTTGGTTGCGCATATGGGCTTGACGACCAAGGGCTCCATTGGTGCAAAAACAGCGCTGACACTGGACGACTGTGTAGAACGAATCGAGGCAATTATTGAAGCCGGTCGGGCTGTGAACCCGGATATCATGATTATTTGCCACGGTGGACCCATTGCAGAGCCGGAGGATGCGGCTTATGTCATTGAGAGAACGAAGGGTATCGATGGATTCTTTGGCGCGTCCAGCATCGAACGCTTTGCGGCGGAGAAGGGCATTACACAGCAGACAGAGTCCTTCAAGTCGATTCGGAAATAGCTTCTCTCTGGTAGCAACCTGAATAATTAAAGTTTGTTTAAAATAATAAAAAGGCAGCCGAACAGAAATGTTGCGGCTGCCTTTTTTTGCGTACCCAAGTATTTGAGCTAAATAAACAAATAAAGTGAGCTTAACAGCAAAGAACCATATTTGTATTATTGATATTTATGAGACTCCTGATCGTCTATTCGCTTGCATGACGTTCCAACAATTGTCTCAGGTTGTCGTCAATGAATTGATTATCGACGCTGTTGATTCCGCGACCAGCAAAGTGTCCCCAGATCGAATGAATTGGACTAAATATCGCATTAGGCATTCGCTCTGCTTCGTATAGGTTATCATCGGGTGTGCAGAAGAGGTCAGTGCTCCCTGGCATGATGCAAGCTAAAGCTTTAATACTCCTTAGAGCTCCTTCAAAATCTCCGTTATACGTGGGGTTAGCGCTAATATCTGCAGACTGGCCTGTACTAAACATCGCCAAGACGTTGTGCGGATCCATCTGCATGAAGGCATCTTCCCAGAAACCAGTCACGAAATCGGCTACGGAGTCAAATCCAAACTCCCGATAGAGCTCTTCTCTATAAAAGGCCTGCGAAAATCCCCATCCCGCATAGGCACGCCCAACGGCGCGCAAATCAGCAGAAGTCAAATCATTCAGTTTGCTTGCATCGAAGTGGGCGATAGCCAGAAGCGGAGCGCTTACCCCATTCAGGACGACAAACGTCTGCGGCCAAGTCTTGGCAACGCCGGCAATGGGTGCAATTCGTTCTACCATGTCTGGATAACTTGCCCCCCATTGGAATGCCTGAATACCTCCCATGGACCATCCAACGACAAGGGCAATCTTCTGAATGCCAAATTTTTCGATGACCAGCCGATGTTGAAATTGAACGTTGTCATAGATGCTGACCCGAGGAAATTGAGCTCGGTCGAATGGAGGCGGCGTGTTGCTGGGAGACGAAGATAATCCGTTGCCCAGTAGATTCGGAACGATAATAAAGTATTTTTGCGGATCTAGTGCCATGCCATTGCCAATTAGCCATTCATTCTGAACATGCTGGTCCCCAAAAGCTGTAGGATAGAGGATGACATTATCTTTCTTCTCATTCAATTCTCCATACGTTTTATAAGCGAGGAATGCATTGGGTAATGTTACCCCAGATTGTAAAACTACATCACCCAAATTAAAAATTTCATAATCCATCCTGTCTCTCTCCCTTCAAAATGAAACCACATATACGAAATGTAATTTCTTGTTGTCAGTATAAACTCGTGGTATCCTCAGTAAAAGTGAATAGAATTCAATGTAGTCTTCAATAAAATTGAAAGTAAAAGGAGATCGCAAAATGGAATTGCGCCAACTCAACACATTTTGCACAGTTGCAACCACGTTAAATTTTACACGGGCCGCGGAAGTGCTGAATTATGTTCCTTCGAACGTTACGATGCAAATCAAAGCATTGGAAGAAGAACTGGGTGTTCGTCTCTTTGATCGTCTCGGTAAACAACTCGTGCTTACAACCGCGGGTAAACGATTTTTAACTCATGCCCAAGCTGTACTTAACCGATTGGACGAAGCCCGCAGCATGGTTCATGACGAAGAAAATCTAAGCGGGACCCTGACAATCAGTGCCAACGAGGTTCTCTGCGCCTATCGGCTTCCGGTTGTCTTTCATTTGTTTCGTTCCCGATTTCCGGGAGTACGACTCATTTTTCGCTCCGTTCCCAATCAGCAACTTAAGGAAACACTCTTTGAGGGCACTGCGGATGTCGTTTTTATGTTGGATGAATCCATTCGTTCAAGTGGATTGACCGTCGAACCGTTGTTAGAAGAAACGTTTCGCTTTTATGTTGCTCCAGACCATCCACTTACGAAACGCAGTTCATTACAGTTGAAAGATTTTCATGACGAAGTATTCCTGACGAATGAAAAGGGCTGTACCTACCGAACGATGTTTGACCGGGGATTTGAGAAAGAGGGCATTGATAGCATTACGTATTTGGAGTTTCAAAATGCCGAGGCTATAAAACAATGTGCCATTACGGGAATCGGCATAGCCTTTCTTCCTGAAATGACAGTCAAAGCCGAAGTTGAACGGGGCGAACTTGTGGTACTTCCTTGGGAGATCCCGGACTTGCATGTGTATACTCAGATGCTGTGGCACAAAGACAAATGGATGTCACCCATCATCTCGTCGTTTATAGAGGCTGCTAGAGAAGTGATTGCCGATAACTGAAGGGGCACATTTCTCCTAAGTATCACACATATCTCCTAAGTTCATGGTTCAAGCCATAGACTGTAATGGATTGTAGACTCGTCCGATATTTTGAGGGAGAACACTGTCCGACTATAAGTCGCTAATATAGCGACTTTTTTGCTTTAAGGGGGGCAAGTTTTGTCCAAATTTCGAAGAGCCCAACGGATGTACTCCACCATAAATTTAATGCTTACTTAATAAAGTCCTTATAGATGCTTAATTTCAATTCCGTTAAGGGCAATCTATACTTTATACATAGGCAAAGCAATAACACATATATGGATGGAGTGATTATATGAAAAAGTTTTTATCCACAGGAATTTCATTGATGGTGGCTACAGTAGTCATGGCAGGGTGCGGGATGCAAGATACACCAGCAGAGTCAAACAAACAAGCTTCGACTGCAACGGAAATGCCGCAATCCAAAACAACAGAGATGCCCGTAATGAAAACGGGAATGTTAAGCGGAGACGGAAAAGAAATCTCCGAAGGCAAGGTGGAGATCAAAGATGGAAAGATAATGCTCAGTGACTTTAAAACGTCAAAAGGGCCGGATCTGCACATCTACCTGACAAAAGGGAAAGATGTAACAATGGGCAAAAGCTTGGGCAAAATCGACCTGAAGCAAACAGAGCAAAGTTTTGATCTTACAGGAGTAGACCCGGCTGAGTATGATACAGTTTTGATTTATTGTGACAAGGCTCATGTAATCTTTGGAAGTGCTTCGTTAAGTTGACCTGTACAGGGCAGTCTCTCTTTTATCCGAATTCGGGTCGAAAGAGACTGCCTCCTTATCGTCAGAGAGAAGGTGCTTCATGCGATGGTTTCACAGAATCATGGGTTGGATTTTTAGTGGGACTCGCGTCTTTATGGGCTGGTTATGGATCAGTTCCGGGTATTACAAATTAAGCGGGGGATTCGGAGTTGAAAGTCTGGTACCGGTTGTTGCAGCAAATACGGACTCGCCAGATTGGTATAAAGTTTTTTTTCAGAATATCGTGCATCCATTGTCCCCCGTCTTTGACATACTCATTCCAGTTGGAGAGATTATGATAGGGGCAGGGCTTATCATTGGATTGTTAACCTTGCCAGCTCTGCTGTTTTCCGTATTTGTCCATGTTAATTATATCTTAGCGGATATGGTCTTTACTTATCCCGTAGAGATTATGATATCGGCTATCCTGCTCTCCAGACTGGGGTGGACTACAGATTGTAGTCTTGAACGTTTGTTATACCCGCAATGGAGGCGCAAGTTCGGATGGAAACAAGCATCTGCTAAACCTGAGCAAAGGGATGTGACTATTCATTGACATCAGTGCTGATTGTAGATGATGAACTGCCGATCGTTGAGATCTGTCAGTTATATCTGCTGAATGAAGGCTACACCGTTTTCACGGCTACGAATGGAGAAGAAGCTGAAAAAATTGTGAAGAGTAATGCGATTGATTTCATGGTTGTAGATATTATGATGCCTAAAAAAAATGGGTATGAGTACGTGGAGCAGTTACAGGCAGAAGGGTATGATATTCCGTTTCTCTACTTGACGGCTCTCAATCAGGAGAAGGACACCTTGTATGGACTTGCTCTGGGCGCGGACGATTATATGACCAAGCCGTTTAGTCCAAGAGAGCTATTGTTTCGCATTCGCAATATTTTGAAACGGGCGAATAAATTCAAGCTTCATGAACCAGCAGTACTTCAAGAACAAGGCTTGCGCCTGAATAAGGACGAACGTGCTGCGTATATGAATGAACAGATGCTTGACCTCACCAACAAAGAGTTCGATTTGCTCTGGACCCTTGTGGAAGAAAAGCATCGGGTACTCTCCAAGTCTGAGCTGTTAAAAAAAGTATGGGGTTATGATTATTATGAGGACTCCAGTACTGTGAATGTGCATGTTCATCATTTGCGTGAAAAGCTGGCTACGCTTGATCGGGACAAAACGGTAGTCATCAAAACGGTATGGGGAATTGGATATCAGTTCAAAAGTAGCGAAGGATGAAGGTGAGAACGGAATGAAATTGCGCACAAGTCTGATTCTTTCATATCTGGTTAGCTTGCTGCTGGTGACCGTTGTGCTGTTTGTTGCTTACAAGCATATGTTTTTGGATTACGAACGTTTACAGATGGCTATGCTGATCACCGTCGCATCCAGTATCCTTTCTTTGGTTATTAATGCTTTTTTTATTTTTCCGATGGCCAAGGGAATTTCACGTCTGAGTGAACAAAGTCATGCGATTGCTCAAGGCAACTATGACTTTCCGGTTTCATCCAGCAAAACAAAAGAATTGCAGGAATTGAGCGAATCACTTCACCATATGTCCCAGGATATAAAAAGTAAAATTGAAGCTTTGCAGCTTGAGGAAAATCGCCGGAGTGAACTGATTGCCAATCTATCTCATGACATCAAAACACCGCTTGCTTCCATTCGGTCTTATTCAGAAGCTTTAATCGATGGAATTGTTCAGGATCCTGACAAAATGAAAACATATTTATTGGGGATTGGGGAGCAGACAGAGCGTGTTGTCTCATTTGCCAATGAATTATTTGCGATAACCGCCATTGACCAAAGAGCTATTGCTTTTAAAGTAGAGCAGCTGTGGATAGATCATCTTCTGGTAGATGTGTTGCAGTCTTTTGAGCCTCAGATTACTTTGGAGAACCGGATGATTGATATTAACTTGAATGCGGAGAATCTTTGGCTATATTCAGATAAAACGTGCATGGAACGTATTTTGTGCAATTTACTGAGCAATGCGTTGAAATTCTCGCAGCCAGGAACAAGGATACAAATTAATGTAATCTCTCAAGGGGATCGTATTCGTTTTGAAATTCAAGACGAGGGAATCGGGATCTCAGAAGATAAGTTACAGCGAATATTTGAGAGATTCTACCGTGTGGAAGAATCTCGCAATCCCAATTATGGAGGCTCTGGGATCGGACTTTCCATAGCGATGGAGCTCACGGAAATGCTCGGAGGGCAGATTCAAGTCACATCTCAATATGGAGTAGGGAGTCAGTTTACACTCATTTTCCCTAAGAAAATATAGACTGGGGGTAGGCGTAATTTGTTTACAGAAAATGTATACCTTTGGAGTGTATTGACTGCGGGGATTCTCTCCTTCTTCTCTCCCTGTATTCTCCCGATGCTTCCCGTTTATTTTTCCTTTCTTGGGAGCTCGGAGGCTGGACGTTTGTCAGAGCCATCGGATTCAGCAAGTTTCCGTCCAAATCTCAGGTTGATTCGACACACCCTGCTATTTATTTTAGGTTTATCGGTCGTTTTCTTGCTTCTTGGTTTTGGAGCAGGAGCACTTGGCAGTGTGATTAACAGTTCCTGGTTTATGATCGCCTGCGGTGCAATTGTAATCGGGTTTGGCATTCAACAGACCGGATTCATTCAATTGGCTTTTATGGAAAAGGAGAAACGTTTGCAGCTAGGATCGGGAAAACAAAGGGGTGCCTGGGGAGCATTTCTGCTGGGCTTAACATTCAGTTTTGGCTGGACTCCATGCATTGGTCCCGTACTAGCTGCTATCCTGGGTCTGTCTGCCAGCGGTGGATCAGCAGCCTATGGTGTCTGGATGATGTTCATTTACACAGTTGGAATGGCCATTCCATTTCTGGTTCTGGCAGTGTTCTCAGATATGCTACTGCGTCATTTGCGAAAATTGTATCGGTATACGCCAGTAATCAAAGTCGTATCTGGCGTTATCCTCATCGTGATGGGGGGTTTGCTGATGACCAATAATCTGGCCATCATTACAGCTGCTTTTAATTTTTAGTTGTAGATTCTCAAGCGAATATAAGGAGAGGATTTTTGTGCATCCCAAACCAACTACAGCTAAAGTCAAAATAACAGGATTGCTGGTGTCCTTCCTGGGGGCAGTTCTGTTGCTATCTGCTTGCACTGCTTCTTCGTCAGCTGCACGTAATGCTGGTGACGATCGTTCTTTATCGGCGAAGGAGAGTGATGCTGCATCTGCCGCTCCAGATTTTAACTTAAAGAACCTGGAAGGCGAGGCGGTTCAACTTCATGATTTCAAGGGGGAAAAGGTCTACATTAAATATTGGGCATCCTGGTGCTCCATCTGCTTGGCTGGACTGGATGAATTGAATCAGCTGGCAGGTGAAGACCCGGATTTTAAAGTGATTAGTATTGTATCTCCTGACTTCAAGGGCGAGAAATCTGCTGAAGATTTTTCCAAATGGTATAAGAGCTTGGATGAGAAGAATCTCACTGTCTTGCTTGATCCTGATGGTACTTATGCACAGCAGTTTGGTGTGAGAGCATATCCGACGTCTCTCTATATTGATACGAAGGGTAAGCTTGCCAAAACGGTTTTGGGTCATAACAGTAATGATTTGATTCGGGAAACGGTTGCCCAGATTCAATAATGCCTGTTCAGCTTCGTTCTGCATAACAAAGACGATCTTCAAAGGAGGAAAATCATGATGTCCGTTCGCTTCCGCACTGCTATCAAATCATCACTCTCCCGCAGATCAGGATTCTGGCTCATCACCAGCCTGCTGCTTTTGCTTCCTGCTTTGGCAGGTTGTTCTCCAATAGGGTCGGGATTGGTCACTGCAAGCTCCGGTCATACCCGAGCAGTGGATGTACCCAACCCGAATGAAAGCCTGGATTTTACAGGGGCAGACCTGCATAAGATTTATTTGGCAGGGGGGTGTTTCTGGGGTGTTGAAGCATATATGAGCCGTATCTATGGCGTGAAAGATGTGGTATCCGGCTACGCAAATGGTAGTGGAGAGCAGCCTTCCTACGAGGATGTTTTGAAGGGGGATCGCGGTTTCGCTGAAACAGTCGAAGTCACTTATGACAAGAATCGCGTCTCTTTGGAGGAACTGCTGCAATCTTTTTTTAAGGTAATTGATCCGACATCACTGAACCGTCAAGGGAATGATCAGGGTGTCCAATACCGCACAGGAATGTACTACGTAGAGGAGGCAGAAAAGGGGATCATCCAGCGTGTACTGGGTAAGGAACAGGACCGCTACAATTCGCCAATCGTTACCGAAGTACTGCCACTGCAAAATTTCTATGAAGCTGAGGAGTACCATCAGGATTATCTGGAGAAAAATCCTCAAGGATACTGTCACATTGACATGGGGGTGCTTCAGGAGCAGTCTGGTTCGACAAGTGACTCTGCCGACAACACAAATGCTATTGGGGAATTCAGTATTGATCCTGCGGATTATCCAAAACACAGTCAAGCTGAGCTGAAGCAGATTTTGACGGATGCCCAGTACAAAGTTGCCGTAGAGGAGGACACAGAGCGGGCGTATTCGAATGAGTACTGGGATACGTATGATCCGGGAATCTATGTGGATGTGAGCACCGGAGAGCCTCTTTTTGCCAGTGAGGATAAATATGATTCCGGTTGTGGCTGGCCAAGCTTTACCCGTCCAATCTTAGCAGAGGTTGTGACCTATCGAGAAGATACTTCCTATCATATGATCCGGACAGAAGTCCGGAGCCGCTCAGGGGATATTCACCTTGGTCATGTTTTTGATGATGGGCCCGCAGATCAAGGAGGCAAGCGTTACTGCATTAACAGCGCTTCGATTCACCTCATTCCTTTGGCGGAGATGCAAGCAAAAGGCTACGGGAATCTAATTTCAGTGGCCAAGTAACATTGACTAGGAGAATAGGAAACATATCAATTTAAATTCTCAAAAAAAGGGAGCGTTTCTAAATGAGTAAAGAGATTTTAGGACTGAATCAGCAGCTTGATCGTATGAAGCAGGAATTTGTCGCGAACAGTCCCGCGGAAGTGCATATGGAAATGTTTCGAATGATTCGTGAAATTCAGCAGGAAGGAATCGCAACGGGCTTGCCGGCAGGTGCCAAAGCCAAAGACTTCTTATTGCCGGATTCCTTGGGGGAACAGATTTCATTATATGAAGAGCTGGCTAAAGGACCTGTCGTTCTTACTTTTTATAGGGGTGGATGGTGCCCATACTGTAATCTGCAGCTGAGAAGCTATGAAATGATCCTACCCGAAATTAAAGCGTTGGGTGGTCAGTTGATTGCTGTTAGTCCGCAAACTCCTGATAACTCACTGAGCCAAGTAGAGAAAGAGCAGCTTACCTTTCGAGTGCTCAGTGATAACGCCGGTTTAGCAGCAGCAAGCTACGATCTTCTTTTTGACGTTCCAGACTATATCCAGAAGCTGTATCAAAACTTTGGCATAAACCTTGCAGAGTACAACGCTGCTGCCAATTGGAAGTTACCAGTGCCTGCCACCTTCATGATTGACGAGCATGCAATCATTCGATCAGCCTATGTTAATTCTGACTTCATGAAGCGGATGGAGCCCAACGAAATTCTCGCCGAATTGGCCAAACTCTGATTTCTTGAATAGGAAATCCTGAGCAGATGGCGTACTGCAATTATATACGCACGGTTAAACAAAGCTATCGCATAAGCGATAGCTTGTTTTTTTGGAATACAGAGATAATCCAGCAATAGGAGCTTTATTACGATGTAGGATTATAAAGTCAACATATCCTTATCTATGCTGGTCAGATCTTTCCCAGAAATGCTATTTTTCAGCAACGATCGCAAACATAGGTCTGTGTCGATTCAGAATTTGTTCACCTGTATGATACATTTCCGCATCGAATCCTTGATGAATTTGGATTTGGGCAAAACCGATTGAACGGAGCATTTCACTGTCCCATTCAGGTCTTCTTACATAGCTCAATGGCAACGTAAGTGCCAGTTGGTCTCCTTCTTTGACATCCTTCTCTGGGCGGTACGGCACGTACCCTTTTGCGGCAGCCTCCTCCTTGTCTTTTTGAAAAAGCTCTGCCTCCTTTGGATCCGTTAAAAATAAATTCCAATTCGCATCAAAAATAATAACCTGGCCTCCGTCATTAAGCATTCCATGCCAATTTTGATATGCAGCTACAGGATTGTACAGGAACCAGGTCACATTTCGTGAAATGATGATATCATATTTTTCTTCTGTCTTATATTCCATAATATCTGTCTCAATAACCTCGATACTGCAATTATATTTATGGGCGTTTTGATTAGCTCTAGCCACCATTTCCGGGGAAGAATCAATAGCAGTAACCTGATGCCCCATCTGGCTGAGCAGAACCGCGAAGAAACCAGGCCCCGTACCTACATCGAGCACTTTTAAATTACTTTTCCCGGACAAAAAATGACTCAGGATTTCCTTCCATTGATCATATCGGTTGGACGTAAATTCGGTATCCACAATTTCATCATAGACAGCTGCTCCTTTGTCCCAATAATCCCGATATTGTTGTACAAGTTTATGCTCACTCACTAACATCGTCTCCTTGTTATATAAAAAATTCCTTGCTAAACGTAATGATTACGATTAATAATATACAAAGATTGTTCAACTAGCAAGTATTCATGAGAAGAACAGCTATGCAATCATAAACAGCTTAGAAGAGGAATAGGAGGAGTAGGGATGTTTGGAAGATCTGGATTTGGAGTCATTGCTGTTGTCTTATTGTTGTTCATTATGGGGTGTTCACAACATGTGAGCTCACCCTCTGCAGCAGAGGAGGACAAGAACATTGTGGTCGCAGTCACGCAGGATACTGAAGCAGACAAGCTTGATGCGTCGACTTACAATGGTTCCAGACATACGCATGCGGCTATATATGATGCCCTTGTAGACTATAAAGGAAAAGGTGAATTTACGCCCAGCCTGGCGGAATCCTGGGAGATATCCGATGATGGCAGGACTTACATTTTACATCTGCAAAATCAGGTCCTGTTCTCGGATGGCAGTCCACTGAATTCAGCAGCCGTGAAGTTTTCTTTGGAAAGAGCGGTAAGCATGGAAGAGAATGCTTCGCTTGAAATATCCCGTTTACTGCAAAAAGTCGAAGCACCTGATGATCAGACGGTCGTACTTTCCTTTAAGGAGACAGCAACGCAAGTGTTGTACGAGCTTAGTCAGGCAAGACCATTTCGAATTATGAGTCCGAACTCGGTAACCCCTGAGGGAGATGTGAATGGTACTTTTCAAAAAGCGATTGGAACGGGTGCCTGGAAAATAGGAGAGTATCAACAGGGGATTCAGACAGTTCTAATCCCGAATGAACATTATTGGTTAGAACAACCATCCGACTATTCACTTGTTTTCAAAGTCATTACAGATCCTCAGGCAAGGGTATTGGCATTGCAATCCGGAGAGGTGGATCTTGCGGGCGGGGAACTTGGTAATATCCCCATGGAAAGTCTCCCGGTATTTCAGAACAACGACAACTACGTAATCGAAACCGGAAGCAGTACAATGTCCTACTTTATGGTTATCAACCAACACAATACTACTCTAGCTGATAAGAATATCCGCCAAGCTATCAATTATGGCAATGATACGAGCAAGTATGCGGGTGGTAGCGGGGACCCTGTCGGAGGATTGTTCCAGGAAAAGGTTGCATTTATATCCGACAGTAATCAGCCTTCTTATCCGTATAATCCCGAAAAAGCCAAACAGCTGATTGAAGCGTCGGGCTACCAATGGAATAACAACAAGCAGCTCTATGAAAAAGATGGACAAGTTCTACAGCTTCGTCTGGTCATCCAAACGGAAGAATATCCTGAATGGAAAGAGATGGCTGAAATTTTTCAAGACAACATGAAGCAGATCGGCATTCAAATCCATATTGTGAATCAGGAACGGGCAGCTTACTACGATACCCTGTGGAGCACGAAAGAATATGATCTGCTTATGTATCGGACATATACAGATGCTCAATTACCTTATCGATTCCTGTCCTCCTTATTCTATGATTCGCCATCCTCACCGGGAGTTGCGTATCAGGACAAGCCTTTATCCGATTTGCTGGATCAAATCGCGGCTACGGTTTCCACTGAGCAGCAGCAAAAGCTGTTCAATCAGGTGTTCCTCCGCATGCATGAGGAAGCCATGTCTGTTCCGATATACTACGCGAAGCAAACCTTTGTTCATTCAAACCAAGTGGTTGATTTTAGATTCAATGCTATTGAGGACGATCCGTTGAAGTGGCATTACCTGAAGAAAGAAGCGAAGTAATGCTCCGCTCCATGATTCGTCGTCTGTTCATGTTGATAGTCACGTTTGTTTTATTTTCCTTGTTTGTTTTTACATTAATGCGTTTGGCGCCGGGTGATCCGGCGTCGATGCTGCTGCTGGAAATCGGAGCCGTACCGGAGCAATCCATCGTAGCTGATTTACAGAAGCAATGGGGACTGGATCAATCGTTCATTCAGCAATATTTAGCATGGGCCCATCATGTATTCCAAGGAGAGCTCGGACATTCCTTTTCATCCGGAGAGCCTGTATTAAGTGAAATGATGGAGCGTTTAGGCTCAACGTCGAAACTCATTGCAAGCTCTTTCTTATTAACCCTCTTCGTATCCATACCGATTGGAATCTGGATGGGATTAAATGAAGGCACAATGGCAGATCGAGTGGTTTATTCAATGACCATTTTGGGGTTGTCGATCCCTTTATATTGGCTTGCTATTCTTCTAATGTATGCCTTTGGCGTGATATGGCCCGTCCTGCCTGTTGTAGGCAGCTCGACCACACGGCATTATATTTTGCCGGTAACTGCCATGACGCTGGTGCAAAGTGTTTACTTTATTCGGATGGTTCGATCCTATACGATTCAGTACAGCAAGTTCTCGTATATTGAGGCTGCAAAAGTCAGGGGATTGCGGCCGAGCATCTTTTATCCATCTTACTTACTGCGTTCCATGTTCATCCCGATTCTGACATTGATCACAACGAGTCTACCCGGCTTTTTTGGAGCTTCGATTATCACCGAGACGATTTTCAGTTTTCCGGGATTCAGCAAATACATGCTTGAAGCTATTTTTCGCCGTGATTTTCCAGTCATTCAAGGGAGCGCACTCTTCGTGGCAGCATTTATTTTTGTTTTTAATTTTATGACCGACCTGTTGTACTTCCTTGCTGACCCGCGTGTTCATCTTGACAAACAGAGGTGGGAAGGTTGATCAGTATCATCCGAGCGAATAAACTGCCAACGGCAGCGTTGTTATATATCATCCTACTTATTATTACAGGGCTTGCGGCCCCGTGGATTTCACCTTATGATCCATTCCATACCAACCATCAACAGAAGCTTCTTCCTCCCAGCGTTGCTCATCCATTTGGAACGGATTATTTGGGAAGAGACCTGTTAAGCCGGGTCATACACGGGATTAGTGAATCGGTATTTCCCGTTTTTATTGTACTTAGTGTTGTGATGCTGATTGGTCTTCTGGTGGGGACATGGAGTGCCTTTTTGGGGAACAAGCTGGACATGTTCATGATGAGCCTAACCGACATTTTCACAGCATTACCGAGTATGCTGCTTACCATTGTGGTCGTTGGCTTCCTTGGCTTTGGCATGGAAAATGTATATTTTGCGGTGATTCTCTCCTGGTGGGCCAAGTATGTACGAATTATTAGAGGACTAATTCATGATGTGAAAAAGGAACCTTATATTACCGCCAGCAGGGTAAGCGGGGCATTTGGAATTAGAATAATAACCAAACATATGATTCCGAATATTACACCTCAGATTGGAACGATGCTCATTCTGGACGTAAGTAAGGTCATCCTGACTTTATCCGGTTTATCCTTTTTGGGCATTGGTGCTCAGCCTCCTTCTCCCGAATGGGGCGTCATGCTATTGGACGGAAAAAATTATTTGCAGGTCGCCCCGTGGATGGGCTTCTTTCCAGGCTTTATGATATTTCTGACTGCCGCCTCGTTCCAAATTATAGGCGAGCGACTGAGGAGGGAACGCTAAATGACGACCTTGCTCGAAGTCAAAAATCTAAATATCAGAAATACGGAAGGTCAATCGCTTGTGCATAATAGCAGCTTTTCTCTGGAGTCAGGGAAAACATATGGCTTGATTGGGGAAAGCGGCAGCGGTAAAACGCTGACAAGTAAGGCGATCTTGGATATGCTGCCTGCTCATCTGCACATGTCAGGTGACATCGTGTTACAGGGTGAACATCTACAGCAATTATCCAGGAAGCGCTGGCGCAGCATCAGAGGGAGCCAGATCGGCGCCATCTTCCAGCATCCGGAACAGGCCTTGCATCCGTCGATTCCGATTGGCCAACAATTCGTTGATCTGATGCGCAGTCACTTGCCTGTTTCGAGATATGAGGCTGAGAAGCAGGCCAAAAAAATGTTGTCCCAAGTTCTCTTAAAGGACACGTCCCGTGTGATGAGCAGTTATGCTCATGAGCTAAGCGGTGGAATGAATCAACGTGTCATGATTGCGATGGCGCTTCTGTTAAAGCCGAAAATTCTGATAGCCGACGAGCCAACGAGTGCACTGGATGTCAGTACACAGGCTGAGATCATATTCCTTCTGAAAGAGCTCATTCTGGACACGGACATGAGCATGTTGTTTATTACCCACGACTTACTTATATCCAGCTATCTTGCGGACACGATTGGTGTTATGCGTGAGGGGAGAATAATAGAGCAGGGCAGTAAGGACAACATTTTAAGCGCACCAGAACATGAATATACCCAACAATTGTGCAGGCATTGCTCTCAAAGATTTCTTGGCAAAGGAGAGATAGCTTATGCTTGAAATTCAGCGGCTGTATAAGGAAATAAACGGAAGACCTATTCTGGAAGATATTCATTTTGGAATAGATGATGGAGAAGCACTGGCCATTGTAGGGGAGAGTGGCAGTGGTAAATCCACGCTTGCCCAGCTTATCATGGCCTTAAAACAACCAACCTCCGGCCATATTTTCTTTGACGGGCGGCCCTTGCCCAGCAAAGGAATATCATCGTTTAAGGATTGGTATCGCGATATCCAGATTGTTTTTCAGAACACGGGCTCTACATTAAATCCCGCCATGAGCTTGTTTCAGTGCCTGGAAGAACCTTTAATTAATTTCACCCGTTACAACAGAGCCGAGCGCAAGCATAGAGTCCTTGAATATTGGGGAAAAGTGGGCCTGAATGAGAAGCTTCTTCGAAATCGCCCCGGAAAACTGAGCGGAGGTCAGTATCAAAGAGCTTGTCTCGCCAAAGCTTTGTTAACGCGTCCCAAACTGTTAATCTGTGACGAAATGGTCTCCAACCTCGACGTTGTATTACAACAGCAGATGATTGAACTGCTCATGTCCATTCAAAAGGAACAGGGATTGTCACTTCTGTTTATTACGCATGACCTTACGCTGTTACCGGGTCTATGTTCAAAAATTATGGTTTTGAAAGAGGGAAAACAGGTTGAGCTTTTCAGTACTACTGCCCTCTATGACGAAGCAGAGAGGGACCCCTATACCATTACGTTACTGGACTCCAGTAAGATGTTTGAAGCAGCATGGAAACCATTTTTGTAGGTTGTAACGAAATGCATAAGGAATAACAACATGTAAAGACCTTGCATCCGCATAAACAACGGTGAGCTAAGGTCTTTTACAGATTATATGCTCTTCATTCTGATAAAGCATTCAGGAATAACTAGCAGTAATGCAATAGATCCATATATGCCTATCGTGTAGCTGGTAGCATAAATCATTCCGAATCCCTGATGAAGGAGGGAAGTGATGAGATGAATCAACATGTTCGTGAAGCAGAAGGCATAACTTCGGACCATCCAGTTCCGGTGCTGAATCATACGTTTTTGTTTAATCTGAATGAGAGCCGTAATAGTAATGAATAACCAGATGATATTAAGGACATTGAAGCCCATACTGCTTATTTTCCCGCCAGTGGCGTAAGGAGCCATATAACCGGAAGTCAGTACAACAAGCACTACGGACACAATATATACATAACCGTTTATACGGTGGAACCTGCGGCTCTTTTCAAAGATCCGATTAGAGAAATTCACCAGTCCGGACGCCATGGCCAAACATGCAAATGCAACATGAACGTACATGACATTCAACCAAATTGGAAGATGAAGCTCACGCTTCAAACCCGTCTTGTGGCTTAAAAAGCTTGAGGCTTCTGGGTCTATCCAATAGTTTTTCACCAACGCATATACAATAACTAAACTACTGACACAGACCAGCCAGCCATATAATGTTCCTCGTTTCTTCATATCTGCTGCAATCCCCCCGAAACTCCTTTTTGTTCATATAGATAACCAGGCTAGTTTATTCGTCTTCCTGATAATTTGGAAGCAGGGAGAAGACCTGCTTTAGCGATCCCGTTCATCTGATCTCCGTCCACAGTAACTTCGAATTTCAGATTCAGACGCATGGGTTTGGTAATCGGCAGGGACCAGGTTAACTTGTTGTCGTGGCATACGGGATTTAAAAATCGGATTGTTTCATCACCTTGTATTGCTGTCCCCTGGATCACATCGAAACTTGTCGTTATGTAGAGCTTAACTTCCAGCTTACCGACAGGTGTAACGATTGTAGTATCCCAATTCCCGTCGAAGACGGATGTCTCTGTATTCTCGTTCTGTAATATGACAGAGGTTACGGCCGTTTGATTCGTTACATTACTCTGTTCGTTATTCGTTAACGACTTGTGAGTGCTGGGTGCAGTGCCTGTCTCTTTCCAAACGGTTCCTCTTCGTTCATATTCGAACAACTGCTCTATCTTGTGTGCGATACGCGGTCCCAGTTCACGTTCGACCAAATACAGCGCTACATCAAGTCCCGAGGTCACACCGCCCCCGGTAACCAGGTTACCATCATCCACTACGCGAGCCGGAATTGGAATCGCTCCGGTCGCACCAAGTAAATCCATCCCCAAGCGATGTGTTACCGCATGTCTGCCTTCCATGAGACCTCCCATGGCTAATAACAAGGAACCGCCGCAGACCGTGGCAACAACGATGTCCTTATGGTCGAGAGCTTCCCTGATCATAGGGGTCAATTCCGTATTCATGGACCTGCCGAGAATAGCCGGGATTGAATCTGGACCATCTCCTTCAACATCACCGGACGCGCCAGGCACCACGATAATGCCCTCATGTTTCGGATCAAGCCTGCCGCTTGCTTCCATTTTTAATCCATTGGTACCACTGGTCACTGATCTCGGCCCTTCAGCTGTAACGAGCTCTACTTCTAACACATGATCAGCATACATGGCAGCGGCGTGAAAAACTTCATAAGGTGCAATGGCATCCATTAGGTCGAAGCCATCGAATAACACGATTTGAACAGTTAACATCAATAATTCCCCCTCACTTTAAGTTCCTCGGGAAGAATCATAACAAACGAATATCTCAAAGGAGGTTTTATAAAGGTCACAAAATGATAAACAAATGATCACAAAGTATAACCTCGTCTTGGTAATAGAGGAATAAATGATAAACTAGATGACAGAGGTGGGATAAGCATGAGTAAATATCATACGATACTTGTTGTAGATGATGATTTGAGTATCGTCGAGCTGTTAAGAGATTTTCTGGAGAATGACCAATTCCACGTTAAAACGGCTTGTGATGCGGAACAAGCATGGACCATACTTCAACAAAACTCCATTGATTGCATTGTTCTCGATATCATGATGCCTGGACAAGGCGGATTTGAATTATGTCGCCGGATTCGAGGGGAAAGTGATGTTCCAATCCTTTTTTTGAGCGCACGCAGTGATGATGTGGATAAGATTCGGGGGCTGACGCTCGGCGGCGATGATTATATCGTCAAAACGGCTTCGCCTGGTGAAATTGTGGCCCGAGTGAAAGCCGTTTTGCGGCGCATTGCTTCCAGACAGTCCGTGCAGGGGAAAGTCTTGGATTACGGACGCATCCGGTTGAATCTGTCTGCAAGAGAAGTCCTGATCGAAGGAATAAAAGTTGAGCTTACGCCTAAGGAATATGAGTTATTGCGATTATTTGCGGAACACCCGCGACATGTTTTTACCTATGAGCAATTGCTTGCAAAGTTTTGGGATGGTGTGGGTGACAGGCATACTATAAGAGTCCATCTGAGCCGGCTTCGCGAAAAAATTGAAACCGATCCAAACGATCCACAATTCCTGGTCAACGTATGGGGAGTCGGATACCGATTTGAGGGAGCATAACATGAGAAAACTTCGCATTCGTACATTCACATTGCTTTGCTTATTCGTCTTGCTGACGTTGCCGTGGCTCTTTTTTGTCACGGCTCACTTTATGTACACGCAAACATTTCATATCTCTAAAAGCCAACAGCAAAATGAAACATTGCAAAGACATCTCAGTAAGGTGATTCACACGATAGAAGTGGGTACAGATCATTGGACCGATCCAAGCTGGCAACATCTGTTGTACACCGAGTTGAGTAAAGCAAAGATGGACGTGGTCATTGAATCTGGGACCCATTCGGAAATTTATCGTTCCAGTTCAAAACGCCACAGTTCATTAGCGTCGACTGAACAGTTCTCTGTCATTGAAGACGGGCAACTCATGGGAAGGGTTGTGCTATATCTGCCTAAATCCAATGGAGTTCCACTGATTGCGGCCTTTTTCGGACTGCTGCTTGCTTTCTTTGTGGTTGGAGTTGAAATGAGGAGGTTCCTTCTTAAGCCCCTGGAGAAAATGAGCAGTGCAGCTAGGCAAATGGCGTCAGGGCAGTGGGAAGTGCATTTGCCTGATTCCAGAATCACGGAAATCGCCGAAGTTCGCGACGGATTCGAGGTTATGGTGAAAGGGCTTGAGAAATCCTACAGGAAACAAGTCGAGCTGGAGGAAGAACGAAGATTTGTCATCGCTGCTGTCGCGCATGATTTACGTACACCGTTATTTGCCTTGCGGGGGTATTTGGACGGATTGGAGCAAGGAGTAGCACAGTCACCAGAGAAAATAACCCGATATATAGCCGTATGCAAAGAGAAATCCGCCCAATTGGATCGATTGGTGGAGGACCTTTTCACTTTTACAAAAATGGAGTACTTGGAAAGTGAACTTAACACCAAAACTTTGGATTTATCGCAAATCCTTCGAAAGTCGATTGAGAGTTTGAGTCCTCAAGCTGAACAAAAACATATTTCTATCTTAGCCCATTTAGCAGAAGGTTGTTTCATTAACGGAGATTCGCATGTATTAGAGCGCGCAATGAACAATGTGTTGGAAAATGCCGTTAGATACACGCCCTCAGGTGGCAAAATAACTGTTCACTGCTGCAACGACGGAAAGAAAATTAAGTTTACGATACGCGATACCGGGTCTGGTTTCTCTTCGGAAGAACTGGAACGTGTTTTTGAACCCCTCTATCGTGGCGAAGCCTCACGGAGTCGTGCAACTGGGGGGAGTGGATTAGGATTAACAATCTCACAACGTATGATGAAGCAGCATGGGGGAGAACTTGCTGTAAGCAATCACCCTGAAGGTGGGGCGGTGCTAACAGGATGGATACCTCTAGCTAACTCGAATTAAAAAGAAAGATTCAATCGTTCCTCTGACCCCGAATGTAAATGTTAAATATTTCCTTGTGGTCTCCATTTTCTTTCTCATCGTTGTCAAGCACGATAACTCATGACATACTCACAATAAAATGCTTCACCTGTTTGAATGTATAACAAAACAAATGAGGTGTATTTTGAAGTTGAATAAGTTAGATAGAGTGGAAGCGATCAAAAAAGATTTCAAATTGTACCAAAAAGTTTTTTTAGCCCTTGGTGATGAAAACCGACAATCGATTATCACTGTACTTATGGAGACAACGTGTATAAAAGGAATGCGTGTAGGCGAGATTGCAGAAAAAACTCATTTATCACGCCCCGCAGTGTCCCATCATCTTAAAATTTTAAGAGAAGCTGAGATCATTATGATGAGGCAGGAAGGATCCAAAAATTATTATTTTATAGATCTTAGAACAAAATTAGGGGATATGAAAAATATGTTTGGCCGTATCGATGAGTTATTACAACTACATTATTAAGAAACGGAGTCATCATAATGAAAGCAATGGTTATTGAAAAGTATGGACAAACATCCCTTCAGTTGACTGACAAACCAATGCCAACAGTAGGTGATTATGATGTGTTAGCAGAAATCCATGCGTCAAGTATTAATCCGATCGATATCAAAGTCAGAGATGGTAAAGCTCGAATGTTGCTGAAATATGATATGCCGCTTATTTTAGGAAATGATTTTTCAGGAGTGATTGTCCAAGTTGGAAAGAAGGTTAACCAATTTAAGCAGGGAGATGAGATTTACGGCCGACCAAGAAAGAGCCGAATCGGAACCTTTGCTGAGTTTATATCCGTACATGAGGACGATATAGCCCTAAAGCCTAAAAATCTCTCCTTTGAAGAAGCAGCATCCATACCATTAGTTGGACTTACCTCATATCAGGCATTACATGATGTATTACAACTTTCGGCTGGGCAGAAGGTATTGATCCAAGCTGGTTCGGGCGGCGTGGGAACCTTTGCGATCCAACTCGCCAAAGCAATGGGGATATACGTTGCAGCAACGACAAGTGAAGCGGGAATTGCCTTGGTCCAGTCGCTTGGAGCCGATCAGATCATCAATTACAGAAAAGAGGAATTTGATCAGGTGCTGCATCATTATGATGGCGTATACGATACTATTGGGGGGGAGACTTTAGAAAAAGCCTTTAAGATCGTCAAGCCGGGGGGACAAATTGTCTCGGTTACAGGCTGGCCCAATGCACGCTTTGGAAAAGCGTACGGAGCTGGTTTTATCAAAACCACTATTTTTCGATTGATCTCTCGTAAGCTTACAAAATTAGAGGAAAAGCATAATGTGAAATATAATTTCTTGTTCATGAAGCCTAGCGGCAAACAATTAGAGATTATTTCTGAACTGATTGAATCAGGGAAAATCAAACCTGTTATTGATAAGATCTTTTCGTTTGCAGACACCCAAAAGGCGATAGAATACGCTGAAAAGGGAAGAGCCAAAGGGAAAGTAATCGTAAAAATGAAGTGAAACAATACATTGTACTAAGCCGGATACGAAATAAAAAGAAACCACGGTGCCGAACTCGGTACCGTGGTTTCTTTGTTTTGTGATTCAATCGTAACAGATTCCTTAACCCAGGCATCGGAAAATGAGGCAGGTTCCAATGCGGAGTTAACTAGAAAATCTCGATTAACTACGTATTTTGCGATAATGACGGTAACTGGGTCGGTTTTTCACTGGGGAATCTTATAGAAACTGTAGTCTGTATTGTTTCGCTCCTGTTTCACAAACTTGCCGGGAGACATGCCAACAATTCGGGTAAAACTGCGAATGAAATTCGCATAATCCCTGAAACCGGACTGAAAGCAAGCTTCCGTTATGCTCAAACCATCAGACAAGCAGTATTTGGCCAGTTCAATACGACGCCCCAGAATGTATGAGCGTAGGGTCAGTCCCGTATGTTTTTTGAATTGGCGACTAATATGTGTGCTGTTGATATAAAACATCTCTGCGAGTTTGTTAAGCGTGATCTCCTGGGCTAGATGTTCTTCAATATAGTCCATTGTTTTACATACCAGTTCGGGCATGATATCGGTTGGAATGGATGTTGTTTCATGATACGAATCGTTTATTGCAACCATGAGCTGTGCAACGACTGCATTGATTTTAACATCCGTTCCATACGCATCTGAAGCCAGCAAATTCTCCAGTTCGGCAGCCAATCGAAGAATCTGTTTCAACTGCTCCTGTTCCAGATGAACGATATTACCTTTGCCCTTAGGACGATAATCAAAACAAGCGGATAGACTGGTTGACGGAGTAGACATTCTCCGGAGATACGTTTTTTTGAGATTGATCGTAATTCGTTCGTATTCGGAATCATCCATAATATAAGAACGGTGCATTTCCTCAGGAGAAATGACAAGCAAATCACCGGGTTCCAAATGGTAGCAGTGATTTTCGACATAAAAATTGACGTTACCACGAAGAAAAAGGTACACCTCATAGGCATCATGTCGATGATAAGAGCT
Source organism: Paenibacillus sp. UMB7766-LJ446 (assembly GCF_030226665.1). Lineage (NCBI taxonomy): Bacteria > Bacillati > Bacillota > Bacilli > Caryophanales > Paenibacillaceae > Paenibacillus > Paenibacillus sp. UMB7766-LJ446. Next base: position 292,140 of record NZ_JASOYM010000002.1, read on the forward strand.
TTCCAATGGGTAGGTTGTCACCCGGTGCAGATATAAGAGTTCAGGTAGGATGGGATCATACAAATAGGAACCATTCACAAGGCACCTCATCCTTTCACGCAATAAATAGACCGTCACACGCAATGAAAAATTGGTTGGTTTACCTTAAAATGTAATCATCCTATCATGGCGTGCTTATTCTTGCAAACGTTTTCTTTTTTTAGTATACCATATTCAGAATTGGGGACAGCTTAGCATGCTCATGGAATATCCAAAATATTTGAATGGAGGGAACATACCCATGAAATTCAATTCTTCTTCAAATGCCAGTGAACAAACGGAATTGCGACCACAATTTGCCTCAACGTCAAGTATCCAATCAGCGATTGGAAAAGCACCTCAAAACGGAAATCCGCTGATTGCCCACAAATTTGGAGCCGATCCCTACGCTCTTGTATTCCGTAATCGTGTCTATATGTATATGACAAGTGATACGCTGGAGTATGATATGGAGGGTCTTCTCCAGAAAAACAGCTACAAATCAATCAACCGCATAACTATCATCTCTTCAGACGATTTGCTCAACTGGACGGATCATGGTGAGGTTCTGGTTGCCGGACCACAAGGTGCAGCTCCATGGGCCACCCAATCCTGGGCGCCTGCAGCTGCGCATCAGATAATCGAGGGAAAGGATCGGTTTTTCCTATATTTCGCTAACAATGCAAGCGGCATTGGGGTATTAACTGCCCCCACTCCTGTCGGACCCTGGACAGACCCGATTGGAGAAGCCCTTATCACGAGGGAGACTCCAGGGGTTGAAGAGGTGACATGGCTGTTCGATCCGGCAGTGCTGGTAGATGAAGACCACAGGGCTTATATCTATTTCGGGGGTGGAATTCCGGAAGGAAAAGCAGAGAGGCCCGACACGGCAAGAGTGATGCGATTGGGAGAGGATATGACCAGTGTAATAGGCCGTGCCAAGGTTATTCCTGCACCATACATGTTTGAGGATGCAGGCATACATAAATTTAACAACACCTACTACTTTACGTACTGCTCAAACTTCTATGAGGGTGACCGACCAGAGGGCAGTCCTCCGCCAGGAGAGATTGCTTATATGACAAGCAGCCAGCCGATGGGACCATGGACGTACAGAGGATGCATCCTCAAAAATCCGGGGCACTTCTTTGGTGTTGGCGGTAACAATCATCATGCCATATTTCAATTTGCCGATTACTGGTACATTGCCTATCACGCACAGACGTTATCCCAAGCCATGGATGCTCCCGAAGGCTATCGTTCCACACATCTGAATCGAATTAACTTCGACACAGCCGATGGGCACATTCATGAGGTATGCGCAGATGTTCAGGGGGTTGATCAGGTGCAATTCTTCGACCCTTATGATGGAGTAACTGCGGCGACCATGGGATGGAGTGCAGGAGTGAAGACTGAGAAATTAAACTTGCATGACTCTGTATCTTCCACTGAATCGGAAGTAGTAATTACAGCAAATATGGGAAGTGGCAGCTGGATCGCTGTATCGAAGGTTCATTTTGGTCATGAAGGGGCAGCAAGCTTCTCAGCAACGATATCCAATAGCGGGGGTGATGGGGTGATCGAACTTCGTCTGGATCAACCTGACGGACAATTCATCGGACAGCTTCTCGTCGAGGCATCCGATGTAAACCATCCGTGGCTGGATTATTCAACCTCCGTTTCAGATGCCCAGGGCGTTCATGATTTATATTTTGTAGTTCATGGAAGTGGGAGCGTAAAGCCGGACATCAGCATCAGACAATGGAAATTTGAAACAGGTAAAGCTTAGCATGTCCCTACTGCGCCGGAGAAGAGCCCCTGCGCAGTAATTTTGTTGCCAAATGGTGACTTTTGCAAGTGTATTATGATGGAGAAGTAATGGACTTACGATAAGCACGTGGTGTACAACCGACCATTTGCCTGAATTGCCTGGAGAAATGCTCCACATTCCGATAACCGCAAAGCTCACTGATGTCTGAGATTCTGGATTGTCCATGGATAAGTCTTTCTTTGGCAAGACGAATTCTGGATTGGATTACATCTTCCATACATGAGATGCCAAATGTAGTTTTGTATAACGATTGCAGATAGCCTGGACTAAGATGAACACAATCAGCCATGACAGTAACGCTCCATTCTTGGCCCGGATTATGGTTAATACTCTTGCGCAGATCCAGAAGATCCTGATAATGCGGCGTGTTAACGGCGGTCTGAGAGGCTTCGAGAAGCTTGTTAAACATAATTCGAAACAAATAATCAATAGAGAGCTCACGATAATCACACGAAATAAAATTTTCGGTAGCGAGCAATTGAAATAATTGATGACAATAGCCGGGGTCCGGAAGAGGAATGGGTGTGCCCAGTGGAAGAGCTGTCTCCAGTACATACGATTCATCCGAGAGAAATCGTACCCAATCATTTATGTATTGATCCGAGCACGCACGATACATGATTTTCTGATGAGGAGGATAAAGGACGGCACAATTGGCAGGATACGCTTTTATCTCGCCATTCACCCAGAATTCCGCCGGAGTCTGTGTGAGAATGAGGAGCCAGAAATCATGCCCATCCGGTATGTCATAAATGAAGTCTCCCGGGTGAGCGGCATCGTAACCGACATAGAAAATCGTATTCATATCATTCTCCAATCTTAGAATAGATCAATTTTGCGGTAGCATATATCATTCTTTGTGATGCACTTCTATTTTATAATTTTAAGGGAAAACCGTTGGGAAATCATTAATTAACAAACGAATTGCTAAGGATCGAAATCGTTGGTTAAGTCTTTGAAATGATCAATAAAAGGGGAGAAAGAACATGATGTATGCTAACCCGATTATTTGGGCTGATTATCCGGATCTGGATGTGATTCGTGTTGATGACACCTATTATATGGTCAGTACAACAATGCACATGATGCCGGGCTGTGTCATTCTACGATCCTATGACTTGGTCCATTGGGAAACCGCTGCTTATGTGTACGATAGACTGGATGATACACCCGCCCAGTGTCTGGAGGAAGGCAAGCAGATATACGGCAAAGGCATGTGGGCTGCCTCGCTTCGACATCACCAGGACACGTTCTACGTCATTTTTGTTGCCAATGATACCTATAAGACTTACCTGTACACTGCCAAATCCATATCCGGTCCCTGGAAGAAGCATAATGTGGAAGGCTTTTATCATGATTGCTCTTTGTTTTTCGATGACGATAGTCGAATCTACCTGGTTCATGGCAATGCCGAGATTTATTTAACAGAGCTAAGCTCTGATCTGTCCGGGCCCGAACCCGGCGGAGTGCAGCGCATGATCGTAAAAGACAGACAGTCTTATTTCCTCGGCTATGAAGGTGCCCATTTCTACAAAATCAACGGGAAATATTATGTGTTTTTAATCCATATCTCCAAAGCTTTGGGGAGAAGAACGCAGGCGTGCTATATGGCCGATTCGCTGGAGAGTGAGTTTATTGGCGGTGAAGTATTTAATGATGATATGGGTTATTTTAATGCTGGGGTAGCCCAGGGAGGAATCGTGGATACACCGGATGGTGACTGGTATGCCATGCTTTTCCAGGATCATGGTGCCATCTGACGCATTCCTGTTCTGGTTCCGCTGCATTTCGAAAATGATATTCCGGTGTTTGCCAAGCAAGCCCCGAATCCAATCCAGATCCCGAGCACAAGACCAGATTATACATATAAACCCCTGGTTGGGAGCGACTCTTTTTATTATGAACCGGACGAAGACGGAAGGGTACGCCTGAACGATTTTTGGCAATGGAACCATACCCCCAACGATGACCTCTGGTCTGTTACCGACAAACCGGGAGTTTATCGCATGCAATCCGGGGATATTCGTCCAAACCTGACGTTTGCCGTTAATACACTGACGCAGCGTGCAATGGGTCCTGCCTGTGAAGTGATCGTTACACTGGATGGAAGCAGACTGAAGGACGGCGATTACGCAGGCTTGTGTTTTCTGATTGGCACCTATGGTATGATCGCGCTCACGAAAAATGAAGGACAGTTTTACCTGGTCATGCTGGCAAGAACCAGTGAAGATGCATCCATTTTTGGTAATCTGGTTGATGCAGAGCCAGCTACCGAATATGCGAGAATACCGATAGAAGAATCAGAGGTTACGCTTAAAGCCACCGGGAATTTCGTGGACAATCAGGACGAGTGTTCATTCTTTTATCTGGAGGGAGCGAGGTGGAAGCCGCTTGGGATCACCCACAAAATGTTTTATAAATTGGATCACTTTATGGGCTGCCGGATCGGATTGTTCTTATATTCGACGAAAATGATCGGGGGGACAGCTGATTTTTCGAATTTTGAATATCAGGTGATGCTCACGGATGAACAGGATGGAATGGATTAAACGGAATGGATTCGTAGCGTAGTGTATCGAAAGGAGTCGCCCAATCGGCGGCTTCTTTCATAATATTTCCAACCAGATCGGGGTGAATCATATGCGCATCACTGTGTTAACCAAAACAAAATTAATCGTGATTTTACTGCTCAGCGCATGTATACCAACAGGGCATACTCGCGGATATTCGGAACAAGATATGGTGGAGATGAAGGTGCAGGCAGCAGACAACCATCCGAATTTTGGGGAATACAGCTCTCCGGTGCAAGTCTCTTTTGTCAGAGAAGCAGGTGACGATCTGGATCAAATGATCAGCGAGCTTCCCGGGGAGACGTTGTTGGACAATCGCTGGACCCGACTTTACGAACAGAAGCTGGGGATTCAGCTGCACTATGATTGGATCGCCAAAGGAGATGTATTCGGGCAGAAGCTGGGTGTCTCCCTTGCTGCCGGTCGTATTCCTGACATCGTAAGAGTAAATCCGTACCAGCTAAGACAGCTGAGTAACGCAGGACTGATTCAGGATCTGTCCGATGTATACCAAACCTATGCCTCTCCGTTAACGAAGAGCATATTGGAGGCAGAAGGAAATGGTCCGTTTGAAGCGGCAACTATTGATGGCAAACTGATGGCGATACCTGAAACGGCATCCTCCATCGAAACAGCCCAGTACTTGTGGATCAGAACGGATTGGCTTGAACGCCTGCAACTTCATCCGCCTGTAACAATGGAAGACGTGCTTGAAATTTCGAAAGCGTTTACAGAGAGAGATCCCGACGGTAACGGTCAACGGGATACGTATGGACTTGCCCTAACGAATCATTTGTGGGACCCGGTCATGGGAGCTGCTGGCCTGATGGCCGGGTATGACGCATATCCGAATATTTGGATTAAGGGTGCGGATGGCAAGCTGGTATACGGCGGCATACAGCCCGAAGTTCGAAAAGCGCTGCAAGTTTTGCAAACGATGTACCTGGAGGGCCAGATTGACCCCGATTTCAGCTATAAAAAAGGAACAAATGAAGCACGCCTGATCCAGAACGGAAAAATCGGCCTGCTTTATGGCGAACAATGGACTCCTTTTATGATCCAGTCAAGTCGGGAGAACGATCCAAAAGCTGAATGGCAGGCTTTTCCCATCACAGCAGCATCCGGCAGATTGGCCAAGGTGCCCCTTCGCACCAATACCTGGCAGTACTTCGCCGTTAGAAAAGACTATCCTCATCCTGAGGTCATTATGAAGCTCATGAATCTGCATTTGGAGACGAACTGGGGCGAGCAGGCTCAGTACGAAACATACTACAATGACGACTCCAAGGCAGTGTGGATGCTCTCGCCGGTCACTCCTTTTCCGGGAACTAAAAATCTGGATGCCTATCGCCAAATTCAGGAAGCAAGCCGTACCGGAGATCTGTCTGTACTTCAGGAGGAAGCATCGGCAATTCAGAAGAGAATTGAAGCTTACATCAAGGAGGGCGTGGAAAGCGGTTGGGGTTGGAATCAGACCTATGGACCATCTGGAGCGTTCAGCATAGCGGATGGTTATGAAAGAAATGGACAGCTTCTGTACGATCAATTCACGGGTGGCATTACCGATACGATGGTCGACCGGCAGATGATACTGAATGATCTCCAGCTTGAAGCCTACCTGAATATTATTCTTGGCAGACCCATTGAGGAGTTCGATCAGTTTGTGGAGGATTGGCGAAAATTAGGCGGAGATCAGATCACAACGGAGGTTAATGCGTGGTTTATTTCAAAAACGGCACTGGAGCAATGAATCGTTTCTCTGGGGCGGATGTAACCCCGAAAGCACCTCACATGCTGGAGGGGATGAATTGATTAAATTCCCGGCCCAATCTTGGCGCAGCAGCATCTTCGCCCGGCTGATCGTGACTTATCTGATTTTTGTTCTTCCATTAATTTTGCTGGGAATATATTTGTACAACTGGAGTTATGACAATGCCAGACAGGAGATATCGTCGTCAACAGAAAGGCGGCTTGTCGGTTATCTCGATGAGTTGAATCGGGAAATGGAATGGATGGAGCTGCAGCAGTTTGACATTGTGGAAGACAGGAAGCTCAACAGGATTGCCATTCTATGGGAGATGATGGATCAGGTGGATCGCCGAGATACACTCCATTATCTGTCCGAACGGCTTGCCACGTTCAAGAATAGCAGTGTTTACATCAAAAATGTTCATGTGCATATTCGCACGATCGGTAAAAGCATTTCCGCCACTCATGGGATTGATGATTACAACAGCGATTCCTATAACTATTTCAGTTCAGGTGTGCAGGGAAAAGGAACTCGTTTTGTGGTGAAAAAGGATGAAATGAACCTGAGTGCCGTAAGGTTGAGTGGTAAAAAAGGAGAGGCTCCGCTATTTGTAGTGCAGGTCGAGCTAGATACGGAACAATTTCAAAATGCACTGACCCAGCTTAACCTGTATCCTGACAGCGGTTCGTTTCTGATGGAGGAGCAAACGGGCCATATCATTACAGACCTTTCGCAGCGTGATTTTATTCTTCAGGCTTATCGGGATCACATCATTAAAGGTGACCATGGTGCATTTCAGGTAAAGGTGGATGGCACACGCTATTATGTCAGTCAGAGCCGGTTGGAATCACTGGGTTTGTCTGTAGCGACGTATTTGCCGGAAAAGAGTGTGAAAAGGCCACTAAGCAAGTTCTACCACTGGGCCTGGCTGTTTGCAATAACTTCGTTTGTGGCAATAACGGCCTTTCTCTATTCAGGCTATAGGCTCATCCACATTCCTCTGCTTCTGCTCGTGAAGAGATTTAAGAAAATGGAGACCGGGGTACTGGACATCCCCATTGTGCATAAGCGAAAGGATGAGTTTGGCTTCCTGTATAGTCGATTTAATCAGATGCTTGAAAGGCTTCAGCTGCTAATTGATCGGGATTTCAAAAAAACAATGATGATGCAGCGTGCCGAATTGAAGCAGCTCCAGTCCCAGATTAATCCTCATTTTTTATATAACAGCTTTTTTATTCTCAATTCACTTGCAAGAACAGGGGATACGGAGCGCATTGAACAATTCACCCACATGCTTGGCGAATATTTCAGATTTATTACCCGAAACGAAACTGATCAGGTCAGGCTGGAAGAGGAGGCAGCTCATTCACGTATTTATACCGAAATTCAGAAGCTGCGGTTTTCCAGACGCATACAGGCAGACTTCGGTGATATGCCCGCGGCGATGGAGCGCATTTGTGTTCCCCGATTGATCATACAGCCCATTATCGAGAATGCGTATGAGCACAGTCTGGAAAAAATGACCGATCAGGGTATGCTTCGAGTGCGGTTTAGCATCAAGGATAATGTCGCAGAGATTAGTGTGGAAGACAATGGCCATGATTTGGAGGAGCATCATATTGAAGCACTTCAACACAGTTTGCTTGAAAAAAGTGACTCGCATGAAATGACGGGTATGATGAATATTCATCGACGCCTGGTACTGACATATGGGGAAAAAAGCGGCCTGTTTTTGACGAGAAGTGAACTGTCGGGGTTAAAGGTCACAATCCGAATTCATTTGGAAGGAAGGGAAGACGGATGTATCGACTTTTGATTGTGGATGATGAGGAAATTATTACGGACGCTCTTTATGAAACCTTTGCAAGATATATGCCTGATCGTCTTGACGTATGCAGGGCTTACTCAGCGAGTGAGGCATTAACCTGGATGGAACGCTCAAGAATTGATATCGTGTTAACTGACATTCGCATGCCTGGCATGAACGGTCTTGAGCTAACAGAGCAGGTTCAGGCTTATTGGCCGCATTGTCGGGTTATTTTTCTAACGGGTTACAGCGACTTTAACTATGCTTACCAGGCTTTTCAGATGCAGAATGTCCGTTATTTGCTCAAAACGGAAGGGTACGACAAGATTTTGGCTGTGGTGGGAGAAGTAGTGGAAGAGATCCGACAGAGTCAGCACATGCACAAGCTGCTGGAGAAAACATACGAGGTTACCTGTCAGCTGGCAGTGTTACAGCAGGAGGAGTATCTGCGGAATCTATTGCAGAACGGGACTGCATATGCAGGTTCTGAGATCGACATCCAGAATCAGTTGGATCAATGGGGCATTGGACTGCGTGCTTCTTCTCCCGTTTATGTTGTGCTTGGCCGAATGACTTACAGGGAGAAGCTCTCCCATGCGGAACGCGCTCAGCTTCAGACATCTGCCCGAATGATCGGTTCTGCTGTGATGGAGGAGCAGACTATTCATATTAGCGTGCTGGATCATTATGGGGATATGGTGTGGCTTATTCAGCCCAAGCAGACGGAATTGGAACCAGGCAGTTCCCTTGTTCGGTATCTGGAGGGTACATTGGAATGGGTGCAGGAGGCATGCATGACTTCACTTGGCATATCCGTGGTCTTTGCATTGGCAGGCAATAGCTGTAACTGGTCCGAAATTCCCCGGCAATACGAGAGGTTGAGGCAACTACACTGGATGAAAATTGGCGATGGCATATCCATGGTGCTTCGGGATTACGATGAGGTTCTTCCGAATCAGGGACAGAGGGAGTTCACACGTATCAGCAACCGAATCGAAGTGATGTCAGGATATTTGGAGACAGGGAAAATCCAGCAATTTTACGAAGTGTTTGAGGCGTTGGCCAATGAACTGATTCATGAGGATGTGACCATGGAGAGGGCCATGGAAACCTACTATAATCTGGCGCTTCATCTGTATTCGACCATCAATCGATGGGGTCTGCATCAGGATATACCCGATCAGCGCAGGCTTTTACATCTCCACGAGTATACTTGTATGAAGGATGCGGTGCAGTTTCTGTATCAGGCAGCCGACCAATTGGTGCGCTTCAAGAGCTCGAATGAACAGGAACGGGCAAATGCCGTAATTCATTCCCTGTGTACTTACGTCACGAAGCATCTGGAAGAAGATCTTTCGCTTGTAAAATTGGCCGAGCTTTATCATTTCAATCCATCGTATCTGTCCCGTTTCTTCAAGCAGGAAATGGGAATCAACCTCTCCGAATTCATTGACGAGCTGAGAATCAGGCGGGCAAAAGAGCTGCTTCGAAATGCCGATCTGATGGTTCGGGAGGTTGCACTGCAGGTCGGCTATGAGTCAGCTCATTCCTTCACTCGTTTTTTCAAAAAGGGGACAGGTATGACGCCTCAGGAATTCAGAGAATCTCTAATGGTTCGTTAAAGCGAAAATGAAGAGAAGCAAGGCTCCAGGAGCGAATGCCCTTTGGCCTTGCTTTTCTTTTGCCTTAACGGATACGGAAGTGCTTCTAAACTAAGCAGTGAATGCTTTTTGTTTTCGATAGGCATTGGGACTTACGCCTGCATATGCCCTGAATTTTTTATAAAACCAGTCTGTATCCATATATCCTACCTCCGCTGAAATTTCATAGATCCGCAAATCGGTGGTCGTCAGCAGTAGTTTGGCTTTTTCCATTCGCTGCTGAAGCAGGTAATCATTGAAGGAGATTTTCTCTTCCATTTTAAATTTCTGTCCAAGGTATGCGTAGTTAAAATGAACCATATCGGAAATTTTCTTCAACGTGATGTCACTACTGAGATGATCGAGGACATAAGCTTTAATCATCTGGATGACCTGGGCGGAATGAACCTGTTTACCCTCAAGCTGAATGATCGACCTTAAGGAGTACAGATTCCGCGTTGGTTGTTCAGGCTCCAGCTTGGTCTGGAGCCTGTCAAGACTATGGAGGAGCGCAGATGCGTTGAGTCTTCCAGGCAGATAATCACTTACTTGATAGGCTAAAGCTTTGCGGACAAGCTGGAACTGATCATTGCCTCCCATAATAAGAATGGGAATCTGGCTTATTTTTCGAATATGGTGACATACCCATAAACCTGCTGCCGAATACCCTCCGGTACTTACGAGCACCACAGCAAATTGCTGCTCGGACAATGCCGATAACGCGGTACGGGTGCAAACAACTCGTTCTCCTATGGCATAATCGGAGTTGCTGCGACGCAGCAGCTGGTGCAATTCCCCGCACATGTAACGACTGAAATCCACAAGCAGAATGTTATGCATGAGCAATCCCTCGCCTTCAATTGTTATAAACCGAATCCCACCGCACATCGATAGCTGAATGACAGATGTCTACATTCCATTAATTCCATTATGAGAAACAAAGAAAGCGCATACAATGTGCATTTGTTTGCTGAGGGAGCATTTATTTACCAATTACCTAGGAAAATGCTTCAATTTGGATTCGAATGGCCCAAACCTATAGTTTGACCGGGTAAATACCTTTATTTTCACAGGTTGTTTGCGCTTTCATTCGAAGGCTACACTTTGATGGCAAACCGAAAAACCACATTCAGGGGGGACAACAATGAGAAAAAACATGTTCATGCTGATGAGTCTGGTCCTTGCAGTCATGCTGTTGCTGAGTGCTTGCAGCTCTGGCTCCAGCGCTCAGACAGAGCCGGAAACGAAGGCACCGCAGGAGGAGCAGGCTGCAAATGAAACAGAACCAAAGAATGAGAACTCTACACCAGAAATGGATTTTGACATGGGGGGAAGAACGATCAAGGTCGTTGCCTGGTGGGATATGGAAATGACCGATAGCAATCCGGACAACATTCAGCGAATCGAGAACCTGGAGGCGCTGAAGAAAAAGCATAACTTTGACATCGAATATATTTCAATTGATTTTGGTGAGTACCAGGAAAAGGTAGTAGCCTCCCTGATGGCAGGAGAACCGCTTGGTGATATTGTACGGCTGGGCAAAAGCTACGCTATCCCCGCACTCACCAAGCAAGATTTGTTATGGCCAGTGGATGAGTATACCAAAAACGATAAAGTGTTTAACCAGAAAACAACGAACCAATATATGCAGTATGAAGGTCGGGGATATGGCTTCACAGAGGACCAATCTTCATTCATAAGCGGTATTTTCTATAATCGCACACTCATGCAGGAACTGGGTATGAAGCCGTTACAGGAATACGTGGACGAAGATCAATGGAGCTGGGATACGTTCATTGAAGTTGCCAAAAAGGCGAACAAGGATCGCAATAACGATGGCAAACTCGATACCTGGGGTTTGGCACAAAGAGGGCTGCTTGAACCCGTGCTGTACTCCAACGAGGCCTCGCTGACCAAGGGTGACAAGCAAAACCTGGATGATCCAAAAACAAAAGAAGCGCTGAAATTCGTGTCCAGAATGGCTACGGAGAAAGTGGGAAGAGCTTCGGAAGGCGGCGACTGGACGGAACCGGCTACCTTCTTTCGGCAAGGCAATACGTTGATGTATTCCGGCGCCATGTACGAGATTGAAGGAATTAAGACAGATATGCAGGATTATGATATCGGCTTCCTTCCGTTCCCGAAAGGACCAAGTGCGACCGCCTACCACTCCGGTGAATCGCAATATCAGGCACTTACCATTCCGAAAGCGGTCGAAAATCCGGAACAACTGATGTACATCTGGGAAAAAATCAACGAGATTGACTCCATCTACGATTACCCTAGTCAGTCAACCCTGGAGACTCATCTGACGGACGAAGCCGATATTGAAAATGCAAAAACGGTTGCCGAGGGCATGCTGGTGCTGGACCATAATACGTTCCCATCTCTGCCGTTCTGGGATTTTAACGGTGAGCTGGTCGATGGTGTTTCCGTTTCGACCGTTATCGAAAAATATAAAGCACCCTTCCAGGCAGCCATCAGTGAGGTATACAAATGAGTCATTTGCTAAATCCAATGGATGCAAAATGCTGAAATAAAAGGGGGACATATGGGAACATGCGGTCACGAAAGAAAAAGGGACTAATTGTGCTGCTCGCCTTTGCCATGATCTTCTCCTTATTGAGTCTGTACCCTACGCGAGATCGCGGTCCGGGCATTGCACAGGCGTACGAGGACTTTGAAGCGGTATCGGGTACAGCTGATTCCCGCAGCTATGAGCACTACATCTCCACTCTCTCAAACACAGATACACCTGATCAGATTATACGAATTGAAGGGGAAGCTTTCCTGCAGGCTGCGGACGGGGAGTTTGAGGTTATTGATGGCTACGCAGGGCTGGACGGAAAGGCGGTAGTCACACCTGAGTCTGGCACCATCAGTTGGAATGTTCCTGTGCAGGCCAGTGGTTTATACCAACTACGCATTCATTATTATCCAGTGGCAGGCAAAAGCTCAGCGATTGAACGGAAGCTGGAGCTGAATGGAGAGGTTCCTTTCAGAGGAGCGGATGTGCTGCTTTTTGACCGAGTATGGGGGAATCGCGAAGACACGATACGAAGAGACGATCGCGGTAATGATCTCAGACCCCGGCAGGTCGAAACACCAGCTTGGCAGCTTGCCTCCTTCAAGGACAGCGCAGGTTATTTCGAAGAGCCCTATCAGTTTTATTTTGAAAAGGGCAACCAGCAGCTGTCGCTAACCTCGCTGCGCGAAAGTATGGCGATCGATTATATCGAGCTATATCAGGAAGAGAGTATCCCAGCTTACGAAGAGCTTCAGGCTGCTTATGAATCGGCGGGCTTGAAGCCGGCTGATCCCGTCATGCTCAAGCTGCAGGGAGAACAGGCAGTGAGCAAATCCTCACCAACCCTTGCTCCCATCTCGGATCGCTCAAGCCCGTCTCTTGAACCATATGACGTCTCCAAGATCCGTATCAACGCTATTGGAGGCCTCAACTGGAAGCTTCCTGGGGAATGGATCGAATGGGATGTCGATGTACCGGCTGATGGCCTGTACCAGATTGCGCTCAAAGTGAAGCAGGATCAGCTTCGCGGCGTGTATGCCACACGGAGTCTGATGATCGACGGTAAAGTTCCTTTCAAGGAAATGGAGCGTATTCGCTTCAACTACAGCCCTGATTGGCAGACGCGGGTGCTGGGCACAAGTGAAAGTGAACCTTACCTGTTTCATTTGAAAAAAGGAACGCACCGTTTGCGAATGACCGTTACGCTGGGGGATATTGCCCCACTACTGCGAACGGTGGAATCCAGCGTGTTGGAGCTAAATGAAATGTATCGCAAAATTTTGATGATTACATCCAACAAGCCTGATCCGCTCAGGGATTATCAGTTGGAGCAGCGCATTCCTGAGATGACGGAAGTATTCAAGCGGCAGGCTGACATTCTCCGTTCTGTTGCGGATTATTTGGAGAAGGCAACTGGTGAACAGAGTGACAAGGTAGCCGTATTACACGCTATGGTTGTTCAACTGGAGGATATGGCGGCAAGGCCGGAGACGGTTCCGAAACGTCTGGATACCTTCAAGATCAATGTGGGCGGGCTGGGAACATGGATTTTGTCTGTCCGTGAACAGCCTATAGCACTGGATTATCTGCTGGTGTCCTCGCCTAATCATGAGCTGCCCAATGCTGAGGCTAACCTTTTACAGCAGATGAAGCACGAAGTGGGAGCCTACGTCGCTTCCTATACAGAGGATTACGACAGTATTGGCAATATGAAGCAGAATACGAATGCCATTACCGTGTGGATTACTACCGGACGCGACCAGGCTCAGGTTTTGAAGAGCCTGATTGATGATTCCTTTACTCCTGAAACTGATATTTCAGTCCAGCTGCGTCTCGTTCCGCCCAATATTTTGCTGCCTGCTACGCTCGCTGGAGAAGGGCCGGATGTAGCCATGCAGATGGGCGAAGATATTCCTGTCAATTACGCCATGCGGAATGCAGCGGCTGATCTGAGCGGCTTCCCGGACTTTGATAAGGTTGCGGAGAGGTTCCGCGAGAGTGGAATGACGCCGTACCGATTCAACAACGGCGTGTATGCCCTACCGGAGCAGCAGCATTTTCCAATGCTGTTTTATCGGAAAGATATCTTGAATGAACTCGGCCTGGAGCCACCCGAAACATGGCAGGACGTTTATAATGCCATCTCGGTATTGCAAAAACATAATATGGAGTTTTACCTGCCTATCGAGGATGCGACGAACAATGCCAACATGATACCGAACGCAACGTTTGCTATGTTGCTTTATCAGAACAATGGCGAATTTTATGCGGAAGATCAGAAGGCAAGTGAGCTGAATTCAGAGATTTCCATGGATGCGTTCAAGCGATGGACGCAATTCTACACCAATTACAAGTTCCCGCTTAAAGCCGATTTCCCCAACCGCTTCCGCACCGGAGAGATGCCCATTGGAATTGCGGACTACACAACCTACAACATGCTAACCGTCATGGCGCCGGAAATTCGCAATCTGTGGGATTTCACAATCGTACCTGGCACGGAGCTGGAAGATGGGTCCGTAAGGCATGAGGTGGCAAGTGCCACAAGTGCGGTCATGATGCTGGAAAATGCCAAAAACAAGGATGCTGCCTGGATGTTCATGAAATGGTGGACTGACAAGCAGACCCAGATTGAATACGGCAGGGAAATGGAAGGCCTGATGGGCGCTGCGGCTCGTTACCCGACCGCCAATATCGAAGCACTGGAGCAGCTGCCTTGGCCTGTTAAGGATTACCAAAACCTGGAGAAGCAATGGGAGTGGGTGCAAGGCATTCCTCAAGTTCCCGGTGGATATTTTACAGGCCGACACCTGGACAACGCGTTCCGCAAAGTGGTCAACGCGAATGAGAACCCGCGCGAGGCCTTGCCAGACTATGTTCTGTATATCAACGATGAGATCGAACTCAAGCGAAAGGAATTCAATCTGAAGTAGAGGAAGGGAGGGTAACGGTTGCACGCAGAAACCACCAAGGCATCGACTGCTCCTGCCATTCACGCAAGACAGGACAGTCGGTGGTCCCTTATGAAACGGGATTTGTATCGAAGCAGACACTATTACGTTCTAATGGCACCGTTTATGCTGATCTTTTTCATGTTTACTGTCATTCCGGTAGGTATCTCGCTGGGACTCAGTTTTTTTCACTTCAACATGCTGGAGCTCCCTCGATTTATTGGCTGGCAAAATTACTCGCGCCTGTTTCTGAATGACGATGTTTTTTTGATTGCGCTTAAAAATACGCTGCTGTTTGCCGTTATTACGGGGCCTGTCAGCTATATTGCCTGCTTTTTATTTGCATGGATTATCAATGAGCTGTCCCCGAAAATCCGTGCAGTCATGACACTAGTATTCTATGCGCCCTCCATTTCGGGAAACGTTTTTTTCATCTGGTTAATCGTGTTCTCTGGAGATAGCTATGGGTATATGAACGGCTTTCTCATGCGCCTTGGCGTTATTCTGGAACCGATCCAGTGGCTTTCGAATGAGAAGTACGTGCTGGCAATTGTCATCCTCGTACAGTTGTGGCTCAGTCTCGGCACGAGCTTCCTGGCCTTCATTGCGGGTCTGCAAACGATTGACCGTTCTCTGGTCGAAGCGGGTACGGTGGACGGTATCAAAAACCGTTGGCAGGAGCTTTGGTATATTACGCTGCCTTCGATGAGACCACAGCTCATGTTTGGGGCGGTCATGCAAATTACAGCCTCGTTCGCTGTGGCCGAAATCTCCATCGCACTGGCCGGTTTTCCGAGCGTTAACTATGCAGCGCATACCGTTGTAACCCACTTGATGGACTTCGGCACCATTCGGTTTGAGATGGGCTATGCGTCCGCGATCGCAACCGTTTTGTTCGCCCTGATGCTGGGAACGAACATACTGACGCAAAAAATGCTGAGAAAGATAGGTGAATGACAATGACCAGCAAGGTACGTGCCGTTTTTGGCATGCCGAGAAGACTCAACCGGTCATTTTCCGTCAGCCTGATGCTGTTTGCGCTGCTGGCGCTGTTCGGGTCATTCATGGTATTGCCGCTGATCTACACGGTTAACAATGCCTTCAAACCGCTTGATGAGCTGTTCATATTTCCGCCACGCTTTTGGGTAAACAATCCGACGATGGAAAATTTCTCGGATCTGATCAATCTGATGGGTAACTCCTGGGTTCCTTTATCCCGGTATATTGCCAATACACTGTTGATTACACTGCTCGGAACGGCGGGCCATATCCTGTTGGCCTCCGCAGCGGCATACCCGCTGGCTAAATATCGGTTTCCCGGCTCAAATGTGCTGTTTACCATCGTCATCCTGTCGCTAATGTTCTCACCACACGTCACGGCGATTCCGAACTACATGGTGATGTCCTGGCTTGGATGGATCAACACACATGCTTCCATCATTGTGCCTTCTCTCGCATTTTCCCTCGGGCTCTTCCTGATGAAGCAGTTTATGGAACAGATCCCCGATGCGCTGCTGGAGGCCGCCAAAATCGACGGGGCAAATGAATATCGTATATTTTGGAGCATCGTGATGCCTAACGTGAAGCCAGCCTGGCTGACGCTTATGATTTTACAATTTCCGGCCCTATGGGGAACAGACGGCGGAAGCTTCATTTACAGTGAAAATCTGAAAACGCTGCATTATGCGCTTAGTCAGATTATCCAGGGGGGGATTGCCCGAGCAGGTGTCGGTGCTGCAGTTGCACTGCTGCTTATGATCGTGCCAATCACGCTGTTTATCATCTCCCAGAGCAGTGTCATGCAGACGATGGCAACTTCCGGTATGAAAGAGTAGAAGGGGGGCAGCAACATATTGAATGGCATGTGGAAAAGATGCGGATGGCTCACCATGGCTCTTGCCTGCCTCCTGTACTTGGGGAATGCGGCGTCAATAGCTTACGCCGACGGACAGACGAATGCGTACAATTATTCGTACTGGGGAGAGGCGGTTCGTTCTCCTGCCGCATATGAGGCGACAACAATCATTACAGGCACGGGGCTGAAGATTGACGCATTCAAAGAACCGACTGACATGCACGTTACGGCTGATGAGCGAATTTACGTGCTGGATTCGGGCAACAGCCGAATCGTTGAGTTGGATCGGGATTTTAATCTGACACGGATTATCGATTCATTTGATCATGATGGACAGAAGGATCACTTCAAACATCCGCAAGGATTATACGTTTCGGACGACAGCCAACTGCTCATCGCCGATTCGGATAATCAACGGATTGTTCATCTGAATGAGCAGGGGCAATTGATCAAAATGGTAGACCTGCCTCAATCCGACCTACTGAAAGAAGATTTCCAATTCAGACCCATACGGGTTGTTATGGATAAAGGAGAGCGGATCTATGTCATGGCTGAAGGCGTCTTCGACGGTTTCATGGAGTTTAATTCCGACGGTTCATTTGCCTCGTTTATCGGCGCTAACAGAGTTTCGGTCGATCCGGTGGAATATCTATGGAAAAGATTCGCTACTCGTCAGCAGCGCAGTCAGATGGTCATGTTCACACCAACCGAGTTTACGAATATGGACATTGACGAGGAGGGCTTCATTTATGCAACCAGCGGTGACCAGACCGGACTCCCGATCAAGAAACTGAATGCACAGGGCACGGATATTCTAAGAAGGGAAGGATACTATTCGCCCCAGGGTGACTTGTTGTACAGCAATGAGAAAGGGCCTTCACGGCTGATTGATGTCGATGTCGGGGACAGCGATATGTATTCCGTGCTTGATGCCAATATGGGTCGGATTTTCACCTATAACGGGGACGGATATTTGCTTCACATGTTTGGAGGTATCGGCAATCGGCTCGGACAATTTAATACGCCTGTTTCTCTGGAGCGTGCCGGGGATCGGATGCTGGTGCTGGACAAAGCACTTGGAGAAATCACTGTTTTTCAAACCACTGAATACGGGCGTACGCTTCATGAGGCAGTACGCAGTTATTTCAATGGGGACGAGAAAGGCTCTGCGAAGCAATTTGCCAAAGCTGCAGACATGAATGCCAATCTCGAATATGCCTACGCAGGCATTGGAAAAGCGCTGTTGCGGCAGAAGGATTATGCGAAATCTACGCAATACTTTAAGCGAAGCATGGAACGAGAAGGGTATTCCAAAGCGTTTCTTCTGTATCGAAAAGACCTGCTCCGCGAGCATTTCTCATGGATAATGTCCGGGCTGATTCTGGTTGCTGCCGGAATGGTAGCCATAACCATCGTTCGCAGACAGAGAAAGGGGACAACGAATGCAAGCATCAAGTAGACAATGGGTTCGATATCCGCTGCATCTTATTTTTCACCCGTTTGACGGCTATTGGGAGCTGAAATACGAGCGGAATCAGAAAACAACGCTGATGATTGCGTTGGTCATTCTGGGATTGCTGGCGATCACGACGATCCTTCAGGCACAATATAGCGGGTTCCTGGTCAATTATAACAATCCGAAACGGTTGAACAGTCTGCTGGAAATGGTCTATGTCATTGTTCCGGTATTGTTCTGGTGTACAGCGAATTGGTCGTTAACCACACTCATGGACGGTGAAGGCAAATTCTCGGAAATCTTCATGTCCACCTGTTTCGCATTGGTTCCGCTAATTCTGATTCAGTTTCCGTGGATTTGGCTCAGCCTAATGATTTCCGGGCAGGAAACGGCCTTTTATTATTTTTTCAACCTGGCTGCAACAGCTTGGACGGTATATCTGTTATTTGTGGGCAATATGACTGTGCATCAGTATTCGCCGGGCAAAACGGTGCTTACCATGCTTTTGACGCTGGTTGCCATGGCCTTCATGGCATTTCTCTGCCTGCTGTTCTTCAGTCTGGTGCAGCAGATTGTGTCCTTTGCAGCCACCATCTATCAGGAACTTGTACTCCGGGGCTAAGGAAGGAGAATGGAGATGTTTTTGTACGTGGCCAAAAAAATGATCGTGATCCTGCTCGTATTCATCCTGTTTCTTGGCGGCTGTCAGCCCGACTCTACGC
The DNA here is from genome assembly GCF_030226665.1 of Paenibacillus sp. UMB7766-LJ446. Lineage (NCBI taxonomy): Bacteria > Bacillati > Bacillota > Bacilli > Caryophanales > Paenibacillaceae > Paenibacillus > Paenibacillus sp. UMB7766-LJ446. The sequence goes on from NZ_JASOYM010000002.1 coordinate 311,264, forward strand.
CTGTAATTACGTTGTCGGCAAATGCGGATGAACAAGCAGAAGTGCCTGTACTGCCGCCTGGTCAGAAGCTGGCCTCATCCTTCAGCAATGCCCGTCTGCCAGACATGCTCGGGCTTGCCCAGAATGATGAGCTGCAGCTACTCATCCAGGAGGATATAGCCGAGATTGCGGTGATTCACAAGCAAAGCGGGCAGATCTGGCGCAGCAATCCGGAAGATCGGAAGATCGATTCGCTTGCGTCGGGAATCAATAAGGATCTGCTGTCTGCGCAGTCCAAGCTGAGCTTCTATAACAGTCTGGGTCAGAGCAGCTCGGTCAATTCCTATACGGACAGCGTAGCTCACCAGCAGATAAGCTACGAAGCATTGCCGAATGGGGTTCGGGTGAACTACCAGTTCGGAACCAATGAGAGTTCTGTGGAAGATCTGCCTGTAAAAATCAGCAAAGAGCGCTTCGAACAGAAGCTGCTTGCCTTGCTCGACAAGGCAGGACAACGTGCCTTGAAGATTGGGTATGCGGAGGAGAAGGACGGGGGTGTATACGTTCGGAACGACAAAGCGCTGCAGGGTCTTCAGTTGACGCGTGCTCTGAAGGCTTTTGAGACAGCCGGCTACACGTCCGAGGACCTAGAACTGGACAATGCCGAGCATGGCATCGAGCAGGAAAAAAGCGGCCCCCGATTGTTTATGCTATCCATTGAATATGAGCTGGATCAGGAATCATTGGTTGTACGTGTACCTGCCTCCGGCATCCATTTTCCGGAGCAATACCCGATCAACAGCATATCCGTGCTGGATTATTTCGGGGCTGGCGCAGCGGATCAGGAAGGTTCCCTGTTTGTACCTGACGGGTCGGGAGCACTCATTCATTTTAATAATGGAAAGGTACAATACCCTGCCTATCAGCAGGATGTATACGGACCGGATCTGACGATGAAGCTTCGTGAAGCGGACTCCTCCGAGGAAAGAGCAAGGCTGCCGGTATTCGGTCTCATTCGTGAGGGCGGCGCATTTCTTGGCATCATTGAGGAAGGAGCAGCGGTGGCGGTTGTAAATGCAGATATCAGCGGAAAGCTGAATAGCTACAACAATGTGTATGCGAGCTTCTACGTTGTAAACAAAAGTGATGTAACACTCCAGGCCAGCGACATGGTACGGACACTTCCCAAGTTTCAGAAGAAGCCGACCGCATCGGATTTTGTCGTCCGTTATGCCTTTGCCGGGGCAGAGAATGCCTCTTACTCCGGTCTGGCTTCCTTGTATCGTGACTACTTAATCCAGACGAATGGTCTTCCTGCGAACCAAACAGCTGGGGGAGAGATGGATATTCCGTTTTACCTGAAGCTTATCGGCGGAATGACGACCAGAAAACATATGTTGGGCATACCTTACGATTCTACTGAAGCGTTGACCACCTTTGATGAAGCCCGGCAGATTCTGTCAATCCTTAAGAAAAAACAAGTATCCAACATTCAGGTTCGGTATGCGGGATGGTTTAATGGAGGGCTTCAACATCAGATACCGGATTCCATCAAAGTGGATGGAGCGATTGGAGGACGAAAAGGCATGCAAGAATTCAGCGACTATGCTCGTAAGGAGGGAATTGGATTTTACCCCGATGTCGCTGTACTAAATGTACATTCCAAGACAGGATTCAGTCCTTCCAAGGAAGCTTCACGCACACTGACGCAGGAGCCTGCACTTCTATACCCGATGGACCCGGCAAGACAGCGCCGTGACCGGGATCGACTTCCGTCCTATATCCTGTCTCCGCATTTGCTGGGAGATGTGACTCAAGACCTGCTGAAAGCACTCCAGCCCTATGAGCAAGGGGGATTGTCGGTGCGTGATCTGGCTGATCAAGTGAACAGTGATATGAATCCGAAGAAACTGCTGGATCGCACAGAAGCACAAACAGCCGTCACCGAGAGCTTGAAGCAGCTTGCGCAGCAAGGGATATCTGTTGTTGCCGAAGGCGGGAATGCGTATGCGCTGCCCTATGTGACAGGTCTCACGGATGCCCCAATGTCCAGCAGCCGCTTCAAGCTGGAGGATGAGGAAATTCCGTTCTTCCAACTGGTTGTACATGGTGGCATCAGCTATACGGGAGCTGCTTACAACCTGTCAACCTATACGGATGCGAGACAGTATGTACTAAAGCTCGTGGAGTATGGGGCAAGCCCCTATTTTACTTGGTTTAACGCACCGAATCATGTTGTGAAGGAAACGGATTACGACAATCTGTATGCTGCGCACTATGAACAATGGATTGATCTCGCAGCGAAGATGTATGAAGAGGTCAATCAGGCCAATCGTCCTTTCGCAGGGCTTCACATGGTGGCACACGAGAAGCTGGCTGAAGGAGTGTATCAAACGACATACGAAAACGGAAGCTTCGCTCTGGTGAATTATAACGACTTCCCGGTGCAGGCTGGCGGTCATAACGTGGAAGCCAAAAGTTACGTGACAGGTGGTGAGCAACTCTGAAAGCGCTACTAAAAGGGAAGTGGGGACGCCGAACCTACGCTCAGCAGAAAGCGGTCTGGGGAGTCATCTATGTGCTTCCCTGGCTTGTCGGTTTTGTCCTGTTCTTCCTGGTTCCGCTGCTGGCTTCCTTGCGCTACAGCCTGAGTTCAATTCAGGCGAATGCACAGGGGATATCCATCCAGTACACAGGTCTCGCTAACTATATCCAGGCAATGACGGTAAATACCAGCTTCAACCGGGCACTGATCGAATCCATCACAGATGTGCTCGTTAATGTGCCTCTGATCGTAATATTCAGCCTGTTCCTTGCAGTTATTCTGAATCAGAGGTTTCCGGGGCGAGCAGTAGCGAGATCCATATTTTTTCTGCCGGTGATTCTGGCATCCGGCGTCATCATGACGCTGGAAAGCACCAGTCTGATCGAGGCTGTGAACCAGAGCAATACAGGTGGCAGCGCCTTGGGAACCTTTGAGATTGAAAAGCTGATGCTGGATGCGGGGTTGAGCGAATGGGTCGTGACATATCTGAGCGGTGCGGTAGACCGGATATATCAGATTGTCAGTCAATCCGGTGTACAGATTCTCATATTTTTGGCAGGTATCCAAACGATATCGCCCCAGCTATATGAAGCATCCAAGATGGAAGGGGCCACTGGATATGAAGCGTTCTGGAAAATCACGTTTCCGATGGTCAGCCCGCTCATTTTTGTGAACGTCATTTACACCATCGTCGATTCTTTTGCAAACAACGCCATGACCAAGCTTATTCGCGATACAGGCTTCGTTAAATTTGATTTTGGGTTAAGCTCAGCCATGGCATGGGTGTATTTCCTGGCTATTGCCGTCATTTTGGTGATCGTTTCAATTATCTTCTCCAAACGTGTCTTCTATCAAGATTAGAAAAGGGGTGTGTGCGTTGATGATATCAAGACTGTTGTCGCTGGAGCAGTGGAAAAGCTGGCTGTGGTCTGTTGTGAGATTCACACTCATTGCAGGACTATCCTTCGTTATTTTGTTTCCTATCTTTCAGAAGATATCAACGTCCATCAAGGATAAAAGTGATTTGTATTCAGCGGTTGTCGTCTGGATTCCACAGAATTTCTCTATCGACAATTTTCGAGAGGCTATTCGTGTCATGGATGACTGGGCAACACTGTTCAATACATTTGCGTTGTCTGCAACAACGACTATTTTGACCACGCTTTCCTGTGCACTTGCCGGATACGGGTTTGCCCGCTTGAAGTTTAAGGGAAGTAATCTGTTGTTTGCCGGAGTCATTCTGACCATACTGGTGCCGCCCACCACGATCCTGATCCCGGTGTATCTGAATCTGAAGAGCTTCGATCTGATGGGACTGATGACGCTGATTGCAGGAAAACCCGTCAATCTGCTGAATACGTACTGGCCGTTTATTCTGACTGCCATAACAGCCAATTCGCTCAAAGCAGGTTTGTATATTTTTATCTTTCGCCAATTTTTCAGGGGCATTCCCAAAGAGGTCGAGGAAGCCGCTTACGTTGATGGTGCAGGCATCAGCCGAACCTTTGCACGCATCATGCTGCCGAATGCAATTCCATCAATCGTTACTGTACTGCTGTTTTCTTTCGTCTGGCAATGGAATGACAGCTTCTACACGACAACCTATCTGACGTCCAGCAAGGTGATGTCAACGCAGCTGTCCTCTCTTCCATATAATCTGGCACAGCAGGTTAGTGATGGCGCATCCAAAGCCGATCCATTCTATCTGAGCATGATTCAGGATACAGGCATTCTGCTGGCGATCCTGCCTTTAATCATCATTTATCTGTTTGTGCAGCGTTATTTCGTTGAAAGTGTTGAACGTACAGGCATCGTAGGATAATGATTCTCTCTTGGATGGGGGCTGGAAGGTCTAGCCCCTTCACAATAAAGGAGGTGTTGCCGTCCGTTTTAACGTTTTACACTTTAAGATCAGGAGGGATTATATTGAAGAGATGGTTGGTATCTTGTAAATTTATGATCATTCTCGGTTTGCTATTGTCTATTATGCCGTTCGGAACCGAACGTGCGGAAGCGTGGGTCGGCATGCCGATGGGCAAGCTTCATGTCAGCGGCAAAAACTTGGTGAACAGTAGTAACCAGCCCGTCGTGCTAAGTGGTTGGCATCAGCCTTCAGGCGCCTACTGGACATATCAGAACAGCAATTATTATCTGAATCTTCATGGCAACAACCGTCATGCTGCCACATTGGCTTATTTGAAGGATATTACGGATACATTCACAAGTACGAGCCCGAAATACGGGAGCAGCCACGGCTGGAATATGAATCAGATTCGGCTGTTCATCGACCGTGAGGACATGGGGGATGTGGCGGCAGGCACCTACAATTTTGCAGGTGTACAAGCCGTGACACAGAACGTCATTATTCCTTATATTCAATATGCCAAAACCAAAGGCGTCTATGTTACGCTTGGACTCGATTTCACACTGAAGGATGATCAAGCCACCACTTCGGCCAATCTGCAAAAGTTCAATCAGATCTGGGGGTATCTCGCTGCTCGTCCAGAGATAAAAAGTGCCGATAATGTACATTTCGAGCTGATCAACGAGCCGGTAAAATCCTATGCGAACGGACATTGGGGTGGTTATAACGGCGAGAACGACTTTGTGGACCACTGGAACGACTTGCGCAATTTCCAGAATTCCATTATCTCGACCATTCGGAGCCAAGGCGCGGATAATGTCATCTGGGCCGCTGGTTTGGGATATAACCAATTCTACAGTCTGACAGCAAGCCATCCGTTGACAGACCCGCTGAACAATTACGGTTATGCCGTTCACTGGTATCCGGGTTACGGAGCATATGACAACATGTCCATTCTGCAAGATCAATGGAATACCAATGTAAAGGCAGCGGCCGATAAATATCCGATCAACATTACCGAAGTCACATGGTTCAAAAAGAAAGCCGGCGATTCCGAATACTGGAATCTGTTCAATGGCAGCAATGAAGGCTTTGGTAACAATACGAAGACCATTTTCAACGCGGCAGGCAATGTCAGTATTGCAGCTCACATGAACGGTTTTATTCTGGATGCTGGACAGCGAAGCTCCTTTGCTGATCCTACGGCAGGATTGAAATGGGACGGGGATGCTTCAAGAAGCGCAATGGGACGATTCCTCTTCGAATGGTTCTATGAACGTGCTCAGACCTATCCGAACGGTGGCACTCCATCAAGCGGTCTAGTCTCGGGTGCGACCTACAAGATTGTAGCCAGACATTCGAACAAGGTTATTGATGTACCGGGTGGGGTAAACGAGAACAACTTGCAGCTTCAGCAATGGTCTGATCTGGGGGGCAATCCTCAAAAGTGGGTCCTGAATCAAATAGCTAGCGGAATTTACAATCTGACGAGTGTGAATTCGCCTGATAAGGTGATCGACATCCGAAATGGCACCAGTACCAACGGAGAGGCAGTACAGCTTATGAGCAATTTAAACACCACTGCGCAGCATTTCAAAATCAATGATCTGGGCAATGGGTACTGGAGTATTATTAACGTGAATAGCAATAAAGCCATTGAGGTAACCGGTTCTGCGACGACAGACGGTGCAAAATTGCAGCAAAACGATTACACAGGCGCAACCAACCAGCAATGGAAGTTTGTAGCCGTCAATTAAACAAAAGGTACAAAAGGAGCCTTCCAGTCTATTGCGGCTGGGAAGGTTTCTTTTTGGTGTTCAGAAGTAGTCCTCTATTAACTGCTAGTGGTTTAGTACAAAAATTTTAAGTATTTGTACCAAAAAGATTAAGGTGTACCTTCACCACACACAAATGAAAGGTGTATTATGAAACAAATCAATTTTGTAAACGCTTACCAAAAAGGAGGTACAAATGCAGCGTCTATGGTTCAAATTCACGCCGTTATTCCGCAGATTTATGGTTTCTTATCTCATTATTCTGATGATTCCTCAAATTGCCGGATATGCCTCCTATAGGGCATCCATTGAAGCAGCGAGGACAAGCTCCATTGAAAACAGTCTGAAATCGCTCAACCTGGGCAAGGAAATTATTGAACGAAATCTCATGCAGGTTGAGGATTTCACAAGGCAGTTAGCGATTAACCAGGAATTGTACCGTTTAATTGCTGATCCTAAGCCGCTCGATGCTAATAATGTTTATGGTTTGGGCCGTATGCAGCGCAGCCTGTCTATGTACAGCAGCACCAATGATTATTTGTCTCATTTCTTCATATATATTCCGAATTATAATGTCATCATCACGCCTACCACCGTTTACTACCGACCTGAGCATTATTACGCCACCAATGCGCTGGAAGGCATGACGTTCGAAGAATGGAAAGAAAACATTTTGAAAAAGCCACATTTAAACGAGATTATTCCCCTTCGGAACTACAAGCAGGAGATTCGCAGTAATCTGCTTGTGGACGCTCCAGCCATTACGTTTCTTCAGTCGCTTCCTTTAAATAGCTTCAACAAACCTCAGGCTACCATCGGTGTCATGATTGATGAGAATCAGATGGCGAGCCTGACTCAACATATTGTGGAGCAATATGGAGGGTGGACACTGGTAACAGACGCCAATGGGAACATCATTTTTTCGCGTGGCATGAATACAAGTGAGGCAAAGCAACTGAAGGATATACCTGCTGCCAAGGATCGTGAAGTGCAGCCTATGGGAGACGGTCGTCTGCTGATTTCCATTCGCTCGGATCAAAATGGCTGGAATTATATGGCTGGCATTCCCGAACGGGCGTTAATGATAAAAGCAGACCAGATAAAGCAGGTTACCTTTACCTTCACGTTAGCCACACTTGGTTTCGGACTAATCATTGGACTTTTACTGGCTTACCGCAACAGTGCGCCGATTCATAAGCTTTTGTTCGTGTTTCGGGATCAGAATATCGGACTACCGGGAAAAATAAGTAACGAGTACGATTTCTTGGCCAGCAATATTACGAGTCTTATTACGAACAACCATCTTCTCAAAAATGCATTGAGTGAGCAGCTCCCGATGCTGCGAGACGGGTTCATCAAGCGTTTGTTGACCGGTGAGTTTTATACAACTCGTGAGTTGGAGGCGATCTCTTCCCAGACAGACATTTCGCTTCATACCAGTCGGGGGGTTGTGGGGATTATGAGAGTAGATGGCTATGGCAGCCCGGATAGCGAAGAAATTATTCAAGAATTAAGTGTTGCGAGGCTAATCGTGCGTGAAGCCCTGACGACATGGAATGCGGATGTTTTGATAACGGAGTGGGGAACGGATCAGATTGCTTTTGTGCTACCGCTGAGGGATGAAGCTTTGGATCAAACCTTGCTCACATGTGAAGCCCAATTGATGAAACTGATGGATTCTGTGTATCAGGATTACCGGGTATCGACGACCATCGGTATGGGTTCTTCGTATGATGTATGGAATGACGTAGGCCGTTCGTTCAACGAGGCCAGACAAGCGCTCGAATATGCCATTCACATCGGGGCTGACCAATTAGTAAAGTTCGAAAACGCTGTAAAGGAAACCGAATTGTACTACTATCCGATGGAGTCCGAACAGCGGCTGATAAATACGCTTAAGGCGGGAGAGACGGAAGAATCCAAGCGTAACTTGGATCAACTGTTTAGCCGAAACTTTGCAGAGCAAGAGCTGTCGTACGATATGACACAGCAATTTATTATGGAATTAAGGGGAACATTTCTAAAGCTGGAGCCTAAGATCATGCTGGATGAAGCGCTTGTCGAGGAGTTCAAGAATCGGATCGCTGGGATTCAGGTCACGGACAGTGTTGCCGTACTACGGGACAAGTTCCATCAGCTGGCGGAAGAGGTCTGCCAGAACGTGCAACGTAAAAAATCCAACATGCATGCGGAAATTGTTAATGAAACAATGGTTTACATCCAGAAGCATTATGCCGATGCGAACCTGACGGTATACCGGATTGCGGAACAAATGGGCAAACCGGAAAAATATATCTCCCAATTATTCAAGGAGCATACCGGAGAGAACCTTTCCGACTATGTAGAGGTGGTGCGAATCAGCAAAGCGGCTGAGTTGCTTCTTGAGAGCCAGCAGACAATTGATGAGATTGCACAGACAACCGGATATAATAGCGCACATTCGTTCCGAAGAGCCTTCAAACGTGTTAAGGGCATCTTGCCAAGTGCATTTCGGCAGATGGAAGATCAAATGAAATGAAGTCGTACGTGATTCGTACCTCATTCGATAAAGTGTACCTTTACGCAATTGGGGAAGCGCTCTTATGATTACCAACAAGAAAGCGCTATCAAAAATGCGCTAACCAAAAAAAGCGGTCTGCCAAAAAGTCTTACTGGCCACCGCATGGGGGGATGAATCTGAGAACGACAATATCTAATGTGGCTTCGGCAACAAGACAGAGCAGACGCTCGGCTGTCAAGCGAGCCGTATCCAGAAGTCTGCGGAGGCATTGGCAGCTATATCTGCTAATCCTTCCACCCGTCGCTTACTTCATCATTTTCAAGTATGTTCCGATGGCTAATGCGGTCCTGGCATTCAAGGATTACAACGTTATCAAGGGGGTATGGGGCAGCCCATGGGTAGGCACCAAGTATTTTGAATTGCTTTTCCAAAATCCCGCCTTCGCCACCCTGATCAAAAACACGCTGTATATTTCCTTCTATCAGTTAATTGTCGGCTTTCCGGTGCCCATTTTGCTGGCGCTGGCACTGAACGAGGTCAAGAGCGCAACGTTTAAGAAAACCGTTCAGATGGTTACCTATGCTCCCTACTTTATTTCGACCGTGGTTATGGTATCCATTATCATGTTATTTCTTTCTCCCCGGCTTGGCATCGTTAATACGATTCTGGGCGCTCTGGGGTTGGAAGCGGTGAATTTCCTGGGAGAGCCTGGATTGTTCCGGTCTTTATATGTGTTCTCCGACGTGTGGCAGAGCATGGGATACTCCGCAGTGATTTATTTGGCAGCGTTGGCTGGCATCGACCCTTCGCTGTATGAAGCGGCCAAAGTCGACGGCGCAAGCCGTTTCCAAAAAATATTGAACGTTGATCTGCCTGGCATACTGCCTGCGGCAGTGATCATTCTGATCCTGAGCGTTGGCAACATCATGGCGGTCGGATTTGAGAAAATTTATTTGCTCCAAAATCCGTTGAATTTGTCGGCTTCTGAAATAATTTCTACCTACGTGTACAAAATGGGGCTGCTGAACGCCAATTATAGCTTTGCAACGGCGGTTGGCCTGTTTAATTCTCTGATTAACCTGATCCTGCTGCTGACGGTGAACGCAGCCGCGAAGCGATTGTCCAATACAAGCCTGTGGTAGTGCACTAGGCCCGAAGGGAGGAAGTTCATCTGATGAGCGAGTTACAGACATACTCACGCCGTTCGACGAATAAAGGGAAACCCACGATCAGGGAGTCCTTTGGGGACCGAATATTCATGACCATCATCTACATCGCTCTGATTGTCATTTTAATTGCCGTGCTTTACCCGCTAATCTATATCGTTAGCTCTTCCCTAAGCAGTCCAGCCGCTGTCTCTTCCGGGAAAGTCTGGCTGTGGCCGGTTGACTTGACGCTGGATGGATACAAGGCGGTATTGCAGAACGATCAGGTCATTACCGGATATGCCAATTCCTTGTTTTACACCGTAAGCGGCACGCTGATCAGCGTAGCGCTGACGATCATGATCGCTTACCCGCTCTCCAAAAAAACCTTTGTCGGACGCAGTCCGCTGATGATGTTCATCACGTTCACCATGCTCTTCTCCGGTGGATTGATTCCAACTTATCTCGTAGTCAAAACACTGGGATTGATCGATACCCGCTGGGCGCTGCTGATCCCCAATGCCATCTGGGTGTGGCAGGTCATCATAGCGCGCACGTTCTTTCAAAATTCCATTCCAGAGGAACTGTCCGAAGCAGCCGACATTGACGGATGCAGCGATATCCGTTTTATTTTCAGCGTCATTCTGCCTCTGGCGAAGCCAATCGTTGCGGTGTTATCGCTGATGTATGCAGTCGGGCAGTGGAATGCGTACTTCGATGCATTGATCTACTTAAAATCGCAATCGCTTTATCCGTTGCAGCTAATTTTGCGGAGCATCCTCATTTTGAACAATGGTACCGGAAACATGGACGCAGGGGAAATGTTGAAGCAGCAGCAAATGGCTGAATTAATGAAATTCTCGTTAATCGTCATGGCCAGCTTGCCGGTGCTGGTTATCTATCCCTTTGTTCAGCGCTATTTTGTGCAGGGCATGCTGATTGGCTCGGTCAAAGGCTGACGTTTTACAATCATCAGTAAAGGAGAGGATTTTTTTGAGAAAACCAGGGTCCATCATATTTGCCTGCCTGCTTCTTCTTGGCGTGGCGCTTACGGGATGTTCATCCACCGAACAAGGCAGCGGATTGAAGGGGGAGGGTTCCTCCGGCAATAAAGTCTCTATTAATGTATTTGCACATCAAGGTTCGGATACGAATCTTCAAACCAATAAATTCACCAAAAAGATGGAAGACAAGTTCAACATCCATTTTAATTGGACGACAGTTCCGTTTGACGGAGCATCGGAGAAGAGACAAATCTCGTTGGCTTCGGGAGACTATCCTGATCTGTACCTGCTCATTCCGTGGGTAGATCGATTTTCGCAAACGGACTTGTTGAAATTCGGCCAGCAAGGTGTCATCGTGCCTCTCAACGATCTGATCGACAAATATGCTCCAAATATTAAAAAGGTGCTGGACAGCAACGAATATTATAAAGCGATTAACACGGCTCCTGATGGCAATATCTATGGTCTTACGGGCTTGAATGAATGCTTCCACTGCTCCTATCCAAACAAGATGTGGCTCAATACAAAATGGCTGAAGCAGCTCGGATTAGCTGAGCCCAGAACCTTGGAGGACTTCAAAGGGGTGCTTGAGGCGTTCAAAACAAAGGACCCCAACGGGAATGGCAAGGCGGACGAAGTACCGCTTAGCGGCTCCATTGAAAATTTTGGCGTGCACATTATTCCGTATCTGATGAATGCCTTCATTTATGACGACGACAGAACGTATCTTCTCGTTAAGGATGGCAAGATAGACACTGCTGCCAATAAATCGGAATGGAAAGAGGGACTTGCCTATATCCGATCCCTTTACGAAGCAGGTCTGATTGATCCAGGGGCCTTTACACAGAATTCGGGCGCATTCAAGAAAATCGGTGATAATGCTGATGCACAACTATTAGGCGCAGGCGCAGCCATGCACCCGGCCCTTTTTGTGAATACCGATGAGGGCTCGCCTTATGGCAAGGACTATAACGCGATTCCTCCGCTGCAAGGACCGCATGCCAACTATGCAACCTATAACTATCCGATTGATCCCGGGGCGTCGTTTGTGCTGACGAACAAGGCAAGCGAAGAAACGCAGATTGCAGCCATTCAAATGCTGGATTATCTCTACACAGAAGAAGGAGCCATGAGTGCATATCTTGGTGAGGAGGGCACAAGCTGGCGCAAGCCGCAAGAAGGGGAAGTGGCCCTGAATGATCAAGTGCAGCCACTCTACAAAGCAATTCCGCTCCCAACAGGAGCAGAGCCGCGCAATGATAGCTGGGGTGCCCTGAGTCAGTACAATCACCACAGGGCATACCGTGATGCCGAAGTTCAGGGCAAGGACATCTACGCAGGAGACGGACAGGAACGCAGGTTATACGAGGCGACGCTGCTGATGGAAGGCAAGGAGCCTGAGAACGTATTCCCGCACTGGGCGCTGTGGGTTGACCCGGCAAGCGCCGATGAAGCGAGCATGATGCAGACAAATCTCAAGGATTATATTGACCAGAATGCGCTGCAATTCATTACAGGAGCGAAGAGTCTGGATAAGGATTGGGATGATTACGTGAAAGGGCTGGAGGGCCTGAACATCAAGCGTTATCTGGAAATCATGCAGTCTTCGTATGATTCTTCATCCATTTCTAAATAAAGGACACCGGTCTGAATGTGGTTATAATTCCTCATATGTATCATAGGGAATGGAGGTGACCGATATTGTTTGCCAATTTTGGCTTGAATGAAGTGAGGTTAAATACAAATGAATTTGCTACCCGCCGGCAATACATCAAATCGTACCTTGCTTCATTTGATGTTAACCGGCTTATGCATACATTCAAATATAATGCGGGAATAGCTTCTCATACCGAACCGCTTGGGGGTTGGGAAGCTGAGGATTGCGGCCTTAGGGGACATTTCGCTGGACATTTCCTTTCGGCTTGTGCCAAATACGCCTTTGCCGATCAGGATCAGGTGCTTCACAGCAAAGCCAGCGAGATTGTGGACATCATGGAATCCTGTGCTCAGCCCAACGGATATGTGAGTGCATTTGGGGAGGATCAGCTCGATCTGCTGGAAAGCGAGGAGAACCGGAAAGTATGGGCCCCGTATTATACTTTGCACAAAATTATGCAGGGACTTATCGATTGCCATGTGTACCTTGGCAACTCGAAGGCACTGAAGATTGCTGTGAATCTGGCCCTCTATATTCATGGGCGGTTCACAAAGCTCTCCTTTTGGAAAATCGATGGTATTCTCCGCTGTACACGGCTGAACCCGGCTAATGAGTTCGGAGGTATGGGAGATGCGCTGTACTCGCTCTATGATCTCACAGGAAATGCCGAAATACTGGAGCTTGCCTATCTGTTCGACAGAGACTATTTTGTAGGTCGCCTTGCCAACGGTCAGGATGTGCTTGCAGATTTGCACGCCAACACTCATCTCCCCATGATCATAGCGGCCATGCACCGTCATGATATTACCGGCGAGGAGCAATACAGAGCGGCAGCCTTATATTTTTACGAATGCTTGAAGGGGAGAACATTTGCAAACGGCAATAGCAGCTCAAAGGCTGCAGCTCCTGTTGAAGGTGGAGTTTCCGAAAAGTCGGAACACTGGGGAGGGTTCGGAAGACTGGAGGATGCCTTGACAGGTGGAGAGAGCGAGAGCTGCTGCGCGCACAACACAGAGCGAATACTGGAGAGATTGCTGTCATGGTCAGGAGCAGTTGAATATCTGGATCATATGGAATCATTGAAATATAACGCGGTTCTGAACAGCGCCAGCAGCCAAACGGGGCTATCGCAATATCATCAGCCAATGGGGAGCGGTGCAACCAAAGCCTTCAGCAGCGCGCATGATTCCTTCTGGTGCTGTACGGCTTCCGGAATCGAGGCGATGAGCGAACTGCAGAAAAATATCTGGTTCAAAAGCGAAAACATGCTGCTGTTGAATGCATTCATATCGTCAACGGTCGAATGGAGCGAGCACACCAGCATTGTGCAGCATACCCGTTTTCCTGATGGGCTTGCGTCCACCCTGATGATTGAGACGCTCATACCCGTGACATTAGCATTGCTCCTGAAAGCGAAGTCTGTCAAAGCGGTGAAGATCAACTCGGTGCCGGTGGAACTGGAACATAACAACGGGTACATCGTCATTCAGCGCGAATTTCATGATCGGGATATAATCGAGATCGAAATCGCTGCCGAGCTGCATCTGGTCCTACTGCAAGGCTCGGACAGCATGGCAGCGGTAATGTATGGCAGTATTCTGCTTGCACAACTGGGGGAATACACAATATTGAAGGGAATTACCGAGGGCAATCTGCATGAGAAAATCGTCAGACTTCCCCAGGAACAACTGGCATTCGCCGCAGAGAGTGAGCAGGGGAATCAAGTGAAATTCATCCCGCTGTTTCGCGTGGAGGAAGAAAAGTACTCGGTCTATCTGGATTTGCAAAATGATTCTCCTGGTGTCCAACGATTCTCAATGGCCGAGTTGGGCAGCCCGGCTTATGAGCAAGAAGAGGCACCCAGTCCTTGAAGAGCATAGGATGAGGGCAGAAAAGTGACATTGGTTGCTGGATTTGCATACCCCAAAACGTTCCCGGTTCGCAGGAATACGATGCGAGCGGGAACGTTTTGGGTTAGATATATTGAAATTTTATGTTGCAATGAAGCGTCTATTTCAGTTTTCCGGCACGAATATCGTCGGTCATACCGGGATAAGGCGCGATGGAAATAAGCTTCTGATTGTCGATCCCGGCATTTTCCATAAATGTGATATCGGCAAATTCGGGAACGACGTATTTAGGATATGTTTCATACTTTTCGCGTGACTCGATCATGAGATCGATATAGTCGTTCTGGTAGCAGACGGTAATTTCCGGATGCTCATGAACCCATTTCGGGAAAAAAATAATCCCGTGCATCCGCTTCTCGCGCGGCATGAAATTCAAGGAAACATCTGTCCCTGTCGGCTCGGTCCATGATACTTTGTAGACACCCTCAGTTAATTTCACAATGTTGACTTCCTGATCCCGCACCCAACGCCCTGCAACCATCCCGCTGTGAATGCGATAATCAATGGTATGATCGTTTTTGATGTAGATTTCGTATTCCCAGCCATTTTCGTAAGTATAGATCATATGGCTCCCTGTAAAGCCTTGCAGTGCATCCTTGGTTTCCATCATAGAATGCTCCCTTCCTGATCTTATATTTCCATTCGTTTTCGATGCCCATTCCTATTCAAGTGAGACTGGCTTTCGATTTCATATCTCGCCAGCTTCGAATATTATATTCCCATATATATGTATACTTTCCGATGATGTCTCTTGCCGTTTTCGGCTTTTGTCCCGTCAGAATTTCAATGGCGTAGAGGGGAGTGATCCACCTATCTCAATCCTGTAGACAGTTTACGTTTACGGCTTGAAATAGGCGGAAATATGGCCCTGAAATCTATGTTAATAGATACGATAGTTGCCGCTCAAAGCCAGCAGACTAAAGAAATAAAGACAGTTGTCATAGTATCGGCGCACACCTTTGCGCAGCGGCGTGTTCCAAAACTGGTGCACGAACTGGCTTGCATGTGGACCGTCCGCTGCCAGAGAAGCCATAGCATTGGTGGCGAGGAGCCCAACCGGATGCAGCGATGGCTCGTCAAAAGGCTCACCTTCAATGGTATAGCGACGATAATCAGACATTTCAATTTCACTGAAAAAAGCCTGTATGCGATTGGACTGCTCCACTTGCCAGCGATCCTTACGGAACCATTCCCAGTCGAGGGCTATATTGGCCGCAACCCGGTAAGCATCACTGTAAAAGTGTCTGAAATCTCCATGACGTTGTGGCGGTGCAGGTGTGCCGTCAAAATTGGCGTACTCGGGTGAGAGTCCGGTCACCGGATGACATGCTTTGTGCAGATACACCCGGCTGGTTGCCGCAGCCTCTTTCCAAAAAGCTTGATCGCACTCATCTGCGTACTTCGCGAACAGTTCATAAAAATGGGGCAGATGATAGGACGGGTCGCTAAAAGGTGATTCCGGTATGAACTTGATTAATTTCGTTTCCGGGTCCCACATCGGATCGCCTTCGCCATGTTCTCCTTGATGTAGGCATGCATGTAATATTGTTCTCGCTTGCTCTGCATAATCATATGGCGCAGGTCCATCTCCCCAGCGGTTGGAGGCAAAGAAAAGGGCCATCGCAAAAAATTCTTCACCGTCCGGTGCTGGGCCTTGCGATATCCGCGTGCCATCAGGTTTGCAATGCCATGCAAAATAATCCTTGTATCGACCTTCCGCATGCTGCATGAATGTTTTCGAGAAATTCCAGAGTCGATCGAACTCTTCTTTTTTGTTCATTTGCACAGCCATCATCATGCCGTAAGACATGCCCTCGGAACGCACATCCAGATTGCCAGTGTCAAGGATGTATCCTTTGTCCTCACCCATGGGGTGATAGATGCGCGTATCCGGGTCACCGTAGAACAGCTCGGTCCAAGTGTCCTCGATTCTTGCATTGATTTCCTCATCCGTATAACCGAGTTCCAAAAACATATTTCTGTATTCAGAGGTGGTGTAAGCGCCTTCAATAGTGTGAGTCAAATTCGTTGCCTCCTTTTAGTCAATCATACTTGCTAAAGTATATCATGCAGGCTACTTATCAAATTAAAGCATTCACTTATAAAATTACAGTATTTTGGCCCGAGCTATTGGCCTGAAGAAAAATATGCGGAATAATGCAATGGTGCACATTGAAATATACATATCATGAAAGAGTACTAATTGGTTGGATTACGTCATTTTCTTTCCATATTTGAATGTTAAAATGAATTATAGACCTAAAAGTTGTATCGAATATGAATATGGGAGGAACGTAATGACAGAAGCAAATCAGAATCATCAACGCATGTGGTACAGCAAACCTGCCAAGATGTGGAACGAGGCTCTGCCAATTGGAAATGGTCGCCTTGGTGCAATGATATTTGGAGGCGTAGCCGAGGAACGCTTGCAGTTGAATGAGGATTCCATGTGGTACGGTGGGGCTCGTGATCGTAACAATGAAGATGCACTCCCAAATCTGCCTCGTATCCGCAAGTTCATTATGGAAGGGAAACTTCGGGAGGCTGAAGAGATTGCTTCCATGACGATGGCGGGACTTCCAGAGGCGCAGCGACATTATGTGCCACTTGGGGAACTGCAGTTATCGTTAAGCCATCATGATGGTCCAGTCGAGGATTATGTACGGGAGCTTGATTTGGACCGGGGCGTTTCAAGGGTAAGCTATCAGGTCAACAACATCCGTTATTCACGTGAGCTGTTTGCCAGCCACCCGGATCAGGCCATCATACTTCGAATCTCCTCAGATACAAAGAATGCAGTATCGATAAAAGCCCGATTCAACCGACAGAATTGGAGGTACATGGAGAAAACAAAGAAGTGGGACCAGAGCGGTCTGATCATGCTTGGTGAATGCGGTGGTAAAGAGGGTAGTTCTTTTGCTGTTGTTATGAAAGCGATTCCAAACGAGGGTTTCTGCCGCCTTCTGGGCGAGTACCTGCTGGTGGAGGGCGCGTCCTCGGTCACACTGATGCTTGCTGCGGGAACGACTTTCCGTCAGGAAGATCCGGAGTCACACTGTAAACTTCTTCTGGAAGAGCTTGGCCGGATTCCTTATGATACGCTGCTTGCAAGGCACACAACGGATTATGGTGAACTCTATAACAGAGTAGCATTGGATCTGACAAAGAGCTCTGATCGTAATGAACTTCCAACTGACAAAAGATTAGAAGAATTCCAAAAGGGATCTGAGGACCCGGGATTGATCGAGACCTATTTTCAGTATGGCCGTTATCTGCTCATTTCCTCCAGCCGGCCAGGCTCTTTGCCTGCAAATCTTCAAGGGATATGGAATGACAGTTTTACACCGCCGTGGGATAGTAAATTTACGATCAATATTAACGCACAAATGAATTACTGGCTGGCCGAAAACTGCAATATCGCAGAGTGTCACGAGCCATTGTTCGATCTGATTGAGAGAATGCGGGAGCCGGGCCGAATCACGGCACGGGTTATGTATGATTGCCGGGGGTTTACGGCACATCACAATACGGATATTTGGGCAGACACAGCGCCACAGGATACCTATCTTCCAGCTTCGTTCTGGCCGATGGGCGCTGCTTGGTTATGCTTGCATTTGTGGGAGCATTATCGCTATAGTCAGAACCGCATTTTTTTGGAACAGGCCTATGAAACCATGAAGGAATCGGCCGAATTTCTCCTGGACTATCTGATCGAGGATGCAGAGGGCCGTCTGATTACTTGTCCATCCGTCTCTCCTGAGAACAGCTATAAGCTGCCTAGTGGCGAGATTGGGGTGCTTTGCGCTGGGGCTTCAATGGACTTTCAGATCATCGAAGCACTGTTCAACGCTTGTATTCGCAGTGCCGAGTTGATTGGAAGAGACCATTCATTCAGGAAAGAACTCGCTGATGCCCTGAAGCGAATCCCGAAGCCGCAGATCGGCAAGAACGGCCAAATTCAGGAGTGGATGGAGGATTATGAAGAAGTGGAACCAGGCCATCGACACATCTCGCATCTATTCGGGCTGTATCCTGGAGAATGTTTCACTCCAGCACATACGCCGGAATTGGCGAAGGCTGCACGAATCACGCTGGAGCGCAGGTTGGAAAATGGCGGTGGACACACAGGCTGGAGCCGGGCCTGGATCATTCATTTCTGGGCACGCCTTGAGGATGGAGAGATGGCTTACGAAAATGTCAGAGCTCTGTTGGAGCACTCAACGTTGCCTAATCTTTTTGACAATCACCCGCCGTTTCAGATTGACGGCAACTTTGGTGGAGCATCGGGAATTGCTGAGATGTTACTGCAGAGTCACACTGACGTGATTCGGCTTCTGCCTGCTGTACCTGTCCAGTGGCATGAAGGGAGTGTTAGAGGCCTCAGAGCCCGAGGCGGATATACACTCGATTTCTCCTGGAAGATGGGGGAGGTGACTACAGTAACCGTAAAAAGTACAAACACTGGTGTTTGTCAGTTGCAAGGCCTTGGTCTCAAGCCCATTTCCTTTAATGCAGAGGCTGGACAGTCCTATACTTTCACCTGACGGATTGACAATCAAAATGGCTGGCAGAAGGCTGGGTATTGGAATAGAAACTATACTTTGTCAGGTAAAGACATAGCATTTAACAGGTTGTCTGCTTTACGTGCGAGCGTTAGACTTTAAGTTAATAAAGTATAAAAGACATCTGTTAGCATACGATGTTACTCTCATTTATCCGGGGAAGGAATGATTTTTCATGCAGGACATGAGTGAGACATCCTTGAACTTCGAGTCGCAAGCTTATCGTGATCTGATTGCAAAATCACTGCTGCATAAAGGTCATAATGCCAGACTGAAGAAGGCTATCGAGAAAACAAAACGAGGTGAGCCTGTAACGATTGCATACATCGGTGGCTCGATTACTCAAGGTGCCGGGGCGGAACCGATTCATATAAATTGTTATGCATATCAATCCTTTCACCTTTTCAAGAAAATGTTCGCTCCAACAAGTAACAGCTCACTACGTTTTATTAAGGCCGGGTTAGGCGGAACACCTTCCGAGCTTGGTGTAATCCGCTATCATCGTGATGTACTTAGAGAAGGGGAAGTCAAGCCAGATATAGTCATTGTGGAGTTCGCCGTGAACGATGCCGATGATGAAACCGAAGGAACCTGTTATGAAAGCCTTGTGCTGCAAGCATTAAGAGCTGACAATGACTCTGCTGTCATTCTGCTATTCAGCGTATTTAAGAACGACTGGAATCTGCAGGATCGGCTGGCTCCTGTAGGTCGGCACTACAACCTCCCGATGGTAAGTGTGAAAGATGCTGTTGTAGAACAGTTTCAACTTCCCCCTGAGGAAGGAAGACTCATCTCCAAAGAGCAATACTTCCACGACATCTATCATCCGACCAATGCCGGGCATCTCATCATGGCCAACTGTCTGGGCTGGCTGTTTGAGGTAACGGATCGTTCTGATCTGGATCAAGGAAAGGATACGATTAATAAACCACCACTAATCGGAAATGCATTTGTGGATGTGAAGCTGCTGGACCGACTGAATGGCGTGAGCGTCGCCCGCATCGATGTGGGAGGTTTTGGAGAAACGGATACGGATCTGCAAATGGCTGAGATGGATGATGATCCATACGGCACGCCTCATTTTCCTAATAACTGGATGTATACCAGAGAGAGCGGGAGTCAAGCTGGCAGCTTCAAGATGATTCTGCGGAGCAAGCGGCTCATTCTGATTTTCAAGGATTCTGCAAATGATGAGTTTGGTACCGCAAATATATGTGTGGACGGGGAGCTGGTCCATAAAGCAGACCCGCATCAAATCAATTGGACGCATTGTCATGTGCTGCTCCTGTTCGATGAGAAGCAGTCCAGCGAGCACATCATTGAGATTGGAATGGCCGAAGGTCATGAAGACAAATCGTTTACGATATTGGGGTTTGGTTATGTCGATTAACAACGGCATCTGGCTCAATAGAAGCTTGAGATGCAAGTGTAGGAGAGGAGAATGAGGATGATCGCAGCACCAAAAGGATACGACCAGTATAGGGAGGGCATACCGCGCGGGATCATTGAGACGGTGGAATATCCCTCGACCACGGTGGGGAATTCGCGCAAGGTAATGGTGTATACGCCTCCCGGATTTTCTTCGGATAATACGTATAACGTCCTTTATCTTTTACATGGCATAGGCGGGGATGAAACCGAGTGGTACAATCATGGCACTCCTCAGGTCATTCTCGATAATCTGTACGACGAGGGCAAACTTGAGCCGATGATTGTCGTTTTCCCCAATGGCCGCGCGATGCCGAATGATCGAGCAGAGGGGGATCTGTTTGCTCCGGATAAAATTCAAGCGTTCGAGAGATTTGAATCCGACCTGCTTGACGATTTAATTCCTTATATTGAAGAGAATTACCCGGTGTGGATCAATCGGGAAAACCGCGGGATTGCCGGTTTATCGATGGGCGGTGGTCAATCCTTAAATATCGGATGGGGTAATCTCGATCGATTTGCATGGATTGGAGCCTTTTCCGCTGCCCCAAACACACGTGCTCCGGAAGTGCTCATTCCTAATCCGAGTGAGATTACCGGGCTTGTGAGAAAACTTTGGCTGTCCTGTGGTGATCAGGATAACCTCAAACATATCAGTGATCAAATGCATGCTTATTTGGCACAACACGGCATTTCTCATATTTGGAATGAG
Organism: Paenibacillus sp. UMB7766-LJ446; assembly: GCF_030226665.1. Lineage (NCBI taxonomy): Bacteria > Bacillati > Bacillota > Bacilli > Caryophanales > Paenibacillaceae > Paenibacillus > Paenibacillus sp. UMB7766-LJ446. Next base: position 332,345 of record NZ_JASOYM010000002.1, read on the forward strand.
GAACAAGGTGGGCATGATTGGCCAGTATGGAAGAATGGACTGTATCAATTTTCCCAATTGCTTTTTAAAATTTGATTTGGATCTCTTGGATCACTTAACTTAGTGAAACCTGATTTAAACGGTTAGACTTTATCCTGTCAAACCGTTTTTTTTGTTGTCTGACCATTCGGGAATCAGGTGATCCGAATCCTGATTAGGTTTGCCATTTGACATCTACATCACTATATCGTAATATTGTAATATAACGTTTTAGGAGGAATGAGTTTGTATACACCTGCCTTTGATAGTAGTGATCTTAAGCAGTTCGACGAACCTGCTAATCTGCTGAAAGCTTTATCTCATCCCATTCGTTTGTGCATTGTACGTGGGCTGATGCGCAAAAAGAAATGTAACGTTTCATATATGCAGGAGTGTCTTGATCTGCCGCAATCAACCGTATCTCAGCATTTGCAGAAGCTGCGCAGTGCAGGTATTGTCGCCACTGAGCGCAATGGCCTTGAAGTGAATTACGTGCTTGCGGATCAACGGATTGAACAGATTATACCTATTCTTTTTGGAGAGGACGATTGTGAATCATGAGCAAAAAAGTATTGATTGTTGGTGGCGTAGCAGGGGGAGCATCTGCTGCTGCTCGCCTGCGCCGCCTGGATGAACACGCCGAAATCATTATATTTGAGAAAGGACCCTATATTTCATTTGCCAATTGTGGGTTACCTTATTATATTGGAGGCACGATCGCTGAGCGCGATCGTCTGCTGGTACAAACACCTAAAGGAATGGCTGATCGTTTTCGAATCGATGTACGTACGAAGAGTGAAGTCATCGCGATTAATCCGCACAATCGAACCGTTCAGGTACAGAGCCATGAGCGCGGACAATATGAAGAAAGCTACGACGAGCTAATTTTGTCACCAGGTGCACGGCCTATTATTCCTGATCTGCCGGGGAAGGACAACCCGCTTATTTTCACCGTTCGCAGCATACCGGATATTGACCGCATCAAAGAGCAGGTGAATTCAGATAACAACGCTTCTGCAATCGTTATTGGTGGTGGATTTATCGGTGTTGAAATGGCGGAAAATTTAAAAGAAGCAGGACTGGACGTCACACTGGTCGAGGGTAACGGACAGCTGCTCACCCCATTTGATCCCGAGCTGGCAGCGGCACTGGGACAGGAAATGGAGCAGCATGGCGTTAAGCTGCTATTTTCACAGCGTGTCCAGGGTTTCCAATCACGTGAACAAGGGATTGGTGTGGAGCTTGCCGATGGTCGGGTTCTTGCCGCTGATCTGGTCATTCTGGCAATAGGCGTAGCTCCGGACACTGCTTTTCTGCAACATAGCGGTGTTTCCCTGGGTGCACGTGGACATATTATGGTCAACGAAGCGCTGGAGAGCAGTGTGCCGCATATCTATGCAGTTGGTGATGCCATTGAAGTAAATGATTATATTCATGGAACGAAGACTGTGATTCCGCTGGCTGGACCTGCCAATAAGCAGGGACGAATTGTTGCCGATCGGATTGCGGGATTACATTCAACGTACAAAGGAACACAAGGGACGTCCATTATTAAAGTATTTGGAATGACCGGTGCCTCAACCGGCAGTAATGAAAAAACACTAAAACGTCTCGGAATTGATTATCGCACGGTTATCGTACACCCTGGCTCTCACGCCTCGTATTATCCAGGTTCCAGCGCGATCACTCTCAAGCTGCTGTTTGCACCGGATGGTAAAATTCTTGGCGCTCAGGCCGTCGGTTATGACGGAGTGGATAAACGAATAGATGACATTGCGGTAGCCATACATTTTGGCGGTCAAATCAGCGATCTGGCTGAGCTTGAGCTGAGTTATGCACCGCCATATTCCTCTGCGAAAGATCCAGTTAACATGGCTGGATATGCAGCAGAAAATATCGTGACTGGGCGGGTAGACACGTTCACCTATGATCAGTTGTCTGCACGCGAACCCGAACAGTCTATATTGCTCGATGTGCGCAGCGAACTGGAGTATCGTAATGGGAACATTCTGGGTTCATTAAATATTTCAGTGGATGAGCTTCGTCAGCGTATTCATGAATTGGATTCCTCCAAAGAAATCTGGGTCTACTGTCAGGTCGGCTTGCGCGGATATACAGCTTCGCAAATTTTACGACAGCATGGCTTTAAAGTGAAAAACCTGAGTGGAGGCTATAAAACATACCGTCAAGCGCAATTTATACCCACACCATTTTTCACAGAAAGTCATGATAATACAAACGGTCAGCGTTCTGTCGAACAACTGCCAGCTACCAAAGAAACTGGATTGGAGCCGACCCAGCCGTCGTTAATGCAACCTTTGCTTATTGATAACGAACTGAACGTATGCGGTTTAAGTTGTCCAGGTCCGCTAATCCAGGTCAAGCAAAAAATGGATCAACTGACAGACGGACAGACCCTGCGCGTAAAAGCTTCCGATCCGGGATTTTATGAAGACGTCAAGGCATGGGCAACCATGTCAGGCTCCACACTTCTACAGTTGGAACGTGGGAAGGGGAGCATTATTGAGGCAGTACTTGCCAAGAACACAGCCCAACCCGTATCCTCAGCTAAGCAAACTCCTGAAGCTGAGCCTGCCAGTACGTTGGTTGTTTTCAGCGGCGATCTGGATAAAGCCATTGCGTCATTTATTATTGCGAATGGGGCAGCGGCAAGCGGACGAAAAGTAACGATGTTTTTTACCTTCTGGGGATTGAATATCATCCGCAAGCATGAGCCACAACCTGTATCCAAAACAGGGATAGGCCGAATGTTTAACATGATGCTGCCAAGCAGCAGCCGCAAGCTGGGTATGTCCAAAATGAACATGCTGGGAATCGGGCCAAAAATGATCCGCGGTCTTATGAAAAATAACAATGTTGCTTCTCTGGAGGAACTGATACAGACCGCAGCAGAGCAAGGCGTTGAGATGGTGGCTTGCCAGATGTCCATGGATTTAATGGGCATTCAACGTGAAGAAATAATGGATCAGGTTACCATTGGTGGCGTGGGTTATTATTTGGGACAAGCGGCTCAGGCAAATCATAACCTGTTTATATAAAAATCGATATTAATCGGATCTCTGTTACAACCTGAACATCTTAATCTTATAAAAAATTATCTATTTGAGTCTGTACGTTTTTCGATGAAAGCCACTAATGTAGTGGCTTTTTCTTTATATACTTTTTCTTTACAAACCAAACTTCGCTCTTGTTGTTCATGAATGAACCTTCTTGTCCTTTCACGCAATAAACGGAACGGAATATGCAATGAAAATGTACCTTAATTACCTTATTATGTAATAAACCCGCCATGATTCAGTCCATATAGTAAGCGCTTTCCAGTTAGTTTCTCATGGGTTAGTACAATGTACAGGATTCTTTATTTGAAGAGGAGGATGAGGTTAATGAGTGTACGTTTCAAAAAAACGATTAGCGTAATACTTGCCTGCTTGACTGCTCTGCCAGTTATGATCACGGCACAAACTCCAGCGAAGGTGTCCGCAGCCAGTGATGTAACGATTAATCTGTCGGCAGAAAAACAAATTATACGGGGCTTTGGAGGGATCAATCATCCTGCCTGGATCGGAGATCTTACAGCGGCGCAACGGGAAACCGCTTTTGGTAACGGTCAGAATCAACTTGGCTTCTCTATACTGCGAATCTATGTCGACCCGGATCGGAATAACTGGTCTCGCGAAGTCCCCACAGCCAAACGTGCGATTGAGCAGGGCGCTCTCGTATTTGCTTCACCATGGAATCCGCCCAGTGACATGATTGAAACCTTTAATCGCAACGGGGATACAAATGCCAAACGACTCAAATACGACAAATATGCCGCATATGCGCAGCACCTGAATGATTTTGTAACCTATATGAAAAATAATGGTGTAAATCTGTATGCGATTTCCGTACAAAACGAGCCGGATTATGCACATGATTGGACTTGGTGGACGCCTGAAGAGATGCTTCGGTTTATGAAAGAAAATGCCGGATCAATTAACAACACCAAAGTGATGGCACCCGAGTCGTTCCAATATTTAAAAAATATGTCTGATCCGATATTGAATGACCCGCAGGCTCTTGCCAATATGGATATTCTCGGTGCCCATACGTATGGAACACAGTTCAGCAACTTCCCTTATCCATTGTTCAAACAGAAAGGCGCAGGGAAAGAACTTTGGATGACTGAAGTTTATTATCCAAACAGCAACAATAATTCGGCTGACCTCTGGCCAGAAGCGCTCGACGTCTCTTATCATATGCACCATGCTATGGTAGAAGCAGATTTTCAGGCTTATGTCTGGTGGTATATCCGCAGGCAGTACGGTCCGATGAAAGAGGACGGCACGATTAGCAAGCGCGGTTACAATATGGCTCATTTCTCCAAATTCATTCGTCCAAGTTATGTTAGGGTTGACGCAACCAAAAATCCGGATACGAACACATATACCTCAGCTTACAAAGGAGATAACAAGGTCGTTATCGTTGCAATCAACAGAGGTACCTCGGCAGCAAGTCAAAGGTTTGTTTTGCAAAACGGCAATGCTTCGACAGTTTCCTCCTGGGTCACGGACGTCAGCAGAAACCTGCAGGCAGGATCACCCATTAGTGTATCCAGTGGTGCTTTTACAGCCACGCTGCCACCACAGAGTGTTACAACCTTCGTTGCCAGTTTGACAGGTGTTTCGAGTGTTTCCAACGATAGTACCTATGAGGTCGAGACGGTTCCTAATCAGGCAGCAGGCAATTGAAATCATTCAACGTTAAAGGAACAGCCTGCTGCATTTAAGGCCAATTCATTCAAGAAAAAAAGACGTTCCTGGATTACCGGGAGCGCCTTTTTTTTCGTTATGACTGGTGTAACTTATAACGGGGAGGTGACTGTTCCTTCTATAATAATCCAGCCCATTTCAGACCAAGCCAAATCCCGTCTTGCTCTGCATGGGTCGTCACATGGGAAGCTATTTGTTGCAGAGGATACGGGGCGTTGCCCATGGCAATGCTACAGCCTGCATAGCGAAACATCTCCATATCATTGAAGTTGTCACCGAAGGCATACACATCTTCAGGGGGAAATCCGATTCGGGCAGCGAGTTTGGAAACACCTTCCGCTTTGGAGCCCCCCGCAGGCAGAACATCCATGGAGAACGGATGCCAGCGGACAAAGTGGAGATCACGAAACCTTTCGCGGTAGGACGATTCCTCTTCTGTTGAACAGAACAGCATCGTCTGATAGATAAGTCTGTTTTTGCAGAATTGCTGATTAACCCCAGGGTGGGTCACGCCAAGCGAAGTTAGGCAAAGGTCTACATGGGGGTGATAATCCTGACTGCAGCTCATTTGCGAATGATCAAGATAGATAAGTGGATGTCCGGATAAGCCAGCGAATGCAGACAGTTGATTCAAAGCATCCGAGCGGATGGGATTGCTGTGAATGAGTTCCCCGTGATGAATCACATATTGTCCATTGAAGCTAACATAAGATGCCAGTCCAAGTTCAAGGCGAACCTGTTCCAACATGAACGGAGATCGTCCTGAAGCCAAAGCTACTGTATGACCGGCTTCTTTTAACGCCTGAACGGCTTGCTTAGCGGAAGCGGGAATCCGATTATGACGATCCAGAAGAGTACCATCGATGTCAAAGAAAATCAGTTTCTTGGTTTGAATCAAAACGTCACACTCCTTCGCCGCTGACGGAAGAAAGACTCAGACTCACTTGGTCGTTCAGGGAGAACGGAAGGGGAGAGATGACTTCCCAACGTGTGTCATCGCTGCGGATGTCATAGTGAAATTCCTTCCCTTGAAACTGGACATTGACAATCTCACCCGATATCCCCGCTTTGCCTGAAGGCTGCAGCTGGAACTGATCCGGCCTGACGGGATATAAGCCGTGTGATTTGAAATAGTTCGCAACCTGCTTGCCAGGCCAAGAAATATTCGTGCTGCCCTTAGGCATGAAGACATCCGCATCCCAGTGACCTGTGACCAAATTGGATTTCGATACGAATCTCGCTACGAATTCGGTCTCCGGCCGCAAATAGATCTCCTGTGGCGTTCCAGCCTGCTCAATCCGTCCATCCTTCATAACGATGATGCGGTCAGCCATAGCAAGGGCTTCGCCTTGATCATGCGTAACGTAGACTACAGCCGATTCGGTATTTCGATGTACCTGTTGAATCTCACGTCGCATATCCATGCGAAGCATGGCATCCAGACTGCTGAGAGGTTCATCCATCAGCAGCAGTGAAGGCTGGGGAGCGATGGCCCGTGCGATAGCGACGCGTTGTTTTTGTCCCCCGGACAGCTCATGCGGCATGCGGTCTGCCAGATGTGAAAGTCCCGACATATTCAGAACTTCATGGATCCGGTTCTGTTCGTTATTTTTAATATGAGAAGGTGTTGATTTGTGTGTCCGTATGGGGAAGCGGATGTGCTCAGCCACATTCATATGCGGCCACAGTGCAAAGGACTGGAATACCATGCCGATTCTTCGTTTTTCCGGGGGGAGCAATGTCCCTGAGCCTGCAACCACCAGGTCATCCATGAGAACCTCGCCGCTGCTCGGCTGCTCGAATCCGGCAAGAATGCGCAGTAATGTAGTTTTCCCACAACCTGACGGTCCAAGGATCGCTACGAATTCTCCATCCTTAATCGTTAAGTCGATGGAATGAAGTGCCTGGAAACTGCCGAAGGACTTGCTAACCTGTTTGATCTGGATACTCATGACTTCACTCCCTTACGTGCAGCCCATCGCTGAGCAATGAGCAAAATTACTCCTCCTGCCGCAATAAGTGCGACAATCAGACTGGACAATGCGGTTGAATAGAGGGTATCCCCTGCTTGCTCAAAACTAAATATGGTGACATCAATAGTCTGTGAACCTGAAGAATACAACAGTGCCGATACGGTAAGCTCGGTCAGGGCAGTCAGGAAGACCAACATGCCTCCTGTCAGAATACCCGGCAGTAATAATGGCAGCAAAACTGCCGTCCACTTGCGCCAGAAACCGGCCCCGGAGATCCGTGCAGCCTCCTCCATCGATGAATCCAGCTGCATGAATGAAGTGACACTTGAACGAATCTGAAGAATAAGAAATCGACAGATATATGCGATAAACAAAATGGTCATCGTCCCATATATGCCAGGGTTCCAGCCAGGGATCGGCTCCATCCATACCAGAATCATGGACAGGGCGAACACGATACCAGGTAAGGTGTAGGGTACGGCAGTGGCCAGCTCGGCCATTTTATTGAATCGATTAGGCTTACGTACCCGTATATACGCAAATCCTGAGCCTATAATCAGACAAGCGAGCATCGTGACGAGGGCGAGGACAAGACTGTTCTGGATCGCCTGCCACACACGCTCATTCTCAAAGAGAATATATCTGTAATTGTCTAAAGTCATATTGGCACGTGTAAGACCGAGCCCATAGGCTCTTTTGAAAGACATCGAGAACATGGAAGACAATGGTACAATAGTAATCAGCAAGAGACCCGACCATATAGCCAATGTTAATGGCTTCCGCATGCGACCCAAAGCATATCTGGGGGCCAGATCGGGCTGCATCGTGTCGGAAGCATGATTTTTGCGCAAAAGCATCCATTGCAATAGACTTCCGACTACCGCAGCTGCACCGAGCAGCACAGATAAGGATGCACCACGGGCGAATGCCGAAGGTCCAAACCCGATAATTTCTTCATATATAAGCGTGCTGAGAACTGAAATGTTTACAGGTGTGCCGAGAAAGGCCGGTATGCCGAAATTGTCCAGCGAAGCCAGAAATACAAGCAATCCTCCAGCCGTCAGGCCCGGCAGGGCAAGTGGCAATGTAATGCGACGGAAAACTTCCATCCTTCCGGCACCTCCAGCTCTTGCCGCCCATTCCAGATCACGCGGGATTTTGCGCAGTACATCCAGTGTGAACATGTACACCAGCGGAAAATGATGAATACCCATAACAAATACAATTCCACCTAAACTGTACATACTCCATGGGGCGAGTCCGGGATGAATCCATTGCAGTACACCCGCAAGCCATCCCTGTGATCCGGTAAAAGAAGACCAGGACAACGTAAGAACATAGGAGGGTAGAATAAAACAAAGTAAAATCCCCATATGCAGGGCGGACTTATTCCGGATATCCGTGTAGGCAACGATCCAGGCCAGTGCTGTTCCGAGCACCAGAGAGAGCACAGTAGAACCGGTAACGATAAATACGGTATTGCGTAATGTGGACCAAAAACGGTCCTGTTGCAGTAATTCGCTATAGTGAGATAGCGTTAAACCTTGCTCGCCTTGAAAACTGAGAAGAACCAGCTTCAGGATGGGGTATACAAAAAATATCAGTACGGCTGCTGCACCCAACAGGGCTGCAAGTCGATTCCAACGTAACAGGTCGGAGAGGGAGGAAAAGGGCTTGCGCCCTTTTGCTTGTCCCCGCAGAACCATTCTATTTGTTTTCACTTTCTCCATAAGAACAGCTCCAATCCTTACTCGCCAAACACATTAATGAATTGCTGTTTGTCTGTTTCACGATCAGCTGCAAGCTTGGCTGCATCGCCAGGCAAAATCTTCATTTCCGATACACCTTTAAGTCCTTCAGGTGGAGCAATGCCTTCACGAATAGGGGAGTATCCGATCTCGGCTGACAGCTTCTGGCCATCTTCAGAGAGAACAAAATCCACAAAAGCCTGGGCAGCAGGAACATTGGCAGCTTCTTTCATGATCCCAATCGGTTCAGTGATGATCGGAACACCTTCTTCCGGATAGATCAGTTCAACCGGAGAACCTTTCGCTTTTTCTCGGGCCACGAGGTAATCAACAACGACCCCATACGATTTTTCACCGCTGGCTACAGCTTTTATTACGGCACCGTTACCTTTAATGACGGACATACCATTCATCTTGGACTCCTGCAGAAAATCCCATCCGAATCCATCTGTACGGCTGAAGACACCAATGTTGTAAGCGGCCGCGCCAGAGTATAGAGGACTCGGCATGATACTTGCATTTTTGCTCTCAGGCATAGTCAGCACTTGCCAGGAAGTTGGTTGTGCTGTGACTTTTTGGGTATTGGTAGCCAGTACCGTTGCCATCACCTTCGTACCAGCGTACATGCCATCCGGATCAACAAGATCTGTCGGAATCTGACTTAATTCTGGTGACTTGTAAGCGAGCAGAAGATTATCGGTTTTCAGATTTTCAAAGGTAACTGCATCCGCCAGCAGGAGTACATCCGCCTGAGTTTTGCCGGCCTGGCGCTCTGCCTGAATTTTGGCTGTGACTTCCTCCGTTCCAGAACGGAAGATGCTAACCTGAACATCGGGATATTTTTGGTTAAAAGCATTGACCAGTTTGCCTGCATCCTCTTCAGGCTGTGAGGTATAGAAGGATAGCTTCCCTGATACCGAATTTGAAGCTGCGCCTGAATTGCCTTGATCTGGAGTGGCTTGTCCCTGAGCGGCACAACCACTGAACACAATCATGCCTGCCAGCAGGGGCAGTAGTAACGTCTTTTTAAATGGAATCACAGATAATCTCTCCTTTGGGTGTCTATCTTATCGTTCAGTAAGTCATACTATTTCAGAAATGAGAATCGATTAGAGCAAGTAATTGTGGATGGCCTGTGCCACACCGTCTTCGATGTTGCTGCCCGTAACTATATCCGCTACTTCCTTCACATGAGGCTCAGCATTGCCCATGGCAATACCGATTCCTGCCCATTGCAACATATCCAGATCATTATCATAATCCCCGGCAGCCGCAACCTGCTGAGGTTTGATATCGTGTGCGAGGCACAATCTCTCCAAGGCTTCACGTTTACTAATTCCAGCGGAGTTGACATCGAATCGCAAACTTCCAGTTCGCGTGCATTCAAACAATCCTAACCCGCCAAGGGTATGAAACAGTTTCTCGCGTGAGGCATGGTCCTTACAGATGACAGCTGCTTTGTAGAGCGTGTTCGGCATATTGCGTACAAAGGTTCTGAAATCCTGTCCGACCTCGACCAATTGAATAAGATCAGCCTGATCCTTGTACCGTTCTTCCGATCCTTCTAATTCGGGTCGGATGACGACATTGTTCAAGGCCCAATTCCTGTTGATATCATTGATTTCCTGAACATAGAGCACATTGTACCCATAGAAATGAATGTAGGCTCCTTCTTGCTGGATGACATCCAACATAAGCAGAATATCTTCCGTTTTCAGTGGAACACCTTCAAGCATTTCACCTGTCACCGGATCTACGGTCACCGCTCCGTTAAGTGCAACCAGTGGGAAAGTCATGGAGACTTCCCGGGCATGAAGCCATACGGAAGCGGGAAATCGGCCGGATGCAATGGTGACATTCACATTCCCTGACATGAGTTGCTTGATGGAGCTTCGTGTCATGGGGGTTATTACTTTGTCCGGATTCAGCATCGTGCCGTCCAGATCAAGGGCCAACAATTTGTACATGAGAAGATCCCCCCGGTTAAATAGCTTACACGGTATACATTCGCAGTGGCTCGGGTATATCCACAAGCCCCCCATAGGAACGACTTGCTTCATGTCGCATCAACTCGAGATTGCCATCCCCGGGAAGATGAACCAGAACGAGCTGTTTTACATTGGCTTGTCCAGCAATCATGCCTGCCTCAATTGCATCCATATGTCCCTGGCCGGTGGTATGCACACTGCCTTCACAGATGGTAGCCTCGCATAAAAAAATGTCAGCATCCCGTGCAAGTTCGATAAGAGAATCACAATAGGAGGTATCTCCGGAATACACCAGCACCTTGCCTTTATATGTGATCTTGACGGCATAACACGTAATGGTATGCTGCACCTGTACAAATTCAATCTCTGCACCTGCTAGTCGAATCGTGGTTGAAGGATCAATGGTAATGACCTCGGTATGCTCACCACGCAAACCACTCAGGAGCTCAACTGGATTATCCGGAGCATACAGCTTCAGTTTATGCGACATACGTCCATTGCGAATGGCGCCAGCAGCAGCATATTGGAGCACACCAAGATCTGCAATATGATCATGGTGTAAGTGAGACAGAATAACACCAGATAGTGCCTCGACACCTGTCTCGGAGGGAAGCTTGCTCATGACGCCACTGCCACAGTCCAGCAAAATTTGTCCTTCATCTGTGGTTACAAGGTAACCCGCAGTGGCTCCTCCTGCGGCGGGATATCCCCCCCAGTAACCCAAAATTTTCACATTCATCTTTTGCACCTCAGTCTGTCTTGTTCTACATCCTTTACAAATGTTCCGCTCAGTTACAATTGTAAGAAGGCTTTATTACTTACGTGTCAAACGAATGTCAATCTTGTGTAAAATGCCATTGGGGCATATCTTCCTTGCTTGACTCGACTGTGAGTGCCATTCTATAGTGGGACATATGTACGGATGGAACTATAAAATTAAAAGGCGGACTTGTATGTGAACATAGACGAACGCAAAAATATGGTAAGAGTCTGTAAAATGTATTATTACGAATCCTGGACACAGGAGAAGATTGCCGAGAAGTTGGGTGTATCCAGGCCAGTCATATCCAAGATGCTCCAGCGTGCCCGGGAAGAAGGAATTATTGAAATTGTCATTCACGATGATGATCATGAAGTCTCCAAATTGGAGAATGAGCTGGAAGCTCTGTTCAATCTGAAGCAGGCGTTGGTTGTTCCAACCAAGGATCTCAACAAAGAATTGTTATCGAGTGCCGTGGGTAAGGCAGCAGCACAATTTGTTCTGAAATTAATCAAAAACGGAGATCGTGTAGGTGTTTCCTGGGGCAATACGCTGTATCATATGGTTCGGGAATTTCCTCTGGAGAAAAAAGAGAATGTTAAAATCATTCCACTCGTTGGCGGAACAGGAAATTATCGAAATGAAATGCATTCAAACCAAATAGCCTATGAGTTATCCAAAAAGTTGGGCGTGACCTGTGATACATTGTATGCTCCTGCAGTCGTTGAAACAGAAGAGCTGCGAGAGCAAATTATCGGCATGCCCAATATCTCGGCCGTGCTTCAAGAGGGAGAAAATATCGACCTCGCACTGGTAGGGATCGGGAATCCGTATTCGATGTCAACAATGGAACGCTCAGGTTATCTCAACGAGCAAGTATTAGCTGAGTTAGAAGAATTGAATACGGTTGCGGATATTAATTCTGTTTTTATCACCCGTGAAGGCACGGTTACGGAACACCCCATCAATCACAAAGTGATTGGTCTTGGACTTGAGCAGTTAAAGAAGACAAAAACAGTGGTGGGTATGGCATTTGGTCTTCACAAAATTGATTGCATCCTGGCAGCTGTACGCGGAGAGTACATCAATATGCTGATTACGGATGAATCTACAGCAAGTCATATTATTAAGCTCACCAATGCAAAGAAATGAGTGCAGAAAGAACCTACGACAGTCGATTATTTGGCTGTCGTTTTTTTACCTTAAGGAAAGAGGAGAACACTGCCAACTCCTCATCTAGCGCTTATAATTTACTATTGCGATCAGGCGTAACTTTCAGTAAATTGGGAGGTATACACCGATGGAAGGGCTGAGCAATAATCATGTGGACCAGATGGCTGCAACGAATAACCCCTGGCACCTTTAAACACCGAATATTATTTTCCTTCCTGTTATTTCTCCTCGCGCCCATAGCCATATTATTCCTCTACAACTTCCGAGAAACAGAAATGATGCTTCAGCGGGACGCTTCGGACAGTAACGTCAAGCAGCTCGAAGGCATCAAAGCCGATCTTATCGATTTGATGAGTCTTGTGATGAAGACTGGGATGTTGCTGGATCAGGATTCTGTCCTTCGCGAAGTGATGCAGAAGCCGGAATTATACGATGCCATCCATCGAAAGCGGATTGTGGAAAATAAATTCGCCAGTATTGAAAACAGCTTTTTCCTTACGGGTGCTACGGTATTCTACACATTGATCGATTTAAAAGGAAACGCTTACACATCATATACGCCGGAGAATTCTCTGAACTATGCCCACATCAGCACCGAGCCCTGGGTACAGGAGCTAAAGAGGGCTGAGGGACAGCGGTACGTATGGAAATCCAATGATCTGACGACCGGCGTTCGTGAGAGAAAAGGTAATCGGATGCTGAGCCTTTATGAAGTGCTGCGGGACGACGGATTACAACCATTCGCCTACGGACGTTTTAGTTTCGATTATGAAGAATGGTTTCAGGATAAAACGAAAAAAAATCCATTCGGCAGCGATAGGGAAGAAGCCTATTTTCTGCTGGACGGACATGGAAATACGATGCTTCAATCAAAGTTAGGGGAGGACGTGCCCTCTACCGTGTCATCTGCCATAGCGACAGCAAGTCAGAGCCAAGGCCAGGGACAGGGACAGGATTCCTCCTCGCAATCCATTGTGAACAATCACATGCTGTATACCTATAGCAAAATTCAAGAGCTTGATGGTTATCTTGTAAAAAAGATACCTCTTTCCTTGTTATTTGAAGAGGTGAACAAACAGAAGCTGAGGTTTTATACCGTATACGGTGCCATCCTGCTGCTGTTTGTGCTGTTAACTTACCTCATTTCTTCAACCGTTACCGGTTCATTAAAGCAACTTCAACGCAAGATGGAGACCACAGTGAAATTGAATTTGAAGACAAAGCTGCCGGAACAGGGCAGAGGTGAATTGCTGGCGCTAACCCGAAGCTTCAATTTCATGATCGCAGACATCAATAATTTGTTGGAGCAGTTAAAGCTTGAGGAGCGGCAAAAGCAGTTTGTCCGATTTCAGGTGTTGCTGGGTCAGATGAATCCACATTTTTTGCTGAATACGCTGAATACAATTAAGAGCATTGCACTGGATAAAGACGAAGATGAGATTTACGAGATTTGTGTATCACTAGGAAAAATATTAGAAACAACGCTGAATTTGGAGGTTGACCTTATTCTGCTGAAGGAGGAAATTGTACTCATTGAATCCTATATGGATATCCAACGGAAACGATTTGGACATGGTATTGAGCTCCACTATGAAGTGTCCAGGGATCTGGAGTATGCACTGATTCCGAAATTTTGCCTGCAGCCGCTGGTAGAAAATTCGTTGATTCACGGGTTTGGTCAAACACAGCTTGAGGGGCGGATCGACATTCGTACATCATGCGACCATTCACTGCTTATCTTGGAAGTTGTGGATAATGGCATGGGGATTAAGAAATCGCAGGCGAATCAGTCCTACCGGAAACGAAAAAGCATTGGCGTACAAAACCTTCGAGAAAGCTTGGAGCTTATGTTTAAGAACCAGCCAACAGGACTTCGATTGGAGTCGACGGACGAAGGAACGAAGGTTATCATGCATTTCCCATTATTGTTATCCAAACCATATTTGAAGGAGGGGAACACCAATTGTGGCGCACATTGATCGTTGAAGATGAACAGTACGCGAGAGCAAGCTTACGCAAATTGTTTGCGAAGGCGAATGTCCCGTTTGAAATTATAGGCGAGGCGGTAAACGGCGAGGAGGGGTTGCAGTTGATCCGTGAACAGCAGCCTGATGTGGTCATTTCGGATATTTTCATGCCGTTAATGGATGGTGTCCGGTTACTCCAGCTGACGAGAAAGGAAGGCTACGATTGTCGGTTCGTTATGTTGACGGCAGTAAGTGAATTCGAATATGCCAGACAAGCGTTGGAATACGGTGCCTCGGGTTATCTGATGAAACTTTCACTGGATTTGAAGGAACTTACGCAAACCATGGACAAAGTAGCCGGAGAACTGACAAGAATGGATAAGCTTCGCCTTGCGGATAAGTGGTTCCCAGATAAGACTGCCCAAGAACCAACGGATCATCCGGAGCTGAATCGAATGATCACCTACATTGAGGAGCATTTCGCCGAGGATGTGACATTAAAGAGATTGGCTGAATATGTTCGCATGGATGCCAGTTATGTTAGTGACTTATTCAAGAAAAAGACGGGGATCACGATGACGCATTTTATTCAAAACCGCCGTGTTCAAGCAGCAAAAATGCTGCTGACAGAGACGGAGAAAACAGTTAGTGAAATTGGCCGGTTGGTAGGCTTCGAGAACGACAATTATTTTATTAAAATATTCAAACGGTGGTCCGGATCGACCCCGAACGAATACCGGAAAGAACAAAAAATCGTTCTATGATTATCCAAACACCGTTCATACCCCCAATGGCAGGCTGGTGATAAAGTTAAAGACGTAGCAAGCAGCTTATCAACTCGATAAGGGGGACAGTACATGAAACGTAGAAATTGGTTAAAAGCAGCTTTGATTACGACCTTGGCAGCTTCGATGCTCAGCGCGTGCGGAAACGCTAACAGCAGCAACGAGGGAGTAAATGCAGGATCGGCAAATGAAAATTCTGGTGAAACTATCAACCTCACGCTTTGGGGAGCTGTTCCTGCCGAGGCTGGACCTCAAGAAGTGATTGACAGCTGGAATAAGGAAAATCCAGATATTCAGGTCGAGTACTTCCGTTATGTAAATGATGACCCCGGCAACCTGAAGCTGGATACAGCGCTCATGACGGGTCAGGATGCGGATTTATTTATCAACTACACGATTAACCGCTTACAGAAGCGTGTTGATGCAGGAGTCGCTTTGGATCTGAGCAGCAGAACAGATTACAACATCGACGAGCAAATGGGAGTGGATGCCGCTCAATGGAAAATAGGAGATAAATACTATGGCATCCCGACAAAGAAAAATATGTTGTTCATCTGGCTAAACAAAAGCATGCTGGATGAAGCCGGTTTACCGATTCCTCCCGTCGATTGGACCTGGGACGACTTGAGAGAATATGCGAAAGCGCTAACAAAATCGAATGTGTACGGTCTAATGCAGCATGATGCTGCCTTTACCGCTGCAATTGATGGTACCATCGCGGGTCTTGGCGTAACCACACCGGAAGGAACATCTAACTTCAATAATGACCTTTGGAAAAAGCAGCTTCAAATCGTGCATGACATGATGTTTGTGGACAAATCGACACCGGAATATGGAGAACAAGTAACAAGCAAGATGCCGGTAGATACCATGTTCCTGAAAGGCGAAGCAGCCATGTTAGCCGCAGGAGAATTTATTTTCCGCAACGCCAATAACCTGAAGGAATTTCCGCATGACTTCAAAATCGCATTCGCAACGATTCCGAAAGTATCCGCCGATCAAAAGGATTATAAATATGCGGGCGGTTTAGGTGACATGCTCTCCGTTAATGCAAAATCCAAGCATCAGGATGCGGCATGGAAATTCGCAAAGTGGTATGCCGACGGCGGAATGCTGCCGATGGCAAGCGGGGGACGCCTTCCATCCTCAAAGAGTGTTGATAACAAGCAGGCAATGGACTTACTGCTCAAGGGTGTTGAAGACAAATACGATACAGAGTCCATGAATAGCGTAGTGTTCGGTGAGTTCCCATCGTTCCAGCTGAATGTACCGCAGCAAGCACTGGATGCCCGCAAGGAAGAATACGAGAAATACTTCCTGAATGAGCAGGATATCGATACAACGCTTAAGAATATGGCCAAACGCCATCAGGATTATATCAAATAATCGAATATCGATAATATCCTTAAGAGAGAAGAAGGATCTTCCGCTTCCTTCTTCTCTCTTTGTTGTATCTACAACGTTCCATACGAGAAGAAAGGCGGCGTTTTCTGTGAAAAGGAACAGCTGGATTCGGAAACAAGGCTGGGTTGGCTACGCATTTATTTTGCCTAATATGCTGGGTATTCTGGCATTTTTTATTCTGCCTGCCTTGTACTCCTTCTTTATGATGTTCACGGACTATCAATTCGCTAATCCGAATTGGACGTTCATCGGATTAGATAATATCAAACGCCTTTTTGGTGATGATCAGTTCTATGCTTCAATCAAATATACGCTCATATTCCTGCTGTCCGTTCCCGTCTCATTAGCCATTGCGTTTCTTGTTGCCCTTGTGCTCAACCGGAACGTGTATTTGAAGGGATTGCTTAGAGGAATGTTCTTCCTGCCATACATCTCAAGCGGGGTTGCTGTTGCTTTTGTATGGATGCTGCTGTTCCAGCCGTCCCAGGGGCCAATAAATCAAGCCCTTCGTTTTATCGGAATTGCATCACCTCCAGGATGGTTCGCCGATTCAAGCTCGGCGATGTATGCAATCGACGTTGTGCAAATCTGGTTTATGTTAGGTTACAACATGATTATCTATTTGGCGGCCCTGCAGGAGATTTCGACCGAGCAGCTTGAAGCGGCACGTATCGACGGTGCAGGGAGAGCGACTATTACATGGAGAATTGTATGGCCGCTTGTGAGTCCAACCACATTTATGCTTTTGATCACGGGGCTGATTATGACCATCAAATCCTTCTCTCTCATCCAGGCGATTACAGGCGGCGGGCCAAGCGGAAGCACCACGATTCTGTCGCTGTTCGTCTACAAAACGGCATTTAGTTATTATGAGATGGGTTATGCGTCAACCATTTCCTGGTTCCTGTTTGCGGTTATTCTCATCATTACCATTATTCAATGGGTCGGCCAAAAACGCTGGGTCCATTACTAGAGAGGAGATGGCTCTATGTTTAGAACAACTAAGATACGCTCGGTTAAGCTTTCCGTCACAATCCTTATGCTGATTGCAGGGTTGTTTATGATCGTCCCCTTTTTATGGATGCTCAGTACTTCCTTCCAGACCCCAAGTGAAGTATTCCGCCAATGGCTCCCTTCGAAGCTGGACTGGACCAGTCATAAGCGGATCTGGACAGGAAACTATAGTTTTTTTCCTTACTATTTGAACTCCCTTAAGATTGCCGTGATTGGTACAGCGGGTGCCGTTTTTATGTCTGCTTTTGCGGCTTATGGCTTTGCACGTACGGAATTTAAGGGACGCAATACACTCTTCTTGGTGTATCTATCCATGATGATGATTCCTCCTCAAGTCGTTTTTGTTCCGAAGTTTATCCTGTTTAACTGGCTTCATATTTATAACACGCATTGGGCATTAATACTGCCTGCCATGTTCTCGATCTTTGGCGTTTTTATGCTGCGCCAATTCTTTCTCAGTATCCCGAAGGAGATTACAGAATCTGCGTTTCTCGATGGTGCCGGTCATTTTCGAATTTTCTTCAAACTGGTGTTGCCGTTAGCCAAACCCGCGCTTGCAACGTTTGCCATTATCGATTTTTCCTGGCAATGGAATGATTATGAGAATGCGCTGGTATTCTTACAGAGTCCAAAGCTTTATACAATTCCTCTAGGTCTACAAAATTTCGTACTGGAAAACAACGTAGACTATAACGGCATGATGGCAGCTTCTTCGGCAGCAATCATCCCTATGATTTTGATCTTTCTGCTTGGTCAGAAATATATCATTCAAGGCGTATCCAGTTCGGCTGTAAAAGGCTAATCCAAAGGAGGCTTATATGATGAAACGCGAAACGATATCATTCGATGTTACGGTCATTGGCGGAGGACTTTCCGGGATTTGTGCTGCTATTGCAGCGGCAAGATTAGGACAAAAGGTTGCGCTCGTGCATAATCGTCCTGTACTTGGCGGCAACTCCAGCTCGGAGGTACGTGTATGGGTATGTGGTGCAACTGGGCATGGCGTGAACCGTTATGCCCGGGAGACCGGCATTATGGGTGAGTTGTTCATTCAGAATCAATACCGGAACCCGGAAGGAAATCCGTATTTGTGGGACATTACGCTGCTGGAGGCGGTAAGAGCCGAGCCTAACCTGACGCTGTTTATGAATACGGATGTTAGAGAAGTAGAAGCAGACGGTGAGAAGAATGCAAGGATCATTCGCAGGGTGAAGGGCTGGATGATGGGCTCCGAGCGTGAGATTACGTTTGAAAGCGAGATGTTCCTAGATTGTACAGGTGACGGACTCATCGGATTTCTCGCTGGAGCAGCATACCGGATTGGTCGTGAAGCTCGACATGAGTTCGGTGAAGAATGGGCACCGGATGTTGCTGATGATATTACGCTAGGCAGTACAATGTTGTTCTATACGAAAGATACCGGAAAACCGGTACGATTTGTTGCTCCATCGTTTGCTAAAGACATTACGACAACCTCTATTCCGATAAAGCGTGTGATCCGCAGCGGAGATTCCGGCTGCCATTACTGGTGGATTGAATGGGGCGGTGAGCTGGATACGGTACATGAGAACGAGCAGATCCGGGATGAGTTATGGTCTGTTATTTATGGCATTTGGGATTATATTAAGAACTCCGGCAAGTTTCAAGCCGAGAATATGACGCTGGAATGGGTAGGCTCGATTCCAGGCAAACGCGAATACCGCCGCTTCCTTGGTGATACGATCCTGACGCAAAATGATGTCATCTCTCAGCGCTCATTCGAAGACCGGGTCGCCTTTGGCGGTTGGTCCATCGACCTGCATCCCCCACAAGGGATGTATGCAACCGAGAGCGGCTCCAAGCATCTGCATGCCGATGGCATTTATCATATTCCGTTCGGATGTCTGTACTCCCGGAATGTCAGCAATCTGCTGTTTGCGGGACGTAATATCAGTGCATCGCATGTTGCATTCGGAACAACCCGTGTCATGGCAACTTGTGCGGTAATGGGGGAAGCGGCAGGTGTAGGCGCTGCCTTGTCGGTAATCAAGGGTATCACGCCTCGTGAACTGCGTGAGCAGCATATGACCGAATTGCAGCAAACGATGCTGCGGACCGACGCATCGATTATAGGTTTGCGCAATGTTGATTCTGCTGACCTTGCGAGAAAGGGAACCATCACGGCTTCAAGCACGATGACCCGAATTTGCATCAATGAACCTTCCGAGGAGTACCGTCTGGTCGCTGACGTTGGATGGCTGTTTCCGGCCGATGGTGGGTTTGAAGGATTGACTCTCTTGGTCTCCGCCCATGAGGCGACAAGTCTGACTATAGAACTGTGGGATACGGGTCGCCCTGAGAATTATGTACCGGCAAACTTCAAACAAGCTTTGCAGATCCAGGTCGATATAGGTGAACAACAATGGCTGGATGTGCCTGCAGATTGTGCAATGTTTGGAGGCGATCCTTGTAATGTATTTATCATTGTTCGTGCGAATGAGGCAGTCAGTCTATTTAAATCAGCTGTCCCGGTTAGCGGCGTCCTCGCATTCGAGCGGGGAGTCAAACCCATAGTCAGCTCGGATCTGGAGGATCATCAGCCGGATCAGCCCGTTATCGAATGGTCAATGAAGGGCCTTGTCCGAAAACCATTCTGTTTTGCAGTTGAGACCGGCGCTTATTCACCTGATAAAGTCATCAACGGCTACGTTCGTCCGTTTGGCGGTCCGCAGCTGTGGGTATCGGAGCCAATCGCAAACGACAGTGAAGAATGGATTGAAGTCAAGCTTCCAGAACCAGTGGATATCCGGGAAATCCACCTTACCTTTAATGACGATGTTAATGAGGATTTGATTAATTTGCATCATCACGAAACACCGTTTTTGATTATTCCGGAGATGGTTAAGACCTATGAGGTGCAGGCATATATAAATGGGGAGTGGGAAACGCTTGCTGGTGATAACCATAACCGTGCTCGCAAAAAGATCCATCGACTTGAGAATCCGATACAATCAGACCGGATTAGAGTTGTCATTAATGAAACGCACGGCGGAGATCGGGCAGAAGTGATTGAAATTCGATTATATGATGTTCATAGAAAATAAAAAAATACTTTTAGACGGATAACATGGAGGACTGATGCCGATCAGCATCAAACCAACATTTACGGCGTTTCATAGTAAAGTAGACGATGCTGGTTAATGAGGGTTTTTAATTATTTTGGATAATAATGACATTGACAACGATAGGTTTTTCGAAAATAATGGGATGTAATTGAATACTGGTACCTTTAATTCAGTCCAGAGAGGCTGGCAAGGGCAGCGGATTTTTGTAATCACGCGTGAATCAGGGCATATCCCGTCAGGGATGCTCTGTGTCTTCGCGCGGGTTATGATGTAAAAAAGAGGCTACTTGTCAGTTTGAGACTTGACAAGTAGCCTCTTTTTTTCTGCTTTTTTTGGTATCAGGACACTTTAAGTTGGGGGTATTCTGATGAGCAAACAAGATCAAGAGTTTTCGTGGCAAGAGGTGCCGAAAGCACAGAGAAACCATTTTTGGAAGACGTTAGCCGTAATGCTGGGATTCACTTTCTTCTCGGCAAGCATGCTGGCGGGGGGGACGCTTGGAGTCAGCTTGACGTTCATGGAGTTCATCGGCATCGTGCTTGCGGGAAATCTGGTGCTCGGTATCTATACGGGAGCGCTGGCACATATCGCCGCCAAAATGGGGCTGTCCACACACTTGCTGGCCAAATACGCGTTCGGTGAGAAAGGATCATACCTGCCTTCGTTCCTGCTCGGCTTCACACAGGTTGGATGGTTCGGGGTAGGTGTGGCCATGTTCGCGATTCCGGTCGCCAAAGCGATGGATTGGAACGTGTACCTGTTGATCTTACTGTTTGGTCTAGCCATGACGGCATCAGCCATCTTCGGCATGAAGTCACTCGTCATCCTGGGTTATATCGCAGTTCCGGCGATTGCCATTCTCGGCGGTTACTCCATGTTTGAAGGTGCAGGTACATTGGGCGGTCTGGAAGGCATGCTCGATTACACCCCGTCACAGTCGCTCACTGCGGCAGCAGCATTAACCATTTGTATCGGGTCATTCATTAGTGGCGGAACGCTGACGCCCGATTTTGCCCGATTCTCCCGGACGTCCCGGCAGGCGGTTACAGCAACTGTCATTGCATTCTTTCTGGGGAACTCCCTTATGTTCCTGTTCGGTGCAGTCGGTGCAATGGCTTATAACCTGGCAGATATCTCGGAGGTCATGTTCCTGCAAGGCTTGCTCATTCCCGCGATCATCGTACTTGGACTCAATATCTGGACGACCAACGATAATGCCTTATACGCTTCCGGGTTGGGCTTTGCCAATATCACTAAAATTTCGAAAAAATTCTTCGTTATCGTCAATGGCATCGTGGGTACCGTATTTGCCATGTGGATGTACAACAATTTCGTGAGTTTCCTGAATGTGCTGGGCGCGGCAATACCGTCGATCGGCGCCATTATCATCGCGGACTATTTCTTCGTGAAGGGCAGAAACTATAAACCGTTTGCCGACATGACTTTTAAAACGGTAAACTGGGTAGCGATGGCAGCTTGGGCCATCGGTGTTGCATTTGCCCAGCTGGCCCCAGGAGTAACACCTTTAAATGCACTGATCGGTACGGCGGTGGCCTACATCGTGCTGATGCTGATCGTTCCTTCGAAAGAATCCAACAAAGAAAAGGGGAAAATGAATGATTATACAGAACGCAAAATTGCGGGGTAAAGAAGGTCTATGGAATATAGTCGTGAAGGACGGGAAGTTCGTACAAATTACGCAGGAGCTGCAAGCAACGGCAAATGAGGAAGTACTTGACGTCAACGGTTCACTTGTACTGCCGCCGTTCATTGAACCTCATATTCATCTGGATACTACGTTAACGGCAGGTGAACCGGAATGGAATTTGAGTGGAACGCTGTTCGAAGGCATCCAGCGCTGGTCGGAACGCAAGGCTTCCCTGACGCATGAAGACGTCAAAATACGTTCCAAAACGGCACTGGATTGCAAATGGCCCAGGGCATCCAGCACGTACGGACGCATGTGGATGTCACCGATCCAAGCCTTACCGCTGTTAAAGCGATGCTAGAAGTAAAAGAAGAAATGGCACCCTACATGGATATCCAGCTTGTTGCTTTCCCTCAAGAGGGCATTCACTCTTATCCGAACGGTGTGGAGTTGCTGGAAGAGTCGCTGAAAATGGGCGTTGACGTGGTCGGCGGTATTCCACACTTCGAATTTACAAGGGAATACGGCGTCGATTCGATGAAGGTCGCGTTCGATCTCGCCGAAAAATACGACCGTCTTATCGACATCCATTGCGACGAAATTGATGACGAGCAATCCCGTTTCGTGGAAGTCGTTGCCAAAGAAGCCTATGAACGCGGACTGGGCTCCCGCACGACGGCAAGCCATACAACGGCGATGGGGTCATACAATGATGCCTATACGTACAAATTGTTCAGATTGCTGAAGATGGCTGACCTGAATTTCGTCTCCAATCCGCTCGTCAACATCCACCTGCAGGGACGGTTCGACACGTATCCGAAAAGAAGAGGGCTTACTCGGGTCAAAGAATTGCAGGAAGCCGGCCTTAACGTGTGCTTTGGTCACGATGACATCTTCGATCCATGGTATCCGCTAGGTACGGGCAACATGCTGCAGGTGCTGCACATGGGCATCCATGCTTCACAGCTGCTCGGTTACGACCAAATCGTGAACTCGATCGATCTTATTACGAAAAATAGCGCAAGAACGCTGCATATCGAAGATGTGTACGGCATTGAAGAAGGTAAGCCTGCCAACTTCATCGTTCTTGAAGCAGAGAACGAATATGAGGCTATTCGCAAACAGGCCGGCGTACTTTATTCGTACAGAGGTGGCCGTAAAATCGCGGAAACGAAGCCGCGGGACTCGTCTATTATTTTTGAGGGCGGTTCGGAGAATGTCACGTTCAATAAATAATTCAATGTTTTGATTGAGACAAATCAAAATCAAAGCACCTTCAAGAAAATGAAACCTTGTCGACAGATAGGGAGATCTTCTTGGAGGTGTTTTTGCTTAATCTGCTTTAAAATTATGATTTGACTTACAGTTAACTCTATGTCTTATACTCCGAATATGAAAGAAAAAATAAGTGGCTTTTCTGGGGTAGGGCAGTTACAATTTGTTAGGATCAAACTAAATCTATGAAAAACCGTAGATAGATCAAACTCATTTGAATTCTTCGCCTTTAAACTAATGGGGGTGTGAACAGGAAAAGGAATGAACGCAAAATGTATGGCAACGGGGATTCAAATAAAATAAATGAAGTAATGAATTGGAGATTTATAGAATAATGACAAAGAGTAATAATTGGAATGTATATGGTCTGGCATTGTTGCTGGGTTTATTTTCAACATTAGGTCCATTTACGATTGATATGTATTTACCGGCATTTCCTGAGATTGCAAAAAACTTCAATACAAACGCATCACTCGTACAGTTTAGTCTTACAGCTTGTTTATTAGGGCTAGGTATGGGACAACTCGTTATGGGTCCTTTGAGTGATGCTCACGGTAGACGTAAACCGCTGTTAATCTCCATGGCAGCCTATATTATTTGTTCCTTGGCGTGCGCTTTTGCTCCTAATATCGGACTATTGATTTTGTTCCGTTTCACTCAAGGATTTGCGGCTTCAGCAGGGATTGTTATCTCTCGTGCGATAGCTAGAGACCTTTACAGTGGCCATGAACTCACTAAATTCTTCTCTCTACTTTTGCTTGTGGGGAATTTGGGACCTTTGGCAGCACCGATCGCTGGAAGTGGTATTCTTTCATTCACGACATGGATTGGTGTGTTTATCTCACTCTCAGTTTTGGGCATTTTCTTATTAATCATGACAAAATGGGGTTTGAAGGAATCAAACCCACCTGAACGACGTATGGCCCCTGACTTCAAACAACAGTTGGGGAACTACAAAACGCTTCTACGTGACCGCAAGTTTGTTGGTTACATGCTGGCACAGGGAATCATGACGGCAGGGGTCTTTGCATATGTAGCAGGTACGCCGTTTATTTACCAAAATATTTATGGAGTCACACCTACTGTATTCGCTATATTGTTTGCTTCCAACGGAATCAGCTTGATCATCGGTTCACAAATCGTAGGTCGATTGGCACAACGTATACCTGAGCAGACCCTTCTATTATCTGGACTGTGGCTTGCTTTAGTGGCAAGCGTTGCTGCTTTGGCGGTAACTATAGCTCATGGCCCGCTTTTCGCTTTGGTCATTCCATTGTTCTTCTTTGTTTGTTCCATAGGTATTACGTCTACTGCGGCATTCCCGCTTGCCATGGAGAGCCAAGCCAAGATGGCCGGAAGTGCAGCAGCATTGCTCGGCGTTGTTCCCTTTCTTCTAGGCGCGTTGGTGGCTCCTCTGGTAGGTATTGCAGGAGAAGACACTGCGGTCCCGTTAGGATTCACTTTATTAATGACCAGTCTCGTTGCGATTCTCACGTACTTCCTATTAGTTAAAAAAGTCTCGCATCACACGCCTCAACATACGCAGTCTGATCCTGATTTTAATTGAGAATATGTTGATCCTAGTTGAATTTAAAACCGTTGAACTTTAATTCAAAGATTCAACGGTTTTTTTATTGTGTGTAATCAAGGAAAGAAGGGTGGGACTTCCGCGGACTAGCCTTTTGGAATCTTCCGATAGCTGGAAGGGGAGAATCCCGATATCTTCTTGAAAAGCCGGGAGAAATAATAGGGATCGCTGATGCCCACTGCGGAGCTGACTTCCTTGATGCTCATTTCGGTAAGATCGAGAAGATGACCAGCCCGCTGAATTTTGAGCCGCAGGAAATATTCGATCGGAGCGATGCCAGTTTCAGAATTAAATAGAAAGATCAGATGCTGTTTCGATACCCCGACATGATTAGCCAATTCCGTTAGAGAAATAGAACCACTCATATGTACATTCATGTATTGAATCGCCTGTTCCAAATAAGTTTCACGTTTCTTCTCTTGTGCCGATTTGATGGCATTCAAGCCAATCCCGGAGAGCAGCTGTCTTGTAGTTTGGGCCACATGTACATGGGTAGTCAGGGCGTATGTCCGCTCGGCAAGCATTTCATAGGTAGGTACGAACCATTCCATTAAACGGGCTTTGCCGCTTGGTGATAAAGAGAGTGAAGCGTTAGACAAACCAAACATCTTCACCAATCTATTCGCATGACTTCCTTTGAAATGAAACCAGTATATACTCCATGGATCTTCCTGCATTGCCCCGTAACGGTGTGCAGTTTCGGGTGGGATTATCACCATATCGCCTTGCTGCATGATTAATCGTTCTCCATGATTCAGCTCGACCCATCCTTCTCCCGCGTCGCAAAAGATGAAAATATGTGACGAGCTGCCTTCCAGACGCTCCCTGAAATGATATTGAGCATTAGCAAAATAACCGATATCCGTAATAAATAAAGTAGAAGTCAGTTCCTCCTGTTCCAGTTCTCTCATCCAATATTCCGGAAGTACATATAACTTTTCCTCTACAAATCCTTCAGGCTTGCGTATATGATCAGGACTCATTCCAGTTACCCCCGTAATTAATAATCAGAATAAGAATATAATCCATCACTTCCCGCATTTCGTCAATTGGAACCTTTCTTGCCAGAAGATACAGTATAACTATCAAGTTAAGGGAGGCCGTTCTAACATGAAGCATGAGGCTGTGGATCGTACGCTGGAGGAGAAACCAACCGGATCTAGTCAAGTTCAAGTGTGGGAAACAAACGTGTTGATACCTACATATGAGGCGGGGAAAGCTGACCCCAATCCTATGTTTCTGGAGAAAAGAGTCTATCAGGGAAGTTCCGGCCGTGTGTATCCGCATCCGGTGATTGAGAGTATATCGGATGTGAAGCATGATAAAAATTACAAATTGGTTATTCTGGAAAATCAATATATCCGTATTGAGGTCATGCCAGAAATCGGGGGCAGAATCTACCGCGCGCTTGATAAGACGAACAATTATGACTTCGTCTATTATAACCGCGTCATTAAGCCTGCGTTAGTGGGCCTTACCGGTCCTTGGATCTCCGGGGGAATTGAATTTAACTGGCCCCAGCATCACCGCCCTAATACGTTCGGTCCGGTTGAATACAAATACGAAGCAACGGAAGATGGCAGTGCTGCAGTATGGGTAAGTGAGATTGACCGGATGTACGGCACGAAAGTTACAGTGGCCTTCAAGCTCTATCCGGACAAGGCTTACTTGGAGATCAATGCTCAATTATACAACCGGACATCTGAGCCGCAGACCTTCCTGTGGTGGGCAAATCCGGCTGTAGCGGTTAATGAATATACGCAATCCGTGTTTCCTCCAGACGTAACGGCTGTATTTGATCATGGTAAAAGGGATGTCTCGCGTTTCCCCATCGCTACCGGAACCTATTACAAACAGGATTATTCGGAAGGCGTAGATATTTCCCGGTATAAGAACATCCCGGTTCCGACTTCGTATATGGCTTACAAATCCGATTATAATTTCGTCGGTGCATATGATCACAGTGTAGAGGCCGGATTGCTGCATGTGGCGAATCATCATATTTCTCCCGGCAAGAAACAGTGGACCTGGGGGAACGGAGAGTTCGGTCAGGCGTGGGACCGTCAATTGACGGATGAGGATGGCCCGTACATTGAACTCATGACTGGAGTGTACACAGACAATCAGCCAGACTTCACTTGGCTTCAACCTTACGAGGAGAAGACCTTCAGCCAGTATTTCATGCCTTACAAAAACATAGGTGTCGTAAAAAATGCCTCCATTGAAGCAGCCGTCAATCTGGAGGTTGACGTTGAAGCCGGAGAGGCAGTGATTAAGGTATATGCAACCTCTGAACTTGATCATGCCATTGTGGAGTTGAGTGGAGCAGCAACCCGGTATGTACAAGAAACCGTTAAATTGTCCCCGGTAGATGCATATCTGAAGGTCGTACCGCTGGAAAGCGGGGAACAGGAGCATGATTTGAAGCTTTCCGTCCGAAATAGGGAAGGCAGATTACTGATTTCCTATCAACCGAAACGTCCGGATATTGAGCGGGTCCCCGAAGCTGCAAGACCACTGACAGCACCACAACAACTGTGTTCGACCGAAGAGCTGTATTTGGCGGGCCAGCATCTGGAGCAATATCGGCATGCTACGTTTGAACCCGAAGCTTACTATCTGGAAGGCTTGAATCGGGATAGCGGTGATATCCGATTAAATGTAGCTTATGGAACCCTACTGCTTCGCCGTGGATTATATGTAGACAGCGAGCAATATTTCCGCAAAGCAATCGAGCGTTTGACCTGGCGCAATCCGAACCCATATGACAGCGAGGCCTACTATCAGCTGGGAGTAGCCCTTCGTGGCCAAGGCCGTTTGGATGAAGCTTTTACTGCTTTTCACAAATCGGTATGGTCGGCAGCGTGGCAGGATGCAGGGTACTTTTCTCTAGCTCAGATTTCCAGCATGAAAGGCCAGTACGCCGAGGCACTGGAGCAGATTGAGCGTGCACTCATCCGTAATTCACGAAACTACAAAGCACGTAATCTGAAAGCCGCTTTGCTGCGCAAGCTTGAGCTGATTGATAAAGCAAAAGGCTATGCGCTTGAGACCATCGAACTGGATGTCGCGGATTTTGGAGCTTATAATGAGTTGGCCTTGGCTCATACAGCGTTAGGGGATAACGCTGCTGCACAAGGTATTCTGTCTGAATTGCAGCGATTGATGAGAAATGATGATCATAACTATTTGCATGTCATCGCAGACTATATGAACAGCGGTTTCTATGAAGAAGCCATTGCCGTAGGTGAAAGAATAGTGAACCCGGAAAAATCCGTCTATCCCATGCTGCATTATGCACTCGCAGAATTATATAAACGTACCGGACAACATGAACATGCTCATGAAGCTCGCCGTAAGGGACAATTGGCTAATCCAACCTATTGTTTCCCGAACACGTTGTTTGAACTTGAGCTACTGGAAAGTGCTGTTCATGCTAATCCGAAGGACGACAGGGCTCATTACTATCTCGGAAACTTCTATTATGATAAGAAACGGCCAATCGAGGCGATTGCGAGCTGGGAGCAGTCACGTGCGCTGCGAGATGATTATCCAACTGTACACCGCAATTTGGGGTTGGCCTATTACAACAAACAGAACAATCCGCAAGCAGCTCTGACTTCGCTTGAACAGGCCTTTGCCTGTGCACCAAATGATGGTCGTATTTTCTTCGAACTGGATCAGCTTCGTAAAAAGCTCGCGTGGTCAGCAGACGAACGCCTCCATATCCTTGAAGAGAGGCGAGATCTGGTCGAGAAACGGGATGATCTGTATGTGGAATACGTAACCCTGCTAAACAATGCTGAATGTTATCAAGAAGCAATTGCTGCCCTGACTCAGCGCAATTTCCATCCGTGGGAAGGTGGAGAGGGGAAAGTGACAGGGCAATATAAGTTGGCTCATACCGAGCTTGGTAAACAAGCGCTGCAAAACGGTCATTATGAAGCAGCAGCTCAGCATTTACAACAAGCATTAGTCTATCCGTTGAATTTGGGTGAAGGGAAGCTGGAAGGAACTCAGGAGAATCATATTTATTATTATCTCGGCTTGGCCTACGAAGGTCTGCAGCGGGAAACAGAAGCCACCTCCAGTTACACCACAGCTTCACAGGGGCTTGCTGAGCCGACAAGTGCGATGTTCTACAACGATCAGCCGCCAGAGATGATCTTCTATCAGGGGTTGGCTTGGTTGAAGCTTCATAACGCGAAGGAAGCCAAGCGCTGTTTCAATAAACTGATTGATTATGCTGAAAAGCATATGTTTGATGACATCAAAATGGATTACTTTGCCGTATCCTTGCCAGACTTTCTGGTATTTGAAGATGACCTGAACCGTCGCAATGTAATCCATTGCCGGTACATGAGAGGCTTGGGACTTCTGGGGCTTGGCCGTGATCAAGAAGCCGAAACCGAACTTGAGTTGGTTCTCGAAATGGACCCTAATCATCAAGGGGCGATGGTTCATAGAAGGTATCCTCGGCAATTGCGCGAAGGAGTTTAACCTTGATAGTTCATTAACAATGAGATATTGTCCATTGGTTGGCTTATAGAGAAAGAAAACGGTATTGCTAAAAACAAAAAAGAAGGTGTGATGTTAATGGATGTCGTGCCTGGCAGGTTGCCGCGCAAATTGACCATCACCATGTGGGATTTCTCCTGGTACACCATGACCCTACCGGGAGAGCCGTACAGCGATCTTGAGGCGAGATTTAAGGAAGCGGTGGAGAGAGGCTACAATACGATCCGAATCTGTGCGATGCCTTTCTTACTGTTCACGGCGGAAGGCAAGCGGCCAGGCCCGCTACACTTTGGCAGCCTTGGAGAGATCGGGCAGCGGACACGCTGGTACAACTGCCGGGGCGGCGCTGTGCTGAATGGGCATGCGCATTTGCTTGAATTGTTCAGACAGGCCAAGGCCCATGGTTGTTATATCATGTTATCTTCGTGGGAATATCAACAGAGCCCCAGCTTCCTGGCCTTTCCCGCACTGCGCGACGAGCTGGCTGCTATCGCTCCAGAAAACCGGTTTATGGCTATTGCCCAATCCCTGGATCAGCTTATCCGATATTTAAAAGTGGAAGGATACGATGAACAGATTATTTATGCGGAGCTGCATAATGAGGTGGAATTCGGGCAATTGACCGCCATAGGAATCACTCAAGGCATTGTCCCATCCAATGTACCAGCTCTTGTGGAAGCCATGCAGCCGTATATTGAAGAGGCTGTTGGATATCTCAGAAGGGCCCATCCGGATATCCTGATGACAGCAAGCTATACATTAAACGAAGCATATCCCAAATGTTATGTAGCGGGAAATTTACAGGTTGCACATTTCCATCTGTATATCAAAGGGGTATTGAATGAATTAACCGAAGCAGCCGGACTGGATGATGAGCAGGCGCCTTTTCCGGGCTTGTTCGTCCAATCGATCCTGCGGGAGGATGCGCCTCCATTCGAAGAGTATACGCTGCCGCGCGGCCAGGAATGGAGGATGGAAGGAAATCCGGTAGGGCTAAAACTGCTCTATCTGCATGACTGGGTGGAGTCGGATAAATGGGATCTTTTTTTATACGACAATTATAGTAAACATAAGCTGGCTATGCTGCAAAAGGCAGATATGCGCTTGGAAGAAGCTCACGAATGGGCCGTTCATTCCGGATTACCGGTCGTTATTGGAGAAGGTTATGTCGGTTATACGCCGCTGTTAGCCGGATTTGAGGAAGGGCCTGTCGGGAAATTTATTGCAGAGTACGCAGTACGAAAAGGAATGACTCTTGGTTTTTGGGGAATGACTCTGTGCTCTAACTGTGCGCCGCATCATCCCTTCTGGGACGATATAGCCTGGCAGCAGAAATGGAATCGATACATTCTTGAATCGAAATAGATGAGAATAGATGTAGCATTTTTAATGAGATATTTAAGGAATAACAAAATCTAAAAGACCTTGGCGCCCGTATAAATTACAGCGAGCTAAGGTCTTTTGCGTTTCTACGTAGAATCCATCCACCAATCAAGATAGGGATCACAAAACCTATTCAAAACCGATTTCTTGGTTTCCAATTGAATAACGTGGTACTAGATGATAATGTAAAATAAGGATTTGGCTTTGGGCTTGCGAAGAATATACGATTTGAATCGAGGTTCTGAAAATGAGGGTAAAACGAATTGTCACTAATATTAATACGCAGAACATTTCAGCAGCAAAAAGCTTTTACCAAGACGTGCTTGAACTTGATTTATTGATGAATCATGGCTGGATTGAAACATACGGATTACTCGGAAAGGAGAACGTTCAAATAAGTATCGCCACTCAAGGTGGCTCCAATACACCTACACCTGATCTTTCGATTGAAGTCGATGATGTCGATGTAGTGTATGAACGCATGAAAAGTGCTGGTTACACAATAGAATATGATCTTACGGATGAGCCCTGGGGCGTTCGTCGATTCTATGTCCGTGATCCATTTGGTAAGCTGATCAACATCCTTGCTCATAGACATTAGATCAGTTGTCAGGGCGTGCATACAAGCCGGGTTACTCTTCAAATTAAAGCATTTTCTTTAAAAATTATTGTGAATTGGTTTGAAGTGTTGGTTTTCTTTTCACGGATGTTATGCTTATATAAAAAAGTCGCTACTTGAGGTGTACAGAGACAGAATTGAACCTGAATAATCGTCGAATGGGTACATAAAGCTACAGATAAACATTTTCCAGTGTGCAATGATCCATGTTTGTGTCCAAGGTGAAAGCAGATTATTCATCACTATTAACGGGGGGAAACAAGAATGATGAATGTTGTGTTGGTGGATGATGAGCCATGGGTACTGGAAGGTCTGCGAACAATGGTAGATTGGAACAAATACGGTTTTCAAATTTGTGGAGAGGCCGAGAACGGGAACGCCGCTTGGGCCATTATTGAGGATCTTCAGCCAGACCTGGTGTTTACAGATATTCATATGCCTTCGGTGAGCGGACTTGAACTGATTGATCGTTCTATACAAAAATTAGCCAAACCGCCGCGATTTGTCATATTAAGCGGATACGAACGCTTCGATTATGCGAAAACAGCGCTGGAACAGCGTGTAGAGGATTATTTGCTCAAACCCATTGATGAGGTTGAAATTGAAAACGTATTAGAACAGATGAGTCGTAAAATTCAGAACGAGCTTGTCTCAGAAAAATTGCATCAACACGAGCGTACTTTATATGTAAACTGTTTGTTCAACCGTCTGTTTCAGGGTGAGGAGAGCAGCGAACTGCAAGCTGAAGTGAAAAGTATAATGCAAATGGAGGGTCATGAGAACATGGCCTGCCTTTTAATTGAAACAGATGCTTGCCATGAGGACATCAAGTCACAGGTACAGCGTTTTGCTAGCGCTCAGCACTACGAACTTTATATGGATGCTGAAGGAAGAATGGGTGTCTTTGCAGCTGAAATGGATGATTCTCTGAGTTGGCTTGAGAGGTTAGGGAGCACCCTGTTTGAGATGTACTCCAGTCAAGCAACAATTATTGTGGCATTTGCATATCATTCAGGTGGAGTAGTTGCTATGCGGACGGCCTATGAAAAAGCATTTTCTGCGCTAAAATGGAAGCGTTATCAGATAGGAAGCGGCATTATTTACGATCAAGATCTGCCAAGGGATGGTAGCATGGCGACTGTGAACCAAAAAGCTTTGACTAACCTGTTTAAAATCATTTTAACGGGTCAAGAGGATGGGCTGGAGAAAGAGGTACATGAACTGCTGGTGAATCCAGACTCAGGGCTGCCTGCGTCGGATATAGAATATGTTCGGGTGCAATTGCTTGCCCTTGAAATGGGAGTTCTCAAGCAACTGAAGGAGCTGGATGGAGATGTGGAGAGGTTTGTGTTGCAGTTACAACATACGTTGGGCGTCTTAACCGACATTGACTCCTTTCCTGCATTCCGGGAATATGCACTTATATTAAGTCTCAACGCTTTGAGAGCTCTGCAGGAGCAGCGGAAAGAAAAGGAATGCTGCACCATTTTTCGTGTGGTGCAGTATGTTAACCAAGAGTTTCGGGAGAAGCTTCAGCTTCAAGAACTTGCACAGAAATTTCATATGAATGCCAATTATTTGGGGCAAGCCTTCAAGCAGCAGACTGGCAAGTCTTTTCGGGAATATCTGAATGATAAACGGATCGAGGAGGCCAAGAGACTGCTGCGTCAGAGTTGTTCCAGCATAGCCGAAGTTGCGGTCAACTCAGGGTACCCCAATGCTGACTATTTTGTAAGTCAGTTTAAGCGCATGACGGGCATGGCTCCTTCTGCATATCGGAAACAACCATAGATCCACTCGACAAGTAACGAATGAAGGATGGCGATTGAAGACATGTTTAAGAAATTCCGATTGCGCGGCATCGTGAACGATATTCCTTTGAACTACAAGTTTACGCTGATATATGTTATCGGTATTTTGCTTCCGATTATTGCAAGTAATTATTTGTTCATGGATCGTATGTCAGGGCTGATCAAGGAACGGGAAGAACAGAATTTGCAAATATCGCTGGAGCGGGCTAGAAAGGACATTCACACCATGATTGACGGGGGTATCGCTGTCAGTCACGCTTTAATCACGGACAAGCTGTTGTCCGAATCCATGGATCGTGTGTACAATGGTCAACTGGATTTCTATAATACGTTCGATGAACAGCTTCGCCATAGGGTTACATCTTATATCCCCGTGAACAACCAGATCCAGCGAATCGGCATCTACACGAATAACCCAACCATCGTGTCTGGAGGAGATTATTATTATTTGGACAGCTCAATGTATGCCAGTGCCTGGTTCAGACAATGGGAAAAGGCAGGGGAATCACTGAGTGTGCTCGCGTATCGCGATCAGGCGGCGAATGATCGCGCGGCGACCTCATCATATTTTAGTGTGATTGAAAAAATGGACTATTACAACGTAGACAATTCTTACGAGAAGCTGGTGCGGATTGATTTTTACCTTAATCGATTCTATGACGTTATTGCGAGAGAGAAAAGTTCGCTGGACCTGTATCTGGTCAACGCCAAGAATCAGATTATTGTGTCTGCAGATGACAAGTATCAGGGCGAGGTAGACAGTGATTATGCGTTGTTCGATATGAGCAAGACAGTGGAAAAGGATCTACATATCGTTCCGATTGGTAATGCCAGCTATGTGAAAGGTTGGAAGCTCATCGGCGTGCCTCAGGAAACACGTGTCAAACAAGCGATGTTCTCCATGAAGCTTTATTTCGGCATGTTGGCCGGTATTATTACTTTGGTTACCTCGATCTTCATCTATGTCATGCTGCGTTCATACAATTACCGAGTAAAGCGTCTGTCCAGACATATGCAAAAGGTGGGAAACGAGAAATTTGATCTGATCAACATTGATGGTGGACAGGATGAGATAGGTCATTTAATTCGTAATTTCAATATGATGACCGCTCAGATCCATTCCCTGATCAATAATGTGTACAAGCTTGAAATTCAGCAGCGGAGTCAGGAGGCCGAGCGCATTCGCGCTGAGCTAAATTTGTTGCAAAGCCAGATGAATCCTCATTTTTTATTCAATACGCTTAATGCGCTGCTGGTGGTCAGCACCAAAAACAATTATGCGGATGTCAAAGATATTATCAAGGACCTATCCAAGTTGCTTCGCCGCCTGTTGAATTGGAAGGATGATGTGGTCACTCTGGAAGAGGAAATGAGTTTTACGGTCATGTATATGGGAATTGAAAAATTCCGTTTTCGAGATAAGTTTGAATATTACATTGATATTAGCGATGAGGCGAGGCAGTATAGAATTCCAAAAATGAGTATCCAGCAGTTGGCCGAGAATGCTTGCAAACATGGAATTCAAGCCATTGAAGGACTTGGCTATGTGAAGATTAAAGCAGAAGTTGTAAGCGAGCGATTGCGTGTTGTTGTATCCGATAATGGTATAGGCATGGATAAGGAACGGCTACAAGAGGTTCTGTATCATATGCGGAGCAAAGAGGAGAGTGGAGGAAGTAATATTGGCATACGTAACGTATATCGTCGTCTTGAATTGTATTATGACGATAAAGTGAGTTTTAATCTGGTGAGCAGAATAGGGGAGGGAACAGAGGTATCCTTCGAAATTCCATTACAACTGCTAGAGTATCAGGGAGCAAAAGGAGGTAGGGACAATGGCATTTAAAGTGCTGCTGATTGATGACGAACCATGGGCGCTAGAGGGCTTGGAGCTGTGGATTCCATGGGAAAGTCTTGGCTTTGAGGTATGCGCTTTATGCGGCAACGGGATGGAAGGGCTGCAACGAATGGAAGAGCTTAAGCCGGATCTTGTTATGGTTGATATTCATATGCCAGTGATGAATGGACTAGAAATGATTGAAGAATGGCGACATCGAGGGAATTGGTCGACCAAGTTCATTATTCTTACGGGGTACAGCGATTTTGAGTTTGCGCGAAAAGCGCTTAAATTCAAAGTTTCCGGT
Source organism: Paenibacillus sp. UMB7766-LJ446 (assembly GCF_030226665.1). Lineage (NCBI taxonomy): Bacteria > Bacillati > Bacillota > Bacilli > Caryophanales > Paenibacillaceae > Paenibacillus > Paenibacillus sp. UMB7766-LJ446. The sequence continues at coordinate 368,037 of NZ_JASOYM010000002.1, forward strand.
TATCTGTTAAAACCATTGGATGAGGAACAGGCGAAGTCCGAGGTTCGCATGATGAGCATCGAACTAATGAAGGAGCAAGAGCAGCTTTATATTGGACAGATTGCATTGAGAGAGCAGGAAATGTTGACGATGAAGGATGCTTTGATGGGCAAAGTGCTGTCTACAGAAGGTACTCAACTCATGGAGTCCCTGTCCCGGTCAGCTGAATCCTGGAATGTGTGCCTGGTTCAGGTGTCCGAGAATGAGGTTGGCCGCTGTATTAGTATTGCTTCAGAGGTTCTGAGCGGACAGCATGTCATTTATATCATTCGTCTGCGAAATGATCTCTTGTCCATTGTGTTCGGCGATGTTTCCTCCGAACCTCAGAGAACGAGCGGGATTTTAAGAAAACAATTAGAAGCACTGGCTCGCCGTCTGGCGGGCTTTCGTACATATATGGCAATTGGCACAACCGAATCCTCTCTTCATCTTATCAGCAACTCCCGAATAACAGCAGAGAAGGCCTTGCTGCACGCCTTTTATGAAGTGCAAGGGAACAGCATAATGGATTATGCCGATCTCCAGCATCACGGTTTTCAAAGGCATAACAAACAGGTCGAACTGGTCGAGAGAGTACTGGGAGCACTTCAGCTCATTGATTACGCCAACTTCCAGTCCGCTGTGGAGTTTATTGAGCAATCCTTTCGACAGATGCGGGTTCACCCGGATGAAGCCCGAAAATTTGTGATTTACCTTCTTCATGAAATTCGGGCTTATATGAGGGCGCAAATGGCAGAAGATTCAGAGAATTACCGTTTGTTCGAAATACCGGATCTGGATGAAGCACTGTTAACCTTTGATGATTTAGTTGGCATGTTGCATGCGTGCGGAAGAGTCTGCTTTGAGTTTTTGCTTAAAGAGAGCGTCTTCGAAGCACAAGGTATTGTACAGGATATCAACGATTATATTCATATACATTTCCGGGAGGGATTGACCATTAAGATGCTGGCGGAACGTTTCTTCCTGCATCCGGCCTATTTGGGGCAACTGTTGATACGCAAAAATGGAATCGGATTCAATGAACTGCTTCATAACCTGAGGGTAGAGGAGGCGTGTCGCTTGCTGCAGAAGAATCAGTACAAAAATAGCGAGGTCTCGGAACAGGTTGGATACGCCAATTACCATCATTTTTTAAAACAATTTGAGAAACGCATGGGCATGTCTCCTAATGAATACAAGAAAACCTGAGCTTTTCTCGGAAAGAGCTATAATTCGAATATAGTTTCCATAGTGATGTAAATTTATAATTAAATTATTCAAATGAAAGGGCTTTCATGCAGTGAGATCAAACTTTGGAGGTGCTTTATGGGGGACAGTAAAAAATCATTTTTCCGTATGGGGGCAACACTGTTATTGTCGTTGAGCGTTGTGCTAGCAGGTTGCTCAAGTGGCAATTCAGGCAGCGGAGAGGAAAGCAGTAAAGGTAGTGAGGTTGGGGCTGATAATCCGTTAGAAATCTCGGTATTCCTGAACGAGGCCGGACAACAGCCAACTGCTGACAACAAAATCTACAAAAAAATCAAGGAAGAGCTTGGCGTTACATTCAAATTTGAATTTTTGGCGGGCGACAAAAACCAAAAGCTCGGCGTCATGATTGCCGGAGGAGATTATCCCGATTTGATCTCTGCGGATACCAAGCTGACAGCAGCAGGGTCGGTCATTCCTCTAGAGGACCTGATCGAGGAACATGCGCCTAATCTGAAGAAGCATTACGAGAAATACTGGAATCAGATGAAGGACCCTAACGATGGACATATCTATTATTTGCCTAACTACGGTGCTTACAACGGTGAGGTGTCAGATACCTATTACAGCGGACCTGCCTTCTGGATTCAAAAAGCCGTGTTGAAAGAGTTTGGCTATCCAACACCAAAAACACTGGACGAATACTTTGATCTGATCGCGAAATACAAGGAGAAGTATCCTACTATCGACGGCAAGCCGACCATTGGCTTTGAAGTGTTGAACTATGACTGGAAAAACTGGGGGTTGCTGAACCCGCCACAGCATTTGATCGGTCATCCGAATGATGGGGGTGTCGTTGTAAACGACGGCAAGGCAGAGATCTTTGCAGACAAGGATTATGCAAAAACATACTATGAAAAGCTTAATGAAATTAACGGACAAGGCTTGCTCGATAAGGAGGCTTTTGCCCAAAACTACGATCAGTACATGGCCAAATTGTCCAGCGGCGCGGTGCTCGGCATGTTCGACCAGCATTGGAACTTTGGCAGTGCGGAAGATTCTTTGATAACGCAGGACAAAATCGAACGCACATACGTCGGCTTCCCATTGGTATACGACAGCAGCACGAAGGACTACTATCGCGATCGCGCAGCACTTAACCTGAACAATGGTTACGGCATTACGGTAAGTGCCAAGGACCCTGTGAAAATCATTAAAGCGCTCGACAAGCTTATGGAAGAAGATTGGCAAAAGACGCTCACTTGGGGCATTCAGGATCAAGACTATTACGTCAATGACGAAGGTCGTTTCATGAAAACACAAGAACAGCGCGACAATGCTGCGGATGCGGCCTGGAAGCTGGCCAACAAAGCAGACGCTTTCTATGGAACCGCACCGAAGATGGAAGGTTATTTCAGCGATGGCAACGCCACTTCAGCAAGCAATCAGCCGGAAGAATATCAGGCCAGCTTGAAACCGTTTGATAAGGAAGTTCTGGATGCATATGGATTAAACAGCTTTATAGAGTTCTTCAGTGATCCACCGGAAAACCCTATCTATTACCCGGCTTGGTCCGTCGATCTGGTTGAGGGCTCTCCAGCTAAAATCGCCAATACGAAGCTGAACGAATTATCAACCAAATATTTGCCGAAAGCGATTTTGGCCAACACATCCGACTTCAGCAGTGTATGGAGCGAATACGTTTCCGAAATTCAAAAGCTGGATATCAAGGCATTCGAAGGCCGCGTCAATGAAGTATTGCAGTGGAGAATCGATAACTGGTCTGTGAAATAAGAAGTTGCTGTCAGGAAGGAAGGTTACCTTCCTTCCTGATTTTTCAAAGAAATATGTCACTGGGCGCGGATTGTCATAGTGGGAAATGTGTCGCTAGACGTTTTTCCTTACAATATAAAGATGGATAGGGAGCTTGATATTATGGAGGAAATTGTAGTGGGCAGCAAGCCGCTCAGCCCAAAGAAAAAACCGAAAATTCGACGGCTGACCTGGCAGAACATCAAAGCGCAGAGACAACTGATCTGGATGTCTGTTCCTTTGCTCGCGTATATTATCACCTTTTCTTATGTGCCTGTCTGGGGCTGGACAATGGCTTTTCAGGATTATAAGCCTGCGAGAAGCTTCTCCCAGCAAACCTGGGTAGGATTCAAGCATTTTCAATTTTTATTTACCGATGACAACTTCCTGCGCGTGCTGCGTAATACGCTGGCCATGAGTGTTATCAATCTAATTTTGGGATTTGTAACCGCTATTATTCTGGCCCTTCTGCTTAATGAGATCAAAAAGGTCATGTGGAAGCGGACAGTGCAAACGATCTCGTATCTGCCCCACTTTTTATCATGGATTATCGTTACTGGCATCGTAGCGACCTCTCTTGCTTCCGATGGTATTATTAATGATATTTTAATGAAGCTGCATCTCATCAATGAGCCTATTCTCTGGCTGACGGAAGGGAAATATTTCTGGGGAGTTGTTGCGGGGTCCCATGTCTGGAAGGAAGTTGGCTGGAACACGATTATTTATTTGGCAGCCATAGCCTCTATTGATCCGGCGTTGTACGAAGCTTCTGACATTGATGGAGCCAATCGCTATCAAAAAATGTGGAACATCACCTTGCCGGGAATCAAGCCTACCATTGTCATCCTGCTGATTATGTCTATCGGACATATTCTGGAAGCAGGTTTTGAGGTTCAATATTTGCTGGGCAACGGACTGGTTGTTGACTGGTCGGAGACCATTGATATCTTTGTACTCAAATACGGGATCGCCCAGGGCAACTATTCACTCGCTACTGCCGGCGGTATATTCAAAACGGTAGTCAGCATTACCATGTTGCTCATCGCGAATTGGACCGCCAAGCGGCTTGGGGAAGAGAGGCTCTTATAATGATGAAAAAAACACCATTGTCTGGTTCTGGAAATACAGCGGCACTTTCCGTTCGCCGCCCGGGTGGCAGAGGCATCGAACCACTTCTGTTCAACACCTTCAATTCGATTTTCATGATTTTGCTGGTCATTGTAACGTTGTACCCGTTTCTGAACACGATTGTCGTTTCGTTCAATGCAGGGAACGACACCATCCGAGGGGGGCTTTATTTATGGCCCCGCGATTTCACGATGCAAAATTACAAAGCCGTATTTGCGTCAGGCACGATCTATAACGCGTTTTTGGTGTCCGTGGCGCGTACGGTTCTGTCCACTGTACTGAATATATTCCTGACCACGATGCTTGCCTACACGCTGAGCCGGCGGGATTATATTTTCCGTAAACTGATTACGACCATTTTTGTACTTACGATGTATTTCAATGCAGGGCTTATTCCGGGGTACTTCCTGATGAAGGACCTTCACTTAATCAATACGTTCTGGGTGTATGTTTTACCATCGCTGATCAGTGCGTTCAACCTGATCGTCATTCGTACTTATATTTACACGATTCCTGAAAGCCTGATCGAATCAGCAAAAATCGACGGTGCGGGAGATTACAGAATTTTCTGGAAAATCATTTTTCCGCTGTGCAAGCCTGTGCTGGCAACCATCGCGCTTTTCGTTGCGGTCGGTGCGTGGAACTCCTGGTTCGATGCTTTCCTGTACACATCTTCGCGTCAAGAGCTGAGCACGCTGCAATATGAATTGATGAAGCTGTTGTCTTCCAGTATGAATGCCAATAGCAATCCATCGGTAGCCAATGGTGTGGGCATGGAACATTCCACCCAGGTTACACCGATTTCAATCCGAGCCGCGATTACAATTGTTGCTTCGGTACCGATCCTGCTGGTGTATCCGTTTATGCAAAAATACTTTGTTGTGGGACTAAATGTAGGGAGCGTGAAGGAATAGATGAAACAACTCGAAACAAATACCATCTGTTATGCCAACCCAATCCTTCCCGGATTCTATCCGGATCCCAGCATCGTAAAGGCGGAACAATATTTTTACCTCATCTGCAGCTCGTTTGAATATTTTCCCGGAGTGCCGATCTTTCGGAGCCGGGATCTCATTCATTGGGAGCAGATTGGCAATGTGTTGAATCGGGTCAGCCAGCTTGATTTGACCGGGCGGAAAAGCTCAGACGGCATTTATGCTCCTGTACTCCGTTACCATGAAGGAACATTTTATATGATTACGACAGATGTGAGAGGCATTGGCAATTTCTACGTTACGGCAACCGACCCTGCTGGCCCTTGGTCTGATCCGATTCGCATCCCATATGGGGGAATCGACCCATCGCTGTTTTTTGATGATGATGGCAAAGTGTACGTGACCGCTCAACAAGGCGCCGATTACGATTCTCATGCCATCCAGTACGAGATCGACATCGCCACGGGTGAGGCGCTCTCTGAGCCACAAGTTGTCTGGCATGGGGATGGCGGGCCGTGGACCGAAGGACCGCATCTGTATAAAATTAATGGCTTGTATTATATGATGTCCGCTTCTGGCGGAACGGCTAAGGAGCATCGTGAGATCATCGGCCGAAGCGATCGACCTTATGGTCCGTTTGAACGCTATCCTGATCCCATTCTGACCCATCGCCATCTGGATCATCCGATTCAGTATTTGGGTCATGCCGATCTGGTGGAGGATCACAATGGAGACTGGTGGGCCGTTTTCCTTGGCGTACGTTTGACAGCGGATGGATATAGCGTGCTTGGACGTGAAACCTTCCTCGCACCGGTTGTTTGGAACGAGGGGTGGCCGCACATTGACAACAATGAAGGACTAGTGAGTTTGGATATGAAGGTCCAACGTTTGCCAGTGGCATCGCCTTCCTTGCCCGAGAGCCATACAGCCATCATTGTCGGCCGGGAAGAATTCGACGGTGAGCTTGGGTTGCAATGGATGTATGTGCGCAACCCGACAGAAGGAGTATGCTTGCTTACGGAAAAACCAGGTTACCTGACGTTGTATTGCCAGGCGGGAAGTCTTGATGACATCGGTCAGATCACGTTTGTAGGCCGCAGGCAGCAGCATATTCACGCCAGTTTTACGACCTGCCTTTCATTCATACCAGCTGCTGAAGGAGAAGAAGCGGGATTGTGCGTTCGACGGGATGAGGACGCACATTATGAGATTGGAATTAAGCGGTTGAAAGGACGAAACGTTCTCTTTGCTCGCTTGACAGTGCGGGGAGAGTCGAACACGGTTCACGAGAGCGAGACTGTAACGGAGCGGCTATCGCTTCGAATTGAATCAACAGAGAAGGAATATAGGCTGGCTTGTTCCGAGGACGGACTGAACTGGACAGTATTGGGTTCAGGCTCGGCACAAGCCATTTCCCCGGAGGATTTTGTGCACAAAATGTGCTTTACCGGGGCGGTGGTCGGACTATATGCTACCGGCAATGGTCAGGCAAGCAGTGCACCTGCCCGATTCGACTGGTTCGAATACTCGATCTAATCCGCCAATAACAAGAGCTAAGCTGCTAGTCAATTAGAAATATTAGAGGAGGGAAATCATGGGTTCATTTCGAGAAGAGGTTCCACTGAAGGACCTGTACAAGGATAGCTTTCACATTGGAGCAGCAGTGAATCCAAAGACGATCGAAAGTCAGCGTTCATTGCTTGCATATCACTTCAATAGCCTAACGGCAGAAAATGAAATGAAATTCTCCAGTGTGCATCCACAGCAGGGACTGTATACGTTTGAGGATGCGGATGTGATCGCTTCCTTTGCCAAAGAGCAAGGCATGGCGCTGCGCGGTCACACACTGGTCTGGCATAACCAGACTCCGGATTGGCTGTTCGAGAATGAAACTGGCGGACTGGTGGAGCGCGATGTATTGCTGGAGCGATTGAAGGAGCACATTCAGACCGTTGTTGGAAGATACAAGGACGTTATCTATGCATGGGACGTCGTGAACGAGGTTATTACCGATGATGCAGATGACGAAAGCGCGCTCCTGCGTCCATCCAAATGGTTGGATATCGCCGGGGAGGATTTTATTGCCAAATCGTTCGAATTCGCCCATGAGGCAGATCCACAGGCGCTTTTGTTCTATAACGATTATAACGAATCCAATCCGCAGAAGCGGGAACGCATCTTTCGGCTTGTTCGTTCGTTACTCGATCAAGGCGTGCCAATTCATGGTGTTGGCCTGCAGGCACACTGGAATCTGTATGATCCTTCCCTGGATGATATGCGCGCCGCGATTGAGCGGTATGCGCAGCTTGGCCTGCAGCTTCAGCTCACCGAACTGGATGTATCGGTATTTCGCTTTGAAGACAGGCGGACGGATCTAGTTCAGCCTTCGCAAGAGATGCTAGAATTGCAGGCCGAGCGATATGAATCCATCTTCCGCCTGCTTCACGAATATAAGGAACATATTAGCGCTGTAACATTCTGGGGGGCTGCCGACGATTACACCTGGCTGGACCATTTCCCGGTCCGAGGACGGAAAAATTGGCCATTCTTGTTCGATGAATTGCATCGCCCCAAGGAAGCCTATCAGCGTGTCGCGCGAATCACTGTACCCAAGTAAGCTGGAGCGGATCAATACCGTTTCGTTTGATCCATAGCAGTCTCGAATAGAAACTCGGGAGTGCATATCTTTTGGAAGGAGACATTTGTATGTCCGAATTACCTAAACAACATCAACCTATAGTTACGCATATATTCACTGCTGATCCTTCAGCGCATGTGTTCGAGGGTCGCATTTATATTTACCCATCCCATGATCTGGATCACGACGGTCCGGTAAATGACAACGGAGATCAGTACAAGATGGAGGATTATCATGTGCTATCTATGGCGGACACGGATTCATCCGTGAAGGATCATGGCGAGGTGCTGCATGTGAGGGATGTCCCTTGGGCGTCCAGTCAGATGTGGGCACCGGATGCCGCATACAGAAAAGGCACCTACTATTTGTTTTTCCCGGCACGGGACCATGATGGCATTTTCCGCATCGGCGTGGCTACATCGTCGTCTCCAGCAGGACCGTTCAAGCCAGAGGAGCAATATATTCAGGGCAGCTTCAGTATTGATCCCGCTGTGTTCGTGGACGATGATGAGCAGGCTTATATGCTCTTTGGTGGGCTGTGGGGGGGACAGTTGGAAAAATGGCAGACTGGAAGCTACGTGGAACATGCGGAGGGCCCTGCTCCGGATGCACCGGCGATCGGCCCAAGAGTTGCAAAGCTGAGGGAAGATATGCTCTCAATGGCTTCGGAGGCTCTGGAGGTATCCATCGTGGATCAGGAAGGAAGTCCGCTGACCGCTGGGGACGAGAATCGCAGATATTTTGAAGGACCATGGATGCACAAATATAATGGAAAATACTATTTGTCCTATTCCACAGGAACGACGCACAAGTTGGTGTACGCCATCGGTGACAATCCCATGGGTCCGTTTACGTTCCAAGGTACCATTTTGCTGCCAGTCATGGGCTGGACAACACATCATTCGATTGTACAATTCAAGGGAAAGTGGTATTTGTTCTATCACGATTGTTCCCTTTCCGGTGGAGTCGATTACAAGCGCTGCGTAAAATTTGCCGAGTTGACGTACAACCCGGACGGCACGATTCGCATGATTGATCCATATCCAGAGAAATAAGATGCATCATTAAAACTTTAAAACTCCGTGCCAAAGCACGGAGTTTTAGTTTTTTAGTTTTTATTGTACAGGCAGATTGAGTCTGATTAACCTACTTGGTGCGATCCATTGAACCATACGGATTTGATCGACAAGGTATCCGAAATCGTTGTTGTTGGATCACCGTCAACGAGAATGAGATCTGCTCGTGCACCTTCGGTAATGCGGCCACGATCATGAAGACCAAAGCAACGGGCCGGTTTCGAAGTAGCCGACTGCAGAGCTTCGATCGGAGTGAACCCGGCCTTCACCAGCAGCTGCATTTCGTGGTGGACACTTGCTCCATGAGCAAGGCCGCCCAGATTTGGTACGGGAACCGGCGCGACATCCGTCCCTACCAAAATATCAACTCCGGCAAGGTGAAGATCCATCACATTTTTAAAGCTGTTCTCCATATTGCCTTGGGGGAACGTATTGAAGCTTGAGTTCAAAATATCGATCCAATCTGAACTTAATTTGGAATGAACACGCGGATCATTCGCCAATTCGGATGCCGGATTTCCGATAATCGATGAATTCAACACCAAGCAAGGTGTAACAAATGCGCCTGAACTCGCTATAGATTTCACTAACTCGGAGGTGTACTCGGGTCTGTCGATGAACAAGTGGCCCAAACCGTCGACTCCAAAATCGATGGCTTGTTGAGATGAAAGAGCCGTCAAGACGTGGGCGATGACCAGCTTATCGAACTTGTGGGCTTCTGTCACGGCTGTTTTTAGAATCTCGTCACTCAATACAGGCAGGCCAGGTGCACCCATGACCGTACCTTCTTCAATCATGATCTTAATATAGTCGGCCCCATTCTCGACTTGGGTATGCACATGTTTAATCGCTTCTTCCACCGTTGTCACTTGCGGTATTTCTTCATGATCGTGAGCGTAAGCGGCTAACATGGCTTCCCGGTCTGCCTCCGATAACTTCGCTAATTCCTTTAATACGAATTCCGGTATTTCATCTCCATCCGGTAGTAATTCATCCGGGTGACCACCCGGAGCCGTGATCGCTGTGCCAGCAGAACGTACATCTGCGATGTCATTCACATTTTTTAACTGAATTTCGCGCCCTCTTTGAGTAAAATCGCCGTTCATTTCGAGTTCAGTGGTAACGCCGAATTTTAGGGCATCTCGTAATCCGCCGATTGAGGTGTGAACGTGTGCATCAATCAGACCAGGCATTAAAGTCGCATTTTCTCCATCGATAATCCTTGCATTGGCTGGAAGGTCGCCACCGATTGAAATAATAGACTCCCCTTTAATAACAACATGTCTGGGCGCAATAATTTGCTCTCCATCAAAGATTCGTACATTTGTAATCGCAATAACTTGTTCTAACGCAGTAGTTTGAGTTAACTTCTCCATCTGAATCCCTCCTGAGTGTTTTTCTTTGAACAATTCGAATAATAACTGTTAGAGTTCTAACTGTCAATAGGCTAATGTTTTTTTGACAAGCGAATAGGATCGCTGTATAGTTTATTTACTTACAATTAGGTAACTAACAATCAAAGGGGGGACGATGATGAAATCCCGAAAGGAAACACCTTATCTGGATTTATTTCAGATTATCGGTCTTAAGTTAAAGAAAAGAGCAGACGAGAGTATAAAAGAGCTGGGGTTAAACGCTCAACAAGGAAAAGTAATTGACTATCTTTACGAGAACCAAAATAAAAATATTATCCAAATGGATCTTGCTGATCGGTTTCATTTAAGTCGGGCCAGCATTACAAGTATGCTTCAAGGTCTAGAGCAAAAAGGGTTCATCGAACGTAAAATCCCGGCCAATAATGAACGGCAAAAAAATATATACGTATTGCCAAAAGCGGTTGAACTGATTGAAGACTTTCAAGACTCTTTTCAAAAGGTGGAGGAGGAAATTGTTCAAGTCCTTACCGACGAAGAGAAGCAAGTACTAAAGAAATTGTTGATCAAAATCAATGAGACTGTATAAATCCTCTGGGGTGAAAAACAAATCATTTGACCCCGGCATAACGAGTGCAGGAGAGGAGATTTTACGTAATGCCTGCTCGAAGTTGTACCGATCGACGGGATTATAGCTAATGTCTCCACTTATTCCTGTACGTAATCTCCTTGTTACCTGAAATTTTTCTGAAGGAAGACTTGAGAGAGGGCAGGCTGGTTGCCTTACCATGGGATCTATCGGAGGTTCCTTTCCGCACAGATGCTCTGGCATTGGGAGAAATGGATTTCTCCATCAATGGCTGCCTTCATCCATACAGCAAAGAGTGAGTTGAAAACGAAGAAATAGCTGGCTCATAAGAGGGTGAATGCCAAAGGCGACGCGCATAAAGGAATGGTTGGCAGGACAAAACTGAACCTTAAGTCGTGCTGTTAAAAGGTCCGCTGTAAGTAGATTTAATTCTCCGTTTTACTTAAGCCATTTATGCCGCTTTTTCGATATGCTAACGGAACTAATCCTATTTGTTTGCGAAAAAGGGATGAGAAATAACTCACACTTTGAAAGCCGCAGGCAAGTGCGATTTCACTCACAGATCTTTTGGTCTCCCGCAACATCTCACAACTTTTATGAAGGCGGTATCGAATGAGATAGTTGTTGGGAGTTTGACCTACGAATTTATTAAATAAAGTACAGCAGCTGCTTCTACAAACGGCTCCTGCGGATGCAATGTCTTGAAGAGTTATTTTTTGCTCGTAGTTTTGATGAATGAATCGAGTCATTTTCTGAATATTCGTCCATAATTGAACATCTTGAATCCCCCCCACCTTCTGTTGCAAATGATCTCCCACACCAGCACATAGAGATAAAGCCTGTGAAGTTAAACGGAACGGATTTGGAGCAAAGCTATTGTGCATTTCCTCATAGATCGCTTGGATAGATGACAATATGTTTTGCTGCCAGGCGATCTCATCTGTTAGTACTAGAAAATCATCCATGTTTGGACCGAACTTCTCTTCCCAGTATGCTTGCATCAACGAAGCACCTTCCCCGATAAGAGAGGAATGAATGACTACAACTATAAATGAACAATTACTATGAGTGTGAGAAAAACCAAAATGCAAACGATGACTGTTCACAAAAATCCCAGTTCCTTGGTCTAAGCAAACGGTTTGTCCGTTAACAGAATACTCCATAGAACCTTCAAGAATGTAAATGAATTCCACATCCGAATGCCAATGAGCTGCAGCTTCAAAATTATCAAATTGATTCAAGCTCCCCTTCCGTACATACAAGGGCAACTCAGGTAGATTATAATTCAATCGTTCCGATAAATCAGAAAATACTTCTAAATTTTTCATAAAACAAAATGCCTCCGACGAATATACGATTTTGACAAAAGTATAGCCAATATTTATGGAAAGGACAATGATTTTATCCTATCTTGATAATATGGAAATCAACAGAGAGGGGTGGATAGGTGAAAAAACGTGTACCGTTAACTGCTCCTATGACTCGGAATTTTAATAAGGAATTAATCACTCTTGTCATTCCGATTGCATTACAGAATCTAATCTCAGCCACAGTCATATCAGCTGATGTAGTTATGCTGGGAATGATTAGCCAATCTACAATGTCGGCCGTATCGCTAGCCGGACAAATTACCTTTGCATTGACATTGTTTTACATGGGGATGTCTACGGGGGCAGGGATTCTAACCGCACAATATTGGGGGAAGAAAGATGTACAAACCATACAGCGTATTCTTAGCACTGCCTGCATGTTCTCCTTTAGCATCTCCATTTTGTTTTTCTTCGTATCTTTTGTATATCCTGAATCGTTAATGCGATTTTTCACAAATGATGTTGAGTTAATTCAGTATGGTTCAATATTTTTAAAGATGAATTCGTTTTCTTATCTTGCAATGGGCATTTCACAAATGTATCTCAGTGTGATTCGAAGTATGGAAAATGCAAGACTAAGTGCTTGGATTAGTTCATTATGTTTAATTTTAAACATTTTGTTTAATGCGTTGTGCATTTTTGTCCTTTTTCCAGACAGACCTATAATGGCGATTGCGGCGGTGGCTCTTTGTACAGTTTTAGCTCGATTTATTGAATTGGCCTGCTGTGTTATTTATTCCGTGACAAGAGGATCGATTCGGTTTCGATTCCCGATACGTGATGGCATTCAACGCAATCTCCTCAAGGATTTCCTGAAATACACCATGCCTGTACAGGGCAATTATATGGTTTGGGGAGGTGCACTAACGGCGACTGCTGCAATTATTGGACATGTAAGTGCTGATATGGTGGCAGCGAATTCAGTTGCATCCGTGGTTAAGAATTTAACCATTGTACTGTGTGGAGGTATTGCTAGTGGAGGTTCTATACTGGTTGGAAAATATCTAGGGAAAGGGGAGATCGAGAAAGCCAAACAGGTGGGAAACAGAATGAATCTATATGCTTTACTATTTGGAATAATAGCAGGGGTCACAATTATCCTGATAAAACCGCTTGTTTTTACCGTAGTAAATCTAAATGCCATTTCTCAAAGCTACCTGGATGGAATGTTATATATTAGTGCTTTTTATTGTATTGCCAAATCCGTTAATGCAACCAATATATCGGGAATATTCACTGCAGGAGGTGACTCTAAATTTGGCTTTTGGTGTGATTCAATTGTAATGTGGGGCATTATTTTGCCGCTTGGCTATTTATGTGCTTTTGTATGGAACGTATCCCCCCTTGTGTTATATATCGTTATCAGTTTGGATGAGTTCATTAAGTTACCCTTGGCATTCATTCGTTACCGACAATACAAATGGCTAAATAACATTACAAGGACTTTTTCAGCAGTAGCTTAAGAAATATAAGATCAAAGAATGTACGGTCAACTAAAAGAAATAGATTAAAGGCAGAGGGGACAAAGGCATGAATATTATAGAACGAATGGCAAATCGGCAACTGTTTACGGATCATGATGCGAATTATCCAAAGGAAGCATCGGATCTGGCTCGTGCGCGTCAACGAGGAAAGGCACTATGTTATGAGATCAATCGTTTACATCCCGATGATATTGAAATGCGAAAGACGCTGATGGCACAGCTTTTCGGTAGTATTGGTGAACATGTTTGGATGGAGCCTCCTATTCGGATGTCATACGGATCAAACACTACGGTAGGCAATAATGTTTATATCAACTTTAATTTAACTGTTGTCGATGACTATAAAGTGACGATTGGAAATGATGTTATGTTTGGTCCAAATGTTACGATTGCGGTAACCAATCATCCCGTACACCCAGAAAAACGTAAAGAAGGTGGGATGTTTGCTTTGCCCGTAGTTATCGAGGATGGCGTATGGATCGGTAGCTGTGTTGTGATTGTACCAGGAGTCACTATCGGTGCTGGAAGTGTGATCGGAGCAGGAAGCGTGGTAACCAAGGATATTCCTAGCAACGTAATTGCTGTTGGAAATCCTTGCAGGGTCCTTCGTGAAATCACGGATCATGACAGGGAGTATTACTATAAAAACATGCGTTTCGACCAAGTGGAATGGTAAGAGCAATTGCCCCCGACTGTAACTATAGAAGTTTCTAGAGGAAAGGGAATCGTTCTTCTGCGTGATGGGCGAAGTGAGACGATGAGTGAAATGATTTCTTCGATGTTCAGACAAACCATCTTTTATCGACTGATGAATGTTTTGTTCACGAATGTGGACCGACTGTCCGTGGAGGAGCTTGCCGGAGTCATGTTTATGAGCACCTCATCTTTGAAGAAACTGATTGTGCAATTAAATAATAATGATCTAAAAGCCTATAAGTTACGCATTACGTATTCAACCCCTATGATCAAAGGGAATGAAATGAATATTCGATATTTTTATTGGAAGTTGTATTGCGATGCGTATGAGTTTACAGGATGGCCTTTTGCGAATGTCGATTATGATTACATCAATCAGTTGATCACAAATATAGAGAATGAGAAAAACATCGTATATTTTATCAATTCCAAAAGGAGACTATCCTTTTTGCTGGCCATTGTAATAGAAAGGGTCTTTCAAGGGGAATTCGTAAACATCGACGAAAGTGCTTACCCCTGGGAAAAGGGGATATTTTATATGCCTGTGAAGACCCTTGCCAAAAGTCTTGAAGAGAAGCTTTCCATTGATTTTCCCAAAAGTGAAATTTACTTTATGCAATCCCTGGTTAGTCTCAGCCAATATCATTATTATGAAGGATCAGAAATAACGCCGAGGAAAGAAGTCGAATTACATAAAGATAAAGAGGAATATCAAATGGGTAATCTGCTCCTAAGTCTATTGGCAAAAGTATACCCCAATTTGGAGATGGAAGAACGATTTATATTGGAGATATACGCGTTCTTTGACAAGTTATTAATCGATAATGCAATTTCTGAATGGATGATGATTTCCAAAAGTAATTTAACGGCATATGTTCAAAAGGAATGCCAGCAGCTGTATCAGGAACTGCAAACCTGCATGCAAACATGGGGCAAAGCCTACCCTGCCGTCATGTACAATCATTTTCATTTAACCAAGCTAACCTTAATGGTTCGTTCAAGTTTACGTTATAAATGGAAAAGGGCCTTCTTAGTGATCGGAGAAGAATTTTCAATTCGTCATTACATAGCGGATTTGATCAAGAAGGAAATTGGGGATCAGCTGGTCATCAATACGTCCATAATGAAAGGGCTCTCTGACGAAATGATGCAGCAACACCAGATTGATTTTGTCATTAGTAATATTCCGGTTTCATTGCAGACCGTGCCGGTTGTTATTATCTCTACAATCCCGTCCAAAAGAGATCTGGACAATATTCGTAAAGAGTTGCTTTTATAATTTGACCAATTATTTCCCTTACCCTCCGTAAGATTTTGGTCTAGTTTGTTATGACAAAAAATCTTATGCTCAATGTACTTTCCGAACTGATTTTCTAGGCATGCGGAAGAGATGTAGGTAAGCCTGAGTTCAATATTGAGAGTAGGGGGCAGAAATATGAGTAGGCATTTAGGCGCGAAAAAAGGAGAAATAGCGGACATCGTTTTGCTTCCGGGAGATCCTTTGCGTGCAAAATTCGTAGCAGAACACTTTTTAGATAAGACGAATTGTTATAACGAAGTAAGAGGCATGTATGGGTACACCGGATTGTACAAGGGCATACCGGTGTCTGTTCAGGGGACAGGAATGGGAAACCCATCGATGAGTATCTATGCAACGGAATTGATCGTCGATTATGAAGTGAAGAAATTGATTCGTATCGGTACATGTGGCGCCATGCAGAAAGAAATTAATATCCGCGATATTGTAATCGCCCAAGCCGTGTCTTCAGATAGTAATATGACGGATAAGATCTTCCATGGCTGTAATTATGCACCTACGGCAGATTTCTCATTGTTAATGAAAGCGTATCAACAAGCACAAGCCAAACAAGTAAGTGTCTTTGTGGGTAACATCTATAATTCCGATGAATTCTATCGTGAGAACTTAGATCGTCTTCACAAGTTTATGGATTTTGGTGTATTAGCAGTCGAAATGGAAAGCACAGCCCTCTATACTACAGCCGCTAAATATGGTGTAAAAGCACTATCCATTTTGACAGTAGGCAGTCAACTGTTAACCCAGGAGCACTTAACTCATCAAGACAGTGAGCAATCCTTTTATGAAATGGTCGAAATAGCACTTAACACAGCCATTGAGAGCTAATATATCGATATGAAGATTCCAAAAAAATGTACCGATAATTTGGAGGGTTAAACATGCATTATCTAATTTCTGTTGTCGGTCTGATTATGGTTCTGTTGCTGGCATGGCTTGCGAGTAATAATAAGCGGAAAATTAAATATCGTCCAATCATTATTATGATTGTTATTCAAATAGGTTTGGGATTAATTATACTAAAAACGAGTATAGGTGAATTTTTAATTAAAGGTTTTGCTGATAGTTTTTCGAAATTACTTGGATATGCCAACGAAGGAACGAACTTTGTTTTTGGCGGGATGGCGAATGAAGGAGCCCATACATTTTTCCTGTATGTTTTGATGCCTATCGTTTTTATGTCAGCATTAATAGGGATTCTGCAACATTACAAAATACTGCCATTCATTATAAAGTATATTGGTCTGGTGCTAAGTAAAGTAAATGGCATGGGGAAATTGGAATCTTATAATGCGGTTGCAGCCGCAATTGTAGGCCAAAATGAAGTATTTATTTCGGTGAAAAATCAACTTGGTTTATTACCAAAGCATCGCTTGTATACATTATGTGCATCTGCAATGTCGACAGTATCGATGTCCATTGTTGGCTCATATATGACGATGCTCGAACCTAGATATGTAGTGGCTGCATTAATATTAAACCTATTTGGCGGCTTTATCATTGCATCCATCATTAATCCGTATGAAGTTACAGCTGAAGAAGATATTGTTGAGGTCCAGGAAGAGGAGAAACAAACGTTTTTTGAGATGCTGGGCGAATATATTATGGACGGCTTTAAAGTAGCCATCGTGGTTGGGGTCATGTTAGTTGGTTTTGTCGGGATTATTGCCTTGATTAACGGGGGCTTCAGTGGCATATTTGGCATCTCGTTCCAAGGAGTTCTAGGGTATGTCTTTGCACCCATTGCTTTTATGATCGGTGTGCCATGGCATGAAGCTGTTCATGCTGGTAGTATCATGGCAACGAAATTGGTTGCGAATGAATTTGTAGCTATGCTTGACTTTGTTAAGATCCAAGATGGTTTAAGTGGCCGCACTACAGCCATTGTCTCTGTTTTTCTAATCTCATTTGCTAACTTTGGGTCCATTGGTACAATCGTAGGTGCAGTGAAAGGACTGAATGAGAAACAAGGGAATATTGTTGCCCGGTTTGGATTGAAGCTGTTATATGGTGCTACTCTTGTAAGCGTTTTATCGGCCATAATTATCGGTATTATATTTTAGGTGAACAACTCGAAATGGAGCTGTTGTTCAAATAATCAAGTTCTTGCCCCAAACTGAGGACAAGAACTTGGTCCTAATCATTATACTCAACAAATACATACGGGAAAAATACCATCAAATGATAGCCTCTCCATATCCTACAGGTTGGTCCTCAGATGTCCTTGATGGATGCCGCTTGCGAAATTCTTTCGCGAATGGCTTCTTCAGTTCGTGGAACAAGAAAATCTACCATCATTTCCGCGTTTGCTTGTACTTCCTCAATGAAAGGACGGAAACTCTTATTATATTCTTGGAACGCAAGCTCAAAATTCCCATCGTTTTTTTGGAAAGCATCAGCCAAGGCTGCCGCCCCATCTATCGCCAGTGATCCACCCATGCCAGCAGCCGGAGAGGCACAGTATCCAGCATCACCGACTAGCGCTACCCTGCCTTTTGTCCACGACGGCATTTTCATTTGGCACAGTTTGTCAAAGTAAAAAGTTTTCGATTTCTTCACTTCTTCCAGCAATTCCGGCGTTCGCCAGCCTAGTCCGGAAAATTGATTCAAAATGATATCCCGTTGCTGTTCTTCGTTTCGGTAGTCGTAGGGGAGTTCCTTCTCCGAAGAAAAGCAGAGGACAATATCGGTTTTATTGTTATAGGTATTCAGCATAATCGCCTTGCCCGGCTCTTTGTACATCTGTGTCGTATTCTCCCGGATCAACAACTTATCCACGATCGTGATAGAGAAATAGGTTTTAAGAAAATGCGAAAATTCAGCCTCCTCGCCGAAGCATAATTTTCTGACGGCCGAATGAATACCATCACAGCCGAATACTAGGTCATACGAGCGCTTTTGTCCTCCTTTGAAAGCTACCTCAACGCCATTATTTTCTTCCTTCAATGATGTAATGCTATCTCCGAAAATAAACTCAACGTCATCTTTGACAGCCTCGAACATGATATCCAGCAATATATCTCGCTCGATTTCATATTCATCTTCTGCGAGCTGCTCACGGATTTCGAATCTTTCAGTGACATCATCGGCATTTTTGAATTCCATCAATTCCATGTCTATTTTGTTCGACTGGATTTGGCCTAGCAGCCCCATACGTTTCACGATGTCGACCGTATGTTCACGAATATTTACAGGTGTGCCTCCTTTTTTTAGACCTTCAGAAATCTCAACAACGGTCACGTTGTAGCCAAGCTGCTTCATCCAGTAGGCTATTGAGATGCCGGCAAAGCTCGCCCCGCTGATTAGAATGTTTTTTTTCATATTCGTTCCTCCCGTGATCCATAATATTTCTAATGATTTTGTATAGAATAAAATAGCTTTATGAACTGGATATGAACAGCTCGTGCAGAATCAGGCGTTGACCTTTTCCTCACGAAAAGCTTTAGAAATGAATATCTATCTTTAAAGATTGTTATAGTTATTCCATTTACATCCATATAGAATGAAAACACCAGACATGTAAGCGCTTTATATGCTGCTGCAAGAGGATCTTCACTTTTTTTGGGGATCGCTTGCCCAAACTTCGAACATGTTTGAAATCATTCATGGAGGTGTGTGATGAAGAGGAAGTCTTGGTACACGTTGGTAGTGGCAGGTGTGGTATCGTTGTTTCTCTCGGTAAGTGCTTTTGCAAGTTATGTTTTTTGGGAACCATTAACTTATTTTAACCCGGAAACATGGCAAAAGGCAGATGGCTACTCCAACGGAGATATGTTCAACTGCACGTGGCGCGCCAACAATGTCAATTTTACGAATGATGGAAAGCTCAAGCTGGGTTTGACAAGTTCTGCATACAACAAGTTTGATTGCGGGGAGTACCGTTCAACTAATAATTACGGATATGGGCTTTACGAAGTCAGCATGAAACCTGCCAAAAATACAGGCATAGTTTCCTCCTTTTTTACGTACACAGGACCTGCTCATGGCACGCAATGGGACGAGATTGATATTGAATTTTTAGGAAAAGACACGACCAAAGTGCAATTTAATTATTTTACAAATGGGGTGGGTGGTCATGAGAAGGTTATTAACCTTGGCTTTGATGCATCACAGGGGTTTCATACCTATGCTTTCGACTGGCAACCAGGGTATATCAAGTGGTATGTTGATGGCGTATTGAAGCATACCGCAACCAGCAATATCCCCGTAACACCCGGTAAAATTATGATGAACATGTGGAATGGAACCGGGGTTGATAGCTGGTTAGGTCCTTATAATGGTGCCAATCCATTGTACGCAGAGTACGACTGGGTTAAATATACCAGTAATTAGCTATATAGAAGCAGCCGCTCGCCGGCTGCTTTTGTTTTGATAAATCTCATTTTCTACATATCTACTAAAAAGAAATTCCGATTAGGAAGTGTTAACGAAATGTTCTGTAATTCCGATAAAAATACCTGTGGGAATTATAGAATCATGCTCTGGGCAGCCTACGTGAAAAGTGTTCGGTTTGCTTCATGACATCACAGCAAGCTGGAACCCTCCGCTATTGCTGCTGCTTGTCGTTAGCGCTCTGCTGCTCCTGTCCGGCCTGGGCGCCTCCAGATATCGTACGGTATAAGGTACAAGTAAAGCTGAATAAGCAAGCTGAGCTTGCGAAAAAGCATTGATTGGCTTGGCAGAGGCGGAATAAGATTTGTAGCATAAAAGTCTATCAGCTCAGCAGGAATACCTCACAAAAGGTTACCTGAGGGAGACAAAACATAGTCCGATTGAAAGTCGCTATTTAAGCGGCTTTTTATTTTATGATGTAGAAAGAATATAGTAGATAGGGTACATAGGTTGTGAGCGGATAGTGGAATGACCCTATATATGGAAGGTTTTTAATATATCAATTGCGAAATTGATTGGCTATAATGCAAAAGGATATAGAAGGAGATGTGAAATTTAACAAAAAGGCGGAATGTATGTGGTTTACTTTTTATGGACGATGTATCTTGGACTGCTGGGAACAGCATCTCTCGCGTTTTTATTTAAAGGGAAGTATAAATCAAAACTTAGCAAAATAGATTTCATCGTATCTGTCATTACATGGATTGGGTTGTTAGGGTTCGTTACAGAAACCACTATTCTAACTCCTGCTTTCTGGAAAATTGTTACCGTGATAGCTTTTCTGTGGGATATATCATTTACGATGCTTCTAAAGGATTATGAAGATAAAGAAATTCTAGAGGAATTACCGATTGCGGTGAGGAGAGTTTGGATGTTAATAACATTAGTTATCATGATCGGACCTCTTTACTATGGGCTTTTCAAATATTCTTTTTCATGAATATGCATTGAAAGATCCCGTTTTAACGAAATAAAGTGTAAAACCAGTGGGATTTAAATTCATTCACTGGTTTTTTGTTTATCATAGAATGCAGTTTGAGAAATTACAAAGGAATCATAGCGCTTCTTCAATTCAAACTACAACTAGAATAAAGATATTTGCTAGTTACTACTTTCTTTTTTACGACACACATAAACGTAAGCTGAAGGAATATTCAGAGGTACAAACACAATTTTTTCGATAATAAATTTTTCGGATAGTTGTTTTTTCATTTGTAGAGAATATTGAAAAGCAATAAACTGTCCTCCAGGTTTGAGAGCTTGGTGAATCTGTTCGATTAAAGTGTTCATTAAAGTAGCCGCGTTCGGGTGAGAAGTGAAATTTGGATATTCATTTCGTAAAATGGTCCGCATCGTCTGATCCATTTCAAATAATAAAACTTTGGTGCTTTTATGTGCACTTTTTTGAATGTATCGAGTAATGGCTCCAGTCCCTGCCCCAAGCTCTGCAACTGTCATATTTTCTTGCCAACTTGCTTGTTTAACCATCGCTGGCCAAAAAACGAGAACTTGGAATAATACTCCCCACTTTGTAATTTTACTTTTACCTAAAAAGCACTTAATGTAATAAAAGATCATCAACATGAACACAAGTTGGTGATCTTTTATTTTAAAGAATTATATTCAAACACAATGTACTAACTCAATAAACCCCAACGGAAAGCAGAGGCAACGACCTGTGTCCGGTTTTTGGCACGCAGCTTGATCATCAAGCTGCTTACGTAATCTCTCACTGTATACTCACTTAGGAACAACCAGGAAGCGATTTTCTTGTTATCGTATCCTTCTGCCAGAAGTTTGAGAACAGTAGACTCCCTTTCTGTTAACAGAATGGCCATCGTTTTCGCGGTGTTTTCCTTTTCTTTCCTGGATAAAAACAACCCAATTCTCTTTCCCACTTCTTCAAGCAACTCCAGTTCACCCTTCGTGCAGTCAAATGAATCTCCCATTTGGTCAAAAGTAACCCAGCCATACAATTGATGCTCAGAAGCAATCGGTACAAATATGATGGAAGACAAGTGAAATAACTCGATATGCTCATCCCTTAAGTAAGGTTTTGGATTTTTCAAATAAATTGGTCTTTTGGAGTTGAAGATTACATTTTGCTCGGTCAATTGTCCCTTCATACTCTGAACCTTGGGAAGCTCTTCCCCGATGACACCATAGAACTGGTTGGACCAAGGTACATAGGCATAGAAAACACAGCGTTTATAATTAAAATACTTCTCACATTTTTTAAGAATAAAGGCTAGATCCGAAACTCCGGAAGAACCGACTAGGATTTTGTTTAATTGGTCCAGTAGACGGAGCTTCTTCAATTCGTCATTTTCATCCGCATCATGATTAATGGACCCGGTATCTGCCCACTTACGAAAGCTATGTAATAGATAAGAAAAAACAGATAAAAGGAACATGAGCGGGTCCATCATCCGCTGATGTTTCAATTGGATCAATAGTGTCAGCAAAGCTTTTTCAAAGATAATTTGAAGCCAATTTAAGCTTGCCATATTTAACATGGATAGCTGAGATTGAACCCAGGTGTCCAAATAAGAAGAGTAGTGATGATCCATATTTTCAATATCTGAATAAGTAAATATGCGAAAAAAGGATTTCATCAACGCTTCCGTTTCGATCCGATGTGTTTCAGAGATGTTAGTTTCCGATATCAAATAAATGTTTGTATTTTCTTCGAGCTGTTTGCTATGCGTTCTGAAAAACAATACAAATTCCTGAAAAGTCATTTCAGCATATGGGTGAAAAGATTGTGTCATAATAAGCCGTTCCCTTCAAAATAAAATACCCTACAAACGGGGGGTATACAATCCATTATTACACAGAACTTTATAGGATAGTATTTCAAAATTAAAAGAGTAAGATTGAAGAGTACAAGGTCTTGAATCTTTTGAGTCCAATTAGGATTTATAAGATGGTAATGAATGGACAAAATATGTATATAAACTTAACAAATGATGAATGGAGCGGTTGAATCGTATGAAATTAAAAGATAAAGTTGCTATTGTCACAGGTGGGGCCAGTGGAATTGGTGAAGCCACCGTTCGTCTTTTCGCACAAGAAGGAGCAAGAGTCGTAATTGCTGACTTTTCTGATCATGGTAAGGAACTAGCTGCCGAACTCAATGGGGAAGGTCATGATACTGTATTCATCAAAACAGACGTTACTAAAGAAGAAGATATTAAGCACATGATTAATGAAACTGTTGAGAAATACGGTAAACTGGATATTATGTATGCAAATGCGGGGGTTGCAGATGACGATACCGCTGATGCATTATCATATGATAAATGGAAACGTACGATTGATATTAACTTGTCAGGCGTATTTCTTTCCGATAAGTATGCAATCGAACAGTTCCTTAAGCAAGGAAATGGCGGAGTTATTGTGAATGCTGGTTCAATTCACAGCTTTGTTGCGTTGCCTAAAACCACAGCGTATGCCTCGGCAAAAGGTGGCGTTAAGCTGTTAACTCAGAATTTATGTACTGCTTATGCAAAAGAGGGAATCCGTGTCAACGCGGTATGTCCTGGATACATTGAAACTCCTTTATTGAAAAACGTAGATGAAAAAAGTAAACAATATTTAACTTCACTTCATCCACAGGGCAGACTTGGACGCCCAGAAGAAGTAGCAAAAGCTGTGTTGTTCCTGGCCAGCGATGATGCTAGTTTCGTGAATGGTACGACCTTGCTTGTTGATGGAGGTTATACTGCACATTAATTTGGGTCAGGAAAAGATAATTTGATCTGAAAACAGATTTCCGAATCGAAATAAACCTCTGAATGTTGAAGACTTCTTCAATGACTTAGAGGTTTTTTCACATACAAAGCTCAGGCATTTATTTAAGATCAACTAGAAAAAAACGACTTTTTAGATACGCTAAACATCTATATAAATTGAACTAAACATTTACACGATAACGGAGAGGACAGAAATAACGTGAAGAAGCGAAGCGTTCTCCTTTATCCCCGGATTTCCCCTTTATATGGGATTTAAAAAATCTGGGGATAACAGCGATCGGAAGGTTGTTCTGTCATCGGAGTGGCATATGTAAATATTCTTTAGTTCAATTTATATAGAAGAACAATATAAAAAAATCGGAAAGGGGATAATGACGAATGAATACTCCATTTCATTTCTATATAGTTCGTAAATAACTGTGAACAATACGTTAATTCGTTGACAAGGAGTGTTGTTTTTATTAAAATTCGAAAGGGGCATCAGGTTAAAGCATATATGAGTATCTTTTTCATTGGTTTAGAATCTCAGTTTTTAATCCTAATGACGAATATAGGAGCGGTAATATTACAATCCTATTACGATGATTAGGATTTTTTTGTTTTTGGCTTTGGAGAATAATTTGAAAGTTGGAGGCTGGCTTTATCATGGACAACTGGTTCAAACTAAAAGAAAGAGGCACGACCGTTTCAACTGAGATCATCGCAGGAATCACGACATTCTTCACGATGGTATACATAGTTATCGTAAACCCAGGAATACTCAGCAGTACGGGGATGGACTTTAACGGAGTATTCATTGCTACGGTGTTGGCGAGTATTGTGGCGACGCTGATTATGGGAATAGGGTCCAATTATCCGATTGTTATAGCGCCTGGAATGGGCTTAAATGCATTCTTCGCCTATAGTGTAGTTGCCGGATATGGGGTGTCTTGGCAGGTTGCCCTAGGAGCGGTATTTATAGCAGGGCTTTTGTTTATTATTTTATCGCTTACCTCATTTCGTTACATGCTGCTTGATGCCATTCCTGCGAGCCTTAAACACGCGATAACAGCAGGGATCGGATTGTTTATTACAACGGTAGGCCTGCAAAATTCAGGGATTATTGCTGATTCAGAATCTAATTTGATTACGATTGGGAACTTGGCAGAGCCAATGACTTACCTGACCATTATCGGATTGATTATCACTGTTGTGCTTATGGCGTACAATGTAAAAGGTTATCTGTTCATCGGAATGGTGGTCACAGCGATACTTGCCTGGATTATGGGACTGTTTCAAATGCCGGAATCGATTGTATCCATGCCGCAAGGCCTCACGACAACGGCTTTCCAACTGGATTTAGCAGGTGTATTTTCTAATGGCTTGTATACCATCATATTTACCTTCCTGTTAATCACGCTGTTTGATACAACGGGGACGATGCTCGGAGTTGCTGAACAAGCAGGTCTGCTGAAGGAAGGCAAATTTCCGCGCTCACGCGGCGCCCTATTAGCTGATGCCGTAGGGACTACCACAGGCGCTTTGCTTGGAACGAGCCCAACATCGGCTTATATCGAGTCCAGCACAGGAGTGGCTGCAGGAGGAAGAACAGGACTGACGGCAGTAACGGTAAGTGTTCTGCTTGCTCTTACTTTGTTCTTTACACCTATCGTAAGTGTGATATCAGGTATCCCGGCGATTACTTCACCGGCTCTGATTATTGTTGGCTACTTTATGATTAGTGTAATCAGCAAAATCAATTGGAAGGACCTTGAAGAAACATTTCCTGCTTTCCTGATTATCATTCTTACTCCATTGACGCACAGCATTGCTACAGGCATTGGCGTAGGCTTCATTTTCTATCCGGTACTCAAGCTGCTTCGCGGAAAGGGCAAGGATGTTCATCCGATATTCTATATTTTTGCCGTACTGTTCTTCATTCAGCTTGTATTCCTGGATCACTAAGAAACAGTTAAGAAACTGTCTAATCAATGGGGCTTTTGAGAAGCCCCATTTCATATTAGCGTTTCGGCATTTTGCTCTCATCCGTGTACAGCGAGCTAACCCTAGAGTTCAATTAAAAGGGACCGTTTCTGTACAATTACCGCTGGCTCTTGTTGGGATCACAATTACGATTGTACGCGGTACGCTGGCAACAGATCCGGTGATTTGATGTCAAAGGAAGAGAATATAACCCATTGAAAGTCGTCTTCTTTAGCAGCTTTTTTCGTATTAACAGGTCAGCCAGTGTTTAGTGGTTGGCCTTTTTTGTGGTTGTTTTACGATGAGGCGCGAGAGTTTTGTAGGTTCGGGAAACAAAGCATTAATGGAGTGACTTAATATGAATATAAGTGATGATACTAGGATCATGGTCAACTCCTCTGGACTGGTCAGATCATGTTTATGGCGGAACGAATTGGTTAATGTAATTTTGAACATATCAGTCAATGCAGACAGGAGGTAATCAGGATGTATACGGATCTTCAAGGACAGACAGTTGTCATTACCGGAGCTGCTACCGGCCTGGGAGAAGCGATGGCACTGCGTTTTGGTAAGGAAAAAGCAAATGTTTTGATCAATTACTACAGTAGTAATCAGAACATACAGCCCCTCATTGACGAAATCAAATCGTACGGTGGGCAGGCCATTGGTGTAAAGGGAGATGTCTCCAAAGAAGAGGACGTAAAGGAGCTGGTGCAGGCGGCGCATGAACATTTTGGCTCCCTGGATATTATGATCAACAATGCCGGCATTGAGAACGAGGTTCCGTCAGAGGAGCTGAGTTTGAAAGACTGGAAACGGGTCATTGATGTGAATCTAACCGGAGCGTTCCTCGGTTCAAGGGAGGCCGTGAATTACATGCTGGAGCATGATATCAAAGGCCGAATCATCAATATTTCCAGTGTACATGAAGTTATCCCATGGCCGCATTTCCTTCATTATGCCGCGAGCAAGGGCGGGGTCAAGATGATGACTGAGACGCTAGCTCTGGAGTTTGCGCCAAAGGGCATTCGTGTGAACAGCATCGCACCGGGTGCAATTAACACGCCGATTAACGCAGTTAAATTCGCCAATCCCAAACTGCGAACATCGGTTGAGGATCTGGTGCCGCTCGGTTATATCGGAAAGCCGGAAGAAATTGCAGCGGCTGCCGTATGGCTCTCTTCTTCGGAATCCAGCTATGTGACAGGTATTACCCTGTTCGTTGATGGAGGTATGACAAAATATCCTTCCTTTCAGGGCGGACGTGGGTAATCGATAGACTCAAATGAAGCATAGCAGACCGAGCAACGTTTGGAATGTTACAAACCAGCCTACTATGTATTTTTAATAGGGGCTGGTTTTTTGTTAGTTGTAGGAAAGGGTAAGCATTTGAGGAGAAGCAAGTTGTCCCTTAAAATGTATCCCAGGTGCTATCCGAGGAGTTCTTTGGCTCCGTTCATCATTAAGGGCATTGTCTGTTTAACGAATGCTTCCGCACTTAATTGACACCCTTCATTGTTCCAAACGTAAGCGGCCCCATACATCCCCCAACTTAACATGATAGAAGATGTATTTATTAATAAGTACGCGTTTGGACTTGATAGCATCTTGTCTTTATCTATAAATGATAGGAGAATCGATTGGATTTTTTCCTTTATTTGAATTTCGAATACAGATCCAAGCGATGTATACCTTCTTTTGCACATCGTGCTTAAACCCTCGTGAAAATCGCACACACCCAGAAAAACACTCTGAATGGTTTCTTCATTTAATACTTCGTGACCGTTTATTCTGCGATTTATGATTGTCATGAATGATTCCATTAATTTTGCTTCCAGAATCTCAAATTTATCGACAAAGTGCGCATAAAAAGTCGCTCTGTTAACCGTTGCACGCTCTGCAATATCCCTAACGGTTATCGATTCAAAATCTTTTTCTTGAGTTAATGAAGCAAAAGCGTCCTGAAGGAGTCGCCGTGTACGTTTCACACGAGGATCAGCATCATTTTTTTTAATTGTCATCGTTAAGATCTCCCCTAATAAAACGACATTATAGAAGTAGTGTTGTCTATCCAACGGTTTATGTTTATTGATGATTGCGTCCCATTCGGTTGGTATTATACCATATAAATACAACAAGTGTTGTTCAAACTACTTATGTTGTATTGAAAGAAAATAAAGAATGCTGCTTTTCAAAGGGAGGAAAGAAACATGCCGGTTTCACAACCATTTGTAACAATGGGGCACCAACTTTTTTTTGATGTTATTGGAGAACGCCGTTCGGTTCGTAGTTATAATGCCGAAGCCAAGATTTCGCGGGAGGAATTGACCGACATATTGCGACAAGCCACGTTGGCTCCTTCAGCCGCTAATCTGCAGCCATGGCGTTTTCTCGTTATCGATTCGCCGGAGCTGAAGCAGAAGCTGCTTCCAATCGCATTCAATCAACAGCAAGTCGTCGAGGCTTCGGCAGTCATTGCGGTACTCGGTGATTTGGAGTGTTATACATTGGCCGAGAAAATCTATGGAATGGCTGTCGAAGCGGGTTACATGCCTGCAGAAACAGCTAAATCGTTCGTGGAACGCTATACTGGGATGTATTCGAGCATGCCACCCGAGGCTATCCACGAAAAAGTGTATACCGACGGGGGGCTAGTATCGATGCAGCTCATGCTTGTCGCCCGTGCTAAAGGCTACGACACGGTATCGATGGGCGGCTACGACAAACAAAAGCTCAAGGAAGCTTTCCGCATATCAGAACGCTACATTCCGATTATGTTAATCGCCATTGGCAAGGCGGCGAAGCCCGGTCATCCGACGGTGAGGTTGGCAGTTGATGATGTAGCTTTCTTTAACGAAATGCCTAACGAATAACAAAATGTAAAAGACCCTGGCGCCGCATAAACAACGGCAAACTATGGCCTTTTACAGTTCTAAGTCCTACTCATGGAATCATGAGCTTAGATGTTGCAATACAAAGATATGTTTGGCATGGGCAACATCATATTGCACAAATAAATCAACCGGAACGAGTTTATGACTTTATCGAAAACAAAAGAGTGATGCCACTCAAAATTGCCATATCGATTGCCGATTCCATCGGTATTTATATGGGAAATACCAAAAGATCTCTTCACTAGTGAAGAGATCTTTTGGTGTACAACAACTTTTTAAGAAAATCACATTACATAATAACGGATGAGAGCTTGAATCCACTTGCAAGGCCTGTTTATGGTGTCTAATGTCCACCTGTATTGGAAGCCCAGACAGGATACCAGCCCAAGGCCGGATTTTCATTGTTGTACAGTACCAGATTGCCGTCAGTTTGCATGATCAACACATTACCTCTAAGATTGGCTGGCACATTGTCTGCTCCATACCATGCCTTAGCCCACGCCAAGTTATCCGATGTCCAATAAGGTGTGTTTTGCGGATCTGATATGACCAACTTACCGCTGAAATAATTAATCTGGAGTTTATGTATTCTCGTGTCTTTAGTCTTGGAGTTCCATATCATCGTGCGTGTCTTGACGTCCCAGATTTGCGCATCGCCCCAGTTATCAAATTGAAACGAAAATCTGTTATTGTTTGACACTAACCCACCACCAGCGACATTATACATTGTGTCATAAATCAGCCGATCTCCACTCGCCGCGGAAGTCACAGGGGAAAATGGAATCAAAAACATGAGTATGGCAAGACAAGATAAAAAGACTTTTTTCATATAACATCCTCTTTTCCCGAATCTGTTTTAGTTGCTTGTCAAATATATCATATATTTTTCTTTTATGGATAAAAATTCAAGAAGCACAAGGACTCATACTGGATCAAGAAAAACAGGAAGCCATATGTTCATTAAAGTTGCATGGTAACACGCTTTGTTTGGTTGGGAAATCGGCTGAATCTGCTGGATCGGGAAGAAGCAGGGGATTGGTTCAATCCTTTAGAGAAGAATTCTTCTTCGTATTGAATACCTCAAATGCTTCTTTTAAAAAATCCATGGTATGCTTAGGCACTAACGACTCATAGGGTTTTACGTTTTTATAAAATTCTTCGTTATGTACCTCGTTATAGAAAATCAGATTATTTAATGGAGTATTTGCAACTATTTCTTGCAGCTGCTGCTGGATGCAGGGATGATCTGGTTTAAGATCGTTCACAATAGCTCGATGGACAAGCAATAACAAATTATATAGTTGTCCATCCAAGTACGTTTGCTTAGAGATATCCTCTGGAAACACCTGATCAATAATATCCATAGAGACATACTTTTGAAGCAGCTTTTTTTGAGCCTTCTCAACACGCATGGAATTCATAAGGAGCATGAGTATTTCTGAGTTTGATTCTAAGAGTTGATCTTGCTCGGTTAACAATTGTATTCGTTCAATTAATGCTAAAGAATAATCAATTGCTTCTCTTCTTTGTTGAAGTGATTGTTCTTGAACTCTAATTATTTCTTTGAAAGAATATTTCGGATTTTCCAAACAGACTTTAATTTCGTTCAAGGAAAGTCCTAAACTTTGTAATAATTGGATTTCGTGAAGCCTTTTAAAATCCTCGTTTACATAGATATAATGGTCATTTTCATTTTTTTGTGAGGGTACTAATATTCCAAGTTGTCGATAATGTCGTAATGTACGAACAGTAGTGTCAGCCAGCTTTGCAAATTTACTCACCGTTAATTTCATCTCATTCCTCTTTTCAAAAAATCATTTCTTGTATTTTTTCGCCAAAATAATTCCAATAGAAGTATTATAAATCCCATGGGCAAGCATGGGTGGAATTAACGACCCGGTAAAATAAAAAAGTAGTGCAAAAATCAAACCATTTACAAACACACCTGTGAGGATGCCGACGGCTCCTTTATATTGGGGAACATGTATTACCCAAAATAGAAAAGTGCTTATTAAAATAACGAGCCAATCCACTATTAAAGAGTATCCAATAAATAAACCAATGAGCACGCCTCTAAAAAAGAATTCTTCAAAAAAACCACCGCCTATTGCAGATACAGCTATACCACTTGGCCTAATCATTATTTTTTTAACCATATCTGATCCCTCGGTTTGGGGTAGTTCTGTTCTTGTTTTAATGAATGTAATTAGAACAATAGTCGTTATAAACAAACTGGTAATAAGACCAATGAATATTGCGGATAAAATACTAATCTCATTTGGTATAAATAAGGAAGCTATAAATGGTAACATTTCTCCCCGTTTAACTATCCAAATAAGAACCAATCCAATAAAAAGAAATGTTGTTAGCGTTAGTGATACTCTCAACAGTATTTTGTACGGTTCCTTTGCCTTGGTTTCAGTCATAATGAAAGCTCCTTTTATCACATTTTTTTCATTATAGATTGTGACGTAACGTCCCAAGCAACATTGGCTTTTTGTTCAGAAAAAAGCTCTCGTCCCAAACAAAGGGCAAGAACTTTGTCTAATATCTAAAAAGTTGTAAAAAATGATGAATATAATTATGGTTACAGGAAATTCTAACCTCTAGAAATTAATGAAGAAGATGAGGGGGGATAGTTATGATCCATAAGCCAGCTTTATTGATTATAGATGTGCAAACCGGATCTTTTAAGAATCCTCTCTTTATTCATAACAGTGAAAAATTATTAACCAATATCAAGCAGCTTATTACTTGGGCCCACATAAGTAAGATTCCAGTCATACTTACGCAGCATAATGGGAAATTAGGGACAATTACCTCAAAAACGTCTTCAGGCTGGAGTCTTCACCACGACTTACCCTTGTTAGCAGAAGATGTAAGAATCGAAAAGGACTTTCCGGATTCATTTCAAGGTACCAACCTTGAATCACATTTAAATCATTTAGGCGTTAATCGACTGATTGTCGCGGGAATTCAGACGGAGATATGTGTTGATGCGACATGTCGAAGAGCATTTAGCTTGGGATATGACGTTATTCTAGTAGAAGATGCCCACAGTACCGCGGAGTCTTCCTTATTAAGTGCAGAACAGATCATTTCACACCATAATGTTATTCTACAAAACTGGTTTGTTTCTTTAATGGACACTCAGAATATCATAATGTCGGTTTAAAGATATACAAATATCCATCTACGTTTTTGTTGGAGATTTAGCATCATGGTTAGGGAAAGGGCCCCCAATTTTGGGGGCCCTTTATGTTTCAAGGTCGGGGGACAAGAGCATGTTTGATTTTAATGGGGCAAGATGAAATTGAAGCTAAATTTACCAATAAGATTGAAGTGTTAGCGGGTCAAAATGGGCAATAATTTAAAATACATTGCAAACGGAACGACGTTCCGTATATAATAGGAACACCGTTCCGCTTAACTCATCTTTAGTACATGATAGGCGGCGGCAACCACAAATCTTATATCTCTTAAAGAAGGGCAGGAATATTTATTATGGAAATTATGAAGAATACATCCTCTCCAATCGTTTCAGTGAAACAGATCGTGCTATCAGCCCCTTGGCGTGGGGAAGATCTGAGAGTGAGAGTATCCGCACCGACGACTGGTGGAAACTTACCAATCATTGTTTTTTCACATGGCTCTGGCTCGTCATTGGATGGTTACGGCCCGCTGGTTGATTTCTGGGCTGCACATGGTTTTGTGGTCATACAACCCACCCATCTCGACTCAAGGACCGTGAATCTTCCCAAGGACGATCCCCGCACACCTCGGATCTGGCGTTCCAGAGTTGAAGACATGAAGCTCATCCTCGATCAGCTTGATTTTCTAGAAGCTGCTGTTCCTGGCCTGAGCGGGCGCCTTGACCGAAGCCGCATCGCCACAGCCGGACACTCCTTCGGCGGCCAAACGGCTGGCAATCTTCTGGGTTTGCGAGTTTTCAACCCGGAGACCAAGCAGGAAGAGGACCTATCCGACTCGCGCATCAAAGCAGGCGTGCTGCTTGCCACGGCTGGGCAAGGTGGAGACAGCCTGACACCGTTTGCAGCCGAGAATATGCCGCATCTGAACGTGAGCTTCGCACACATGACTACACCCAGCCTTGTAATCGTTGGGGACCAGGACTACGTCCCGCAAAAGTATCAGTTGACTGTCCGCGGCCCAGAATGGATGACCGATCCTTACTTCTTAAGCCCGGGAGCCGAGAGCCTGCTCACCCTCTTCGGTGCAGAACACTCACTTGGTGGAATCCCAGGTTATGAGGTCAAGGAAACAACAGATGAAAATCCAGAACAAGTCGCCTATATTCAGCGAGTCACGTGGGCTTACCTTCGCCATGCACTCGATATTGATCATGACAGCTGGTCAGCAATACACAAGACTTTGGAAAGTGCCAGTCCAATTGGTCGACTTGAATCCAAGTGAAGCTCTAAGAAATGCAAAATGCGCTCCCTTCTCGGCATCAGCCGGTGAGGGAGCGCATTTCGATATTCTGATGGTCTTGCTGCGTAGATGAACTTTGAGTACTTGGAGATGTTAGCGGTTCGCACGATAGCGCAACCCATCTACGAGCAGAGAAATGATATGTTGCACATGTACCGTATCTCCGTTGTCTACCGCCGTACAGAGGCTCGCGACGGCCCACAGCAATTCGTCTGGTTCGACATCGGCACGTATCTTACCGGCAGTAGTCGCCGTTTCAAGCAAGATTTTAAGAGCTGGACTTAGTTCTTCTACAAAACAGACAGGCAAAGTCTCGTATGCCGGATCCTTTGAATGTAGGGCCGCCGCGAGTCCGCGTTTGGTCGCTATGAAGTCCAAATAGCGCAGCATCCACTGCTCTAATGCTTCAACTGGTTCATATTTAGCAGCTAAATCTTCAGCAGCATCTGCGCAAGCATCAATCTCCTGTCGGAAGACAGCCTCTATGAGATCCGAACGTTGTGGAAAATGGCGATATACCGTTCCGACGCCAACGCCAGCCTTCTCCGCAATCTCCCGAATTGGAGCGTCTACTCCTGAAGTTGCGAATACAGTCATCGCGGCCTGGAGCAAAGCATGAATGTTGCGCTTTGCGTCGGCTCGTACGGATCGAACCGTGCAGTCGTAAGACTCTGATTGATCACTGCGGTCTTCCGTTTTGTCGTTCATTAAGTAGCATCCTCCATAAGTTAATCCCCAATTTATAATAATAGAAATCCTCTATTACTGTATATCCGGATAATTGTACTATTAACACTAAAATAAATAAACATCCATTAGATAATCACAATGGAAAATCGAAATAAAAATACTGAAACCTATTGTTTTTTGACTATTGTCTTACGTTTTTGGTCTAGGAATCATCTGGAGATTTACATAGAATTACAACTCATGCTGCCCTTGAAATCACTCAAAATCGAATCCATGACTCCGGTAAGATTGGATTTTTTCATTATTTTATCTTGGGATTATAAATCACTGTTCTCTTCTAGATTACACCGTGCTAATATAAACATTATAACATTATAATCTTTAAAGTGGAGCAGCTCACCAAGTTTATTATTCAATTTAGGGATGTTTTGTTTTCAAGACACTAATCATCTTTTTGAATTTTTTCTGTATACCGGGGTTGAAGAAGGAGATGGGATGAGTGGGCACAGAGAATGTGCTGCGCAATTTGCAGCTTGTGGATGGGCGAATAATGGATATAGCCATTCAGGATGGGATTATCACCGCCATTACACCGGCAGCTCAGCCGGAAGGAGAGAGCGGGCTAGACTGTACGGGGTTATATGTGTCCAGCGGATGGATTGATTTGCATGTGCACGCCGTACCGGAGCTCGATCCCTATGGCGATGATATCGACGAAATTGGAGTAAAGCAGGGAGTAACGACGCTGGTGGATGCCGGAAGCTGTGGTTCAGACCGAATAGAAGCTTTGTATACCGCGAGTCTGAAGGCTGATACCCGAGTGTTTGCTTTACTAAATATTTCAAGAATCGGGCTTGAACGGACAGATGAATTGTCTCAGCTGGAATGGATTGACCGGGACAAAGTTCTGGAAGCGGCAGCGACCTATCCTGAATTCATCGTCGGTCTGAAAGCCCGCATCAGCCAGAGTGTTGTCAAAGACAGCGGTATACAGCCGCTCAAGCTGGCACGAACACTGTCGGAAGAAACGAAGCTTCCGCTCATGGTGCATATTGGCTCCGCTCCGCCCGCGATATCCGAGGTGCTGGAGCTGCTGCAACCGGGTGATGTAATCACCCATTACCTTAACGGCAAGTCCAACAATCTGTTCCACGCGGACGGCACACCCCTGCAAGGATTGCTGGATGCAGCTGCCCGAGGAGTTCATCTGGATGTGGGGCATGGCACGGCGAGCTTCTCCTTCCAGATTGCAGAACAGGCCAAGGCGGCAGGCATTGCGCTGAATACCATCAGCACGGATATCTACCGGGGCAACCGTCTGAACGGACCGGTGTACAATATGTCAAATGTGCTGACGAAATTTTTGATTCTCGGCTATAGCCTGGAAGAGGTCATCCAAGCTGTCACAAGCAGCGCAGCGGAGTGGCTCGGCAAGCCGGAGCTTGGACAGATAAGGGTGGGACAGCAAGCCAACCTGACTTTGTTTGCACTGGAAGCAGGCGAGAAGCAGCTTAAGGACTCGGAAGGCGATGTTCGGGTCGCGCAGTACTATATTGAGGCTAAAGGAGTCTTTACGAATGGGTCATTCATTACAGGCTAGATATGGATTGAAACGAGTTATTAATGCCAGTGGAAGAATGAGCATCCTTGGCGTTTCCGCACCAACAGATTCGGTTATGGAGGCGATGAAGCAGGGCGGACAGCAGTACGTGGAAATTGCGGATCTTGTGGACAAATCCGGAGAATATATTGCACGACTGCTTGGCTCGGAAGGGGCGGTTGTCGTGAACTCAGCATCCAGCGGCATTGCGCTGTCGGTGGCAGCCTTTGTGACTTCCGGAGATCCGCGACTCAGCCTTCGCCTGCATCAGGAGCCGATATTGAAAAATGAGATTATTATGCTGAAGGGCCATAACGTGCAGTATGGAGCTCCGGTCGAAACCATGGTATTCCTTGGCGGAGGCAAAGTGGTGGAAGTTGGATATGCCAATGAAGGCCGCAAGGAGCATATTGAACAGGCGATTGGTGAACGCACCGCAGCCATTCTTTATGTCAAATCCCACCACGCCGTCCAGAAGAACATGATTTCTGTAGAGGAGGCGTGGGAGGTTGCAGTGCGCAGAGGGGTGCCACTGATCGTCGATGCGGCTGCGGAAGAGGATCTGCGCAAATATGTTAAGTATTCGGATCTGGCGATTTACAGTGGATCAAAAGCTATTGAAGGCCCTACCTCAGGCATTGTCGCCGGCAAAATGAAATATGTCGAGTGGTTAAAGGTACATCTGCACGGGATCGGTCGCAGCATGAAGGTGGGTAAAGAGACTACCTTCGGGCTGCTTCAGGCTTTGGATGAATACCAGGACAAAGCCGACAACAGTGAACGGGAGAGGCAGGCGTTGGAGGCTCTTCAGCCGCTTGAGGGGCTTCCTGGAGTTTCAATCCGCATCGTGCAGGATGAAGCGGGCAGAGCGATTTTCCGTGGGCGCATCCAGATTGATTCCTCTGCTGCAGGAGTGGATGCGAGGCATGTCAATGATCGGCTGCGTGAAGGCGTAATTGCCGTATACACCAGGGATTATGGGGTTAAGCAGGGGTATTTCGATATTGATCCAAGGTCGCTTCAAGGTGATGATCTTCAGGTCATCGTCAGCAGAATACATGAAATCGTAGGGGGAAACAAGAATGAGTAATATTCTGCAGCGTCTATATAAGAACAGAGCCGCACTTAATGTACTGGCGGGCAGTATCGAGAACGCGAAGGAAGTGTACGAGGCTGCGGAAGGATATGTTTTGGTAGGTGTGCTTTCCAAAAATTATGCTACGGCGGAGGAAGCGGCAGCCGCGATGACCCTATACGGTCAGACGATCGAGGACGCTGTATCCATCGGACTGGGTGCCGGAGATAACCGACAGGCGGCAGTTGTGGCGGAGATTGCCGCAAGTTACCCGGGAAGCCATATTAATCAGGTATTTCCAGCAGTGGGGGCGACCCGCGCCAATCTGGGAGCTAAGGACAGCTGGATTAACAGCTTGGTTTCTCCATGCGGGCAACCCGGCTATGTGAATATATCGACCGGCCCTGTCAGTGCAGGTACCACTCCGTATGCTATTGTTCCGGTTCAAGCCGCCATTGCGTTGGTTCGTGACATGGGCGGCAATGCGCTGAAATATTATCCCATGGAGGGGTTGAAACTGGAGGAGGAGTACCGTGCGGTTGCCAAGGCCTGCGGGGAAGCCGGGTTTGCTCTGGAGCCTACGGGCGGAATCGACCTGGATAACTTCGGACCCATTTTGGAGATTGCACTTCAGGCTGGGGTGCCCCAGGTTATCCCGCATGTGTATTCATCTATTATTGATCGGCAGACGGGAAGCACGAACGTCCAGGATGTCGTCAGACTGCTTGGAACGATGAAATCGCTGGTGGACCGGTATGCATAGGATTGCGGCTTTCGGTGAAGTAATGATGCGGCTGCAGGTCCCGGGACATGAAACGCTGGTCCAGAGCAACAGGCTGGAATATTCTTTTTCCGGCAGCGGGGTTAATGTAACGGCAGCACTGGCCGGGTACGGCCATAACGGTGCGCTTATTACCACCTTGCCGGAAACACCGGTAGGCGAAGCAGCAATTGCTTACTTGCGTAAACTTGGGGTGGATACCTCATTAATTAGCCGGGGAGGCAAGCAGCTGGGCATGTACTTTCTGGAGAATGGCTTTGGAGCACGACCCGGCAGAGTCACTTACACAGATCGACTGGGCAGCAGCTTCAATACCGCGGAGGCAGGCAATTACGATATGGTTGCTCTTGCCTCCCGGATCGACGTTCTTCATTTATGCGGGATTACGCTGGCTATGAATGATGGTGTGCGCAAACAAATGAAACGGCTTGCTGCGGAAGTGAAGAGTAACGGGGGCAAAGTTGTTTTTGACTGTAATTACCGTCCTGCGTTATGGGGAGTGGATGGCTATGCCAAGGCCCGCCCGCATTATGAGGAACTGCTGGAGCTGACGGACCTGGTGCTGATGAATGAGAAGGACGGACAGTTTATCCTTGGCTTTGGAACCGGAGAATATGATAGAATGACACAGTTGAAGCAGGCGATTCCCGAAGTGGTTGAGCGCTTCGGAATCGGAACGGCAGCGGGAACCCACCGTGAGATTAACGCTGACCATACGCATTCCCTGACAGGATATATCTATCATCAAGGTACGTTTCTGTTTTCTCGCAAGCTGACTTTCCCGGTGTATGACCGGATCGGTGCCGGTGATGCCTTTGCCAGCGCCATCATTCATGGGGAATTGCAGCAATATCCGCAGCAGCAGACGGTTAATATGGCAGCGGCAGCAGCGATGCTGGCTCATACCACTCAAGGTGATACAGCGCTTTTTACCGAGATCGAGGTGCTCCGAGCGCTGTCGGACCATACCTTAGATGTTGAAAGGTAGTGAACAACGAGTGTCTTTGAAACGCAAGCAAGGCCCTTTATATCAGCAAATTCAGAAAATTCTCAAAGACCGGATTTTGCATGGCATA
This sequence comes from Paenibacillus sp. UMB7766-LJ446, assembly GCF_030226665.1. Classification (NCBI taxonomy): domain Bacteria; kingdom Bacillati; phylum Bacillota; class Bacilli; order Caryophanales; family Paenibacillaceae; genus Paenibacillus; species Paenibacillus sp. UMB7766-LJ446. Next base: position 406,354 of record NZ_JASOYM010000002.1, read on the forward strand.
TATCCTTTAGGGAGCATCATCCCCTCCGAACCGCAGCTGGAGAAGGAATTTGGTGTCAGTAAAATGACGGTCCGCGGCGCGGTTCAGGAGCTTTCCCAGGAAGGTTATGTGCAGAAGAAAAGCGGTATCGGAACGATTGTCATGCGTAATACCTCCCATCAGAAGCTATCTAAGGGCAAACGGTTTACAGAGCTGCTCGTAGAAGAGGGACACAAGCTGGAAAAGAAACAGCTGAATTCCCGGTTAATTTCGAATGATGCCGGTACGGAGGAATATGACCGCTACGGGCCGTATTGTCAGCGGATTGAACGGCTCTACATTTTAAACGGACAGCCATATATTCATCTGATACATTTCTTGGCCGCAGCTGCATTACCCGGTGGAGGTACGGCAGAAATGGTCACAAACATCCAGTCGCTATATGACTCACTGGAGGAGAACGACATTGCGCTGGAAAACTTTAGAGACCGTTTCTTTGTAGAGAAGGCAACTCCTGAGGTGTGTCATTTGCTGGAGATCCCACCAGGGACACATGTGCTCAAACGCCTGCGTAACTCTTTCGACGGGGAAGGCAGACTCATTGAGCACAGTATCGGCTGCTATAACACAGAGCTTCATCACTATCTGGTCAATTACGACACTTGAAGTCGGTTAAGCAGTAGCTGGATGGTTCGATAAGCAGCCGTGTGTCTTAAGGACATCTTGTGAGCAGGGCTTTGCAAACGGCTTATTCAACGGATCGAGTACCAGACGAAAGGTGTTAATACAAAACCCACCGTGGGCATTTAGCTTTAAACGGTGGGTTTTGTTTTTTTATCATTGATTATGAAGTGATAAGCATCTCCATTGAAAAATAGATGCTCTAAATCCACAATTTACAAATTCACTAGAAACTTTTTCCTGAAACTAGCGTCTAATACTATGACTTTTTATGTGGGTAAACATTACTTGGGAGCAGAAGGAGCCAAAGACAAAGCATGAATCTGAAGAAGAAATTGTCCATTTTTACCGCTTTAGCCGTTTTTCAAGCATTTGCAGTCGGTTCTGTGAATGCGCAATCAACACCGCAAGATGACACAGCGTCAGTAAATACGCCCAAAGTAGAATCGGTTGAGGTGCTGAAGAAAGAGCAGCCGATTGCAGAGCAAGAAGTGAAAACGGGTAGCAGTAACGCATCCAGCACTACTCTGTCCACTAAAGCAAAAGAAACCACAACTTCAACAGGCACTGAGGCAACACCTAAAACAGATGTGGACAAATCCGCCATTGGCGGGGAGGAAACAACTACAAACGAAACCAAAACGGGAACTACGATCCAGGAAGGAACCACTGAGGGTGTTGATACGCAAATTCCGCCTGCTCAAATAGAGCAGCCATCCATCGGGGGGGATTCTACCGTAGCATCAGGCGGGAATCTGACGTTGTACATGAATAGCAACAAAATGGAGCAGGATGGGAAAACGTATCTTGCTGGCCAGCCGATGACTGTCAAAAACGGTGTATCCTATGTTGCGATCCGCGCACTCGTGGACCGTGTGGGATACGGGGTCAAATACGACAACACGACCAAGGAAACCATCATCATCAGTGGTGCTAATGAGCTCCGATTCAAAACTAACAGCACGGTCTATACCGTAAATGGAGAGTCCAGAACGATGAAGGGCCCTGCTTATCAGCAAAAAAATACGTTCATGGTGCCATTAACTTCCATTACTCAAGCTCTGAACATCACCTATAAAGTGAATCAGTCCGCTAAAACGGTTGTGCTGAATCTAAATACTAAACCCGCTGCAAGCTTTTTGGTTTCACAAAAGGAAATTTTTGCGGGCGATAAGGTGGACTATATAACTTCTTACGTTTCTCCAAATGGACTGAAGATCGTTGACGAACGCTGGACAGGTCGTCAGGAATCGTTTGATCAAGCGGGTACATATACGATTTCATATCAAGTTCAGGATTCAAGCGGCCAATGGAGCGATCCCTATTCGATTACGATTCAAGTTCTGAGTCCTAATCTTCCTCCTGTAGCCATGTTCACAACCGACAAGGAACAATATAAAATGGGAGAAAAAATAACGTATATTGACCAGAGTACAGATGATGAAAACAGCATTGAAAAAACGGTATGGGAGAACAATTCGCTGGCCTTCTTTGAACCTGGTCCCAAAACGGTGACACTCACCGTTACTGACAATCACGGCGCGACGAACACGTACTCCAAAGTTGTAACTATAACCAATGAGACATTATATTCTTTTTCCGATTTCAATTTACTCTTCACGCCGGTAGGACAGAAATTTACCTTTAACGGTGGCGAAGTGACTTCTATGGAAAAAGTACCTTATACGTACACGGATGAGGCAAGTCTGCTGATCCGCAGCAACAGTCCGGAAACGGTGAATACGGAAGGTATCGTATATAAAGAATCGTCTTTGGGTCAGACACGTTTCATGATTCATCATGTGAACAATACAGGTAAAAGGGTAAAAATGTATGTTATAGCAACAAACAACAACCCATATGCGGCAGTATTTGAACAACAAAATATGGGGTTTGCAGGACCTACTCCTTATGCTACTGTAGCTGGGAAATTGTCTATTGATAAATGGTTTAAGTCGATCCAGACCGGAGCCGATAAAAAGAAAGAGGTTATTCAACCTGGAGAAAGTAAACTGATTTTGACCGAACTAAATAAAACTCCAATAAAAGAAGGACAAGTGATTTCACTCTATTCGGATGCTTATAGTGATTATTCCCTCGACTATAACGTTATCCTGGTCGAAGAAAATAAAGATCCGTTTGAGGCTTTACCTATGCTACCTGTTCTTGATCGTGACGGTGTTCACAACCGTGGAACATACCCTAATGCCACTCGTATCATAACGTATGATCAGCAAGTGGGAGCCAAACCAGCTCGCCTGCCGCTTGGTGATAACGCAAGTGATCCCAATCTGGTTGGAACAGATCCAATGGCTTATACAGATGCGTCCAATGCGGGTAATTTCGGCGTATTATACAAAATCACGTTGAACAATGTCGCTCCGCGTACACTAATCTCATTTAACCCTCGTGGAGGGAAGTACTCAGGGGTAGCTCTAGTGAACAATCAGGTTGTATCCATTGCCGATGGTAACGTTGCTGTTAGCAATTCAAGTGAGCAAAGCGTTCTTTACCGCACAGGGGCATATGGAGAGAGCGTAACGATTCTTTTCTCTGCCGCGCCAGGAAGCAACCTGCCGGTCAATCTGCTCTTTACACCGCTCCCATCGGAGAAGTAATGCAGTTGTCTCTCATAAGCTAGAGCAGGAACGAATGAGTTGGCTGACGTGTTAACATCCAAAGAAGAGACTCCGTAAGGAGTCTTTTCTTATCACTGGGCAATATGAGGACATACGGAATAGATGCCGCTTAAAAAGCCATATGAGATGCTTCATACATTGTTTTAGATCAACTTGGCGAATACGAGCTTACGATTTTAAGTCATTTCTTACACTTATTTCTACTGAGGAGGAATCAAATTCCGATGAATGTAGTCGTCAAGTTGATACGTGAATTCAAAAACCGCGATACCCGGCGTTTGTTGAAAGACTATCGAGACAAAGTGGAACTTATCAGGAAATGGAATTTGGAAGATTGGGAAGATCAGCGGCTGCAGGCGGAATCCCTTCGTCTGCAAGAAGAAGCAAGATCAGGCACGCCTTTGGATGAGCTGCTTGTTGATGCTTATGCGTTAGTCTGCGAGGCGGCGAAGAGAAAACTCGGATTACAGCCTTACGATGTTCAAATCATGGCTGCTATCGCTTTGCACGAGAGATATTTGATCGAACAGCATACCGGTGAAGGAAAAACACTCTCTGCTGTTATGCCTGCTTATCTAAACGCGTTGACAGGCGAAGGCGTTCATGTGCTCACTTTTAACGATTATTTGGCAAATCGAGATGCGGCGTGGATGGGCCCGATCTACCGCTTCCTCGGGTTAACGGTAAGCTCGGTTCAAGCGGGCATGAGCCTGTTCGAGAAACGGGAAGCATACGCCAAGGACATAACCTATGTTACGGCTAAAGAAGCAGGGTTCGATTATTTGCGCGACACAATCGCATTAAATGAAGCTGATACCGTGCATCGTCCTTTCCACTATGTCGTCGTCGACGAAGCGGATTCACTTCTTCTTGATGAAGCGCGGGTGCCGCTGGTCATTAGTGGCGATTCGAGTTCTTCCGAGAGTGACGGCGTTCTTTTCGCAGAAGTGGCCCGGCAGTTGCAGCCAGGAGAGCATTACGATTTTGACGAGTTCCAGCGGAACGTATACTTGAATGATGCGGGTGCTGCGAAAGCGGAGTTGCTGCTGGGATGCGGCAATTTGTACGATAGCCATAATAGTCATTTGTTAACGTCATTAAATTGTGCGCTGCATGTGGAATCGTTATTAAAAAAAGACGTCGATTACATCGTCCGGGACGGTGAAATTGAGCTGATCGAAGAACATACCGGCCGTGTGGCCGAGAACAGGTATTTGCCGGACGGGCTGCAAGCTGCGCTTGTGGCGAAAGAAGGGTTGCAGTGGAAGGCAGGTGGTAGAATTCTCGGTACGATCACCATTCAACACTTCATTAGCCTGTATTCAGGAATTTGCGGAATGACGGCTACGGCGCAAGCTTCAGCAATGGAATTCGAAGATATCTATGCGCTGCAGGTCGTGCAAATTCCGCCGAATCAGCCAAACATACGGATCGACCACCAGCACCGAATTTACACCCATAAAGAAGCCAAATATAAGGCGCTTGTACAAGAAATCTCTTCCGTCCATAGGGTGGGACGCCCCATTCTTATTGGTACGTCAAGCGTCGAGGAGTCTGACATGCTGGCGGAGGCACTTGCGGTTGCCGACGTACCTTGCCAGGTTCTGAATGCAAAAAATGATGCGAAAGAAGCCGAAATCATCGCCAAAGCGGGAGAAATCGGGGCCGTAACGGTATCTACGAATATGGCAGGACGCGGCGTCGACATTCGTCTCGGCGGCGGCAACCCCGCACAGGCAGAAGTGGTTGCCAAACTGGGCGGATTATACGTGATAGGTACACATGTGAACGAAAGCATGCGGATAGATAACCAGCTGCGCGGGCGTTCTGGCCGCCAAGGTGACCCGGGAGCTTCCGTATTTTATTTAAGCCTGGAAGACGAGTTGATGCTTCGCTTCGGCATTCATAGACTGTTTCGCGCTTCCAGGCAGGACGAGGTTCTTGATGATCCGGCGCTCCGCAGCAAAATCGAGCATATTCAGCGCGTTATCATGGGTCAAAACTTCGATATTCAGCGGGAATTGAACGGTTATTCGGATATGGTGGAGGACCAGAGGCGAATCCTATACGAGGAGCGGCTCGGAATATTGAAAGGCGAGAGATCGATGAGCCCATCGGAGCAGCGGGTACGGCTTTTTTATATCGACGAGTTCTGGGCTGACCATCTGGCATACGTTTCTTACATTCGCGAAAGCATCCATCTCGAGAGCATTACCAGTCGCAACCCGATCGACGAGTTTCATACGCAAATCACCCAAGCATTCGAGCAAATTCCGGCTAAAATAGATCATGAGTCGGCGAATATGCTTAGAAAACTTGGTGGTTCGAATGATCCGGCCAAATGGGAAGAGTTCGGTCTGAAGAGTCCTATTTCGACTCGGACTTATATGATCAACGATCAATACAGCCAAGATAAGCGCAGTTCATGGACCGGAACGACGGTATTTGCTTTTTGGGGACGCGAGATTTTGAGGTTGGTTCTGTGGCCGGTACATCGGCTGTCAAAATATTGATGGGAGCGTGAAAATCAATGAACAGTAGAGAACGGTTTACCAGCCGGGTCGATTCGTATTTAAAATACCGCCCGAGCTATCCAAAAGAGGCTATTGACCATTTGTACGACATCGTCGGTTTACGTGCGAACAGTAACATAGCAGACATCGGTTCAGGTACTGGGATCATCTCAAAGCTACTTCTGGAACGCGGAAGCGATGTAATCGCGGTCGAGCCAAACCAGGGAATGCGGGAAGCCGCCGAGCAAATGTTAGAAAGTAATCCGAAATTTCAGAGTATAGCAGGTTCTGCAGAATCTACCGGATTACCTGATCAGTCGGTTGATTTTATTGTCTGCGCTCAGGCATTTCACTGGTTCGATCGCTCCGCAGCCCAAATCGAGTTTCGCAGAATTCTACGGCCGGGTGGGAGAGTAATACTCATCTGGAATTCACGTCTTACACACGGTACTCCATTTCGTGAAGAGTACAATCAACTGCTTCATACATACGGAACCGACTACGAAAAAGTTAATCATAAAAATATTTCTCAGACGGTGCTGCTCTCTTTTTTCAAGGAAGGTTCAATGCATGAAATGCGATTCAGAATGAGTCAGGAGTTCGATTTCGAGGGTTTAAAAGGCCGGTTGCTATCATCTTCCTACAGCCCTGCACCCGGGCATGCAAATTACGATCCAATGATGACAGAACTGCAAAATTTATTTAATAGGAATAATCAAGATGGTCTTGTTGAATTCGATTATGAAACTGAGATTTATTGGGGAGAAGTATAGATCCGTAGCGAGCCAAATTTTTGATCCATCCCAACCTATTGCAGTTCTTTGGGCCTACTTTTAACTCTTATTTTGATAATTCAAGTGTCATGGACTTGATTAATAATACTAAGGGCAGACAAGCTTTTGTACAGGGCTACAAATCATACTCAGAGCCTTTTAATTTAGGATTACAGAACGGTTCATTGGTTCAATTCCCAACTTGGATTGATAATGCTTGGAGAAACTCAGCCTGGAATGGTTTTAAATAATTCAAGAGAAGAAGCCAATGTTAACATTGGCTTCTTCATAATTAAAAGGAGAATTTCATGTTATTACTGCTATTAATTTTAATGGTTATTGTTGAGATACTGTTCACGTGGTTAGCCTCGCAATTTTCTTTATTAAACATCCAAGCTTCTCGATCAATTGCAAGTTCTAATGCTCCGGGAGAATTAACAGTAGGCGATAAATTTGAGATGATCGTATTTCACATGGTTGGATTTTTAATTGTTTTGACAATCTTCATCCTTATTTTTCATTTTATTTCGAAGGGTAAATTAAATGCAAGAAAATATAGAAGGTATGCTATGACAATCCAGCTGGTTTTCTTTATTTTATTCTTCATCATTAATTATACTTATCTGTTTAGTAACTATCCGACAAATATAGACTCAGGATTTCCATTTTTCAATTTCCTATTAGTCACTCTTAGTAAATAACATATAGTAGATGATGAACTCATACTTAAAGGTATGAAGCCAGTTTATAAAAACTGGTTTTTTTGTGAGTACTAAAGAAGAGAAACCCATGACACTTAAAGCATCCAGGAACCTCAGCGGTGGACATCGTGTCATGAGGTTTTCTTTTCAAAAGAAAGATTGTAGTTATTAGCTAGCCGGCATGTAATTGTAGATAAACATATAATTTAATGATTCACAGATTCAGAAGAGATGCGATATCAAACTAATCTCAAATTATACCCAGCTATATCCTCAAGCTATAGCTGGGTACGTCTGTGGAATTTACGTCCATAGAGCTTTTTCACGATTGTACGCCTAGATGTTGATTTTAAGACGTAATTCGGCCATCATAGCCTCAGCTTGTGGTGGATCTTCATTCAACAGCTTCCTGTATGTCAGCATCCAATTCAGCGTTACAAGCATATGATCGTATTCGTCCTTCTTGCGTTCAATCTCATTGATCTTCTGAAGAATCCATTCGATTACTTCTTGGTTGGTGCGTGCGTTCGTATCATGATCCTGCAAAATCGTCTTCAGCTCAGCTAACGAGCAGCCGATGCCTTGAAATTTCTTAATCAGCTTTAACCGATCAATGGCTTCGTCTGAGTAGTTGCGGTAATTATTCTTCTCTCGCTGCATATGCCTGCTGTCAAGCAAGCCTTCCTTCTCATAAAATCGAATGGTGTGGGGGGTTAAACCCATCAAATCTGCTAATTCTTGAATTTTCATATGAAATCATACCTCCAAACGCTTGCCTTAGAGTTCACTTCATAGTTTAGACTGAAGTCATATCTTCGTCAAATGCTTAAGGAGGCGTTCAAATAGTATGCGTATATTCGTTACGGGTGCAGCAGGTTATATTGGTACTGCCGTTGTCAGCGAACTCATTGGTGCGGGCCATCAGGTAGTTGGTCTGACCCGTTCGGAGAGTGGTGCTCACGTATTAGAAAGCTTGGGAGCTGAGGTGGTTCGCGGTGTTTTAGAGGATCTGGATTTACTGCGCAGCTGTGCAGCCACTTCAGACGGCGTTATTCATCTGGCATTTAACCACGATTTTTCTAATTTCGCCGCATCACTGGCAACTGATCTTCGCGCCATCGAAGCAATGGGTGGGGGGCTCGCGGGTTCCGGTAAACCACTTGTTATTACAGCACATGCAAATGGCAAAGCATCGGAGGATACGGCACTTGCGTTTATAGAACAAGGCGTGAGAGTATCGATCGTCTCGCTTGCACCTTCCGTTCATGGAGAAGGAGATAAAGGTTTCGTGCCGGAATTAATCCGGATTGCTCAGGAAAGAGGTTCTTCGGCGTACATTGGAGACGGCTCTAACCGTTGGCCAGCGATTCATCGCTTGGACGCGGCAGTTTTGTTCCGCCTCGCTGTGGAATCTGCGCCTGCAGGCGCAATACTGGATGGCGTGCACGATGAAGGCATTGCGTTCAGCGAGATTGCCGCAGCTATTGGTCGTCATGTGGATGTGCCGGTAGTCAGCATCCCGCCTGAAGAAGCGCAAGCCATCTTCGGTTTTCTAGGCATGGTCGCGTCGCTTGACTTAGCCAGATCAAGTGAAGGGACGAAGGAGCTGCTCGGCTGGAAGCCTGCCCAACATGGACTTCTCGCAGATCTGGAGCAAGGACATTATTTCACAAAATAGTCTAACTGGAATGAATCAAACGCCTTGCTGTCTATATTATATTTAACAAAAATCATCGTTGCCTAAGTACTAAACCAGGCAACGATGATTTTTTTGTTTTTTTAAATTTTTATCAATCTTAATCTAAACTATCCAGAAAGGCTAGTTTTCGCGGTACAAGTCCAAGATAAGCTATTTATCAACTTTTCGGCATTGATCACAATAAAGGACGGCTCACTTACTTAATATCTTGTAAGAAATTCTTGAAATTTCAGAAATTTATCCGATAGGGGGGTGCTAATATACAAATACAAACAAAGACGAGGTGATGATATGCAAGCAAAATTGGCAGCGGACGCCATTCCCCTCTCCAAAAAGCGGAAGTCATGGATAAGGACGATCCAAAAATATAAAGTGATGTATGCTCTCTTATTACCGGCCTTAATTTACTTTGCCGTATTCAAATACATTCCTATGGCGGGAATATTGATTGCTTTTAAAAACTACAATCTGGCTTTGGGAGTATGGGATAGCCCGTGGGTGGGATTCAAAAATTTTACGGACTTTATGAACGGCGTTTATTTCTGGGACATCATGAAAAATACGATTGTTATATCGCTCTATAAGCTGTTGTTCGGTTTCTCCGCTCCCATCTTACTTGCTTTACTGCTCAATGAAGTTCATACCCAATGGTTTAAGAAAATCGTACAAACCATTACTTATTTACCCCACTTTCTGTCTTGGGTCATTGTATATGGATTGATGGTAGCATTATTAGCTCCAGGCGATGGCCTTTTTAATATGATTTTGAAAGAAAGTGGTTTTCAGCCCATCTCATTTCTAACGGAGCCTGCTTGGGGAAGACTGCTGGTCATCGCATCTGAAATATGGAAGGACATAGGATGGGGAGCGATACTGTACCTCGCCGCATTAGCAGGTATTGATCCAAGCTTATATGAAGCGGCTCGAATGGATGGCGCTTCCAAATGGAGACAGCTCTGGCATATCACTTTACCAGGCATTCGAGGAGTCATTATTCTAATGCTGATCCTTAAATTAAGCCATATTCTGGATGCTGGCTTTGACCAAATATTCATGTTTGCCAACACCTTTAATCAGGAGAAGATCGACATTATCGACACATGGGTATACCGTGAAGGGTTGGAGCGTCTTAAGATTGGCTTGGCTACTGCTGTAGGGTTGTTCAAAGCTGTCATTGGATTTGGTTTAGTTTTGGCAGCAAATAAGCTCGCCAAAAAATTCGATGGGCAAATTTGGTGAGGTGGTTTTTAAAATGATCAATTTGACAATCGGGGAAAAAGTCTGGCAATCCGTCGTTTATGTTATTCTAATTTTTTTATCACTACTTTGTTTACTACCCTTTCTGTATGTGATTGCTGTCTCAGTGACGCCAGAATCGGAAGTGTTAAGAAGAGGGATCGTTATTATACCAGAATCTTTTACCTTTCTGGCCTATAAAGAAGTATTCATTTCTCATGGGATCTGGCAAGCGTATAAAATTACGTTGTTTCGAACGATTGTAGGCACAATGCTTAATGTGCTTTTTACAGTCTTAGCAGCTTACCCGTTATCCAAAAAATATTTGCCGGGACGCAGTCCGTTTTTACTATTCATTGTGTTTACCATGATGTTTAGTGGGGGGTTAATTCCGACTTATCTGCTAATTCGCTCTCTGGGGTTGCTAAACAGTCCGTGGGTATTGATTATTCCAAATCTCATTAGTGCATTTAATCTGGTGATCATTAAAGGCTTTTTCGAGCAATTGCCTGGTGAAATCGAGGAATCAGCGAGGGTTGACGGTGCAAGTGAACTTCAATCGTTATGGCGGATCATTTTACCACTGTCTTTGCCCGTCATTTCCACCATTTCTTTATTTTACGCAGTGGGACATTGGAACAGTTATTTTGATGCTATTGTTTATATCAATGATTCCAACTTCATGCCGCTTCAAGTCGTCTTACGCAACATCCTGCTTAACGTCGCAACACAAAGCGCTGAGTCGCTCGCCAATTCCGGAGCTGTAAGTACGTTCGCTGTGCAGATGGCTACAGTTGTTGTGACTACGATTCCGATTTTGATCGTTTACCCATTTTTACAAAAGCATTTTACCAAAGGTGTGCTCTTGGGATCCGTTAAGGGTTAAAAGGTGTTCCAACCTAACTTATTACGGTGAAACCGTGATAATATACAAGCAAAGGAGAGGTCAATATGCAGCGTAAAAAGATTTCATTTGCTATTCTGTCGGCAATCTTAGGACTGGGAACGCTATTGTCAGGATGTGGGGGAAATGAAGAAGTTACATCGACAGCTTCGAGTAATTCGCAAGGGCAGTCTGGCCAGTTTGCAACCAAAATGAAAATCTCAATGTTTAACCAAGGCACTTTCAACGCTGCCGCTCCGGTACCTCCACGTGATGAAGATGTTCAACGCCAAATGTTGGAAAAAGAGATGAACATCGACTTGGATATGATGATTCCTCAAGCTGGGCAAGCAACAACCAAACTGAATACGCTCATTGCAGGCGGAGATATTCCAGATTTGATCTTCTTGAAGAGTCGGGCTGATCTCGCGCAATATTACGACCAAGGCGTTCTTGCGGATTTGACACCGTATCTGGATCAATTCCCTGAATTACAGAAACGATTTGGCAACGACTCATGGGAGGCAATGTCCTATCAAGGAAAAACAATCGGAGTTCCAGGCTATGATAATGTTAACGGTATCAGCCGAAGCTTTTTCATCCGCAAGGATTGGCTGAAAAAGCTGAATATGGAAGTGCCAACGACACCGGATGAGCTGTTCGAAGTTATGAAAGCCTTTACAGAGAAAGACCCGGACGGTAATGGCAAAAACGATACGTACGGATTCATCGGCGGTATGAACAAAGAAGGTAATCTGCAAACCTACGGCTTCGATAGCTTGATGTGGATGTTTGGCGTCAATCCTCCTTCGGCCATTGAAATAAAAGATAATGAACCGATATTCCTGTTTATCGATCCCAAAATGAAAGAGGCGCTTGCTTACATTAACAAAATGATGGCAGCCAAAGTGGTAGACCCCGACTGGGTGACGATGAATTCGCCTGATCTGTTGGACCAAAAGATGTTTAAAGGTAAAGTTGGCTTCATGATCAGAGATGCCCGCAGGCTGGAGCCGGATTATCAGCAGAAAATGAAAGAAATTAGTGGCGAGGTGCCGGAATGGATCGTCATTCCTCCGATGAAAGGTCCTTATGGTGATCAAATTGTAGAGAGAAAATCATTCCAAGGCAATTCATGGGCCATTTCCGCGAAAGCGGATAAGGACAAAATTATTCGGATCTTGTCCATGCTGAATTATCTCTTTACAGACGAAGAAGCTTATCCGAACTTTGCATACGGAATTAAAGGTATTCATTGGGATGTAGTGGACGGCAAGATCAAAAATAAAACCTCCGAGTTATCGAAGGAAATGAAAGAGAAGTACCTGTGGGTCGATCATTACAGAATGCCACGCCGTGGTGATGATGCGGAGTACTTCAGCTTCCAGAATCCTAAGACAGCGGAAGCTTTCAAGGACAATCAGCAATATGTGGGGCCAACGTTGCCCGGAAATTTATTGACCCCAGACCCCAGCGATACCTTGGATGCTGACCGCACACGTTTCATTAATGAAAGTTTAGTTAAATTTATGACGGGCAAAGAGCCTCTTTCCAACTGGGACAATTTCCTCCAAACGTTGGATACCAAGTTTGACATGCAGAAATATAAGGAAACAGCAATCAAACAATTTAAAGAAGCCGGCCTTATCAAGTAAAATAAATAAACGAAGAGAGTGGCTATTCGTAGCCCCTCTCTTTATTAGCATATGCTATTCTTAGTTTAAAACGGAACTAAAAGGAAGATGATCAATGCGAAGAAGAATCAGCTTGCCTTTAAAATTATTTTTGATCGTGTTTGCATTTGTATTAGGGTGCATCATCTTGATAAGCCAATTGTCTTATCGCTATGTCCAAAAGGAAATAAGAACCAATGACATTTTTTACACCAACCAAATCCTTGACAAGGTAGACCAGTACTTCACTGTTAATTTTTCCTCCTTCCAGACGATTCTCTTCTCAGTTGAAACATCCGTGAAAGCCAATATTGACAACACGGAAGTGATTAAAAAACAATTAAGAGAACTGTATGAACTCAATAGTAATTACGTCAGTAATATTTATTTGATCAAAAGCGATTTATCCATTCTAGGCGGAAGTACAGCTACTCGAATATTCGATGAACCTTTATCTGAAAGAGAACCTTTGTTTGATGCTGCTGACAAGAACAGAAGGACTACCTTTGTTAGTGAACCTTACAAATCGAAGTATTCCGGCTGGACCGTTACGATGGTTCGATATCTGAACGGTGCTCCGTTTCCTATGGCCATTGCGGTTGACTTGGATCTAAATGCCATTGAAGAAACCTTGTTCAAGATTAATAAACAAGAACAAATGAATCTGGCTCTGATCACAGCGTCAGGTAAAATCATTGCCGGATTTTCTGGAAATAAAGGACTGCTGAATATTCAAGATCATACGTTTTCAATCGGGGAAACGTCAGCGGAACAAATCCTGGATACGACAGAAACAAGTCTTCAACTGCATACGATGGATGGCATTCCGGTCTCCCTTCTAAAAAAACCAACGGAGAAATTCAACTGGACCATCATCTCAATCAATGATGATTCACGCTTGAAAGCCGCTTTATCCAGATTGGAAATCTATTATATTGAGCTTCTAGTTGCAGGTCTTCTCTTAAGTTTGTTCATTTCTTTTTTGGTTGCCAAATATATCAGGAAACCACTCTATACACTCAAAACAAAAATGAAGCAAGTGGAGCAAGGCTTACTCACAACTACAATTACGATTAATCGAAACGATGAGTTTGGAGATCTTTCACGAGCATTCGATCGTATGCTGCAGCAAATTGTGGAACTGATTCGGCGAGCGGAACTTCATAATGAACTTGAACGGAAGTTGGAAATCCAGGTGCTGCAGTCTCAAATTAACCCTCATTTTCTGTATAACACACTTGGTTCGATCAGCAACGTTATACGTCTTGGACAAATAGAGAAAGTAGATGTGGTAATCGGATCGCTCATTTCATTATTGGAATACGGGATAGACGATGCTTCAGAGAAGGTTTCCTTACGTCAGGAACTACGCAATGTAGCGGATTATATCGAGATCCAGAACATTCGGTATAACCGAAACTTCCAGTTGATTGAACATATCGAAGCAGGGTTAATGGATTTCCCTGTTTTTCGAATGCTGCTGCAGCCGCTTGTGGAGAATAGCATCTTCCATGGTTATAACGGAGGAGGAATTGAGGGGCCTATTACGATTCATGCGTACAGGGAGGACGGTATCGTCATCATAGAAGTTGTTGATCAAGGCGAGGGAATTCCAGCTGATAAAATAAAGCATATTTTAATCTCAGAACCGAGTGAAATGGAAGTAAAAAGGAAAAGAATCGGGCTAAATAATATTCATGGCCGAATAAGACTTCACTACGGAGATCAATTCGGACTGCAAATCATTAGCATACCTAAGGAAATAACCCGTGTGCGCGCTGTATTCCCGGCAGAATTGCAAAAAGGAGATGCATAATGGTGAGAGACTATACCTGCTTCATTGTTGACGATGAAGACCTGATCATTCAAAGATTGGAATTGTTTTTTAATGAACTCTCTCATAGGGATAAGCGATTTGTTCTCGTGGGCAAAGCGAATAATGGGCTGAATGGGATCGAGGAGATCATAAAACTTAAACCGGACATCGTCATATCCGATATCGTTATGCCGCGAATGGACGGAATCTCCATGATTGAGCAGCTCAAGGCGGAGCTCCCCCATACCCAATACATACTTTTGACCGCCTATTCATCCTTTGAATACGCCCAGCGAGCTATTCAAGCCAACGTATTGGAGTACATTGTAAAGGTTCCGCTGAGGGAAGCGGATTTGAATCGAGCTTTGGATAAGGCAGCCGGAATTTTAAATGAGTTTAAGAAAAAAGAAGCGGAATTTCAATCGTTAAACGTATCCGTGCTTGAAAATAAATATAGAGTGCGTAAGCAATTTTTTAACGAACTGATCAGAGGCGAAATTCCTTCTCATCGGGCATCGGATTTTGCTAATCGCATGCAGTTTCATTTCTTTCAAGCCAACTATTGCTGCTTCATCGTCGAAATGAATACGTATGAAAGTTTCCGAAACGAATACGCTGCCGCAGATCAAAACATCTTGAAATATGCGATTACGAATATCATCGAAGAAACGGTGATGAATGGTGGTAGTGGGGTAGCTGCGGATTTGTCCGATAATTGTTTTATTGGCTTTCTATCCTGGGAAAATAACCGCAGTGATATGGAAACGGAATATGCTTGCCTATCATTGGGAGGGCAGATCGTATCTCATTTGCATCAATATTTGAATCAAAGGGTATCTGTCGCTTTTGGTGGTCCACACCGAGGCTGGGAATCGATCAAACAGGCGTACACGGAAGCTAAAAATGTGAGTGAGGACTTCTATTATCATACCGAGAAAGTAGTAAAAACACCGATGCATCGGTTCCAATACCATAATGACAAAAAAGCAGACTTTCAGCAGAAACTGGCTGATTTTCTTATGCGGCTGAAAAGGAAGATTTCCAAGGAAGAGCTGGAGAATGCACTTGCCGATCTGAACCAATTTGTTACGGACCATAAAATCCACAAGTCTATCATGGCTCCAATGATTAGAGACTTGTATAGAGACATTACCGTAAAGTTTAAATCAGGGAATAAGATGGCGACGGAAGTTGCAGACTTCCCCATGGAATTTATGGCTTTTCAGGAGCAGCTCTCCTATATTGGCGACTTCACCTTCGAATACGTACACGCAGGCCAACTATTACATCGTGCAGAGATTATGAGTGCTATGCATTTTATAGAGAAAAACCTGAAACAACGCTTAACGTTGGAGGTAATTGCGGAGGAAGTGAATCTAGCGCCATCGTATTTTAGCAGCTTATTCAAAAAAACAATGAACGAAGGCGTGATCAGCTATATCAACCGTAAAAAAATCCATCTCGCTCTCGAGTTGTTAAACGTCCGGGATTATTCTTTATTGGAATTGTGCGAGGAAGTAGGCATCGTCAATGAAGGTTACTTTTGTAAACTGTTTAAAGAATATACGGGTGATACGCCTAAGCAATATCGGATAAAAATGACACGGTACGAATCCAAATAAGGATGCAAAAAATGTATGATTTTTTCGCGAAATCCTGTAAAAAAAAAGGGGCCAAAACCATTACCATGATAGAAGCATCTAATCATGGAGGTTATCAAAATGGAGCTTATGAAAGCAGATGTAACCGTCGTAGGTGGAGGTATTGCAGGGATATGCGCTGCCATTGCAGCTGCACGCCAAGGTCTGCAGGTTTCACTTATTAATGATCGGTCGGTGCTTGGGGGAAATGCGAGCAGTGAGGTCAGAGTTCATATCAACGGGTCGGCATATCTCGGAAACAGTCCATCCTATTATGCCCGCGAGGGCGGGTTGGTAGAAGAACTCAAGCTGAAGATCTTTCATTATAATCCGTTATACAACAAGAAGCTTATGCTTTCGCTTTCGGATACGGTCTTGCTCGACATGGTTTATGATGAGCCTAACATTTCTCTATTTCTGAATACATGTGTACATGAAACGGGCATGGAAAACGGCAGAATTAAATGGGTGGAAGGCCTTCAATTAGCTTCCGAAAGAAAATTTCGTTTTGAAAGCCCAACCTATATCGATTGCTCCGGTGATGGAATTGTTGGATACCAAGCAGGTGCTCACTTCCGATGGGGAAGAGAGGCGAAGCATGAATACAAGGAGGAGCTCGCTCCAGAAGTGGCGGATCATTACACCATGGGCGATACGATTCTGTTTCAAGCCCGTGACGTAAACTATTCCGTTCCTTATAAAAGACCAGGCTTTGCGTATGACATTACGAAGCTGGAGTTTTTCGATAGTATCAGAAAAGGCTTAAACCATCGGTCTTTTCCAAGGAAAATCAACGGGCTGGGCGGATTGTGGTGGCTGGAATACGGCGGACATATGGATATTATCAAGAATAATGAAGACATCGCATTGGAACTGCGAAAATTGGTGTACGGGATATGGGATTATATCAAAAATAGCAGCGAGTTTGATGATGTGGATAATCTCATCTTGGATTATGTATGCCCAATTCCCGGTAAGCGGGAGTCGAGGCGGTTTATAGGGGAGCACATGCTGTCTCAGAACGATCTTACAGCAAAGCCGCATTTCGAAGATGCGGTATCCGTCGGGGGCTGGTATATGGATCTGCATGCGAACAAAGGCATCTACGATGAGGGGCCTGCTACAGCGTGGAATTTCGTGCCAGGATTGTATAATATCCCTTTCCGCAGCTTATTTTCACGCAACATTCCTAATCTGATGTTCGCTGGCCGTAATATAAGCGCTACCCATGTGGCTTTCGGTTCTACAAGGGTCATGGCAACCTGCGGTTGTATGGGGCAGGCGGTAGGAACGGCTGCGGCGTTATGCTTGAAATATGAGACAGACCCCGCGTCCATAGTCAAGAAGCATATGGGTGAGCTTCAAAAGCAGCTGCTTCGTGACGGTCAAACGATTGTAGGGCTTCAGGAGCAGTTTGAACCTTATTTCGCTGACGGATTAACGATTCGCGCCTCGTCTCAGCGCAGCTATGATAATCCTGAGCCAACTGAAGAGATCTCCTTGGAGAAGGCGTTATGTTTGGTCTTGCCAATTCAGACATCGGTGGCTGAAAGCGTGCGAATCAAAATTAAAAACAGGTCCGAGCATGCGGAAACGTTGCATGTAAAGCTGTTTGGCGGGGAGCGGAAGGAAAACTATATTCCCACCAGCGAGCTAAAAGACTATCAATTGCTTATTTCAGCGGGTCACGATGACTGGATTACGCTGGACCTGGGCTGCGAGAAGCCGGCTGACGACAAAATCTACATCGTTTTGGAAGGCCCGGCGAGTCTTGCCGTACAAGGCAATGAAGAGAAGTTGACAGGAGCGGTCAGCTTCCATTATAAACCAGAAGTGCCTTCCAGGTTGAAGAAGCTTAATAAGAGCATTTGTTTCAAAGACCTATTGCCATCTCAAAATATGTATCATCCTGAGAGTGTCGTCAACGGCTTCTCCAGACCTTATGGTTTGCCAAACTGCTGGATTTCTGAACGCACGGAAGGGCAGGAATGGTTGGAATTTGGTTTTGCAAGCCCCAAAAATGTAGACGAAATCCATCTTGTCCTTAATTCACAGTTGAACTTGGAGCATTTTGACGATCCGATCGAACCACTTATCCAAGATTATGATGTGACCTTAACCTTAGAAGATGGAAGCGAGAGTGAAATTAATATCCGTGGTAATTATCTTTCGTTGAATAAACATCAGGTGCATGCAAAAGGGGTAACCCGAATCCGGTTTGATTTCTCTGCAACGTATGGTTCGCCTTATTATGAAGTGTTTGCTGTAAAATTTTTTGCTCCTAAAAACGCTAAGTGAGGGCGGGTGAAGTCGCGATGAAGGATTTTTTCCCTCGAAGAGGGCTGCCTAATGTCATTCAGAAGTTGGAAAATGGGGAAACCGTAACAATCGTCTATTTTGGCGGCAGTAATACGCGTTCTGAAGGATACAGGGTCATGACGGCGGATTGGCTGCGAGGGCAATATCCCCATGCAGATATCCGCTCTGTGAATGCAGGCATTGATGGGACAGGATCGGACCTCGGCTGCGCCCGTTTGGAGACAGATGTACTGAGTCATCAGCCTGATCTCGTATTTGTTGAATTTGTTGGAAACGATGGGGGAGTTCCCGAATCCAAAGCGCGAATCGAAGGAATTGTCCGACAGATCCGCAAGCGGAGCCGTTTTACGGATATCCTGTTTGTATATACGGTTAAGGAGCGGGATTTGACCTCATTTCAATCCGGCGAATACCAGAAGGGAGCTCTTATGCAAGATGAAGTCGCCGACTATTATGGTATTCCTTCGATTCATCTGGGTGTAGCGGTCAGTCAATTGGTTTCAGATGGAAAGCTTATTTTTACTTCAAGGGAAGATGTGTCCATCCCCGGAGCCGTTATTTTTACGCATGATTCCATCCATCCAACTATTCCCGAAGGACATCAGATTTACACAGATATAATCACACAGTCGTTTGAGAAAATGAGAGAACTTCGAGATCACGTGGGAAAGGTCGAACATCACTTGCCGCAGGACCCTTTGGTCCCGGCCAATCCTTGGGAGTATGCAACCATGCTGCCTTTGGATATTTTTACTCATTTTTCCGCAGGGTGGTCTTACATGACCCCTGATGATTTTCCTTTAGTGCGTGAGTACGATTGGTTGTTCCCCGGTCTATGGCGAGCAGTCGATCCCGGAGAGACGATCACAGTGGAATTTGAGGGAACCCACATCGGATTATTCGATATCGGGGGGCCGGATTCCGGCAGATTGAAGGTGTCGGTGGATGGAAAGGAACCCTTTCTTATCGATCGATTCACTTCATATAACGATCATAATCGAAATCAGTATGTTTTTTTGCCTGAGCTACCTAATGGGAAACACACAATTCGTTTCGAAGTTGACCACGAGAAGACAGATAAAGGGGCCGTTTTTGAGGCAGCCGGAAATGAACGAAGTATGGAGCATGTTCGGCAGCATCCAGCATGGTATGATCAAACGGTCATTCAGCTTGGGAAGTTGCTATTGGTGCAGCCGCCATTATAATGGATTAGTCCACTTGGAAGACCTATATTCTATCTGAATGCTACTGAGCAATCAATTCGGATGTAGGTTTCTTTTTTTTACTTAAAATCTTATAAGAAATTGTTAAAATGAAAGAAATTTCACGGTGATGTGACATGCTAAGATAGAAACGATAGAGCGGGATTAGCCAGAAGGCTAGGTTAATTGCTTTTTTTACGATCATTTGAGCAAAGGGATATCTTTTTTTGGAAGCGTTATCATTAATAGGAGAGGCTGTGAGTTGTATGGTTAAAAGGAGGCTGTTTTTCTCAATCGTTTACATGTTGACGATCGTAGTTCCTTTAAGCCTGGCTGGAATAAGGGCTGCTTATGCCGAGACTTTACCTTATCAAACGATTATCATCGATGACGGAAGCATCAAGATCAATGATGTTGTGACACCTGATCCAGGTAACGAGAACAATGGATATTCGGCTCCAAATTGGACCACAAGCACAGGGGTAAAGGGGTATGACGATTCCAGCTCCAAATATACAAGTACAGCAGGCAGAACGATAACATGGAATCCACGCTTGGAAGCAGGAACCGCGAAAATATCGTTCTATAAGCTGGATTGGGCGGATAAAGCAGATAGTAATGTAAAAATTGAGATTGTTCATAATGGAACGACGGATGTAGTCTTTATGGATCTAAGACCATCATCTGGCGCTCCAGCAGGTTGGGTTGATTTGGGAGAGTACTATTTTTCCGGGGTTGGTGAAGAATTCGTTAAATTGACCCGCTCTACCAGCACCTCGAACACGATCCTTACGCGCGCTGATGCGGTCAAGTTCGAAGGGAATATAAGGCAGAAAGAGCCACATAAGACGATCATATTTGATGATGGAAGCCTTACGATTGATAATGTCGTTACTGTTGATTCGGGCAATGCCAGTAACGGCTTCTCCGCTCCTTATTGGAACACAAGTACGGGAGTGAAGGGATACAATAATTCCAGTTCCAAATATACGGACGCCGTAGGCAGAAGCATCACATGGAATCCGCGTTTGGAAGCAGGGAAGGCGAGAATATCGTTCTATAAGCTGGATTGGGCGGATAAAGCAGATAGTAATGTAAAGATTGAGATTGTTCACAACGGAGTTACGGATGTCATGTTTATGGATCTGAGACCTTCGTCGGGTCCATCTGTCGGATGGGTGGATTTGGGGGAGTATGAGTTTAGTGGTGATGATACCGAATTTGTCAGGCTGACTCGAACTCAACCTACGACGGGCAAGATTATTACTCGGGCTGATGCGGTGAAGTTCGAAGGAAATATCCGGCAGCAAGCACGACCATTGCCTCCGCTGCGAAGCCGCACATTAGAGAATCTCAGTTACACAGAAAAAGGCAGCATCGAAAATGAAAACTATAAAGCGACCTTCTATGAGGCAGCATGGGATGGGGGCAAATCCATCGTTCGTGACATGTTCTACAAGAACACGGACACAGGAAACTGGATGCCCATAAATAATGTGTCGGAAAGACTTGAGGAGCAATGGGTTTTATTGGATGGGAATGCGGGGAGCCTAACCAATTATTACGATACGATGAACAAACGCTGGATTACATTCGACGGAATTCATTTTCCCGACAGCCACACAGCGGTATTGACCGATTCTTCGCATGGCAGTGATTACGATTTTGAAGTGAATTGGTCTATGACAGAGGACAAACCTGATGTTTCCTACGCCTTTACACCTCGCCGCGATGGCAATTATGTGATTGGATATCAGTCCTTCACAACAGAGGTCGTCTCGGGAATCAATGAAGTGTTAAGTGGATTCAGGTCGCACGCCAAAATGGTAGGTACAGTGGAATCAACAAGCTTGAGGGAACTGAGTGCTCCAATGAGTCTGGTTGAGAAGAATGACAGTGCGGGGAATCCATTGACGTATGGGGTATTTGTACCATCAGATAAGCTTCCGGTTGAATTTGAACCGACGGGAGGTGTGACGAAACAACGGCTGGGCATGAGCTTGGTCAATAACGAAGGCAGCGTGCAGCCGATCCTGTATGCACCTCAACTGGGGACTTATTCGCAAATGACCGCAGAGAGCACCTACCAATTTCATATAGGGTTAATCGCTCAACGCAGCAAACTTTATGAGTCCTACGCGGATATTCTTCGCAGTGAGTATGGATATTCGGCATACCGGGAAAATGTCTCCGAGCAGTCGCTTACTGACGCGATGTTCAATATGATTGATGTGCTTAAGATAGAGCCGCAAGGGGACGACTCTGTTGATTATGTCCCGTCACCCAGCGGGTGGTGGAGTCGAGCCAAGGGTTTTATTGATATCGAAAACGAGGATAGCGTTCGAACAAGCTCGAATGCGGTTCTTCTGGGAGCTTACTATTTGACCGGTGATGACCAGCTTTACGATACGAGAGCATTGCCATCCGTCCAGTATGGCGTTTCGCGAAATGGCATCGGATGGTCGCCGACGAAGAAGAATGTATACGGCGTGCCTTCATTATGGAAAATGGCTGCTCTGCCGTTCGATGTTTCAAGCGTAGCCGCAGTGAATCAGATGATGGGCACTTCGGCAGGAATTGAGGCGATGGCACAGGAAGAGTACCTCGTGCGTGATCCTGACCAGAAAGACCGAGGCCCTGTCATTCAGCCGCTGATGATGTATCGTATGACGGGAGATGCACAGTATTTGCAAGCTGCCAAGGATGCAGCCGATAGCTATATCATGCAGCATATTGATACGCCTGCATCCGTGAATGTGAGTAAAAATGAGTTCATTTATTATTATAGCAAGCTGTGGATGGAGATCTTGGAGCTTTACGAGGAAACTCAGGATCCCAAATACTTGGATGCCGCTTACAAGGAAGCCAAACGGTATGCAACCATGTTCGTTGCCCGTCCAGTTCCTGAAGGGAACGTTACGATTCCGCAGCCTGAGACATATAATTACGCGGAGTCGTTCCATTGGCCGGAAAGTGGTAAATTTCAATATCCTAGGCTCAAGCTTCCAGAAGATATAGCCGGAGGCGTACAAGCGGAACGATGGCTCGTTTCACCGAGCGGATTGACGTTTGAAGCGGGAAGTACAACCGGTTATTATCGGATGAATGCTCAGGAAGCTCCATTTATGCTGAGGTTGTCGCTTTATACAGGTGATAAACTGCTGCAGGATATTGCTCATAATGCGGTTATTGGTCGATATTCCAGTTACCCAGGTTATTACTATAAGGGCTTTGCCGTTAGCCAACTGGAACCCGATTTTCCTTTGGAAGGCCCAAGCGGGGCTACATCCATCTATTATCACCATATCCCGGGGCAGCTCGGGCAAACGATGGATTATTTGATCAGCGAACAAACGTTGAAATCGAACGGGAGTATTTCATTTCCTTCCGTATTCGAAACGAATTTTTTATGGTTCAAATATCACCTCTATGGGAATAAACCAGGTCAATTTTATGGGAATTCGGATGTTTGGCTTTGGATGCCCAGGGGGATTATTCAGACCAACCATCCTCAATTGAACTGGATAACGGGTGAGAGCGGGGATAAATTCTACATCGGGCTAAGCAACGCATCGTCAGAAGAAGTTCAGACTCCGATCGAATTGAATGATCAGATCATTGGGTTCAACCCGGCACAAGATTATACCGTAACCATCATCCGCGACAATGGCACACCAGAACAAGCGGTTATGAGTGGCGGAATCATTCAAACCACGGTTTCAAGCAAGGGTATCACCGCTATCATTGTAGAGGGACTCGATATCGATGTGCCGCTGCATCAGGTTAGAACGGCTGATCCATCGGATGCAAGCTATTTCTTCGATACCCATAGTCCAATCGATGCGGTTAAAGGCATGCTGATCGTCAAGCCTGACGAAACGGTTTATGATGCTTATGTGCAGGCCAAAACGACGAAACCAGCGACAATCCATTATTCCTTGGATGGCGGGGCTACATATACGACCATCCCAGATACGATATATCCGATGGAATGGTCGATACGGGTGGACGATTTATCCCAAACCTTCACGTATTATGTGGAATCGGAAGGGAAACAGACCCGCAAGCGGACACTCTATCTGCCCGATCAGGTAACGGAAACTCCAGTCCAACCCGATGGTCCGGATGGTTCATCGATCATTGTGGATAATACGGAGGCGGAGACAGAAGGGGTTTGGATAAGGGATACGACGGCTAACGACTATTACTATGATAACTATGTGTATGCCAAATCGACAGCCGGCACAGCGACTAGCAAAATGAAATGGCGGCCAGAACTGCCGGAAAGTGTTACTTACAGTGTGTATTACAAGCTTCCGCAAATAACGGCTGCGACTGAAAATTGGGCAACGAATGCCTCATTTACCGTTTATTATAGCGGGGGCTCCGAGACGGTTACCGTTGATGAGACAACGGCCAATGGTACTTGGGTACACCTAGGCGACTATCCTTTTGCGGCAGGTGATAGCGGCTACGTTGAACTAACCAATAAGGCCAACAAGTCAAGGGTCGTTGCCGATGCGATCATGTGGGTGGACCCAAACAGGATACCGCAATTGGAATCTGCGGTAATCCTGTCCGATCGGAACGAGCTGCAGATGACTCAAAACGCACAACTGAGTGTAACCGGCTATTTGGATAACGGTTTGATCGGTGATCTGACACAGGCCAATGTGCAGTATTTCGTTGACCGTACGGATCTGGCTGAAGTGGATAGCAGCGGTAGGTTAACCCTTCTAAATCTTGATGGGGCAACGGATCACATTGAGGTATGGGCCACAGTAACGATTGACGGAGTGACCTTAACAACTCCTTCGTTGACCATACCGATCAAGGACCTAACGGTTATCGTCGACAGTACAAATACAACAGGGTTGTACACGACAGAAGGGTCTTGGAACCAAAGCAATCTAGCTGGATACAAAATTGGGGTTAAGTCGCGTTACACTACAGTACAAGGATCATCAGCAACGTGGAAAGGCCAGTTTCCTGAGGGGAAATATACGGTCTCCATCTTCAAGCTCGTCCATACGACGGCAAACGATAATCATGTCAAAGTGGAAGTGAAGCATAAGACGGGTACCGAGGTGACGTATATCGATGCAACGGTTGGCTCATCGGGTTGGGTTAATCTAGGAACGTTCGACTTTACAGGAGACGGCAGCGAATATGTTCGTTTAACGAGGGAGACTCCAACAACGGTAGACCCGCCAACGCTTCCTGCCGATATGATCTATACGAGGGTTGATGCAGTTAAGTTCGAACGACATTCCGTGAGTCCAGAGCTTCTTGCAAATGAGGAGCCAGGTGAACCGACAATTTCTGAATAATAGCTGAGCAGGCGAGTCATTGAATTTTTGAGTTGCAGAAGACAGCTATATGTAAAATACCAAAAGATCTCTTCACTACTGAAGAGATTTTTTGGTGTACAATAACTTATTTAAAGTGGCTATTTTTGCGGCTTTTCGTCCTGCTTCAGTTACGGATTTAGGTAAACTTTTCCTATGGGCTGACCTGCATTAATGATTATGAAGGATGTATTTAGTGTCAGATGAGCCTGATCCTTCCGGTTCTTTCATATCGGCAACCTTCATCACGGGGTATGTTTTAACTGCTTGATCCAAGGTCTTCTTTTCGATCAGTTTTCCGTCCAGGACAACCGCAGAGATGCTTGTTGTGTGTCGAATGTCCTCCAGAGGGTTCTTTTCAAGCAGCACAAGATCGGCGAGCTTTCCTTTTTCTACGGTACCCAGTTCCTGCTCTCTTTCCAAGTATCGTGCAGGATTCAGCGTTGCCGTCTGCAATGCCTGTAGCGGGGACAGGCCGCTTTTCACCAGCAATTCGAGTTCATCATGCAAGGAAACGCCGTATATAAAGTTGGTCATTTCGAAACTGGAATCGGTACCTGCAAGCATAGGCACGCCAGCATCATTCAGCTTTTTGACCATATTTGGCGTTGTAGAATTGATGGCCGTCATTAATTCCGTTTGTTCGGGAGGCGTGGAGCGAATCACTTCGGCCCATTGCTCCTGCACGGCAGTCGGTACATATATGGAACGCGGATCGATTTCGGTTTTGGCCATATTCAAATAAGTAACCATGGTGGGTACAGGCCAGACTTCCTTTTCTTTGAATGTGTTAAACAGCTTGTTAGCCTTTACGGAATCATAGGATTGGGAGGCCTCGATCTCTGCCTGCGAATAACCAAGCAAATCGCTCATGTCTGCATGCTTGAACATATCATCTTCAATGCTCGAAGTGGCAATAAACAAACCGTGCAGATGTTCTATGCTCTTAAACCCCAGTGAAACGGCTTCGCTGGCCCGTACCTCTACCGGCAAATGACCAACCACTGGCAAGCCGTACTTCCGGGCTTCATCCATGACCGCCAAAAACAGAGGACGTGGCAACCAAGAGTATACCTTGATATGATCCGCTCCTTTAACCGCATTGAGACGTACGGCTTTGCGTGCTTGTTCCTCTGTTTCCAAGTAGAGCATGTGAGGGGCATCGTCAGCTGGACCTCCATTCAGGGTCGAACCCGCGTAAACAAGACGTGGGGCTGTCATACCGGCTCGAATGCTATTTTTCCATATATCGACGTTTTTCAGAGATGCCCCCATCTCCCTGACTCCGGTTACTCCGTTAGCCAGAAAAAGCGGGAAGGCGTCTTTATAGTTATCTTCCAAATGGACGTGCATATCCCACAAACCAGGAATGACGTATTGGCCCGTTGCATCACGTACTTGCGCGTAAATGGGAATCGCCGTTTGAGCGCTGTTTCCAATGTGACTAATCTTATTATCCGTAATGATAATCGTCTGATCGTTAGTTAACTTTCCAGATCTAACGTTCACGATTGTTGCATGCTGCAGTACCAATGTCTGCCTAGTCACAGGCTCGATGCTTGCATAACCGGTACCTGCTCCCGTAAATGCAATGAATAATGCGAAGATCCCTAACACCAACAGGGACTTCCTGAAGCTAAGTACGTTTCTCTTTCTTGTTAAACTCATTGTTGTCCTCCTCGTAAAATTAAATAATATCAATCGATATCATTTAATTTTAGAGAGCAAATCCTGAATTTTTATTAATTCATTCTTACAAAAAGCTTACATTTGAACGAGTGAAGGAAGACGGGCTGCGAGAAATGGCAAAAAACTCAACGGGTAAGGGGATAAGACGTAGCCCTTTCGTTGAGTTTTTTCTGATAGATGCGATTTTTCCCCATGAGTTGCGGTTCGTGGTCAAGGTAGCGGAGATTCAAAAAGACGCTAAGACCTTGTGTTTGTCCTTTCCGCCAGCTTCTTAATCAACTCAATATCTTGGTCGGTTAATTGTTCAAAAAAATGTTTGCGTATTGCTTTGGAGAGGTAGGGACGGGCATCATCCAACTTCGATTTTCCAGCGGGAGTAATCATGACTTGAATTCCGCGATCGGTGTCTAGTGGTTTCCTCATCACTAGTCCTCTTTTTTCCATCCGCGTCAGATGATGAGATAATCGACTCTTATCCCAGTCCATAGAGTCGGCTAATTCCTGTTGGCGAAGGTTACCGTTGCCAAAAAGGATTAATCGATCCAATACTCCAAAATCACCTTCTGATAGTCCTGTCTGATCAGACATGTCTTTGACTACACGACCGAAGATGGTCTGAAAAGAACCTTTCCACATATGCCATATTTGCATTTCTTCTTCGTTTAGTTCGTTTTTATCCATAGAAGCATAATAACATGGTTGACGTGTCAACTTCAACGTGTTAAATTGAGTTCAGGTTGATACGTCAACCACATAAAAACTTATCCATATTAGATTAAAAAGGAGAATATTACTATGCATAACAAACTCGTCGCCCTGGTCACTGGGGCAAACAAAGGTATCGGACTTCAAATTGCGAAGGATCTCGTGGAACACGGATACACCGTACTCGTCGGATCACGCAGCCTCCAGAATGGAGAAACTGCTGCCAATAGCATTGGTTCGGGTGCGTTCGCTCTCCAACTCGACGTTACAGATCAGGACTCCATCAATGCTGCAGCAGAGCATATTCGGCATGAATTTGGTCGTCTCGATGTACTTGTAAACAATGCGGGTATCTCACACGCAGGTAAACCAGATAACCCTTTTCCAAGTGGTGGTGCGACGAGCGGTCTATTGACCGTTGCTTCCCTCGAAGACATTCGTGCGGTTTATGAAACCAATGTTTTTGGTGTCATTGCTGTCACCCAGGCCATGTTGCCACTTTTGCGTGAGGCTCCGACAGCTCGCATCGTCAACCTGGGCAGCACCGGTGGCTCCCTTAGTTGGAACTCCATTCCCGAAAATACACACCGTGCGATGTTTGGGGCCTATTCGGCATCAAAATCAGCTGTTCATGCGGTGACACTTGCCTTTGCCTTTGCGCTTGAATCGACAAACATCAAGGTCAACGCGGCATGTCCGGGCTTTACATCGACTGCGCTCAATAATTTTGCCGGTACTCGTAGTGTTGAACAAGGGGCCCGTGAAGCAGTCCGGCTTGCGATGATTGGAGCGGATGGTCCAACAGGAACGTTCTCAGATGAGGATGGACCCGTCGCGTGGTAATTATAGTTCATTAATAGTCAACAGCCAAAGGGGGAATTCATCTTGCGTGTTTTCGTAACAGGAGCAACAGGTTATATCGTAAGCCGTTTGTGATTACCTTGCACGCCAATGGATTGGCAACCGAAAACGTAGTATTATCGTTGGCGGAGCGAGAGGTGCGAACATCCATTGTAGATCTATGTCCTTCGGTACACGGTGAGGGTGACACAGGATTTGTGCCGAGACTGATCGATATCACTAGAACAAAAGGCTTTGCAGCCT
Source organism: Paenibacillus sp. UMB7766-LJ446 (assembly GCF_030226665.1). Classification (NCBI taxonomy): domain Bacteria; kingdom Bacillati; phylum Bacillota; class Bacilli; order Caryophanales; family Paenibacillaceae; genus Paenibacillus; species Paenibacillus sp. UMB7766-LJ446. Next base: position 434,954 of record NZ_JASOYM010000002.1, read on the forward strand.
ATGTGGGAGAGGGAACCAACCGCTGGCCAGCTGTGCACCGCCTGGATGCCGCACATCTATACCGCCTAGCGTTAGAAAAGGCACCCGCTGGTTCACGATTAGATGGGGTGGCAGATGAAGGAGTGCCTTTTCGTGACATCGCAAGTGTAATTGGTAAACACCTCAACGTGCCTATAGTCAGTATTTCCCGTGAAGAAGCCGATGCCCACTTCGGTTTCCTCAGTTCACTTGCAGCGTTTGATATTCCAAGATCAAGCCTGGCTACTCAACAACTTCTGGGGTGGCGGCCTGTGCAACCTGCACTGATCCCCGACCTCGAACAGTCGCACTATTTTAACAATTAATTGGAATGCTCCCGTACAACCTAGCTCAAAATACGGGAACACTTCAACGAGGCAGCCGATCCAAAAGGATCGGTTGCCTCGTTTTTTTATTTTGTATTAGAAAGGGGAAGTGCGATGAAATTAACTGCTATTGATTGTTTGCTTTTTTTTGGAGTCCATAATTGGAATATTTTGATATGCGATATAGGAGGAGAAGCCCGAATCAAGCTTTATGCAGAGGGATAACCTAATTTTACATCCGTGTTCAATAAAGGAGGTGCAAGTCAAACGTGAAAGATATTTCACTCGCCCCGCATGAATCGCTAGATCTCCATGAAGTGCTGAATTTCAAGACGCTCTGTGCGGCAAAGTCCAAGCTGATGCAGGGGGTCGTTTTCGACCAGGAATTGAAGAAGCTCATGCAAAAAGACGTAGAACAATCCACGGTGGCTATCAGTGAGCTGACAGCGCTCTATCAAAGAGCGCCATTCCAGGCTCCGGTTCCCGAAAGCAAGCCTACCCCCATTCTAAATTAAAGGTGATGACCTGATGAACAGCGATTATTTAGATCCGATCAATTCGCTTAACATGCCTGAAATGGCCGACATGACATTCGCCATGGATTTTCTGCTTCGAGCCAAGGAAGGGGTACGGAACACCGCCGTTGCCCTGACCGAAACCGTATCGTCCGATGCCAGAGAACTGCTCAAAAAGCAGTTAAAACAGGGCATTGCCCTTCACCAGGAAATTACTGAGCTCATGATTCGAAAAAAATGGTTTCATCCATATGAGCTGAACGAACAATATCAGCTGGACCAGCTTTCCGCCAAAAATACGGCCATGATTGCCGGAATGAACCTTTTTCCGGGAGATACGTCGCGCAAAGGGATGTTTGACAGGACGCCGGATGAGCATAAGGGGGAAAGCCAGGCATGATGAAAGCAGTGACGTACCAAGGAGTCAAAAACGTTGTCGTCAAAGACGTCCCTGATCCGAAAATCCAAAAGCCGGACGACATGATCGTCAAGCTGACCAGCACCGCCATTTGCGGCTCCGATTTACACCTGATTCACGGCATGATTCCCAATCTGCAGGAGGATTACGTCATCGGGCATGAGCCGATGGGGATCGTAGAGGAAGTCGGACCCGGAGTCACTAATCTGAAAAAAGGGGACCGTGTCATTATCCCGTTCAATATTGCTTGTGGTGAATGCTTTTACTGTAAAAATCAACTGGAGAGCCAGTGCGACAATTCTAATGATAACGGAGATATGGGAGCATATTTCGGTTATTCGGGAACGACCGGTGGGTTTCCTGGCGGGCAGGCCGAATACTTGCGGGTTCCGTTTGCCAATTTTACGCATTTTAAAATTCCTGAAAGCAATGAGCAGCCGGATGAAAGTCTTGCTTTGATCGCCGATGCGATGACAACCGCTTTTTGGAGCGTTGATAATGCGGGCGTGAAACAGGGCGATACGGTGATCGTGCTTGGCTGCGGTCCGGTTGGACTGCTTGCTCAGAAGTTTTGCTGGTTTAAAGGGGCGAAGAGGGTTATCGCTGTCGATTATGTAGATTACCGGCTGCAGCATGCCAAAAAGAATAATAACGTCGAAACCGTCAATTTTGAGCATCATGAAAATGTCGGTAGCTACCTGAAGGAAATTACAAAGGGTGGAGCTGACGTGGTCATCGATGCGGTGGGCATGGACGGAAAGATGAGCGATCTCGAATACCTGGCGAGCGGTCTGAAGCTGCAAGGCGGAACCATGAGCGCTCTAATTATTGCTTCCCAAGCGGTTCGCAAGGGCGGAACCATTCAGATTACCGGCGTATATGGCGGCCGTTACAACGGATTTCCGCTGGGCGATATCATGCAGCGCAATGTAGCCATTCGCTCCGGACAAGCACCGGTTATTCATTATATGCCCTACATGTATGAACTGGTGACAACAGGGAAGGTCAACGTGGCCGATATCATTACGCACGTGATTCCGCTGAGTGAGGCCAAACGCGGCTATGAAATGTTTGATACGAAGACAGATAACTGCATTAAAGTTATTTTAAAGCCGTAAAGAGCTTGATTAAACAAGGGAGTGAAGTACTAGATGAACCCAACGTATGCAATGCATGAAGCCTTGGAGGTGCATGAGATTGCTGCCTTCAAGACGGTCTGCATGACGAAGTCCAAGACGATGCAGGCGCTGGTCACCGACCCCGAGCTGAAGCTTATTCTCCAGCAGGATGCCGCCATGTCGTCTGATCAGCTGGCCGAGCTGTCCGCAATAATGACCAAAGGAATGGAGACACTGCAATGAATCCTGTACTGGAATACATGACTGGCATGAACAAAATGACAGATGATGTGATCGCCATGGACTTTCTGGCCACGGCCAAGAGCGGCGTCCGGAATTTGGCGATGGCCGTAACGGAATGCGTCACACCGGAAATCAAGGGTGTTCTGGAACGCCAATTGGAACAGGCAATCGATACGCATGAAAAGATCAGCAAATATGCGATTGCCAAGGGATTGTATCATCCCTTCAACGTGCAGGAACAGTTCCGCGTCGATCTACAGCAGATCGAAACGGCGCAAAGCATACCCTTACCATCACCATCACAATAGTATCGAGCACACTTACAAAATAACCGCACCTGATTAGCAGAAAGCCGGCTGTAGCCATACAGCCGGCTTTCTTATGGTGATGTACCTACCTTTATAAGAATGTGATTTAATAAACTGCTTATGTTCTCTAACCCACGAATATTTCCTTCCAAGCAACGATCTTGATTGGAATGACAGATATGAGAATACAGGGGATGTAAAAATAAGCCGGTCATCGGCGTTTTTCATGTTAGTGTTTCGGCATTTTGCTCTCATCCATGTACAGCAGGTTCCAGCGATGCCCGTCCAGGTCGGCAAATCCTGCGCCGTACATCCATCCGTCCATTTCGCTTGGCTTGCCAAAGATGTTTCCCCCGGCAGACTCCACTTTTTGAATAAAAGTGTCTACTTCTTCTCTGCTTTCAGCCCCAATGGAAAATATTATTTCTGCGCTTTGGGAAGTATCTGCGATTTTTGAACCTGTAAACTTCTCAAACGCCGCATCCGGGAACAGTAGAATCGCTGTTTGGCCTACGACAAGCTTGGCTCTCTCGTTACCAACGCTCACCGCATGGAATCCAATCTCATTGTAAAAGACAGTGGACCTCTCAACATCTTTGACTGGCAGGTTAATCCAGATCTCTTGGGACATGGCTGTAGCCTCCTGAAATATATTTTCAACAATTCAACTATACTCTACTTCTGGCAGTAAAAGCGATCCTTATAAATGAAACCGCAAGCTATGACATTCCTGTTATGTAATTACCTTTTGCATGAAAAGCCTTAATGATTAAGTCTTTTTTTGTGCACTTTTATATATCATTGCTTGACGATGCACTGAAAAATGAAGTACTGTATAATTAATTGATAGTAATATCTATCAATTAATAAACGATGATTATATTTACTGATATAACAGAATTATATATTTAGTGACAGGAGTAGTGATTATATGACTAATATTTCTATTGTAAATGGAACCCCACATTCTCTTGTGGGATCTAAACTAAATCTAATGGCGCTTGGGGATATAGCAAATACGATTGCTGGTTCAACAAATCAAAGCATCGTAGGTGCTACCTTCCATAAACTCTGGCAGTCTAAGAACAATCGATTCAGTCATGAATATGCGTATGAAGCAAAAATGGGAGATAAAACGCTTGGAATGATTACGTGTTTGCCTGTTACCGTTATGGAGAGATTGGTCTCAGCTACGGCGAAACAACTCTTGTCATACAGAAAACTAGGCTTAATTACTTACAACCTATTGCACCCAAGAGCATTATTTTCCAATATAACTCTGAAAGAAGGATTTGAAGGGGAGTTTCATATTGCAACACTTGCAGCAATGCCCGAAAGCAGGGGAATGGGCGTCGGCTCCAAACTCATTCGTCATGCGGAAGAGCAGGCCATTAAACAAGGCTATAACGTAAGTTCTCTGACCGTTAAAAAAGAAAATCATCAGGCGGGAAAATTGTATGCCAGACTCGGGTATGAAATTACATCGGAAGTCAATAAACCGACGATGTCGTTGTACAGAATGGTAAAAAAACTAAAGTTTTAATTAAAGTTCGTGGTTAAACTTTTCAAACATATTTCTTCGGACCTAATAAGGTGAGTTGTCGAGGGAAACGAAGATAATTCCGTTACAAGTCGCTAATGTAGCGGCTTTTTTGTTATGGCTTGAGCCAATTAAGTGCGTGAAACACCCAAATCAATAATCAGCTAATGCTTGTCACCATTTTAGGTTGAATGAATGAGTTTCTTTACATAAGTAATGTCCTCCATTAAATACTTATCTGGATCGCATGTAATATTGTAAAGTTTCTGTAAATGCGGTTTTAGGCATCGTTTTATGTGTTACCATCTGTTTTAGATAATCAAACTTGAATGACGAAAAATCAAAGATTAAATAACAATCCTTTAGAATGGAAGGAGAAAAGTAATTGGATGAAGCAATATTGAAAGAAAAAAGTTTAATGAAGTCATTACTCGAGATTTTAAGGGTATCGACTAGATTAGGCTTTACCTCATTTGGTGGGCCAATTGCCCATCTGGGATATTTTCATGACGAGTATATTCGTAGAAGGAAGTGGATGGACGAAAAAAGTTATGCTGACTTGGTCGCTTTATGTCAATTCTTACCGGGTCCTGCGAGTAGTCAAGTAGGGATTGGTATAGGTGTCATGCGTGCTGGAGTATTAGGTGGTATTGTTTCGTTTCTTGGTTTTACATTACCTTCAGTACTTGCCCTCATTATTTTTGCATTGATTCTCCAAGGACTAGATGTAAGTGATGCAGGCTGGATACATGGCTTGAAACTTGTTGCTGTCGCCGTTGTTGCACATGCCATCTTGGGAATGGCTCAAAAACTAACACCTGATTTAAAACGAAAAGCAATTGCCTTGTTTGCATTAGTGATTACATTATTGTGGCAAACAGCCTATAGTCAGGTAGGAGTTATTCTTTTATCAGCAATTATTGGTTTCCTAATATATAGACACCAGAAAGACGAATCTGATGGGAAAGTTAGTTTTCCAGTAACCCGTGGATTTGCAATAGGTTGTTTAGTATTATTTTTTGGTTTATTAATTCTTCTTCCAATACTAAGAGAAGTGACTTCTGTTCACTGGATTGCAATGTTTGACAGTTTCTATCGTTCGGGTTCCCTTGTGTTTGGAGGAGGGCACGTCGTTCTACCCTTGCTTGAAAAAGAATTTGTACCCACCGGCTGGTTGAGTGAAGAAGAGTTTCTTGCCGGATATGGGGCAACCCAAGCTGTTCCGGGACCCTTATTTACCTTTGCAGCCTACCTAGGTACGGTGATGAATGGGTGGGTTGGGGGTTTATTAGCAACAGTTGCTATATTTTTACCTGCATTTTTATTGATTATAGGAACACTTCCTTTTTGGGATAGCCTGCGTCGCAATCCAAAGGTCAAAGGTGCGTTAATGGGAGTAAATGCAGCAGTAGTTGGTATTCTAATTTCTGCTTTTTATCAGCCGATTTGGACTAGTTCTATCTTGGCACCCATTGACTTTGCTTTTGCAGCTATACTGTTTAGTATGTTGGTTTATTGGAAGTTGCCACCTTGGATTACTGTTGTAACAGGTGCCCTTGGAGGAACCCTAATGTCACTCATTTAAAATGATTTATACAAAAATTATTCTTGAATCTTAAAAACAAAACAAACGGAAAAGGTCTCGTTACTTCCGTTTGTTTTTTATTTGTTAATAGACTGGATTTGCGGTAAGAAGAAAGGGATCGAAAGCGGCCAAGTTGCTTCCCCCAGCTACTCCGTGTACCGGGTCACTATTTAAAGTGAAGTTAATTGAGACTTTTTAGCTCTACACCTGTGCCGTGGGACGGATGACGATTTCGTTAATATCCACATCGGACGGCTGCTCAATCGCATAAACGATCGCACTGACAACTGCTTCCGGCCGTAATCCTAGCCCGTCTCTAACCGAAGCTAGCTGATCCTTTATTTTTTGATTGGGTATCCCATCGATAAAGTTGGTCTGCACAACACCTGGCGAGATGGTCGTAACGCGTATGTGATCGCGGGCTTCCTGCCGGAGACCCTCAGAAATTGCGCGTACAGCAAACTTGGAACCTGAATAAACAGCCTGATTTGCAACGGTCTTCAATCCAGCAGTAGAGGCGATGTTTATAAAGTGCCCCAGGCATTGCTTGCGGAAAACAGGCAGCGCTGCGGCTATTCCGTACAGAACGCCCTTCGTATTAACGTCAATGGTTGCTTCCCAATCTTCGACACGAAGATCATCTAATGGAGAGATCGGGCCTATACCTGCATTGTTGATGAGCACGTCCAGTTTACCATAGCGTTCGCAGGCCAGCTGTACCAAATTAGACAGATCTTCGCGGCTTGTTACATCCGTTTGTACATATACCGCTTCTCCGCCGAGGCTTTCGATTCGTTCCACGATGTCTTTAAGGCGATCCGTGCTTCGTGCCCCAATAACCAGCTTTGCTCCAAGCTCCGCGAGTTGGACGGCTGCTGCTTCGCCAATTCCACGGCTTGCTCCTGTAATGGCAATAACTTTTCCTTTGATTCCTGACATCAATTCATTCTTCATTTTCATAACCGGATCCTTCTTTCATTTAATATTTTCCTTACCTGTCTCATGATAAGAAAAATCTAGTAAACCCAAGTAGACTATTCTTACGCAATCCTTGCCTATTCCTGTCTGGATCTTGGGTTATAATACTTTTACAAGGTTGAACGAAAAGGAGGTGAGAACCCGTCTTGAATCAATATGTTTCTGAATTAGCTCGTCAAATTGCGCGGCTTGCGCCGAACGATGGTGTGCACGCAACAGCGATTCCTGAGCTCTGCTTCCGACATATGTCCAGGGAATCAGAACCAACGCATTCAATCAACAGGCCCTCGCTGTACGTGATTGTCCAGGGTTCCAAAACGGCGGCGTTAGCCGGAGAGAGCTTCCTGCTCGATCCGGGTATGTATATGGTGACATCTGTACATCTGCCAGTGATTGGGAAAATTATTGAGGCTACGAAGGAAAAGCCATATTTAAGCTTAGCCCTGACGCTCAATCCGGATGTCATTGTAGATATAAACAAGAAATATAACCCTTCTCCAAAGGAGAGGGGGCAGACATCGGGGCGAAGCATTCTTGTCAATTCGTCAACCCCTCCCTTGCTGGATGCGATGCTGCGCCTCGTCCAATTGTTAGAAACGCCTGAGGATATTGACATGCTGTCACCACTTGTCATCCGGGAAATATTTTATCGAGTGCTGCAGGGAGAGCAGGGGGCGCTCATTAGGCAATTTTCCGTGTTAGGAAGCTATGCCCAGGGTATTTCAAGCGCCATCCATCTAATCAACAGAGATTACTCGGAGCCGCTAATAATCGAAGAGTTGGCAGCTCTTGTTAGCATGAGCCCTACAACTTTTCATAAGCAATTTAAACGGGTAACAGCTATGAGCCCACTACAGTATCAGAAAACCATCCGGCTGCAAACGGCACGAAGGCTGCTGCTCACGGAGGGCCTGGATGCAGCAACGGCAGGATTTCGTGTTGGATACGAAAGTCCTTCTCAATTCAGCAGAGAATACGCACGATTATTCGGGCGGCCTCCCATGAGCGATGTTCAACACCTGCACGATTCGCTAAGTAAAGGGTAGGTGAATGAATCGCTTTGTGACATCAAAGCGCATTGTAGAAATGAATAAAGAACAGGACTAGAGCGAATAGTTAAGTAAACTTTAGAAAGGTGGAGAGTTATCGTTGATTAAGGATGGAGGTTTCTTATATATATCAATCCTATGGCTGTAGCAGCCAACGATGCACTTCAGGAAACAGCACGCCCCATGTGGATTCGTAATGTGTTCCATCAGGAATAACGTCAACTCGAATCTGCTTCTCCGGAACCCCTAATGCGATTAAGGTCGTGGGACAACGTTCTATTCTCCATAACTGCAGAAGTTCTCTCATTTGATAGTGCTCTCAAGTCGCCGGATTCGTTGTCGAAGGTGCAGACTCAATTGGCCAGGAGGCGGTCGTTGGACGTGTTCAAGAATAGGTTGTGAAGTTAACAATTCATGTTATATATTGAACGTTGTATATATAACCTCGAAAAAACAGATCGGCATTATTGGAAATGGAGTAATGACAGTGAATAACGCGAAAACCTTCCTTTTTCTCTGTGTTAACAATGTTTTTCGTCATTTTACGATATATAATCACTTTATTTACACAATCCATCATTTACAAAAATTGCAAAATTGTTTATAGTAAACGTAACAAGCTTTTCAACTAATTCAATCGTTGTTTCGGCACGTTGAAGATAGGAAAATGCACATATAAGGGTAGTTATGTGTTAAATAAATTTCTTCTGTTCTTGTCATTGGGATAGCGGAGTTATTTGAGATGTCTCTTGGTATGTTTTTGGGGAGGTGGGTTAGCTGGCCGATTCTCTTGTTTTTATGTTTTCTGGTCAGGGATCGCAGTATCCACGGATGGGTATAGAACTGTTTGAACAGGATGTTTTGTTCAGGGAAACCATGCTTGCTCTGGATCAGACCGTTCTGGAATGTGGAGGCGAGTCGGTTATCCGGTATATGTACGGTAGTGGTTCACCCATTAGAGATGACGGATTTCAGCGAACTCTTTTCTCTCATCCTGCCATCTTCATGGTAGAATATTCACTTGCCCAATCCTTGCTAACTCGTGGTGTGATACCCGATTACGTTCTGGGCAGCAGTCTGGGGGAGTTTGCCGCTGCTGCAGTAGCAGGAATCTTCAGTGCAGAAGATGGTTTGCGCTGTGTAATGAAACAGGCATTGTCCTTTGAGCGATACTGTCCGTCAGGTGCTATGCTTTCGATATTGGCGGATGTTTCTATATATTCGGAGCTTCCTGAAATTGAATACTGTACCCTGGTGTCCGTCAGTTATGACGGGCATTTTGTTATTTCAGGACCCGTGCATGCGATGGCAAAAGTGCAAGATTGGCTTACAGTTCATTCGGTGCTCAGCCAGATGCTCCCGGTTTCTTTTGCTTACCATTCGAGATGGATTGACAGGGCAGAGGAAGTGTATACGAAGGATCTGCAGTCCTTTGATTTTGTCGTACCTCATATTCCGTTTATTTCCTGTACGGTCGGAGGACAAGCCGCAAGAATCAAACAAAATCACTTCTGGCAGGTTGCCCGAAAACCGATTCTCTTCCGTGAAGCGATCCAAAAGTTAGAGCATACCGGACCGCATCGCTATATTGATATAAGTCCGGGCGGTACACTTGCAGGTTTTGTAAAGCGACTTGCAGGAGAACAATCCTTGTCTTCAACGGCGATTGTGCTATCCCCATTTTACAAGGAAAAGCAGCAGCTGGAGAAAGTCGCCCGGCAATTTCAGCAACCATCCATGAACATGAACATTCAGAGGGGAGAACAAAGCATGAGGGCTTATGTATTTCCAGGGCAAGGCTCGCAGTTCAGGGGCATGGGAGCGGAAGTTTGGCATCGTTTTCCCGATCTGGTCCGCATCGCAGATGAAATATTGGGTTATTCCATACGAGAACTGTGTCTCGAAGATCCACAAAACCAACTTGGACGTACGGAATATACACAGCCGGCCCTGTATACTGTCAACGCCCTGATGTATTATATGGAACTTGAACAGCAGGGAAGGAAGCCTGATTATGTGGCAGGTCACAGTCTTGGCGAATTCAATGCTTTGCTGGCCGCAGGCGTATTTGATTTTGCAACAGGACTTCGTATTGTTCAATTCCGCGGTGAATTAATGGGGAGGGCAGCAGGGGGCGGGATGGCCGCTGTTCTTGGCCTGAATGTGGACGAGGTTCGAGCCATCCTTGCAGGTCATAACCTTCAGCAAATTGATATTGCTAATATCAACAGTCCGAGTCAGATCGTCATATCGGGTCCTCAGAATGTACTTGTACAGGCTAAGCCTGTGTTTGAACAAGCCGGGGCTTCCAACTATGTCGTTTTAAATGTGAGTGGTGCGTTTCACTCCAGATATATGGAAACGGCCAAACAGCAATTTGCCGCATATATCAGACAATTTTCTTTTGAAGACCCTACAATTTCGGTCATTTCCAATGTCGAAGCGAGGCCCTATACAGCCGATCTTGTGCAGCACAACATGGTTGAGCAGATTACCTCATCGGTTCAATGGACGGACACCATACGGTATCTCATGGGAAAAGGAGTCCAGGATATAATCCAGATTGGTCCGGGGTCCGCAGTTAGCAAGCTTGTTCAGGCAATTCAACACCAGGCTCAGCCCCTTATCGTAGAAGAGTTGTCAGCCGAACAGCCCAGTGTTACGTTGTCAACCATAACAAAAGAGGACGTTCATCCGAAAAATCCATCGCCCCTTTCCGGGACCGCTGCCCATCCGCTCAGCAGTTCACAGCGTTTCAGTTCTGAACGGATGGGCAGCGCTGAATTTAGACAGGACTATGGTGCAAGGCTGGCTTACGTAGCAGGAGGCATGTATGGCGGAATATCTTCCGTAGCGATGATCACAGAACTCGCAAAATCGGGCATGGTCGGATTTCTTGGATCAGGCGGGTTAAGTGTGAAGGAAGTGGAAGAGGCCGTGCTTTCCATTCGCCGCGAGCTTCCTGTTCAGCACTGTTGGGGGTTGAACGTCCTTCATGACCCACTTCACCCTCAGCGTGAAGAAGAGATGGTTCAACTGATGTTAAGGCACCGCCTGAACAAAATGGAAGCAAAAGGGTTTCTAGCCATGACGCCAGCGCTTGTTAAGTATCGGGTCAAAGGAAGCTTTCGCAAATCGAATGGAGCCGTGGTTACCTCCCACCTGGTTCTGGCCAAATGCTCTCGTCCGGAAGTAGCAGAGCTGTTTATGAGTCCGGCCCCGCAGCATATTCTGGACCAATTGCTGGCTGAAGGGCATATTTCCGATGAGCAAGCTCGTTTGGCACGACAATTACCTATGGCAGATGACATTTGTGCTGAAGCGGATTGCGCAGGTTACACGGACGGTGCAGTATCCATGACCTTACTGCCTGCAATCTTGTCCCTGCGTGATCAGTTGATGAAACGTTATGGGTATGCTCAAAAAATTCGGGTTGGGGCTGCAGGGGGTATTGGCACACCCGAAGCGGCTGCTGCTGTATTTGTCATGGGTGCAGACTTTATATTGACCGGTTCCATTAATCAATGCACAGTCGAGGCAGGCACAAGCCATGCTGTAAAAGAACTGCTTCAGCAAATCAACGTTCAGGATACTGGTTATGCGCCCGCCGCAGGCATGTTTGAATTGGGAGGCAAGGTGCAGGTACTGAAAAAAGGGGTGTATTTTCCTGCACGAGCCAACAAACTGCATGAGCTGTATCGTCAGCACGACAGTTTGGACCAGATTGATGAGAAAACAAGAACAAGACTTCAGGAGCAGTATTTTAAAAAGAGTTTTGACGCTATTTACACAGAAATGAAATCCGGACTTACCACGCAGGAGAAAGAGCTGGCCGAACGAAGTCCGAAAGCCAAGATGGCTGTTGTGTTCAAGTGGTATCTGGAGCATTCCACCAAGCTCGCACTTCAGGGTGATGAGAAGCAGCGGGTGGACTTTCAGGTGTATTGCGGTCCCGCACTGGGTGCATTTAACCAATGGGTACGGGGGACAGCACTTGAATCATGGACACAGCGCCACGTGCATCGAATCGGAGAAAAATTGATGGAAGAAACGGCCCGGCTGCTTAACGAGAAGCTGCTTCAGCAGGTATAGATAATCCATAGTCCAGAAGGCGAGAGATAAAACGACATTACAGCCGATAGGAGGAATCGCATGCATATCCAAAGCGAAGTGCTTATTGTCGGGGCAGGTATTGCAGGAGTAGCCCTGGCGCTGGCGCTGGGCAGAAAAGGTCGGCAGGTCGTGCTAATTGAACGCTCCAAAGAATTCCCTAACATTCCTAAAGGCGATTTTCTTCAACCCGTAACGATAGACCTGCTGGACAAGCTTGGTGTTCTTCCTGAAGTGAGCAAACATTGCTCTCAGGTGACACGTGTAAATTACGGCACGCTTGGAGGCATCAACTGTTTTTCGGGAAGTTATGAGGAAATGGACATGCCTGTGAAGTATGCGTTGAACGGAGACCATCACCGTATCCATCAGAGCTTGTTTAATGCCTTGAAAGAGCTGCCCAACGTAAGCTTCTACCCTGGTATGAATGCGGGCAAGCTTCTGTTCACAGATGATTATGTGACCGGAATTGAAGCGGTATTAGCCGGGAAAACGGTTCGGATCGACTGCAACATACTCGTCGGATCTGATGGCATCAAGTCCAAAATTCGGGATCAGCTCGGTCTCAAATACCAGCTCTATCCCTATGAGGAAAAAATGGCGAAAATGTTTGCTTTTACGTTTCACGATGTTACTCAAGCTCGCGACGAAGCCAGCTTTTTCTTCGGTGAAGGGGTAAGCTGCGGTGTCTTCCCTTTACCCGGTCATCGACTGCGTGTCTATCTGGCCTTGCGAAAGGATTTATGGCAGCAAATTCGGGAGGACGGGATAGAATCTTTGCGCGAGATGCTGCTGTCCCTCTGCCCGCAGTTGCAGGAAGAGATCCGGCAAGTCACGGATTTCAAGCAGGTTCAGTCCATTCCTGCATTTTATCTGAATACGGAAAAATGGGCGATAAACGGCGCCGTTCTGCTGGGGGATGCATGTCATGCCCTAAGTCCGGCGCTGGGACAGGGAATGAATCTGGCTATCCAGGGCGCCGTTGAGCTGGGAAATACGCTGGAAGAAGCTCTGGCTAATCAAGACTACTCGGAAAATCGGCTTCGCCTGTATGAGAAAAAAAGAAGAAAATACGTGCGCATCATTCAGCGCAATAGCACAGCCCACACCTACTGCTGGTTTGTAAAGAACCGTGTTTTTATTACTCTGCGCAATGCAGCTTTCCGCCGGATTGGAAGCTGTCCCAATCTTCTAAAGGAACAAATGCTGACAACTTCCGGATACAGTGACAAACCGCCTTCATTTTCACACATGCTGCGCTTTGCAGGAATAATGAAGCCCTGATGGTGAGCAACTTGCTAATACTGGAGGAGAGGAGACATGGATATGGGAAGCAAAAGGACTGAAATAGCTATTATTGGTATGGCCTGCCGGTTCCCGGGAGCGGACGGATATGATTCCTTTTGGGAAAATCTGATTCAGGGCCAAAATTCAATATCCGAAATCCCCCCGGAGCGTTGGGATCTGGAACGATTTTATTCGTCAGACATAAATGATGCAGGGAAATCAACAAGCAAGTGGTGCGGCATGGTAGAAGGTATATATGATTTTGACTACAGCTTCTTTAACCTTTCCCCGCGCGAGGTTGCGAGCATGGACCCGCAGCAGCGACTTCTGCTCGAAGAGACCTGGCACTGTATTGAGGATTCGGGTATATCCCTTTCGGAGCTTCAACAGAAGGTGACATCCGTATATACAGGGGTGATGTCTTCGGACTACTTGCAGCAAATGGAGGCCGATCAGGCGGACAGTTATGCCTGTCTTGGCAACTATGAGAGCCTGCTTGCGAACCGGATTTCCTATGCGTTTAATTTGCGGGGCATGAGCTTGCCAATCAATGCTGCGTGCGCTTCCTCTCTTGTAGCTATTCATGAAGCAAGACGTGGTCTGATTCTGGGAGAATGTGATTATGCCCTGGCTTCAGCTGTGAATCTGAATTTGGACCCGCTCAAATATGTTTCCTTTTCCAAATCAAGAATGTTAAGCCCGACGGGGCAATGCAAAACGTTTGACCAAAGCGCAGATGGCTATGTTCCGGGAGACGGAGTAGCTGTATTGCTGCTGCAGCGTCTGGAAGAAGCCGTCGAACAAGGGAATTTTGTTTATGGCATCATTAAGGGCTCTGCTGTCAACCATACAGGAAAAAGCTTGTCCATTACGGCTCCACGCGTCGAGGCACAACGTGATGTCATTATGTCTGCATGGAGAGCTGCAGATGTCGACCCACGTACCATTACCTATATTGAAGCTCACGGGACAGGTACATCGCTGGGAGATCCAATTGAAGTTGAGGCGCTGACTCAGGCATTCCGGCACTATACGTCGGATCGGTCCTTTTGTAAGATCGGCTCGGTTAAAACCAATATTGGGCATCTGGAAAGTGCAGCAGGCATGGCCGGTCTTATTAAAGTCATCCTGATGATGAAACATCAAAAAATCCCGGCTTCCCTTCATGTTCAGACACTTAACCCGATCATTCCATTTAGGTATTCACCATTCGAAGTTGTTACGGAAAAGGAGATATGGCAAAGTCAGGAGCAAGGACAGCCTTTGCGTGCAGGGATCAGTTCATTTGGTTTTGGAGGTGTCAATGCCCATGTGGTTATTGAACGATATGAACCTGCTTCCAAGCCAGCAATTCAGCCCACTTTAAACGTCGAACCAGAATCAAGTGAACCCTTCCGGTTATTCCTGCTGTCTGCCAAGACGGCTGCGAGTCTCCGGCAGCTTGTAGCAGACTGGCAGCATTGGTTAGATCGTGATGCCAATGCTGACTGTACACTAAACGATATCAGCATGTCACTGCTTATGGGCAGAGAACACTTTAAACATCGGTTTGGCGGATGGGTGCGAACAAGAGATGAGATCAGGGATTTGCTGAACTCGGATCATTACAGTAATCCTCAGACAGGGGCAAACCAGTGGTATCTGAATATTAATTCTCCCAAGCCGGAAGAGTACAGCCAAATGAAGGATTCCGAGCATATCGGTGGGATTCTTCTGCGGAATGTGGAGATGCAAGTCGAAGCGGAATTGGGAACATCTGGCACAACGAAAGACATTATGTCGGGGTACTATCAAGAAAATTGGATCGAGGAACGACGAGAGCTGTATCATTTTATAGCAGAATATGTGCATGCTGAGGCACTGATTCAATTGGGGTTTAATCCCGTTTGGGTTCAAGGAACGGGCGTTGGCACGCTGGTAGCATGGGTCATTGGCGGAATAGTATCTGTCGAAGATATGATCTCAGTCCTGATTGGAGAGCAATCTACACAAGAAGTGAGGCTCTTCAGACCAAGGTTCCCTGTGAAACAGGGGGAAGGCGAATGTGTGATCATGCCCTTTGCTTTTGACGATGCCTACGTGTATGACCTGATTCAGTCTGTGCGAATGATAAGGCACACGCAATACGAAGAGTTTCGAAGCGAACTGATGAATCAGGCGCATCGCTTATACTCACATCAATATACGTTCAGGAACTACATAAATGAATGGAACGATGAATGGAGAGAACACGCGGGAGCAGATATTGGAATGCAATTTGAACCGATAGCGACCAGTGGAAGCGTATTTCAAACCGCCTCTTCTTCGTCAGCCGTGCTATGCATTGTAATTATGGATGCAATGCGAAAGCTGAACCAAAAATGGAACCTTCAAGGCTTCGAAAAGCTGGATATTCCGGCAGTATATGAGCTGCTTGACCTTCTGGCCGATAGAGTTATCACGCAACGGGACATTGTTGGAATGTTTTTGAGCGAGGAAAATCTTTCTCGGATCACAGACCAACTGAACAAGCAGGCTTATCGTATGTTGCCTGAACGTGCATATACTCTCATACGCGAACATCAGCAGCGGACAGATGGAATGGAGAGCGTACGCCAATTTCTGCAAGATTTTCTTCAATCCAAGGATGAAGATGACGCAGGTCCTTTGCAGCAGCATTCCGGAAGCTGCTCGGACTGGATGAAACAAGCAGGACAGGAGGCAGACGAAATGTCACTGAATATGCCTTTTGCCGAAAACGCACTGAAGTTATGGTTGGCAGGAACGGAGCTTGATATGGGCAAACTTGTGGAAAGGGAGCCGTACCAGAAGGTGCATTTGCCGCTTTATGCATTCCAGAGAAAGACATTTCGTTGGTCTTCAGACTCCGGAAAGTCAGCGAGTAGTAACCACAGTAAACAACCGGAATTATCAAAACGCAATCGCTCTCTGCATCCAATGCTTCATCATGACTTTTCGACAGATCAGGATATACGCTTCATTTCGGATTTTACGGGGAGTGAGTTTTTTCTCGCTGATCATCAGGTTCGGGGACAACGAATACTTCCGGGCGTGGCTTATTTGGAAATGGCGCGTATGGCAATACACACTGCAAAACAGTTCAAATCGGACTCCTTTCACAGTTTGCAGATGAGTAATGTAGCCTGGACACAACCGATTTACGTTGATGCAAACCCGGTGAAGGTGACCGTAACACTGAATGCGGTAGGCCGGGAGGAAGAAGGTATTCGATACGAGATTTATCGGGAAGACCACCCATCCTTGAATCGTATTAATTGCGGAACAGGCAGTGTTTCTCTGAAATCGTTTGAACCCAATGACCCTCTTGATATTGCGTCACTCCTGAAAGCGATGTCCGAAAATCAGATATTGGATCGTGGAACAATTTATTCCATGTTGAGAGAGCTGGGCCTGGAATACGGTCCCAGTCACCAGGCAATAGAGAGGGTTTATATCGGTTCAGGTGAAGCGATTGCACACCTGAAGCTGCCTATGCCTGTGGAGCACACATTACATGATTATATGATGCATCCGAGTATGATGGATGGAGCCTTGCAGACAGCCATGTTGCTGCTGAATGTTGAATCCACCCGTCAGGATCAGGAAAACAGAACTAAACTACCTTTTTATATGGAAAAGATGGAGTGCAGGCTGCCCTGTGCAGCTGAGATGTGGGTGCATGTACGATTGAGGAATGGTGGCCGCAATGGGACTCATGTCGAACAACTGGACATGGATCTGGTCGATGCTCAGGGTGCTGTATGTGTGAGGATTCGAAATTATATGTGCCGCATTCTGGCTGGTGAAAATTTGCTGGAGCAGGAGAAGCTTCGATCCGAAGGGCGATCGGTTCATCATACCCGGAACTGGCACGAAGCAATTTCACCCGGCCTAGAGCTGTTGGCTCCGGTATGGAGCGTACATTCTCCAGAGAAGGACAGCAGAATTTCTTCCACTAATCTCAGAACCGTTCTGATGTTAAGAGAGGAAACAGAGAGGATCGAATCGATTGACGAGTTGAAACAGCAATATCCCGGAGCTTCACTGATATTCATTAAGCCTGACGAAAGCATGGATCAACTATCTCAGAGGCTGGAAGCCTGTGGGAAGCTGGATCATTTAATATGGATCTCACCTGCAGGCAGAGTGGAAGGAAAGGATGCCGAAGCCATCATCCAAAGTCAGCACGAAGGCGTAATGATGTTATTTCATCTGGTCAAACACCTGTTACGGTTGGGTTATGAAAGACATTCTCTCTTGTGGACCCTGGTTACCTTTAACGCAATAGCCGTTCACGCGCAGGATGAAGTACATCCGCTTCACGCAAGTATGCATGGTTTCCTCGGTTCTCTGGCAAAAGAATACAGGGGCTGGACATTCCGACTCGTCGATTTGGATCTTGCCGATTCAAGTCTCCCACCGTTCCATGAAATGCCTGTTCGCAATGCAGACGTTTCAGGTCATCTCATGGTGTATCGGGGCAGACAGTGGCATCGAAGGGAATTGCTGCCTGTTGAGCTGCCTTCCATCCAGCACAGTGCTTATCGACGTCATGGCGTATATGTCGTTATTGGCGGAGCCGGGGGACTGGGAAAGGTATGGAGCGAGTACATGATTCGCCGCTACAGCGCACAGATTGTCTGGGTCGGTCGAACGCCGCTCAATGCCGGCATTGCATATGAGCAGGAACGGCTTGCA
Source organism: Paenibacillus sp. UMB7766-LJ446 (assembly GCF_030226665.1). NCBI lineage: Bacteria > Bacillati > Bacillota > Bacilli > Caryophanales > Paenibacillaceae > Paenibacillus > Paenibacillus sp. UMB7766-LJ446. The sequence goes on from NZ_JASOYM010000002.1 coordinate 453,147, forward strand.
GCGCTCGGCGGTCCGATGCCGGAATATATATCAGCAGATGCGGGCAGCCCTGAGGAAATGCGTGAAGTGTGCAAGGTGATCAGACAACACCACGGAACAATCCATGGTGTTATTCATGCTGCAATTGCATTGAGAGACAGCAGTGTAATGAATATGAATTATCAGCAATTTACTGAAGGGTTATATGCCAAAGTCAATGTATGTGCTGGTATGCTTGCTGCCTTTGGAAAGGAATCGCTGGATTTTATGTTATTTTTCTCATCTATTAATGCATTTGCCACACCTGCCGGTCAAAGCAATTATGCAGCCGGTTGCACGTTCAAGGATTCATTTGCACAGTGGCTTCAACGAAATCTTCCCTATCCTGTGAAAACGATGAACTGGGGGTACTGGGGAAGCGTCGGAACCGTAGCTTCTCAAGGTTATCGGGATCGGATGACCAAACAGGGCATCGGCTCGATTGAACCTCCCGAAGCCATGGCCGCCCTTGAACTTCTATTGGCTGGACCACTTCATCAATTGGGCTTGGTCAAAATCGTTGGAGAGGCAAAACCTTACGCCATTAGTGAGCAGGAAATTATGACGGTTCACCATTAGGAGTGTAATCCGGACAGGAGGGCGAGATCATGCAAAATTACGAGCAGTTATCCTCATATCACGACTTGTGGAGTTTATTAAACCAAAAGCTGCTGCACGTGTTGATGATGCAGATGGAACGGCTTGGCTATGAATCCTCCATGCCAGGCTCAGTACGCGGCACTTTATTTCCGGAACTGCTGCCTGAATACACACGATGGATCGAGCATACCTATCGCATATTGGAGCGCCAGCCGGCATTCGGTAATTTGGAACGAGACAGAGTAGAGTCTGATTGGGAAGCGCATATAGAAGAGTGGAGTAAGCACCCTGAAATGAAAGCAAGAGTGGAGCTCGCTAACGTGATGATTCGAGCACTGCCCGACATTCTTACAGGTAAACAACCTGCAACGGAACTCATGTTTCCCGCCGGGTCCATGACAAGGGTTGAGGGAATATATAAGCAAAATTCGATTGCAGATCATTTCAATGCCCTACTGGCTGTTGAAGCTGTGCAACTGATCCGGGAATTGTCTATGCGCGGCAATCGCAAGGTACATATCCTTGAAGTTGGCGCCGGAACAGGTGGGACGAGCTCCATGTTGTTTCAAAAGTTTGAGCCTTACCGCCAACATATTCAGGAGTACTGTTATACAGACGTTTCCAAATCTTTTCTTCAGCATGCCAAAAAGCATTATGGCCCACACCATCCCTACCTGACGTACAGCCTGTTCAATATTGAAGAACCCTTGCATTCTCAGGGCCTTGAAGCCGGACGATATGACCTGGTCGTGGCTACCAACGTACTGCACGCTACTCGACAGATCCGCCAATCCCTGCGGAATGCCAAAGCGCTGCTGACAAACAACGGTACATTGCTAATTAACGAAATTATTGAGGATTCCCTGTTTAACCACGTCACGTTTGGGCTGTTATCAGGGTGGTGGTTATATGAGGATGAACAGGTTCGCCTGCCTGGCACTCCGCTGCTGCATCCAGACCATTGGAAAGCGGCGCTGGAACTGGAGGGTTACCACCATGTGCAATTTCCGGCTGCAAATGCTGCAGGACTAGGTCAGCAAATTATAAGGGCTACCAGTGACGGCATTGTCCGGCAGAAACGAGTCTTTACGTCAGGGTCGGATACGCAGTCCACATCAGGAAAGGAAAAATCTATAGAGCAGCAAGAGATATCACCAGCTAAACCAAAGTTCGTTCCAACACTAACGAAGGTCGATATTACAGTGGATGATGGCCAATTAAAACAAGCTTGCAAGAGTTATCTGCAAAAAATAATCGGTGGCATTCTGGATGTTGAGCCAGAGCAGATCGATCCAGCTGAGGCTTTGGAGATGTACGGATTGGATTCGATTCTTATCATTCAGTTGACCGAACAGTTGAATCAGAACATGGGGGAGCATGTGAGCAGCGTGCTCTTTTTTGAATATACAACCCTGGATGCATTGGTAGACTACTTTGTGGATACCCGAAAAGCAGCGCTCATCTCAATGCTCGGGCTACACAATATGCAGCAAGATGCTGAAAATCAAAAGCAGCAAGAGTTACAGACAGAATCGCCAACAGAGACGCAATTTAATATACGTGAATGTTCCATTGAACCCGCTGTTCAGCCTATTAAAATAAACGAACAGCCAAGCCTATCCGATAAAACAGGGGAAGTAGCCATTATCGGGCTTGCCGGACGTTACGCTCAGGCAGATGATATGACTGAATTTTGGAACAATCTGCTTCAAGGCAAAAACAGCATAACCGAAATTCCTTCAGAACGATGGGATTGGCAAACCTTCTATCACTCGGAAAAAGGACGGAAAGGGACGGCCTACAGCAGATGGGGAGGGTTTATCCGCGGCATTTATCACTTTGATCCGCTGTTCTTCCATATCTCCCCCAAAGAGGCTGAACAAATGGACCCTCAGGAGCGGCAGTTTCTGCAAACGGTCTATGCTGCTATTGAGGATTCGGGCTACACCCCCTCGGTTCTTGCCGATTCAGGTACAGTTGGTGTGTATGCAGGTGTTATGAATGGCAACTATCCGACGGGAGCGTCTTATTGGTCTGTGGCCAATCGCGTATCCTACACATTTAACTTCACGGGACCCAGCCTGGCAGTTGATACGGCGTGCTCCTCCTCCTTGACAGCCATTCATCTGGCACTGGAAAGCCTGCGCAGCGGCACCTGTGATCTGGCGATTGCAGGCGGTGTGAATTTGATTGTGGATCCGGTCCATTATGTCAGGTTATCTGAAAAAACAATGCTGTCCCCTGGCAACCAATGCAAGCCCTTTGGAGAGGGCGCCGACGGCTTTGTGGACGGGGAAGGTGTAGGTGCATTGCTCCTCAAGCCACTTCATCTGGCGGAGGCAGACGGAGATTTCATTTATGGCATAATGAAGGGTAGCATGATTAACGCGGCTGGCAAAACCAAAGGCTATACGGTGCCAAATCCAGGCCAGCAGGCGTCAGTGGTGAGCGAAGCCATCACTAGATCCGGAGTGGATGCCCGTACCATTAGTTATATCGAAACTCACGGTACAGGCACTGCTCTTGGTGATCCGATTGAAGTGGAAGGCCTGCGCAGGGCATTTGCGGAGCACACAGACGACCAACAGTTTTGTGCTATTGGCTCGGTCAAGTCGAACATCGGACATGCGGAAAGTGCAGCCGGAATCGCCGGAATCAGCAAAATATTGCTGCAAATGCGTCATGGTCGTCTGGTTCCCTCCTTGCATGCGGAAGATAGCAACGCTAATATCCGGTTCGATCAAACCCCTTTCCGCGTGCAGAAGCAGGCATCCCCATGGGTGCGCCCCCTATTGAATACACCTGAAGGCAAACGAGAATATCCGCGGATTGCGGGCATTTCTTCCTTCGGAGCTGGTGGCGCCAATGCTCATGTCATCATTGAAGAATACAGAACGGATAACAAGCCTGAACAAGGAGCGATAGCAGAGGTGGAACCCTATCTGCCGGTTATGATTATCCTATCCGCCAGAAGCGAGGAACGCCTTCGGATGAAAGTAAGACAGCTTGCGCATGCCATGCGGGAAAATGGCTATACCGACATGCATCTCTCCCGAATCGCCTATACGCTGCAAACCGGAAGAGAAGAAATGGAGAGCCGATGTGCGTTTACGGCTTCCTCTGTGCAAGAGATGCTTGGCAAGTTGGAGGCATATCTCGACGGGGGAACGGCGCATGAACAGATATATATCGGAGACATCGAACCTGAACGGAATCGAGATCGTCTTGAAGACGATGATGATATGCAGGAACTGGTTGCCAGTTGGATACGCAAAAGGAAAGCGGTCCGCCTGCTGGAGCAGTGGGTGCAGGGGATGAAGATCGATTGGCAGCAATGGTACGGAAGGGTGAAGCCGCAGCGTATCAGCTTGCCAGCATATCCCTTCGCAGAAGAACATTATGTAGTATCTTCGTCCTTCTCATCAATCGGTGAACTCGGGGACAAAGCTGCGGACAGCATCGTTCCGGTTCAATCCGATTGGCTGCATCCGCTGCTTCAAAAGAACACCAGTTATCTGGGTAAGCAACGGTTCAGCTCGTTTTTTACCGGTAACGAATCCTTTCTGAGTGATCATCAAGTAAAAGGGTTGAAAATCCTGCCTGGGGCTGCCCATCTGGAAATGGCTGCAGCAGCTCTGCGGCATTCCCTGCGACAGGAAGAACGTGCCAGATACGAGAAAGAAAATGAAGACTATCATATCCGGCTTCAGGATCTGGTATGGATGCATCCCGCATCAGTGGATGAGCAGCCGCTTTCTGTCCATCTTGGATTGCATGCTGAACAGGAGCAACAAGGCTATAAATTTGAAATTACAGGCGATGCGGAGGCTGAGAATCCTTCCATGTTATATAGCCAGGGTTGGGTATCCTTGATTCGTTCCATTCAGGACAAAAGTCAATTTAACCCTGCTGTATGGCATGCGCGTCATGGGAAGGAAGCCGTCTCACCGGATCATTGCTATTTGGCATTTTCCCGTCTGGGCCTGAACTACGGTACCACCCACCGCTGTATCACGCATCTGTATACGGGACAACACAGCGTTCTGGCACGGCTGGAGATGCCAATGACGGCTGCGGGGAACCTGGACGAATACTTGATCCATCCTTCTATGCTGGATTCCGCTTTCCAGACTTGTCTTGCCCTCGCCATGGATTTGCATCAGCAGCCGCTACTCGATCCTGAGCCATGGCTGCCCTATGCACTGAATCAGGCTATAGTTTACAGAGATTGTCCGTCTGTCGTATGGGTCGAGGTTGGATACGCAACAGGAAGTGGTCCGGGACAGCCCATGCCTCGGTATGATCTAGCGCTTTATAGCGAGAGCGGGTGGTCTATTGCCCGGTTGGATGGATTAGCGCTGCGAAAGTGGACGACGGGTTCCATCTCATCCGAAAACGATGCTAAACTGACCATCCTCTCACCGGTGTGGACACTATTGGAGGAGGAAGAGGCCTTAATAGATTCAGATGCCTCCAAATCTGGCGGACATATGACTGAAGGACTTCTGGTTCTCTGTGAAAATGATGCAATACCAGCCAGCCATTCTTGGTCCGCCTTTAGAAAGCTCTCAATTCCAAGACAATTATCTGTTGAACAGATGACGAATAGGCTTGCAGCGGAAGGAGAATGCCGTCATATCCTTTGGTGCTGCTCTACTGAAGCATCAGCCGATCGGATTACGGAAATGAACGAGGAAGAGAAAGGCAACACAACCGAGCTTATGTGTTTGTTCAGAATGGTCAAAAGCCTGCTGAAGCTGGGGTACAGCACCAAAAGCCTTAGCTTGACAATCATTACGACCCATGCACAGGCGCTGATCTTTGATGATATGATCGACCCGGATCAGGCCGCCATCCACGGATTTGTAGGTTCACTTGCCAAGGAATATGCTCATTGGTCAATTCGGGTTATTGATCTTGAACGGGGTGACATCCCCCGAGTGGAAGCGCTGCTTAAGATGGCACCAGACCCTTTTGGCAACGCATATGTCCATCGGGATGAGGAGTGGTATCGTCAGGAATTAGTCCCAGTTGAATACGAACCCGTTCCACAGGCCTCTTACCGGCAGGGAGGGGTCTATTTGGTCATTGGCGGTAGCGGGGGGATTGGCGAAGCCTGGACACGTTATATGATTTTGACGTATCAGGCCCGCGTTGTCTGGGTGGGAAGAAGCCCGATAAGTCCCGATATTCACAGTAAAATCGAAATTCTGGGGCGATTGGGACCCGAGCCAATATATATTCAGGCAGACGCAGCCCAGCCCGGTATGTTGAAACGGGCCTATGAACATGTCATTCAGCAGTTTGGACAAGTAAATGGAATCATTCACTCCGCGCTTGTACTGTCTGATCGCAGTCTGGCCTATATGGACGAAGAGAAATTCAATGATGTGTTGTCCGCCAAAGTGCATATCAGCGAACAAGTGAACGCCCTGATGGACCAACTGCACGAGCTGCCTGATGTTGTAATGTTCTTCTCTTCTTTGAACTCTTTTATGAAATTGCCGGGACAGAGCAACTATGTAGCAGCCTGCTGTTATGCGGATGCGCTGGCATGGCAAATGAACCGAAAATGGCCTGGGCGAATCAAAGTGATTAACTGGGGATATTGGGGCAGCGTAGGCTCCGTCGTTTCAGAGCAAGTTCGCCAGAATATGCTGCAAAAAGGCATGGGCTCCATCGAAGCTGAAGAAGCCAATCCTATGCTGGAATGGTTCCTGGCAGGTTCTCTCCATCAGGCTGCAATAATCAAGATGACATGCCAGCCCGAGATGCTTGTACTGAATGAAGCCAGCAGGTTGACGGTATATCGTTAAACCAAATACACATTGACCGATACGCAAAGGGAGTGTTGTGGAGATGATCGTTACAGAACAGATGGAATCGGTTCAGGAACAGATGAGCAGCATCGACCGACTTCTTATTCGGTTATTATGGGGGCAGTTGCACTCCCTGGGAGGTATGGATAAACATTTTGGGTTTGAAAAAGGGGTTAAACCTTTCTATAACCAATGGCTTACGGAAAGTCGTATACTGTTCACGGAATATGCTCAAGAGCTGCCTGATCAGGCGGATAATCTTACTTCAGAGGTACTTCATTCCTGGATAAAGTCATCCTGGGAAGAGTGGGAGAACCGTCTGCCCACCTGGCTTTCACACCCGGATTTGACTGCATATATAAGGCTAGTTGATTCAACGATTCGTGTGCTTCCAGACATTCTGAGGGGACATACGGTTGCTACGGAGGTGATGTTCCCCGACTCGTCCATGCATATGGTTGAAGGCATCTATAAACATCATGTGATCGCCGATTATTTCAATGCGGTCCTTGCTGAGCAGGCATTGGCAGTTGTCAACCATATCACGTCCGAAATCACAGAACGCAGGAAAGTGCGCATTCTGGAAATTGGTGCCGGAACCGGGGGCACAAGCGAAGTCGTTTTTGAAAAATTAAAGCCGGTGGAGCACAAGGTCCAGGAGTACTGCTACTCCGATATCTCCCGGGCCTTTCTTGTGCATGCCGAACAGCAGTATGGCCCCTCCGTTCCGTATCTGACCTACAGGATCGCCGATCTGAAAATCCCATTTGCCGAGCAGGGCATCGAGCCCGGTGCGTACGACATCATTATCGCGAGCAATGTACTGCACACCACCCGAGATATCAGGGACACTCTTCGGATGATCAAGGCATCGCTTAAAAAGGATGGGCAATTACTGTTAAACGAGATAACGAGCAAAACCGTAATAAATCACTTGACCTTCGGATTACTGGAGGGCTGGTGGCAGTATGCAGATGCAACTGTACGCATTCCAGGCTGTCCGGCTTTATCTCCGGCAAACTGGAAAAAGGTGCTCAAGCGAGAAGGGTATTACTCCATCCAATATCCGGCAGAAGGCGCTGCCCGGTATGGCCAGCAGATTATCGCTGCGAGAAGCGACGGTATCGTCATGAAGGCAAACACCACTGAATCGGTTGACAAAAAAACACATCAAGCTTCTATGCCCGTGGTTAATCATAGCGAACATCACGAGACAGAAGCTTTGCCTCATGCGCAAAGCAACGCCCATCTTCAGATTGTGACCGGAGATCTGGAGGAACAGTTCGTGAAAACAGCAATTCGCGAAAGCATCGCAGAGGATTTGAAGATTAATCAGGCCAAAATTCAGAATAATCGCAGCTTTTCGGACTACGGAGTCGATTCCATCATTGCCGTGCATTTGGTTAATGTGCTTAACCGGAAATGCAATCTGACCTTGCAGACCACGGTGCTGTTCGATTATAACAACGTGGATCGCCTGACGGAACATATTTTGCAGGATTACGGGACGATTATCGGAGCGCTGCTTAAACAAGGCTTGGAAAAGAAACCATCCGTCACAACGGACTTGAACGAGAAGACGTCCGGTTTCCCAGAGATAACAAATATACCTCTCGATACTGAACCCTCGGCAGCAGTCTCTGCTGCGGATAACAAAATTGAAGGAGCAAATCCTTGCTTGAACAGTTCAGCTTCAGGCTCCTATTTTCATCGTGTGGACATTGACATGCCCTCAGAGATTGGCGGTCTTCGGCTCCATCAGGCCCGTATTCAAGCACTGAAGCCGGATGAAGTGCGCATTTCGGTCAGGGCATTTTCCCTGAATTTTGGGGATTTGCTCTGTATTCGCGGACTGTATCCTACCATGCCGCCATATCCGTTCACGCCGGGCTTTGAGGCTGCGGGCATCGTGGTCGAAACAGGAACGGATGTAACGTCGGTAAAATCCGGCGACGAGGTCGTATTTTATGCAGATGCATCGCTTGGTGCGCATTCAACCGCGATTACGTGCAAAGCAGAGCAGGTATTCGCCAAGCCTCATCCGCTCACTTATGAAGAAGCCTGCTCGTTGCCAGTGGTAGCCATGACCGTTATTGCCGCCTTCCGCAAAGCCAATATTCAGCGGGGGGAACGGGTTTTGATTCAAACGGCAACCGGTGGAGTGGGGCTTGTGGCAGTTCAGCTTGCCCGTCATCTTGGAGCCGAAATCTTTGCTACAGCCAGTATGCAGCACAAGCTGGACTATTTGCGTGAAATGGGCGTCAAGCATGTGATCAACTATGCGACAACGGACTTTGAACAGGAAATACAGCGAAGGACGAATGGGGAAGGGGTACATGTCATTCTAAATACCCTGTCCGGCGATGCAATGCAAAAAGGATTAAATTGCCTCGCGCGCAATGGAAGATATATTGAAATCGCCATGACCGCCCTCAAAAGCGCCCATGCGGTCAACCTGTCCGGACTGAATCACAATCAGACCCTGTACAGTCTGGATCTGCGCAAGCTGGGCATGGAAGAGCCTGAACTGCTGGAGGATTACCGCCAAGAGATGATGAGGTGGGTTGAACAAGGAGTAATCCGCCCTCAGATCGGTCAGACGTTTCCCATGGACAGACTCCAGGAAGCCTATCGCTGCTTGGATCAAAGGGGAAATATCGGCAAGATTGTCGTAACCGTTCCGGAATATTTGCGCTATCAGCCTAACGCTGCTGCGAATCAATCCGGCGGTCATGTCGATGTCAGCGCCCATGGCCTGATTGCCACCGCAAGTTCTGGAAGCGCCCACGAAGTGAAGACACCCCATGAGCCGGTGGCTATCATTGGCATGAGTGGTCGATTCGCCGGTTCACGTGATGTAGCGGAATTGTGGCGGCATCTGGAGAACGGAGACGATCTGATTCAGCGCGAGCAGCGCTGGAATCTGGCTGAATATTATGGAGCGGACGCATCCTATTGCGACCAGGGCAGCTTTTTGGATAATATTCGTGCATTTGACCCGCTTTTTTTTAACATTTCAGGACAGGAAGCGGCCTACATGGACCCGCAGCAGCGCATTTTTCTGGAAGAAGCCTGGAGAACTTTGGAGGACGGTGGTTATGCCGGAGCCTCCATGCAGGGCCGGAAATGCGGTGTATACGTCGGCTGTACAGAGATGGATTATGGTCATTTAATAGGAGAGAAGCCTCCGGCACAGTCGTTCTGGGGAAAAGCCGGGTCTATCATTCCGGCAAGAATCGCCTATTATCTCGACTTGAAAGGCCCTGCCATCGCCGTGGATACCGCCTGCTCCAGTTCCCTGGTGGCCATTCATCTGGCTTGTCAGTCGCTGTGGGCGAAGGAAACGGATATGGCGCTTGCCGGTGGGGTATTTATCCAATCGACCTCCCAGTTTTTCCTGGATGCCAACCGGGCGGGTATGCTCTCATCCACCGGAAGATGTTACACCTTTGATGAACGGGCAGACGGGTTTGTTCCGGGAGAAGGAGCTGGAGCGGTTCTGCTGAAACGACTTAGTGATGCCGTCCGTGATGGAGATCATATCTATGGAGTTATTCGGGGGACAGGAATCAATCAGGATGGTGCTACCAACGGAATTACCGCGCCAAGCGCCAAATCCCAGACCGCTCTGGAAAAGCAGGTGTATGAACGCTTTCACATTGATCCGGCAGGCATTCAGATGGTGGAGGCGCATGGAACGGGAACGCGGCTTGGGGACCCTATTGAATTTCAGGCGCTGACCCAAGCGTTCTCATCCTATACGGATCAAAAGCAGTACTGTGCACTCGGCTCTATCAAAACCAATATTGGACATCTGGCTACCGCAGCGGGCATTGCCGGATTGATCAAAATTCTGTTATCGCTACAGTACAAGCGTATCCCGGCCTCGCTGCATATGAAAAAAGGAAATCCCAACATTTCGTTCAGCAACACTCCCTTTTATGTAAATACGGAGACCAAAGCATGGGTGCCGGACAAAGGCAAGGTGCGCAGAGCCGCCATCAGTTCCTTTGGCTTTAGCGGGACTAACGCCCACATGGTCATAGAGGAAGCACCTGTGCAGCCGGAACCAACGCAAGATGATCTGCGTCCCGGATATTTGATTGCACTGTCAGCCCGAACGGCAGATCAACTCCGTCAGCAGGCTGAGCGGCTTATGGCCTATTGCAAGGAGCACCCCGCCACGGCAATTGCACATATGAGCTATACCTTGCTTGAAGGCAGATCACATTTGGCGCATCGCCTGATCTGTATTGCGCGCAACGGGCCGCAGGTTGTTGAACTTTTATACCAGTGGCTTGCGAAAGGTGGAGCGGAGACAGCGGTTTACAGTGGAAACGTCAATCGGAACGAACAGCGTGGCAGCGCCTCGTTGAAGCGATATGCGGCAGAATGTGTGCGGCAATGCAGAGAAACGGATGATTCGTCGATTTATCTGGAACATTTGTCAGCCCTCTGCGAAATGTATGTACAGGGACACGACATTGGCTTCAATGAGCTGTTTCCATCCTCTGCAAGGCGTGTGCCGCTCCCGACTTACCCGTTTGCCGGGGACGACTATTGGGTATCTGCACGGCAAGATGACCGGGGCTCAGCGAAACTGAGAACTTCTGAATATCCTGCCGGGACTGTACTTCATCCGCTGGTTCACAGCAATACTTCGAGCATTCGGCAACCGCAATATTCATCCGTGTTCAACGGTGAAGAGTTCTTTTTCAAGGACCATCTGGTTAAGGGGATGAAAGTACTTCCGGGTGTGGCTCATTTGGAATGGGTACGCTTTGCAGCAGAAAGCGCCTGGGGCAGTCATTCAAAATCTCGGATGATTCGCTTGAAAAATGTGATCTGGTCTGCTCCGTTAATCCTGGACGATGCTTCATCTTCTTTTGCCATCCGTTTTCGCTCTGTTGAGCAGTCCGGAGAAGAAAAAGAGGATGAAACTTTGCATTTTGAAATTTGTCAGGATCAAGGGACCAGCAGTGGGCATCGGCAGCTGTACAGTCAGGGACAGGTGACTCTTGCTGATCTTCCAGGCCCGACGTGGCTGGATATTCAAACCGAGCTGGAGACTTGTGAACCCAGTCCGATTGATGCAGCAGCCTTTTACGAAGCTTCCGCACAGACCGGGATTAGACTTGGGCCACGCTTGCAGGGACTAAAATCCGTGTATCTCGGCGCTGATCGAGTCATTGCACTACTCTCGCTTCCGCAATCCGTAGCGGATGCCAGTGAGCCCTATGTTCTGCACCCCAGCATGATGGACTCGGCGCTTCAAGTCACCATCGGATACCTGCTGGGTATTGTGACAGACCAGGCTGCAGCTGGCAGACCAGCACTTCCGTTTGCGCTGGAGCAATTGGACATACTGGCACCATGTACAGATCATATGTTGGTGATTGCCCAATACGGTACAGGAAGCGGCCGGAACAGCAAAGTTCACAAACTGGATGTGGATCTGTACGACATGGACGGAAACCGATGTATCCGTATGACTGGATTTACACCGCGTGTGCTGGAGGGGGAACTCCCTGCTTTGGAAGAGAGGGCCGTACGTTCAATGGTGATGGTGCCGGAATGGACACCACTGGACATTCCTTCACAACAGGTAGCGACTCGATACAGCAAGCATTTGATCCTGATTTCGACTGGTTTTGAAAATCGGATCAATTCCTTGCGCGAATCATTTCCGGATGCCCGCTGCGAACGACTTGGAAGAGAATTAACTGCAACCGTAATGCATTCCAAGCAAGATCCTGAATGGCTGCATCCACTGGCGCAGTCTTATTCTGACGCTGCATCTCACTTGCTTGAAGAAATCAGACAGATTGTGAATTCGGGAATCGGAAGTTCACTCATTCAGATTGTTGTTCCTGATGAAGGTGAAGATCAATTGCTCACAGGTCTTGCCGGCATGCTAATGACAGCCTCCCGAGAGCATCACCAGTTAACCTGTCAACTCATTCAAGTTCATGCTGCTGTCCCAACAGAAGAACTGAACAACATACTGGCGGCAGAGGGTCAGTCTTCCCAGGATAGCTTTGCCCGTTATCCGGTTCCCGGCATGAGACAGACGAGGGTATGGCATGAGTTGACTGAACACGACGGGGACAACGTTTTGCCCTGGAGAGATGGTGGGCTTTATCTGATCACCGGTGGATGTGGAGGGCTTGGATTGGCCTTGACACAGGTACTTGTGAATCAGGTCAGAGATGCAACGATTCTGTTGAATGGCCGATCGACACCTGACTCTGAACAACGCTTTCAGCTTCAGCAGCTTCAAATCAACGGAAACCACATACACTACAGGACTGCGGATGTCACGTCTCGCGAGGAAGTTCACAAGCTGGTACAGGATATTCAGTCCGATTACGGCGAGCTGAACGGTATTGTTCACGCAGCGGGTTTGCTAAAGGATCGTGCTCTGCAGGATAAAGATCCGGAGGAGCTGCAATCTGTCCTGTCTCCCAAAGTGGACGGAACGATTTGGTTAGATGAAGCAACCGCTCATATGTCGCTCGATTTTTTCACCCTATTCTCTTCGTTGGCTGCTGTGACGGGCAACCAGGGGCAAGGGGATTATGCCTGCGCGAACGCCTTTATGGATGCCTACGCCGCGTATCGTAATGGCATGGTCAGGAGCGGCCAGCGAAACGGCAATACAGTGGCGATCAACTGGCCGCTCTGGAGGGACGGAGGCATGCAGCCGGGAGAATCATCGCTGCAGAGAATCCGCAGCCAATGGGGTATGCTGCCGATGGATACACCGATGGGATTCGGACTGCTCAGCATCGCCATGAACAGCAGCGCATCCCAAGTACTGGCTTTTTACGGCCAAACGGACATTTTTTTGTCAAAACTTATGCCCATCCCTAAAATTTCGACGAATCAGGAAGCATCACGCCATGATTCCTCAGTTCCTTTCATATCCAATTCGTCTCCTGCGACCCAAAGGGAAATCTCTCAGCCGGGAGAACAAATACTGCCGGTCGGGGATGAACGGAAACAGCTGCTGGCATCGAAGGTACAGGACGCTTTAATGGGACATATGTCTGAATTATTACAGGTACATCGGGTTGACATCTACCCGGATGTGGAATTTGGCGAATATGGATTTGATTCCATTTCGTTTACCGATTTTGCCGGAATGCTGAATGAACAATATAGCCTTCAACTTACACCTACCGTGTTCTTTGAGCACTCAACCGTGCGTTCCTTAAGCAGCTACCTAGTGACAACCTATCCTGAACACTGGAATGAATTCCTGCCGAAAATGGACGTAATCAGCCATAAGCTCAGTACTGATTCTGCTTATCCACGAACAGAAACGGAAAGCATCGCGATGCGTCCGGGCAACCAGAAAGAAAATCATTCGGGCCCCGAGCAGAGTGGGGAAAAAGGGTCTTCAATGCCTTTGCCGGAGCAGAAGGAAACGTACACCTTAACCGATTCCGTTGCTCCAAGCGTATTGGAACCCGTCGCCATCATAGGCATGAGCGGCAGATTCCCCATGGCGGACAGCATCGATGATTTATGGGACAACCTGCTTCAAGGACGGGATTGTATATCGGAGATTCCGCCGGATCGGTGGGACTGGAAAGACTATTATGGTGATCCTGAGCAGGCTCACAACAAAACCAATATTAAGTGGGGCGGATTCATGGAGGGTGTTGCCGAATTCGATCCTGCTTTTTTTGGCATTTCCCCGCGCGAAGCGGAACTGATGGACCCGCAGCAGCGGCTTCTTATGATGTATGCATGGAGAGCCATTGAAGATGCGGGCTATGCTCCACAGAGCCTGTCCGGGACCAACATGGGTATTTTCGTTGGCACCGCGAGCAGTGGTTATCATCGCTTGTTGGCACAGGCGGACACGGTAATTGAGGGTTATACATCCACAGGACATGTGTCTTCCGTAGGACCAAACCGGATGAGCTTTTTCCTGAATGTGCATGGACCTAGCGAACCGGTGGAAACGGCATGCTCCAGTTCACTGGTGGCACTTCACCGGGCTGTGCAAGCGATACGCAACGGAGACTGCGATACCGCTGTGGTGGGTGGAGTCAATACCATTTTGGACCCGGACTATCACATTAGCTTCAACAAAGCGGGAATGCTGAGCCAGGATGGGCGATGTAAAACGTTCTCCGACGAGGTTAACGGATATGTGCGCGGGGAAGGCGTTGGCATGATTTTTCTGAAGGGAAAACGGGCAGCCGAGCGGGCAGGTGATCACATTTATGGCTTGATCCGTGCTACAGACCAGAATCACGGTGGTCGAGCCGCATCGCTAACGGCGCCGAATCCACGAGCTCAGGCGGATCTGATCAAGTCCGTTTACTCCAAGGCTGGTGTAAATCCATCCACCATAGGCTACATTGAAGCTCACGGAACCGGTACACCATTGGGTGACCCCATCGAAATCAACGGCTTGAAAACTGCATTTCAGGAAATGCAGGCAGATAACGAACCAACTCCCCTGCCATCCGGATTTTGCGGTCTGGGGTCAATCAAAACCAATATTGGGCATCTCGAGCTTGCTGCAGGCGTTGCCGGAGTTATCAAAGTTCTTCTGCAAATGAAATACAGGACACTGGTAAAGACAGTCCATTATCAGAGATCTAACCCTTATATACATCTGGAAGGCAGCCCTTTCTACATTATTGATGAAAATAGGGAATGGGAGGCATTCAGGGACCCTGCGGGCAAGGAGTTGCCAAGGCGTGCAGGTGTCAGCTCATTTGGGTTCGGAGGCGTAAATGCCCATGTGCTGCTTGAGGAGTATGTCCCGGAACATCAGGCCGTTGATCGGGAAATGAATGACGGTTCCGATCGCGTTAGATCCATGACGGATGCTGTTCCTGTACCTATTGTTTTGTCGGCCAGAACGGAAGAAAGCCTTCTTGAACAGGCTAGACAATTGCTAGCTGCGTTGCAGTCCGGCCGGTATGAGGATCACCAATTGACCGAAATGGCCCACACGCTCCAGACAGGACGAACAGCGATGGAGGAGCGCCTTGCATTTATGGCAGGCTCCATTCTTGAAGTGAAGGAACGGCTGGAAGGCTATATTCTGAATCCACAATCGCCCGGAAAGATGTATCGTGGAAAAGTGAAACCGCACAGAGCAACACTTGCTGCATTAGCAGATGATGCGGATATGAAAGAAACGGTGAAAAACTGGCTTCGCAAACGTAAGTACGAGCAACTGCTCGATCTGTGGGTCAAGGGGCTGGAGGTTCCATGGTCCGAAGGTTACCGTGGAAGGAAGCCGCAGCGGATCAGTCTGCCTACGTATCCCTTTGCCAAAGAACGTTACTGGGTACCTGGAGCCAAAACAGGGAAAACCGACGCGCACAGTCTAACATCGGTTCTTCATCCGCTTCTCCAACGGAACACATCCGATTTGAGGGGCATTCGTTTCAGTTCGCAGTGGAGTGGCCAGGAATTTTTCCTGAAGGATCATGTCATTCAAAACCGGAAAATCTTGCCCGGGGCCGCCTATCTCGAGATGGCAAGGGCCGCAGCGGAACAGCTCATTCCGAATTTGTCTCTTCAGGATAACGTCATAGTGCTTCGGGACATCCATTGGACTACACCGCTAGGCATGGAGCTCCATTCGGACACAGGGGAGATGCTTCTGACGCATCTGGGAGTGACTCCACTGGATAAGGACCAGGTTCATTACGAAATTTACAGCGGCGGCGATCCGCAGGTAAATGAACCCTCCGAGCGGATCATACATCATATGGGCACTCTATTCACCCGGAAAGTAGATGCTTACCCAACGATGGATCTGGAGACCCTGCTTTTGCAGTGCGGTCATCAAACGATGATGGCTTTTGAATGTTACCAATATTTCGAGCAGGCAGGCCTGAACTACGGACCTGGTCATCAGGGAATCCAGAGCCTGCATATCGGGCATGAGCAGGTGATTGCACAATTAAAATTGCCTGCATCTCTGAAGTCCGCGGTGAACGAGTATGTTCTGCATCCGGCGCTAGTGGATTCGGCTATTCAGGCTTGTATCGGATTGCCGGAATTCAGGGAAGGAGGCGTTACTCCCTTTGCCCTGGAGCAGGCTGTAATCTACCGGAGCTGTCCAGATTCCGTCTGGGCATGGGTGAGGCATTGTCCTGAACAAGATGCATCCCGCACGGTCAGCAGAGTGGACATCGATCTGTATGATGAGCAGGGAGTGGCTGTTTTGGAATTAAAAGGGCTAACCCTTCTGCATGGTCCGAATCGCGGGGGATTTCAAGACAACAAACACAAGGATGTCATCTCAGAGCGGATACAGCAGTTGTTGCCACAGATGCAAGTATCAGGAGCGATGACTTATGCGCCCGATTGGAGAGAAGTACCGTCCGGTTCAGCTTCAATCGAGCTTGCGCCCATGCGTTTGGATGGTCAGGGGATGCTTATTGGAGGAACGTCGGAGCAACAGGTCACTGTAAAGCAGTGGTATCCCAACCTGAGACATGTTGAGGCCCTGCCGGGGACGCAGGCTGAAATGCTGGAGAGACAATTGAAGCAATATGGCGTAATCAGCCATCTGGTTTGGATCGTCCCCCCATCCCAAGCCGTGCACGGACCCGAAGATACACCTAACTTGATGGCAGAGCAGGAAGAAGGCTTGTATCAAGCGTTTCTGATCATCAAAAGCTTGCTGAATCAGGGCTATGGAGCTCGCAAGCTGGAACTCACCATCGTGACCCAAAGGGCAAGCAGCGTGCTGCCGGGTGAAGTCCATTGGCCTGCACACGCTGGAATTGGGGGGCTTATTGGATCTCTTGCCAAGGAAATGTCCGATTGGAGGGTCTGTCACCTTGACGTGGATGATGTCGATGGCATCCACATGCACCCTGAACACCATTTTCCCGGAATATGGGACGGAAATACGAGAGCCTGGAGGAACGAAAAAAGGTATGAGAACATTCTTCTGAATGTCTGTCCTGTGGGTAATTCCCAAGAAGCGTTTAGGGCAGAAGGTGTCTATGTCGTCATTGGCGGAGCTGGCGGCATTGGGGAGATGTGGAGTGAATATATGATTCGTCGCTACGGAGCCCGGCTTATCTGGATTGGCCGGAGGAAAGTCGATGAACGCATTGAAGCCTCGTGCAAACGCCTAGGCGCGTATGGTATACCTCCGCTGTATATCTCTGCGGACGCATCAGAAAAGGATAGCTTGCAGAAAGCGTACCACCAAATCAAACAGATTACGCCCGTCATTCACGGGGTGGTTCACGCAGCTGTTGGCCTGATGGATCACAGTTTGACGCAGATGACACTGGATCATTTCCGAGATGTAATGTCTGCCAAGCTGAATGCCGGCGTGAACATGATAAATATGTTTGGACAGGATTCACTGGATTTTATGCTGTTCTTCTCTTCCATGAGTTCCTTTACCAAACCAGCAGGGCAAGCCGGGTATGCTGCAGGTTGTGCTTTTGTTGATGGCATGGCAGCTATAGCGCAGTCCTGGAATTTCCCCGTAAAAGTGATGAATTGGGGCTATTGGGGAGAGACAGGAATAGCGGGTCAAGTGCCCGCGGCCTTTAAGCAAAGACTGAATCAGTCAGGAATCGGGACCATTCATCCTGAAGATGCGATGCAAGCGTTGGAGCTGCTGATGGCAGGCGGCAGAGATCAATTGGCATTTATCCAGACGAATAAACCCGGTGCAGTGGACGGCGTATCATCTGATCTTGTACTCGTTGCAGCGCCAGCAGCGAGACAGATCAGATCCAGCCATTTAATGAGCCGAATCCCAGATCGTCAGCTCATTGTGGAGTCCATCCAACAGAAATGGAGCGCCTTTAATCATGAATTTGAGAACGTGCTGGCCCGACTGCTGGCCATTCAATTGCAAGAATTGCTTTCAGGCAGTCATTCAAACAGCCCTATCAAAATCTATGAGCGCTGGATGGAAAAGAGTAAAGTATGGTTACTGCAGCATTCTTTGTCGGTACAAGGGCTTACGGCCGATTCCGCTTGGGCGGAGTGGAGTAAGGGGATGAAGCGATGGCTGCTGGACTCGGATTTTGCATCCCAAGTACGGCTGGCCGACCAGATGATCCGCCACCTGCCGGAGATGATCAGAGGAGAACGGGCAGCCACCGATGTCATGTTTCCCGACGGATCGATGCATATGGTAGAGGACATTTATAAAAACAACTCGGCCGCAGACTATTTTAACGGGATGCTCGCCGATACGGCTGCAGCATATATGGTGGAGAGGCTCGAAGCCAATCCGGACGCCAAGCTGCGCATTCTTGAAATTGGCGCCGGGACGGGAGGTACTACCCAAAAAGTGCTGGAGAGTTTAAAACCGTATTCTGCCTCTATTGCCGAATATGCGTATACGGACATCTCCAAAGCATTCCTGCTGCACGGCGAACAGGCATATGGTGTAGACCACCCTTATCTGAAATACATCCTGCTGGACATTGATAAGCCTCCAGTTGAGCAATTAATGGATTTGGGAGGGTATGATCTGGTGATAGCTGCCAATGTTCTTCATGCTACACGTAACATTCAGCGCACCATGGAGCATGTGCATTATCTGTTGAAACGAAATGGCTTGTTGCTGCTGAATGAGCTGACCCGCAGTTCGCTTTTTAGTCACCTGACCTTTGGGCTGCTGGAGGGGTGGTGGCTGTATGAAGATGAAGATATTCGGATCAAAGGTTCACCTATCCTTCACCAGCAGCAATGGTGTCAAATATTGCGGCAAACCGGATTTGGACAGGCCATTATGCCTGCGGAACAAGGCAACAGCCTTGGACAGCAGATCATCGCTGCATTCAGCGATGGTTACATCCTGCAGCCAGTACAAACCTCTGAATTTATAGCAGATCATGGCAAGCTCAGTTCTACAGGTACATCATCCGCGAAAATGGAAGATACGAAGGTGAAGCCGGATCAAATATGGCAGGCCAGCCTGACATTTTTCAAACGTTTGGTCGGGGAAGTCATCAAAATGGAACCTGAACTCATCGATGAATCCGAACCACTGGAAGCCTACGGCATTGATTCCATTCTGATTGTTCAACTGACCAATCGACTGCGTAAACATTTTGACGGGATAAATACCACGTTGTTTTTTGAACATAAAACGCTTGCGGCATTGATTCATCATTTTATGAAACAGCATGAAGTGCAGTTAATTGCTGCCGTTCTACCGGATAAGCCTGAGAATGAAATGTTGCAAGATGTAAGCTTGCATCATCAACAACCCGTATCCGAAGCGAAAAAGGCGGTCCTCGAACCTGTCTTAAGCCCGGCAGAGCCTGTACAGATTACAGCATCACGAACAGATTCAACCGCTTATGAACCGATAGCCATCATCGGAATCAGCGGACGGTACCCGCAGGCAGACAACCTGGAACAGTTTTGGGACAACCTGATCACAGGTAAGGACTGTATCTCGGAAATCCCGGAGGAGCGCTGGGCATTGGAAGGATTCTATCACCCGGATCGCAAGGAAGCGGCACGCAAGGGCAAAAGCTACAGCAAATGGGGCGGGTTCGTAGAGGGATACGCGGATTTCGACCCGCTGTTCTTTCAGCTTTCCCCGCGGGAGGTCATGAACATGGACCCGCAGGAGAGGCTCTTTCTGCAAACGGTATGGGAAGCCCTTGAAGATTCGGGCTATACAAGAGAACAAATGGATCGCCAGTATAGCGGTAAAGTCGGTGTATTTGCCGGTATCACCAAAAATGGCTTTAATTTGTATGGCCCACCACTGTGGAATGAAGGTGGAGAATGGTTTCCGCAAACCTCTTTCAGTTCGGTTGCAAACCGGGTTTCGTATTTGCTGAACCTTCATGGGCCCAGTATACCAGTGGATACGATGTGCTCCTCCTCTTTGACGGCCATTCATGAAGCATGTGAAAGCATTCGCCGCGGTGAGTGTGAGGCTGCCATTGCAGGAGGGGTAAACCTTTATCTGCACCCTTCAAGCTACGTAGCGCTGTGTGCCCAGCAGATGCTGGCGAGTGACGGGAAATGTAAAAGCTTTGCGGAGGAGGCGGATGGATTCGTACCTGGTGAAGGAGTCGGGGTAGTCATCCTGAAACGCCTGTCTAAGGCTGTTGAGGATGGCGATCAGATTCATGCCGTAATCCGAGGAACTCATATTAACCATGGGGGTAAAACGAACGGATATATGGTGCCGAATCCGGCAGCACAGGGGGACTTGATTCGGGAAGCACTCGACAAAGCAGGAATTGATGCCCGCTGGATCAGCTATATCGAAGCCCATGGAACCGGAACCCGACTGGGAGATCCGATTGAAATTGCAGGGCTTGCGCGTGCATTCCGTCTGGATACGCTGGATAAGGAGTATTGCTCCATAGGGTCATTGAAAAGCAACGTTGGGCATATGGAATCGGCTGCTGGAATCGGAGGACTCACCAAGATAATTCTTCAGCTCAAACATGGTCAGATTGCTCCAAGCCTGCACGCAGGAGTACTAAACCGTGAAATTGCCTTTCATGACACTCCGTTTATAGTTCAACAGTCCGCGAGTGAGTGGGTTAGGCCCACGGTTGAGGTGGATGGACAAATGAAAGAAATCCCTCGGATTGCCGGGGTATCCTCCTTTGGCGCCGGGGGTGCGAACGCTCATGTCATTGTTGAGGAATACATTCCTGTTCAAGCGCCTGTTTCCATAACAGCGCCTTCTTCTTACAGGACTCAGCGCCAACCGGGACGACCAGTCCTAGTGGTGTTGTCCGCCCGAAATGAAGAGAAGCTGCTTGCTGTAGCGGAAAAATTACTTCAGTTCATTCAGCGTCATAACGTGGAAGATCAGATGCTAGAGAAATTGGCCTATACGCTTCAAACAGGTAGAGAGGCGATGGAAGAACGTTTGGCTTTTGCGGCAACCGACATAAAGGAACTGTCTGCTACACTCTGCTCGATTCTGGCCAGTCAATTGAAGCCGCTCCCTCCCGGTGTATACAGAGGAAGAGTCAACCGAAGCTCCTATACGCCCTTGGATACGGATTTAGAGGGGAGAGAGGTCCCTACGGGAGATATTAGACAGGCCGTGACTAGTGGTAACGTGAACAGTGTACTGGACATGTGGGTTTCTGGTGTCAAGCTGGACTGGCAGCAGATATACGGTACTGAAACACCAGGAAAAATGAGTCTGCCCACCTATCCATTCGAACGTGAAAAATACTGGCTGCCTGCTGCGGAGAGGTTGTTGCATCAGTCATCAAGCACTGACCAAAACGCAGACAAGGCAGCTTCAGAACGTGAATCTGTGCTTCATCCGATGCTGCACCACAATACATCCCTATTATCGGAGCAGCGCTTTTCCTCCCGGTTCAATGGTGAGGAGCATTTTCTGTCGGATCACCGGGTCGGGCAGCATCGAGTGCTGCCGGGAGTCGCCTATTTGGAAATGGCTCGCGAGGCAGTTGATCGGTCCATTGTACACACTCATGCAGAATCCGAAGTGATGGTATTGGAAAATATTATTTGGGGCAGAGCGATGGTATGCAGTTCTCCTGCAAGCGACGTGCATATTCGTTTGTACGCGGAAGAACAGGGAGAAATTCAGTATGAAGTATACACACTTGATCATTCTGCCGAGCTGCTGCACAGTCAGGGCTCAGCGTTTCTGACATCGGCGGGCTCAGAAGCCCGTCTGAATCTGCATAAGCTACGCCAGGAGTGCATCCAATATTGGACAGCGGCTGAATGTTATCAGGCCTTTGAAGGAATGGGACTGAATTATGGCTTAACGATGCAAGGGATAGAGGCCGTTTACACGGGGGAAAACACGGTGCTTGCAAAACTTGTTCTTCCTGATCAGGCTAAGGGCTCAGCTAATCCATATGTTATTCATCCGTCCATGGCAGATGCTGCGCTGCAATCCGCGATTGGATTGTTGCTTGCCGAAGCTGGGCCATTCTCTGATGAAGTTCAATCGAATTCAAGTCCGCTGCTGCCTTTTGCACTGGATCGTGTGGTGATTCGACGTCCCTGCGTACCCGTAATGTGGGCATATGTTCGTTATAGCGACGGGCACAAGCCTTCCGACTCCCTACAAAAACTGGACATTGAGCTTTATGATGAAGATGGAAACGTATGTATTCAATTTGAAGGGTTTACCAGCAAACCATTGAAGGGAGAGATTCACATGGAAAGATCGTCATTTCCAACCGAATCACAGACATTGATGTTTGCAAACGAATGGAAGGAGCAGGAGGCCGTCGTTGTCCCTGAGCTTGTGTACAGCCGTCATATCGTCATGTTATCCGAACCCTGGACAGAACTGGAGCACTTGATTACTGCCGAGCTTCCAGACGTAAAATGTCTTACCCTTGACACAGTGCCTATGGATCGAACCGGCGATTCCGGCGGGATGGATAAAGCATACCCCGCTATTGTCCTAAAGGCCTATCGTTTTGTACAAGAATTACTGAAATCCAAACCGGAAGGTCCTGTTCTGATTCAACTACTCATTGCAAACCGGGAACATTACAGACTGTTCGGTGGATTGTCCGCATTGCTAAAAACAGCCGAATTGGAAAATCCAAAAATCATTATTCAAATCATTGAATCTGAATATCCCTCAAGTCCCGGACGGATGGTTCACATGTTAACGGAAAGCAGCCTGAGCGCAGGTGACACGCATATCCGGTATCTTAACGATAAAAGGTCCACGTCTTCATGGAAAGAACTGGGTATCCCAAATACTTCATCGTCAGTGTATCTGCCTTGGAAGGATCAAGGCGTATATCTGATTACAGGCGGTCTTGGAGCAATCGGTTATATGATTGCAGAGCACATTGCTGAACAGTCGGAACAGCCGACGATTATTCTTACGGGACGTTCCGAACTGGATGACTCCGATCAACATCGTCTGGCACAACTGGAGCAGAAGGGAGCACGGATTGTCTACCGGCGTTCGGATGTTTCAAACAGGAAAGATGTCGATGCGCTGATGCTTGAAATCATTCAAAAATACGGAATGCTGAATGGAATTATCCATAGTGCGGGTCTGATTCGAGACAACTATATGATTCGTAAAACCCTTGACGATATCGAGAAAGTGCTGGCACCAAAAGTAGCCGGAACAGTGAATCTGGATGAAGCGAGTCAGCATGTCAAGCTGGACTTTTTTGTCTTGTTCTCTTCGCTCGCCGGAGTGCATGGCAATGTGGGTCAGGCCGATTATGCGGCGGCAAATGCGTTTATGGACGAATATTCCAGATACCGTAATGAAAGAGTTCAGCAGGGCGAGCGCTATGGATTTACACTGGCAATCAATTGGCCTTTATGGGAAGAAGGCGGGATGGATATGGATGAACAGACCATGCAGAACATGGAGCGTATATCGGGCATGGTACCCTTGGCGCGTGAAAGCGCAATGTTAGCTCTTCAACAGGCGTTGCAGGAAAAAAAGTCGCCTATAGTAGTCATGCATGGGGAGCCTGAGCAAATGCGAACCTTTATGGGGGTTTCCGGAAGAGGGCCTCACATGAATCCGATTCCCCAGAGCAGCCGTGTCAACGAAGGGGAATACCTTCAATTGGTAGACAAAATCCGCAGTGGAGAATGTACCCTTGATCAGCTTATACATCTTAGATAAACCTGTACGATCCCGTCCTGGACCTATTTTCTATTGGAGGTGAGCACTTTGGAAGACCAACTGTCCATATTGTATCGGCAAATTCAGGAAGGAATGCTTGATGACCAGCAGGCAGCCGAATTGCTTCGCGGTCTTTTGACCGAATCCAGAGAAAGCGAGCCGAACTTGAATCATACGCTGGAGCAGCAAAAAGAGGAGGACAAGGAAGAAGCCAGAGCGAGAGCCATCCGTTATTTTAAAAAGATATTGTCATCCGGACTTATGCTGCCAGAGCGGCAAATTGAAGAGGATGCTCCCCTGGAGAAATACGGCATTGATTCCGTAATGGTAATGAAGCTGACGGATGAACTGGAACGGCAATTCGGTCCGCTGTCCAAAACATTATTCTATGAATACCAAAATATTGCGGAGCTGACGGAATATTTTATGAGCAAGCATCAGGATCGGCTGCAGCAGCTTACAAAGGCATCCATTCAGAACAAGGACCTTCGATCTCATGCACCTGAGCTTAAACCGAACACCATTCCGAAGGCTTCATCCACGTCGAAAAGTTCGTTCATAACCGGTACTTCTGTTGCTAGATCTCGAAGACAACATCGGGGCGCTGGTAAAACCAACGGGGAAGCAGTACACGAAAAACCATACACCAAAAATGCGCTGGATATTGCCATCGTTGGCATGGCAGGGCGATATCCGCAATCCGACAACCTTCAGCAATTTTGGGAAAATCTGAAAGAGGGCAGGGACTGTATTACCGAAATACCTGAGGATCGATGGGATTACCGCATTCATGCGGAGATGCATGCAAACAGAGGCAAGCGTTCCGGGAAATGGGGAGGATTTATTCATGGAGTGGATCGATTTGATCCACTCTTTTTTCAGATTTCTCCCAAGGAAGCTGAACGAATTGATCCACAGGAGCGCCTGTTTCTGGAATGTGTATATGAAACACTTCAGGATGCTGGGTACACCCGTGAGCTGGCGGCAGGGCCTGACTCCACCTCCAATCAGAAAGGGAACGTCGGTGTATTTGTAGGAGTCATGTATCAGGAGTACCAGTTGTTCGGCGCAGAAGCACGCATTGCTGGAGAAGAGCCCTTCGCCTTAAACGGCAATCCGGCGTCCATCGCGAACCGGGTCTCGTATTTTTGCGATTTTCATGGACCCAGCATGGTGGTGGATACGATGTGTTCTTCATCGCTCACGGCGATTCATCTAGCCTGTCAAAGTCTGGCTAAAGGAGAATGCCGGACCGCGATTGCCGGAGGTGTAAACGTGTCTGTTCACCCCAATAAATATGTCATGCTTACGCAAGGACAGTTTCTCTCTTCCAAAGGGAGGTGCGAAAGCTTTGGCGAAGGGGGTGACGGATACGTTCCCGGTGAGGGTGTAGGGGCCGTGATGCTCAAGCCGTTAAGCCGCGCTATTGCTGACGGTGATCATATCTACGGTGTTATCAAAGGAACAGCCGTTAACCATGGGGGCAAAACAAACGGGTACACGGTTCCAAATCCTGCGAGGCAAGCCAAGGTTATTGAGTCAGCCGTTGCCGAGGCGGGAATCCAGATCAGTGACATCAGTTATATTGAAGCCCATGGTACGGGGACTTCTTTGGGTGACCCTATCGAAATATCAGGGTTAACCCAGGCGTTCCAAAAGGGAATTGCATCGGAACGAAAATGCGCAATCGGTTCAGCCAAATCCAATATTGGGCATTGTGAAAGTGCAGCAGGCATTGCTGGGCTGACCAAAGTCCTTTTGCAGATGCAGCATCGGCAGTTGGTTCCTTCCATTCATGCGGACCCGCCGAATCCCCATATCCAATTTGAGGAGACCCCGTTTGCCGTACAGAAGCAGTTGGAAGACTGGGACAGAATGACGGAATACTCAGGAGGATCCATCCGGGAAGTTCCACGGATTGCCGGAATATCCTCCTTTGGTGCTGGAGGCTCCAATGCTCATATCATCGTCGAGGAGTATGATTCCACTCGGGAAGAAGAGTTGCTGCCCATTCATGCGAATTCAAATTCGGCTGAACCAGAGGTATTGGTGGTTTTATCGGCACGGAATGAGCAGCAGCTTCGGGAGTCATGTGAACGCATGGTGTCGGCTCTTCGGTCAAATCGATACAAAGAGGGACAGTTGGGGGATATCGCTTATACACTGCAAACCGGACGAGAGATGATGGACATGCGTCTGGGTATTGTGGCGGGTTCTCTTCAGGAACTGATTCTGAAACTGGAAAACTACTGTTCGGGAGAGAAAGACTCGAACGACATCTATGTCGGGCATGTGGGAGATACGATGCAACCCCTATCTGTGCTATCGGCAGATGCAGACATGAAGCACACCCTGATGAATTGGATTGCCAAACGAAAGTTCGGGAAATTGCTGGAGTTCTGGGTGAGCGGCCTGAATGTGGACTGGAGCCTGCTGCATAGCGGGTGCCAGCGTAACAAAATCAGTCTGCCCACATATCCGTTTGCTAAAGAGCGGTATTGGGTTCCTGAACAGGTGACACATGCCTTATCGGAGCTGAATCGGGCTTCTTCTCAGAGTGGCATGTCCGGCCTTATTCCAATTATTCATCCGCTGCTGCATGAAAACAAGTCCAGCTTGTCTGAGCAAAAATATGCGACCACTCTGACAGGACAGGAATTTTACCTGAGAGATCACCGAATTGGACAGGATTCGGTTCTCCCCGGTGCGGTTTATCTTGAAATGGCGTGCGCGGCAATCCGAAATGCGCTGGGAGAAGAGCGGGGCATGAACGTTCCCCTTTCTCTGACAAATCATGTATGGGTACGTCCTCTTGGGGTCAAAGAGTCTCCCGTATCCCTGGAGATTCGATTGCATGTCCCGGACAAGGAGCAGCGCATTCATTATGAGATATTCAGTAAATTATCCGAGAGCGGACAGAGTGAGGACGTTGTACACAGCAGCGGATACGCCAGCATTCTCCCTCTCGGGCCTGCGTATGAAGAAGGACTGGCCCGAGATCTGAAGGAACTGGAGGCACGCTGCCGCAATAAACGGTTTACTGGAGAGCAATGTTATCAGATTTATGATCACGGAGGACTCCGATATGGGCCCGCTCACCAGGTATTGACGGAGCTTCATGTCGGAGAAGGTGAAGTGGTGGGAAAAATTCGCCTGCCAGCCGCTTTGAAGCAAGAGATGCAGAATTACGTGCTGCATCCCGCCATGCTGGACGGGGCATTACAATCCGCGATTGGACTATGGATTGCGGACAATGGCCCGGAACATGCAAACCCTATGCTGCCGATTCCATATGCAATCGATGAAATTCTAATTCTGGACTACTGTACCGAGGACATGTGGGCGCATGTCCGATTCAGTTCCGGAGCTTCTTCTCTCTCTCCCGGTTCCATACCCAAGCTGGATATTGATTTGTTCAACAGCGACGGGAGGCCAAGTTCTCTGATTCAAGGACTAAGCTGTCGGGCCATGGACAACCATGCCGTATTAGCATCCGGGCAGCAAGGTATAGAGACGGCCTTGTTAGTTCGGAGCTGGGAAGACACAGCTGTCGATCGGAACCAGGCGAGTCATCGTTATGATAAACACATCGTAATGCTGGCGGAGCCTTTTTCGGTACTAGCAGAGCAACTGCAGGAAACATTGAATCGGATGCAAGTGCAGGCTGAGGTGGTATCTCTAGCATCTGGAAAGGTGGGCAACCTTCATGCCGAAGGCGCTATGCCCAATCATTTTGCTGCCTCTTCAATCCGGGTGCTTGAACAGTTACAGCAGGTCATCGGCAGAAAATCCGATGAAGAGAAAACGTTGATTCAAGTGCTGTGGAGCAGGGATAGTCGGTTTCTGTTATACGGCGGATTAACGGGAATGCTGAGAACGGCGGCACTGGAAAATCCCCGTATTCACGTCCAGTTTATAGAGAAGAGCGAAGATAGTGATGATGATGGTGGATATGACGGGTGGCCACAGAAACGGATCGATGCCAACCGTGTAAGCGAAATTATTATGTCCAACCGAAGTTCCCAGGATATTCATATCGGTTACAAAGCTGAACGAAGGCAAGTTCTCCATTGGAAAAGCACACAACTGAACGCAGGAACCGATACTCTGCCGTGGAAAGATGACGGTGTTTACCTTATTACAGGAGGGGCAGGAGGTTTAGGGCATATTTTTGCACGTGAGATTGCTGCCCAGGCCGCTAACGCTACACTGATATTGACCGGCAGATCGGAAATGCCCGCGAACCGGAAGCAAGAATGGGAACAGTGGACAACAAACGGAGTGACGGTGGTCTATCATCAGGCAGATATATCGAGGCAGGAAGAAACGGCGGACCTCGTATTTTCTATTCAACAGACCTATGGGCATCTTAATGGAATTATTCATAGCGCCGGACTGATGAGAGACAACTATACGCTGCACAAAACACAAGCGGAGCTGGAGCATGTGCTGGCTCCCAAAGTTGCGGGTACCGTTCATTTGGATGAAGCAACCCGGGAGATGAATCTGGATTTTTTTATTCTATTCTCGTCCCTTTCCGGTGTATATGGCAATCCGGGGCAATGCGATTATGCCACTGCCAACGCGTTTATGAGCAGCTATGCACACTATCGCCACCGATTGATGCTTGCAGGAGAACGAGAGGGGAAAACCCTGGCAATCAACTGGCCGTTATGGAAAGAAGGCGGTATGCATATGTCTGCCTTGGAAGAGAAGGAATTATGGAAAAAAACAGGTATGCGTCCACTGTCGCCTGAGGAAGGTATCACGATGTTATACCGCGCTTTTCAGTCTGGAGAGTGTGAAATAACCGGGATACAAGGAGATATTCCCAAGCTTGTTGCAAGCCTGGAGACACGATGGACGATGAACCGCGGAACTCCGCGATTCGGGGAGAGAAATAGTCTGGACACTCAGAATGTACAGTCGGATTATAGCGCACGCGTTCCAGACCCAAGCGCCCTGACTGTTTTGCAAGAATTGGCTGCTGACCTGCTTTGGGTGGAGCCGAAAGAGATCAGCCGCGATGCGGAATGGCTCGAATATGGGTTGGACCAACCTCAATTGACCTTAATGGCTCAAAAGCTGAATGAACGTTATGGCATGAACCAGAGCTATGTTCTGTTTGTGGAGTACCCAACGCTGCAATCTGCATCCGTATTTTTGACCCAACATTATCCGGATGTTTTTCAGTCGCAATCGCTCCCGCTTATCCCAATAAGCAGCCATATGGCGTATCGGCCTGAGACAAGCAAGCTATCGGATCAGAATAATGAGCGTGTACAAACTACAGCAGCGGACAACACATGGGTAGAAGCGTTGGACA
This sequence comes from Paenibacillus sp. UMB7766-LJ446, assembly GCF_030226665.1. Lineage (NCBI taxonomy): Bacteria > Bacillati > Bacillota > Bacilli > Caryophanales > Paenibacillaceae > Paenibacillus > Paenibacillus sp. UMB7766-LJ446. The sequence continues at coordinate 482,518 of NZ_JASOYM010000002.1, forward strand.
TATTTTTGAAAAAAGCGCTCTCTTCGGTGCTCAAAGTTCCCGTAGAGCAAATGGAGAGTCATGCTCCGCTGGAAAACTATGGTATTGACTCTATCAGCATTTCGCAGTTGACAGATCAGCTCGAAGCCACTTTTGGGCCGTTATCCAAAACTTTGCTTTTTGAATATCAGACCGTGAAGGAATTAAGGGGATATTTCATTAAGTCTCATCGTGATACAGTGGTGAGTTTATTTACGGTTCCCTCACTAAATCGTGGAGAACCTTCAGGAAAGACGGTAGAAGCCCCTATGCACCGCCCTGAATCTCGAACATTCCAACGCATCGATCAGCGTTTTCTGAGTCCGACTCCTGTAGAACATTTCTCACGTCCAAAGGATATCGCCGTGATCGGTTTGTCCGGTCGTTATCCTGGTGCGGACAACCTGGATCAATTCTGGGAAAACCTGATCCAGGGTAAAGACAGTGTTACTGAAATTCCTTCGGATCGTTGGGACTATAGGCTCCATTCGCATCATGCGGACGAAAAATCGCTAAAAGCGCGGAGCAAATGGGGAGGATTCATTCAAGGTGTAGATCGTTTTGATCCCTTGTTCTTTCATATCTCACCCAGAGAAGCTCAAATGATGGATCCGCAGGAGAGATTATTTTTGGAGACCGCTTACGAGGCCATTGAAGATGCCGGTTATACGCCCCAAGGTTTGGGCTCCGCAACCGGAGATGCCTGGGGGAACAGGGTTGGTGTATATGTGGGTGTCATGTACGAGGAATATCAGTTATATGCCGCTCAGGCTCAGGCCAAAGGGGATTCGTCCTTTGCATTAAGTGGCAATCCGGCATCGATCGCCAACCGGGTATCCTATTATTGCAATTTTAATGGGCCAAGCATGGCTGTGGATACGATGTGCTCTTCTTCCCTGACAGCCATTCATCTGGCTTGTCAAAGCCTTGCGCTGAATGAATGTGAAGTTGCCGTTGCCGGCGGGGTCAATGTTTCGCTGCATCCGAACAAATATATTTTGCTAAACCAAGGCGGTTTCCTATCAAGTGAAGGAAGATGTAAAAGCTTCGGGGCACAAGGGGACGGTTATGTTCCCAGTGAAGGTGTAGGGGCGGTTATCCTTAAACCACTCAAGAAAGCAATGGAAGACGGTGACCACATCTATGGAGTCATTAAGGGCACGGCATTGAATCACGGAGGGAAAACGAACGGTTATACCGTGCCGAATCCGGCAGCACAGGCATGTGTAATTGGCAGAGCCATTGCTGAATCAGACATTCCCGCCGATACCATCACCTATGTGGAAGCTCATGGCACAGGGACATCCCTTGGCGACCCGATAGAAGTTGCCGGGTTGAGCAAGGCATTTGCAGAATATACGGATCAGCGCCAGTTTTGCGCATTGGGTTCGGTAAAATCCAACATCGGCCACGCCGAAAGTGCAGCAGGTATCGCCGGACTGACCAAGATTTTGCTTCAGATGAAACACGAACAACTGGTTCCCACGTTACATTCGGAACCTGGTAATCCTCATATCGATTTTGTACAGTCTCCGTTTCGGGTACAACGGGAAACAGCAGCATGGGAGCAGATCCAGCGGATGGAAAAAGGCAGTCTGAAAAAGGTACCGCGCAGAGCAGGGCTGTCCTCCTTTGGCGCAGGCGGCTCCAACGCCCACCTGATTATTGAAGCACCCGAAAGCTCACTTGGTCATGAGAAGACATCCAATCGGATCTTGGAAGGACCCGTCATGATTGTGCTTTCGGCGCGCACTGCGTCTGCACTCAAGGAACAAACCAGACGCATGCTCACTTTCTTGGATGCGCAATGGACTGCTGCTGAAGCGGGGAGCGATTCCCAAAGCCTGCTGGAGCAGATTGCGTTTACCCTTCAGACCGGAAGACAGGACATGGGAGAGCGTCTCGGATTTGTGGCGCACTCCCTAGAGGAGTTAAAAGAAAGGCTGGAACATTTTCTGGAAAGCGAGGATGGGAACAGAGAGGAAATATATCAAGGCAACATCAAGACCTATCAAGCCGTACAGTCAGCAATAGCGATGGATGAGGATTTTGGCGAAGTAGTGCAAGGATGGCTTAAAGCAGGGAAATATGGGAAAGTGCTGGAGCTGTGGGTTAAGGGTGTCACGATCGATTGGAAGGTACTCTACTCTAAAGGGCATCCGTGCAGAATCAGCCTGCCTGCGTATCCGTTTGAACGCGAGCGCTGCTGGTTCGTCATGAGTGATGAACCGAGCGTTGGAGCAGGAACTGTTCCGCTATACACTCAAATGTCTTATGCAGAACAGAATATCGCCATGCATAACCGTGTGCAGGAGAAGGATGTACATGCAGCCGGAACAGAGCTTGGGAAGGCAGCACCTGAGCGTCACATGACCGCATATCACAAAGACTGGCTGCCTGCGAACATTGAAGCAACCATTTCCGATGCCGAGGGTCCTGAAGGAACAATTCTCATCCTCTCCAATCATGCTTCCGCTAACCTTGCAGCGAGGTTATCAGAACAGTTTAAACATTCAGTAGTCTTGAATGAAGAGCAGCTTGACTCTGCGAACCATTGGCTTAAAGAGAATCAAAAGGAGAATGGCCGACTGACAGGCATGATCGATCTGACGGCATGCAGAACCCAGACGTCTGTAACGGACCTTTGCCAAGAACAGGTCTTGCCGTCATGGTTGAAGCTTATGCAGGAAATGATTGAGAACCATGGAAGTGACGGGATGCTTTTGCTAATGGTCACCTGTGGTCTGGAAGCGTTCCGGAATTCCAAAGTCAATCTGACCCATGCTTCGCGTGCCGGTCTGTATCGTATGCTGCAATCCGAGTACCGCAGTATCCGTTCCAGACATCTGGATGTTGATCCAACTGCATCAGATGAGATGATTACCTCATGTATAACAGAAGAGTTCCGGCAATCGGATCGTGAACCGGAGGTATGCTACCGGGATGGCAAGAGATGGCGTTCATATATGCGGGAGATTCGGCCTGAGTTTGGCATGGACAATAATTCTTACAAACACTCCATGAATTCTGGCAATCCCGGACAGCTGACGCTGGATGAGAATCAGGTGCTGTGGATTACCGGAGGAACTCGTGGACTCGGCATGGCGTGTGCGCGTCATTTCGTCGAGCATCATCATGTGAAAAAGCTGGTATTAAGTGGGCGGGAGGCAATTCCTCCAAGAGAAGAATGGGACCTGCACGCAGACCGGGAAACACCGTTAGGAAGCAAAATCAGATCTTTATTGGAACTCGAAAAAAGAGGGGCCAGAGTGCTTGTTGTTCATACCGCTCTTACAGATGAATCTGCCATTCAGGCAGAACTGGGCAGAGTACGGGAAACATGGGGCCCTATCGGCGGAGTCATTCACTGTGCGGGTAGTGTCGATGATGTAAATCCGGCCTTTATACGCAAGCAGGCTAAGTCCATGCAAAAAGTGCTTGATCCAAAAACACACGGCGTGCATGTGTTGTATCGCGCATTCAGGCATGAGCCTCTGCGCTTCTTTGTCATGTACTCCTCCGTTTCTTCTGCGCTGCCTTCACTGGCAGCAGGGCAGAGCGACTACGCGATGGCTAACGCGTATTTGGACTATTTTGCCGAAGCAGCACGCCTGGAGAACACCATCTCACCATACCCGGTCATCAGCATTCAGTGGCCAAGCTGGGAGGAATCGGGCTTTGGTGCCGTTGCAAGCGATGCCTATCGACAGAGCGGGCTGCTCAACATCACTGACGCTGAAGGACTCTTCTGGCTGGATCGTATCATTCGCGAGGACATAGGGCCGGTCATTCTGCCAGCCGTGGTTGAAGAGCATAGCCTGCTGAATCAGGAAAACAATGCGGCAGAATCACTCTTCAAACAGGCAGAGCGGCCTTCCATTCCGTTATCTGGGCAGCCTGCCGAGAAGCTCCATGCCAACGCTCTTGATGCGTTGGAGAACGAGACCCTGAAATGGCTCAAGGCTTTGATGGCTGCTGAACTGAGACTGGATGAATCCCGTCTCGATGAGGATACACCTTTTCAGCACTACGGAATGGATTCCATTTTGCTCGTACAGGTGCTGGCAGTTATGGACCACCAATTACAACATGCTGCGGTGGACCCTTCGCTGCTGCTGGAGTATCCAACGCTGCGCCAATTGGCACACCATCTGGCTCGAATCTATCCTGAACGACTTGGTGAGATGTTAGCCGTACCAGAGCCTACGTTGACTCCAATTATGTTAACTCCAACGGATGAAGAGCAGGAGCATTCCGCTGCACGAGCCGGGAAACGCGATAAAATCGCAATTATTGGCGTCGCCTGTCATTTTCCCCATGCCGTGAATCCGGCGGAGTTCTGGTCCAATCTGCAAAGTGGCAGGGACAGCATGACTGAAATCACGGATAAACGTCTTGAGTTAACGGGAAGCAGTCGCTCCAGCGGAAAGTCAGCGTCCAAGAAGCGAATCGGTGCATTTATTCAGGATATTGAGCAGTTTGATCCGGAATTTTTCCGAATCAGCGATACGCTGGCTGCACAGTTGGACCCGCTGCAGCGCCAACTGCTGGAAGTGAGCGTGGAGGCCGCAGAAGACGCGGGATACAGCCGGGAACGATTATGGGACTCTCAGACCGGAGTATTTGTCGGCTCCAGAACAAGCAACTTTTCTTCCAAGCTGCAAGACAGCACCAAAGATACGATAGTTGGAATCGGACAGAACTTTATCGCTGCGCATCTGTCTCATTTTTATAATCTGAAAGGGCCTAACATGGTAGTGGATACCGCTTGCTCCAGCTCACTTACTGCCGTTCACCTTGCGGTTCGAAGCTTGCTGGACGGGGAATGCGACCTTGCTTTTGCAGGTGGTGTGGACATTCTGCTTGATGATGCACCCTACGAAATGCTGGGAGCAGCAAGCGTATTATCCCCGGATTATCGCTGCAAAACGTTTAGTGCAGACGCGGACGGGATCGGATTGGGTGAGGGCTGCGGCGTAGTGATGCTCAAACCGCTCTCTCGTGCCATCGCCGATCAGGATAACATCTATGGCGTCATCGATGGCACAGCCATCAACAATGACGGCCAAACGATGGGCATTACAACACCAAACCCGGAAGCCCAACAGGCATTGCTGGAAAAAGCGATTTCCAACGCAGGCGTTCACCCTGCTTCCATCAGTTATATCGAGACCCATGGAACAGGGACACTTATCGGTGATCCCATTGAACTGAAAGCATTGACGGGTGTTTTTGCAAAGTATACGGATGAACGCCAATTTTGTGGAGTCGGGAGCGTGAAAAGTAATATCGGGCATCTGCTGAGCGCGTCGGGTATCGCCAGCCTGATCAAGGTGCTGCTATCGCTTGCTCACCGCGAGCTGCCGCCGACACTCCACTGCGAACAACCGAATCCGCGTTTTCAATTCGGGGAATCTCCCTTTTATATCGTGCAGCAGCATCAACCGTGGGGAAATGGAGCGAACGAAATTCTGCGTGCTGGCATCAGCGCGTTTGGACTTGGAGGCAACAACGCACATGTGCTTGTCAGCAATGAAGGCATTCCTGCGGAGAGAAGGGTGGAGCTGCCACTTCAATATCCTGATGCACCTTTTCAGCGTAAGCACTGCTGGCCGCAATCCGTTCAGAAAGCATCTTGTATGGAGGAAGCGTCCATCCTGTCTCCTTCGTCATCGTTGCAACAACGTTCCGAGCCATCGAACTTTTTTGACTTCATCAAGTTATGAGAGGGAGTGAGTGTGAATCATGACATTGCCTGGGACCGATTCTTTTTTGCAGCGTCTGCGCCATAGCGACTATTTCGTAAGAGATCATCGTGTTCATGGAGTTTGTACACTTCCGGGTGTGGTACTGCTGGATATGGTGTACCGCCTTAGCAGCAGCCATCTGCGTACATCGTCCATTGAATTGCGGGATGTCCTCTTTACACAGCCGATTGTGACTTCGTCCGATTTCGATGTAGACATCATTCTGACGTTGTCTATGAACAGGAATGAAGAGCAGGGGCGAATCATTATTCACAGCCGCAAAGTACGAAAGGATAACCAGCCGCCTTTGCCTGAAGTACTGAATATGGAATGCAAGCTGTACATTCTCCGTGGACAGACACCTGCACAATCTATCCGCACATTGCCCAATACAGAGTCTGAAACAGTCCAGCGTTGGGACATGGATCAGATTTATCAACTGGCGAGGCAGGCGGACATTCAGCATTTTTCATTTATGAAGAATCAGGGAGAGGTGTACAGACAAGATGACTCGGAGTGGATGGATATCCGACTGAGCGACCTCGCCGAACAATCTCTGGACCAATTCCATGCGCATGTTGCATTGCTGGACGGAGCGACCTTTGCCGGGTCGTCCTTCCGTTTGGGCGATGCAGAAGATCCGAATGTTGAGGTTCCGCCGTACATTCCGTTTATGATTGAACGTTTTGTCATTTACGATCGTTTTCCAGCCGAGATTCGAACCTTTACTGAACGAACGGACAGCGATGTGACGGGAGGGGATATCATTTCCCGTAATATTGCCGTTACGGATCGGAAAGGCAGATTGCTTGCTGAATTTGTCAGCTTGAAAGCCAAACGCGTTCGGCATGCGGCAGCTATTACGGGATTAACGGAGGCAAGTCCAGCAGGAGGCGACCATAACCTAACCACTGAAGCAACGTTTGCTGCAAGTTCCCAGGGGACAAAGGAAAAAGAATTTTCACCTGCTGCCCAAGAGAAAGAGCAAGTTCGTGCCCACATTTCATTTTATTTAAAAACGGAAATCGCCCGAATGCTGCAAATCTCGCCTGAGGCGGTAGATGATCGTTCCGGCTTTTATGAGCAAGGCCTTGATTCCATGCACCTGCTTGATCTGGTGAAGCGCCTGGAGACGCGGGTTCGTACGTCGCTGTATCCAACGCTCCTGTTTGAGCATTCCTCTGTGCAAGCGTTAACGGATTATCTGGAAAATCATTGTCCTGACGTCTGGCTTGAGGCTGCAGCAGTGTCGGCAGAGAATCACCTGAACTCTCATTCGCAATCAAGCAAAGGGAATCAGGAGAATTCCGCAATGCTCTCGGAAACATCAGCAATGGAGAAGGCCATTGAAATGAACGGGGAACCTGTGTGTTATGAACCCAAATGGATTGATTCTCAGCCTGTGTGGGAGATGGCATCAACAGAAGATACCCTCCAGCAGGTGCAGCCAATTTGGACTCATGAAAACTTGTATCGGGTTGTTGTTCTTTATGGGAATTACCCAAACCTGGCAGCCCGGCTAGTTGGGCAACCCGGCGTTGACGAGGTTTTTCACCTGCCGGGTGATTCCGCGATGAACGCAGAATTGTACCGCCAGAAGATAAACGCATTATACGGGTTCATTCAGAAGCTGGCGATCCATGGAAAACATGAAGACAGACCCGTTATACTCCAGGTGCTGTCCGATTCCAGTGACAAGGAAGGATACATTCACGGACTGGAAGGATTGCTGAGAACGGCTGCCATGGAGCTTCCTAAGTTGAGTGCCCAATTAATCAAAATGGATCTGGCTGAAGGCTCCATAGATGATACGGTACTCCGGCTTCTTCAATTCGAAGCGGAAAACATCCCGGCAGGATCAGTTGTTTCCTTATGGTACAAAGGCATTTCCAACAAGCGTTATGTTCGCAAGCTGGTAGAAATGAATGTCCCGCAGGCTGCATCTGAACAACCATATACCCATGGTGGAGTTTACCTAATTACCGGCGGAATGGGTGGACTTGGATATGCGCTGGCCGCTCACCTTTCTCGCCAGTCCATGTGCAAACTCGTTCTTATCGGACGCTCCCCGCTGGATGAACGGATACGGAACCGACTGATTCCGCTTTACAGGGACGGTACAGAGGTTGAGTACATTCAGGTTGACCTGACCAATCAAGATGAACTGGAGCAGGCTGTGCGCCAAATTCGTGAAACACATGGAGAGATCACAGGCATTTTTCACTGTGCAGGCACGACCAAAGACGAATTCATACTGCAAAAATCGCTAATCGAGCTGGATCAGGTCTTGAAGCCTAAAATGGACGGAATCTGGAATCTGGAACAGGCTTTTCGCGATCTGACACCTGAGTTTATAGTTGCGTTCTCCTCCTTGTCGGCTATTGTCGGCAACAAAGGACAAGCAGATTATGCGGCAGCCAACAGTTGCATGGATATGCTTTTGTTGAATCATAATGGGAAAGAGTTCAGGAACGGTAAAGTCACACGCACATATACCATTAACTGGCCGTTATGGGCGGATGGCGGTATGCAAGTGGATGAGCGTATTCGCAACAGGATGTACGCATCCTCCGGTTCTATACCGCTGCCACTGGATGAAGGAATGGCACTTCTGGATCGAATCATCGCTCAAAAAACAGCACAGGTCGTTCTTTTATATGGAGAGAAATCCCGAATTCAATCCGCATTGGGGAACGAAATGGCCATTCATTTGCCTCCGCCGTCCGATCCGGGAGATATTGCTGTCATTGGTATGGCGGGAAGATATCCATCAGCGAATCATGTGAATGAATTAGCCCGGATCTTGAAGGAGGGACGCGATTCCATTACGCGTATACCGGATGAACGCTGGAATGGTCAGCATATTCCGTATTCTGCTTCAGAATATTGCCCGGCGGGGGGATTTTTGGACCGAATCGACGATTTTGACCCTGGATTCTTTAATATTTCGCCGCTTCAGGCCGAGATGATGGACCCGCAGGCACGCCTGTTTTTGCAAACGGCCTGGGCAGCTTGTGAAGATGCAGGCTTTGCCATTGACAGGGACAGAGATCATTATGCTTCAGCAGGTAAGCGAAGCGTGGGTGTATTTGCAGGTGTGTTCTGGAATCATTACGAACTGCATGGCGCAGCCATGACGCAGCGCGGAACGCCTCTTGCCCTGGGAAGCAATGCTTCGGCCATTGCAAATCTGGTTTCTTACCACCTGAATTTTCATGGTCCATCCCTCGCTGTAGACAGCATGTGCTCTTCTTCGCTTACGGCCATACATTTGGCCTGCGAGAGCATCCGGTATGGACAAAGTCAATATGCCATAGCAGGCGGGGTGAATCTGGTTACTCATCCCCATAAGTATGTATTCCTGAAACAGGCCAAGTTTCTATCATCCGACGGAAAATGTCGCAGCTTTGGCAAGGATGGTGATGGTTATGTGCCAGGTGAAGGGGTGGGGGCCGTCCTGCTCACGACAGTAGCTGAAGCTCGCAAGCAAGGCTTTCCCGTCTATGGTGTTATTAAAGGTTCTGCCTTGAATCATGCGGGTAAAACGTCAGGAACGACGGTGCCTGATCCGGTTGCCCAAGCGGAAGTTATTACGGATGCACTCACAGCGGCAGGGGTCCAACCTGGAAGCATTGGATATATCGAAGCCCATGGTACCGGGACTTCGCTGGGAGACCCCATTGAGATTCAGGGTCTGGAACGCGCCTTTCGCAGCAACAGCAATACGGGCCGCAGCTGTGCGGTAGGTTCCCTGAAGTCCAATATCGGTCATCTGGAGGCAGCGGCGGGAGTGGCTGGTCTGACGAAACTCATGCTGCAACTGAAGCACAGCGAACTGTTTCCCTCCTTGCATGCCAGCGAGCTGAACCCCCTGATTCCGTTTGAGGATACGTGCTTCCACGTCCAGCAAACGGGACAATCTTGGGAACGTCGCCATGGAACTATTGGAGGACGAAACGTGGAGCTGCCTGTTCGGGCTGGCCTTAGCTCTTTTGGTGCAAGTGGGAGCAATGCACATCTGATTGTGGAAGAATATATTGCACCTGCTTCACCATGGAAGCGTTCCTTCACCTTCACGCGGGATTTCGGAGGGGTGGACATGGAAGCAGTATGGGATGCTGAGGTTGTTATTCCGATATCAGCCAAAACGCAGGAAAGACTGCTCGAATACGCCCGTCTGCTTCACCGTTATCTGGAGAACGAAAACATAGCAGAACGCTTGTCGGACATAGCCTATACGTTTCAGGTCGGGAGAATGGACATGAAGCACAGGGTCGCTTTTAGAGGAAAGAGCCGCAATGAACTAATGGAACAGATCCATCAGTTCTTGAATGGGCATTTTTCATTAAAACCGCCTTACAACAATGATCAATCGATAGAAATGACTGCTTTTGAGGATCGTTCATGGGAGCAGAGGCTTGGTGAAAAGGCTATATTGTGGGAGAAAGGAGAAACGGTGGATTGGGCTTCGTTGTATGTTGGTCTTCAGGCAAAGCCAGCCATTGTTCGGGTGCCCACGTATCCTTTTGCCCGAAATCGTTACTGGATTCAGGATGCAGGCATCATGCGAAATGAAACAGCGCGAGAAGAGGTTGTCCGTCCTGACGCTGCGGAAACATCCTCCTTGGATGAAACAACAAATAACAATGTTCAGGATACGCAAAACGTTTTTGTCCCTCTTATCAAATCTGATCCGACGGTATCGTACCAGGAAGATGATCGGGGTAATCAGATCAGAACGCTATTAACCCGAACCGTATCATCCCTGTTAAAAGTGAGTGTTGTCGATCTGGATGTGAATGCCGATTGGGTGGAGTTTGGTTTTGACTCCATTTTGTTCACTGAACTGGCGGATCGGCTGAATCAAACACATGGATTGGGTTTGACACCTGCAGTATTTTTCGAACATAACACCATTCACGAGTTGGCATCCCATTTGTTGCAAGAACATGCTGATATGTGGGGACAACCGCCTGCCGTGACTACGTATCAGTCCAATTCGCCGAATGATCCAGCAGATATCTTGTCAGTTTCCTCCGGGAGGGAGCGCAATATGCTATCCGAATCGTGTGCCGACCGTCAGGCTTCACCGGAAACGATAGCAATTGTGGGGATCAGCGCAAAGTTTCCGATGGCTGATGATGTCGAGCAATTTTGGGAGAATCTGCTTGAAGGCAAAGACTGCATATCCGAAGTTCCGGAAGAACGCTGGAGCTGGCAGGAGTATATGGGAGATCCGCTCCGGGAAAATGGAAAAACCAATGTGAAACACGCAGGATTCATGAACGGCATCAGTGAATTTGATCCGTTGTTCTTTGGCATTTCTCCCAAGGAGGCCGCTCACATGGACCCTCAGCAGCGTTTGCTGATGATGCACGTTTGGAAAGTGATTGAAGATGCGGGTTACGCTCCGTCAGACTTGTCAGGCTCGGCCATGGGGCTCTTCATCGGCACAGGCAGCAGCGGATACAATGTCATGATGGCTCAGTCGGACGAAACGATTGAGGCTTATTCCGTAACGGCAACAGTGCCTTCGGTCGGGCCGAATCGGATGAGCTACGTCCTGAACATTCATGGACCCAGCCAGCCTGTTGAGACATCCTGTTCCAGCTCTCTGGTCGCTATCCATCGGGCGGTTCAGGCAATTCAAAACGGGGAATGTGACACGGCTGTTGCCGGCGGGGTGAATACAATCCTGTCGGTGGATGCCCATATCAGCCTGAGTAAAGCCGGTATGCTTAGCGCTGACGGACGCTGCAAAACGTTCTCAAGCGAAGCAAACGGCTACGGCCGGGGGGAAGGAGTCGGCATGATTTTTCTGAAAAGATTAAGTGATGCCGAGCGCGACCATGATCACATCTACGGTTTGATTCGAGGCAGCGGAGAAAACCACGGCGGGAGGGCAGGGTCACTAACCTCTCCAAATCCTAAAGCGCAAACTGCATTGCTGAATTCCGTGTATACCCGTGCAGGAATCGATCCATCCACCATCAGCTACATTGAAGCGCATGGTACAGGTACTCCGTTGGGTGATCCCATTGAAATCAATGCACTCAAGGCGGCATTCAAGGAGAGGAGGACGGGTTCCTCCCCGGCAGAACCTTTTTCCGTAAAAGAACATTCGAATGCTTCCTGCGGCATCGGCTCTGTCAAAACCAATATCGGCCATCTGGAACTAGCCTCCGGTATTGCGGGGGTAATTAAAGTCCTGTTGCAGATGAAACACCGTAAACTTGTTCCCAGTCTGCATGCAGAAGTTCTCAATCCGTATCTCCAGCTTGAACACAGTCCGTTCTATGTGGTCAGGCAGACACAGGATTGGAAGAACCCCATCGGTGCCGATGGCCGCGAACTGCCCCGCAGGGCCGGAGTAAGTGCTTTTGGCTTTGGTGGCTCCAATGCCCACATCATTCTGGAGGAGTACATCTCCCCTCACAATGAAGAAATATCCGCTGAATCAGAGTGTGCTCCTGTTGCTATCGTGCTTTCTGCCAAGAGCAAAGACAGGCTTCGGGAACAGATGAGCCAGCTTTCGGCTGCACTTCATCGTTATGAGGATACTCCTGATCAGCTGCAGCGCATTGCCTGCACTCTTCAGACTGGCAGGCAAGCCATGGAATACCGTGCCGGCTTTATAGCCTCATCTCTTGCAGAACTACAATCCGTGCTGGACGGTTATGTCCAAGATTCGGAGCTGTGGACAGATACTCCTGATGTCGTGTGTGCTCAGCAAGTACTTGAGGCGCAGGACAACCGCAGGCTATATCTCAGCTGTATAACGGCTAACCGACGCACAGCAGCACTATTCAGTGATGATGAAGAACTTAAAGAAGCCATACGCAAATGGCTGACACGCCGGAAGTATAATCAATTACTTGAATTGTGGGTACAGGGTGTGGAGGTAAGGTGGGAGCTATTATACGGAAAGCATCGGCCTGAGCGGATTGCTCTCCCCACGTATCCATTTGTATCGGAAAAATACTGGGTCGGAAAAAGCCATACGTTGAAAAAGGACTCGCTCGCAGCAAATGCCGCAGTGACCGAATCCGCTGATAACGTTGACATGAAGGAGAAGAACGGGCTTACTCCTTCGGTGGAGGATAAGGTTAGAAGCATCATGAGCAGTCTGCTGGGAGTCGAACCCAAGGCCACGGACGAACATCGCTCGCTGGAAGATTACGGAATGGATTCTGTATTGGCTCTTCAGCTTCTTCACCATCTGCAGACCGGAATTTCCACGGAAATTCGTATGGAGGAGCTGAATGAATGCCTTACGCTACAGGACGTTATCAGATTGTCCCTGAACAAAACGTCCCTACAAGAACAGAAGATCATGGTCACTCGACATCCCTGATTCAGAAGCTATTCATGTGAAGAATTTTTGCTTACAAACGTGCTGCACACCAATACCTATACCCAATGTAATTAGAAGGAGCGGATAACGATGTGGATTGGATTTTTGTTGATATTGATTTCACTCATTCGTATACCATCGGTCATTATTGCTATGCGCAATGAGAAAAAAATTGTTGAAGGTGGGGGTACCGAGTACGGAAACACGAATAGCAAAGTGCTTTTCGTGCTGCAAAATCTGATTTATTTGAGCTGTATTGTATACGCCTTTGTCTATGATGTGCAATTCAACGTATTGACGGTTATAGGCCTGGTCGTGTATATATTCGCACTGTCCTGTCTCATTTATGTTATCCGTACACTCAGTCCTTTCTGGACCTACAAATTATACATTGCCAAGGACCACAAGCTGGTGCAAAGCACCCTGTTTCGACTCGTACGCCATCCCAATTATTACTTGAACATTATTCCTGAACTCATTGGTTTTGCGTTTATTTCCCAGGCATGGCCTGTGTTTATACCGTTGTTTATTCTTCATCTTATTACGCTGTTCAACCGGATTAATCTGGAGGAAAAGGTGATGAAACAAACATTCAGCCAGTACTGAGCTTGACGCGTGTAGGTTGAAACTTTATCCGATAAAAGGAGTGAGAATTGCATGAGTATCAAGCAAAGAAGCAGTTTTCCCGATTTGAATCAGGTCACTGGTTTCAAGACCAACGCTGAGAAATATGAGCCGTTTGCATGGTATAAAACAATGCGTGAGGAAGACCCGGTTCATTATAACGAGGCCGAAGATGTATGGAGTGTGTTTAAATACGAGGATGTGAAGCGGGTGGCCGAGGACAAGGAGTATTTCTCCAATGAAGTTCTTGCGCCTCCTATTATTCAGGATACGATCATATTTCAGGATCAGCCGAAACATACCATTAGCCGTGCGCTTCTGGCAAAGGCTTTTACACCAAAAGCGATGCACTCCTGGGCGTCCAGAATTGAGATGATTGTAGAGGAATTGATGCACTCCATTCAGGGCCACAGTGAAATCGATTTGGTGCAAGACTTTGCGTCCCCCTTGCCAATGATTGTCATCTCAGAGTTGCTGGGCGTACCATCAAGCGATCGCGAGCAATTTCGGGATTGGGCCAATACATTGACTCTGGCACCGCAGGAAAATACACCTGAGGAATACATGCGTATTTATCAACTGCAAACTCAAGCAAGCTCAGAACTAGCGGGCTATTTTCTGGAGATCATGGAGCTAAAACGCCGGAATCCGGCAGATGATATCATATCCGACTTGACGCAGGCCGAAGAAGAGGGAGAAAAGCTATCTCCCGAGTCACTGATTGCCAACTGTGTTATGCTGCTCATCGCAGGGAACGAAACGACGGCCAGCCTCATTACCAATTCCATCTATACGTTCAATGATTACGGGCTGGTTCAGAAACTGGCGGATCAACCGCAAACCATCCCCTCGGCCATTGAGGAGATGCTGCGATATCGTTCTCCCTTGCAGCGGGCAGTTCGTAAAGTATTGAAACCTGTATACCTTGGTGGCAGACTGCTGGAGCCCGGCGACTATGTAATCAACTGGATTGGGTCGGCCAATCGGGATGAGCAAATGTTTGAACAAGGGGATGAGTTCCTGCCCGGCAGAAAACATAATGCACATTTGGGGCTGGGAAAAGGAATTCATTTTTGTATGGGCTCCCAATTAGCCAGAATGGAAGCCAAAGCTGCGCTGACCGCGATGATTACCACCTATCCTAAGCTTCGTGTACACCCCGGCTATGAGATCGATGTCGCTCCGAGCAATGTATATGGACTGAGAAATTTATCCGTCTTGCTCCATGGCTAATTGTTCATGTTGGTGAAACTATGAAAAGTGCCTAAGGTGAACCATGACCTTAGGCACTTTCTTTTTTACTTAATTGGGAATTATTATATAATTGTAGAATAAATAGGTTTGCTGTGTACGTATTCATAAAAAAGATCATGGGAGGACCTATGAACTGGTACAGCTTTTTTGTACGGAGTGGGAGAGAAGAGGAAATCAAACTTTTTATGGATCGTTATTATGCACGTCAACTGTTGAGCTGTCTGGTACCCAAACGAATGATTCCAGAACGAAAGCAAGGCAGAATCTATCATTGCACAAAGCTACTTTTTCCAGGGTATATTTTTATCCGAACCGGACAAATTCATGATCTCTATTACAACATCAAAGAAACGCCGCATATTTTGTATATGGTAAACGGTGGTATTAATAAGTATGATCAGGCAGCTAATTTTTTCACTCCGATACCCAAGGAACAGATGGATTGGCTCATCCAGTTATGCGGAACCAACGGAACAATGGGGTATTCAGACATTATCGTAGGTGGAGAACATTTGAAAGTGACTTCAGGTCCACTTCTCGGCAAAGAAAAAATGATACGGAAAATTGACAAACGAAAAAGTAGAGCCAAGATTGAGGTACAACTGCTTGACGAGGTGAAGCTGATTGATGTTGGCATCAATGTATCAACTGTAATGGAATGACTTTTAAAAAAGATACAATAGTTTGAACACTTGCCCTGTCTATCTCATTAAACTAACCACCGCTGACAACTGTCAGCGGTTTTTTTACGTCTGGTAAGGAAAACCGACTGTCCGGGTAGCGGTCGAACATATTCAGCAACAGCGGCCAAAGATCCCAGAAGTCATCTGTAACTCGCCACATGTTGGCTTGTTCAGCAAAAAATGATTATAACTGAAAATTAAAGGGTGTTCTTTGAAGCCGTTCTCTATTAATATTGTATAAAACTTAGATGGAAACAAGCCAGATTTGTTAGGGTACGTGGGATAAGAACAAGTTTATGACTAACGAAATCGGGGGATTTCATGTACAAACTGATGATCGTAGATGATGAATTACTCATGCGTGTTGGAATTCGTTCCATGCTGAATTGGGAAGAGCACAATTTCTATGTTGTTGGTGAAGCGGGGAATGGAAAAGAGGCGTTGGAGCTTGCGCTTGAAGTGACTCCCGATCTAATCATTACGGATATCAAGATGCCGATTATGGATGGGCTGCAGCTTATACAAGAGTCCTCCAGGGTACTGAAAACCTGTAAGTATGTCATCCTAAGTAACTTTGACGAATTTGATTATGTGAAAACGGCACTAAAACTAGGCGCCGCTGACTACTTGATTAAAAGCGAGATTACACAAACCTCCCTTATCGAACTCTTGACTACCATTGAACAGAAACTGCAAAGCGAACATGTTAACCCGACAAACATCCCCACTATGGCACAAGATTACTCGAAGAGCCTGAGGCATCTAAAGGATAGCTTCTTTCAAGATATTGTAAGCGGATTCATAAATGAAAAGGACATCGTCACCAAAGCTGAGGAGCTGCATTTTCGTATAAGATCGGATCAATTGGTTGTTATCAAGTTCATTGTGAACTATTACGAGGATGCGAAGAGGAAGTATGTGGAGAAGGGGGAGAAACTACTCCGATTTTCTATTCTTAATATTATGGAAGAAATCATTCCATCGAAATGGGAGAAAGAAATTTTCGTTGAGAATTCGTCTGAGTATTGGGTTATAGTCAATGTACTTCCTGAGAGTAAATCTGTGCATGCGGACTTAAATAAACTATGTAATAAGCTTCTGTCTTCAATCAGGGATTTTATGAACTTATCGCTTACAGCGGGTGTAAGTACAATCGTTTCCGGTTTTCAATGTATTAGAAAGGCATGCCAAGAAGCCGAGTCCGCCTTAAGACAGGGTTTCTTCACAGGCAGCAACCAGATCCTGTACTACGAGGATGTAATTCGAGCTCCAGCTCGGAAAGAAGTGAATGGGATGCTGAACCCGGAGCAAGAACGAGATTTTCTGAAATTATGGATAAGTAAAGACAACAAAAAGGCGGCGGATTTCCTTGAAGGAATTCGTTCTGAACTGGAGACGGTACGAGCGGATGAGAACAGTATTCGCAGGCAGTATATCATGGTGTTGGAAACAATACACTCCCATGTGTCACGGGCTACAGAAAGAGCTAAGCCTTCCTTTACCGAGAAATCTCCTTACGAAATCGTTCTGAAGGGTGAGTATTGGGAGGATATTCATCAAGATATCCTGGCTCATATTGCGTACTACTTTAAAACGGATTCTCAGTTTATGCAGGAGCTTAGCTACACAGATCTGGCCATTGAGTTAATCGATAAATATTATGCCGAGGATATTTCGTTGCAAAGCATTGCAAGCCAAATTAATGTCAATCCCTCGTATCTCAGCCGATTGTTCAAGCAGGATAAGGGAGAGAATTTTATCTCTTACTTGACACGAGTTCGGATTGAACATGCGAAGGCCTACCTAATGAGCAGGGAATTGAGAGTATATGAAATTGCAGATAAAGTGGGTTATCATAACTACACCTATTTCAGTAAGATTTTCAAGAAAACGGTGGGCCATACTCCAGAGGAATATCGAGAACGACTGCAGCAGGGATCCATGTAATCCATGAATAGAGGTGCATCCTATGAGGCATACCCAACTCTTTCGAATCCAGTACAAAATCATGGTGATATGTATAACGGTCATTATACTTCCGGTATTTGTAATGACGATCAATTCGTATTACTCCTCTGAACGGTTATTGGCACAGAATTATACGAAGCTGCTCAGCGATCTGGCCAAGCAGACGAACATTCGCATTGACGAGTTTCTAAAAGAGATTGAAAAAATCTCGCTGCTGGCCAGCAATGGACTGAGCAATAACCTGTCTGCAACACATGAGGGAAGCTTTCCGATCCAGGATTTCCTCCGCGATGGTGATGAACAGCATGAGATTGCTGCATACAATATTCTGATGAATTATATCATGATGAAAGATCGCGTATTCTCCATCTACCTCTACAATTTGAACGGGGGACAAGATCTGTTTGTCAGTCCTAACCAGCCTATTGACCCAAACTTTAGAGTAGCGAACGAATTATGGTTTAAAAAGTTCTTGCATGATGAAGATCGAACCATCACGTTGACAACCCGAATAGATGAGCAACTTGAGAATAAAATCCTGGCAGTCTCGCACGCTCGGAAAATTCATGATGTGTCTAGCGGGAAGCTGCTTGGCGTGATCGTCGTCAGTATTGATATAAAATTTATTGAAATCGTCAATCGCAATTTACAGGAGGGGCTACGCTCCAGATTCATGATCATCGATGGGAATGACAAGATTGTATATAACGTGAATGACCGATTAATCGGCACACTGTTCCGGGACAACGTCCGTCCATCTGAATCATTGAATGTCGTGGTGACCAATCCCCTTAGTCAGCAAAAATGGACAACTTATTTATACATGCCATTGGATGAGCTGACTGCCGACGGCAAAATATTGGGCCGTAATTTGGTGACGCTGGCTATTGTTATAATTCTTTTTGCTGCTGTAATATCCATATTTCTATCTCATGTCATCACTACCCCCATTAAGAAGTTCCTGCGTAACATCGCTTTGGTCGAAAAGGGGCAGTTTGAACAAGTGCAGCATATTCGCTCACGAGACGAAATAGGCCACTTATCAATCCGATTTAACAAGATGTCTCATGAATTGAAGCGGATGGTCGAACGTATGCAGCAGGAAGAAATAGAAAAAGCCAAAGCTGAGATGCGAGCCCTCCATGATCAGATCAAACCTCATTTTCTGTATAACACACTTGGATCGGTGAAATGGATTGCGTCCATGCAACAGGCTGACAAAATCGTGGAAATGACAGATGCACTCATCTCGATGCTTCGCTATGCGACAAGATCCGATGGAACCCTCGTTACGATTCGTGAGGAGATCGATAATATAGCGAATTACATAACGATACAGAATGTCAGGTACTATGATTGTATTCAGATGAGATATGAGATTGAGGATAGCCTGATGGATTATCGTATGCCCAAAATGATCCTTCAGCCCCTTGTAGAGAACGCGATTTTTCATGGTCTGGCCGAACTTGAGGAAGGCGGAGTCATTACCATTCGGATTCAACCGAAGGACAGTGATATTACGATCGAAGTCCGCGATAATGGGGTCGGTATGGATCATCATATGATCCTGAACTTGAGGGAAGATAAGCTTGAAGCAGGCACCGGATCCACAGGAATCGGTCTGCATAATGTGCAGCGGCGCATTCAGCTTCATTTTGGCAAGCCCTATGGAATAGAAGTAGATAGTCAGATTGGAAAAGGTACGGTCTTTACCATTCTGCTGCCTGTTATATCAGAAACAAAGTAGTATTGTGCTTGGGGTAACATGAGGTGAACACACCCAAAAGGCTTGCAGTTTGGACTGCAAGCCTTTTGCGTTATCCTTTAACGCTACCGAGCACCAAGCCCTTGGTGAAATATTTTTGCAGGAACGGATACACGAGCAAAATCGGAATGGCACCCAAAAACATTTGAGCGGCGCGACCAGTTCTGGCATTCATCATGGATAGTAGTTGAGTATAATCGGATCCAGATTTCAGCATGATTTGCTCAAAACTCTGCAGGAGAGTCTGCAGGTAACTTTGTAATGGATAATTGGCTGGATTGTTCATATAGATAATACCATCGAACCATGAATTCCAATGGCCGACGATACTGAACAAACCGACTGTTGCAAGAGCGGGCTTGAGGAGCGGGAGTAAAATACGAAGCAATACCTGTACAGGCCCGGCACCATCGATGATGGCTGATTCTTCAATTTCCTCTGGCAAGCCCCTAATGAAATTCATTAAAATAATCATACTAAATACGGGTAGAGCTCCAGGCAGGATCAGAGACCAGATCGAATCAATCAGTCCCATTTTGACTACCACGAGATAGGTTGGAATCAATCCTCCACTAAATAACATCGTGACTATGAAAAATCCCATATAGATATTACGGCCCATCAATTTTTGTTTCGATTTGGAAAGTGGATAAGCCGTGAGTACGATTAAAACAAGATTGACAAATGTTCCGAGAACGGTTCTTTGAATGGCAACCCAGAGAGAAGAAAAAAATGACCCTCCAGTTAAGGCAAATTCATAGGCCTTGGTCGTAAACTCAACGGGCCAGAACGTTACACTACCAGCAGATACAGCCGCACTGCTGCTGAACGAAACTGCCAATAGATTGATAAACGGCAGGATACACAGGAGAGAGATTAGAAGCAATATCGTGTAGTTTAGGACGTGGAACAAACGCCTGCTCATACTTTTATCATAGATCATAAAGATAGTTCCTCCTTAGAAGATGCGATAGCCGGCTACTCTGTAGGCCAGAACGTACGATACGGCAACCAGAACACTGGAAATAATGGATTTGAATAATCCGACAGCCGTACCTATCGAATACTGTGCCTGCTGAATTCCCAGACGGTATACATAGGTATCAATGATATCACCGGTTTGATAGACGACAGGGGAGTAGAGATTATAGATTTGGTCAAAGCCTGCATTGAGCACGTTACCAAGCGACAACACAGTCATTAAGACAATCGTTGGCATGAGCAGAGGTAGGGTAATGTAAATGGTCTGCTTCCAGCGTTTGGCTCCATCAATCACCGCGGCCTCATAAAGTCCAGGGTCAATGCTGGTCAGGGCTGCCAGGTAAACAACCGTGCCAAATCCGAAGCCCTTCCAGATATCACTGACGATCATGGTCCATGGGAATATGGATGGTGTGCCAAGAAAGGAAATAGGCGCAATCCCGAATACGCCCAGAAATGTGTTAATGATGCCATCGGAGCTAAGGATGTCCAGCATGATCCCGGCCATAATGACCCAAGACAGGAAATTCGGGATATATACCAGGGTTTGGAATGTACGTTTAACTCCGCTATTTAGTACTTCGTTAAGGAGTAATGCGAATATAACGGGCACGATAATGCCTCCGATAATCTTGAAGACGGACATGTATAAGGTGTTCCAGATCGTCCTTACGAAGTTCGGCTGACTAAATACGTGTGAAAAATTGTCCCATCCTACCCATGGTGAATTGAAGCCAAGACCCGGATTGTATTTCTGAAACGCAATAATAAGTCCATAAAAAGGGATGTAACTAAAGATGAAGACCAATACGAGGCTTGGGACCAACATTAAATGGTAGGGACTCTGCTGCTTCCACTTTTTCAGCATTCCTGTTCTCCTCCGTTCTTGGTTTAATAGGCGTGTAACCGTTGCCAAAAAGGGGGGAGAATAACTCATCCCCTCTGGACAACAGCATTCTTATTTTCCGTAGGCGTCATTGACTGCCTGGGTTGCTTCATCGCCTCCTGCTGCTCGCCAGTTCTGGACGACAACATCGAAATAATCGATACGTTCGCTACCCATAATGATCTTGGTGAAGCCTTCCGTCAGGATGTCATCCAAGGTTGTGCCATAGCTCGACAGTACCTCCGGTGTAACACCCCATAGGGCTGTCTTCGTGTAGTTCTCACTGTCGAGCACTTTTTTAGCAAGACTATAGGCATTCTTTGGAGCTCCTTGCTGCAAATAATCACCGACTGCTCCTGGTGTTGCATTCTCCATGAATTCAACACTGTTGTTGTATTTTTGCCACATTCCCGAAGTCGTAAGTCCACTGGTATCCTTGGATTGAAGAGCGGCTGAAACAGCCTCAAATTGCTCGTAGTCGGAATTCGGATTAAGTACACGGAACGCTCCGACCACATGGGCTATATCATTGTCTAGCAGAGCGGATAGCGTTTCTGTGGATTCCTTGCCATTGCCTTCATCAACAATATAAGCATAGTCGTTCAAAATTTTTATCACTTCTTGCGGGCTTTTGAATCCTTTTTTCATGACGATATAATTGTTGTTGGCGAAAAAGATGGACTGTTTAGCTTCCTTTCCATCGATGGTTGGGATGATATAAGGGTAGAAGATGGCATCCTTGCCCAGATTGGATACCGTATCGACACCCGGATTATAACCCCACCACTGGTAATAAGGCTGTATCCCAACCTTGCCGGCTACGATATCGGCATTCATTGCATTAAAGTCTTTGATTGCGAATTCCGGATCAATGATGCCTCGCTTGTACCACTCTGACCATTCAGCCAGCGCATTCTTCATCTCAGGCTGCACTGAGCCGTACACCAGTTTTCCACTGGTATCCTCCATCCACAGATCTGGATGCGCATTCCACGCAATAGCGAGCAGATTGAGATAATCCAACGACTGGTCAACCGCAATACCATAACCGCCATGCTTTTCCATGAATTTCAGTGCGATATTCTTGATGTCTTCCACAGATTTCGGATCCTGGAGCGCCAGTTCTTCTTTCCAATCGTTCCGAATCCAGATGAAGTCTGGTTGTTCAATTAATCCCCAGTGCATCTGTGGTATTCCGTACAGCTTACCGTCTTTCTTTCCTGACTCATAACTGTCCGCATCCGCTTCCATGTAACCCTTGAGACGATCTGAAGCGTTTTGCTCAAAGACATCGGTCAGATCCATCACCATATCCGCTTCGACCAACTGCCTTAATTGGGATGGATTCACCCTGAATACATCCGGAAGATCGTTCGATGCTATAGCCAAATTCAATTTGGTATCGTACTCATCGCTAACCCAGTCTGTTTTGACATCGATATTAAACTTGTCTTTATATCGCTTAATCCACACATTATTTGTGATATCGTCGCCCTTCGGATATTTCGCAGAAGTGTATTCTGACGTTACTGTGTGAATGGTGGTTGTTCCGCTCTCGTTGGCATCCGGGTCTGTATTAGTTGAACTTTGCTCGGTGCTGCTTCCATTTGTACAGGCTGCGAGTAATAAGGTCGACATGAATAATGACAACACTAAAGTTTTGGTTTTCTTGTTCATATTGCTTCCCCCTTTTTCGCGATAGTTTAATATCAATAGCTTGAAAATAGTGTAAACGAGAAAGGGGACACGTGATATAAAAGTTATTGACCAGAACCAGTACGTTTTTTGACTTTTTGATTGAATGAGGAGAGTTGGAAAAAGAAGAACATGCACTTTTTTTACTTTGAATAAATCTTTTTTGACTACGTTTGTGCCAAGCGGAAGCTAATTCCGAATACGAAAAAAAGAAGTCGACCATTTGGGTGGTCGACTTCTAATTCATTTTTATTGTTATAAGAAACTATTCTATTGCGCGGTCAGAATTTGTGGACCGTCAGCCGTGATGGCGATCGTATGCTCGTATTGGGCTGCGAGCTTGTTGTCCATCGTCCGTGCGGTCCAGCCGTCCGCATCGATTGTCATGAAGTAGGTGCCTTCGGTGATCATCGGCTCAATTGTGAACACCATACCTTCCTTGAGACGTACGCCCTTTCCGGGCTTGCCGACATGCATATACGTCGGCTCCTCGTGCAGGTCACGGCCGATGCCATGGGCGAGAAGGTCACGCACAACGCCAAAGCCGTGTGATTCTGCATGCCGCTGAATCGTGCTTGTCACGTCGCCGAGACGATTCCCAGGCCGCGCCTGCTCGATACCCAGGTCAAGACATTCCTTCGTGACGCGCATCAACTTCTCGGCCGTGGGCGAGATCTGTCCGACCGCATAGCTCCAGGCCGAATCGCCGAGCCAGCCGTCGAGCTCCGCGACCGTGTCGATCGTCACGATATCACCTTCCACAAGTGGCTTATTGTTAGGAAAGCCATGCGCGATCACGTCGTTAACGGATGCGCAGGTCGCATAAGGATAGCCTCTGTAGCCCTTTTCGTATGGCTTGGCGCCGTGCTTCAAAATAATATCCTCAAATATGCGCTCAATTTCGTTCGTTGTGATGCCCGGTTTGATGAGTGGGGCAATGGTACGATGGCATTCAGCCACCACTTGGCATGCCTTGCGGATGGATTCAATTTCATGCTTGCTTTTTAAGATGATCATGTTCGTATCAGGTCTCCTTCGTAATAGCTTGCATAGCGAGTCGGGCGATTCGATCGACGTCCAGGTCAGAATTGCCAGCATAGTAGTACATCCCATAACAGCCGATTAGCACAGCAAGCATATGGTCGATGCAGTCGTCTTCGCACTGGGCAATCGATTGGAGTGGAACGTACAGCTGTTCCGTAAATCGTTTCTTGGCGTGGTGTCGATCCTTCTCAGGCAAGCCTGTAAAATGTTCCGATGCCATTTTGTAGACGAGATATGCGCGGGCGTCTAACTGCCACAGCTGCAGCAGCGCTTTACAATACGTTAATAACTGCCTGTCACCGATCTTTGCCCATTTCACAATAACTTGTTCGCATCGCTCGAAGCCGCTTCCCAACACATCTTCTATTAATAAATGCCGGTTGGGATAATAATGGTACACTGTGCCGTAACCAAGCCCTGCCTCGCGCGCAACATCCCGAATATCAAAGCTGCCGCCCGTACGAAAGTAGGAGCGAGCGGCGACATCCAGGATCTGTTCTCTGCGTTGTATACGTATGAGTTCATTTTGTTCTTTGGTACGCGGGCACATGGTGTGAGGACCTCCTTGTTTAGACCTGCAAATATGTCGATAAAAAGATAATAACGCATGGGGAGGAGAAATGCAAAAGATCTGTTGGTGTTTGATGAAAGGCTTTACTTTATTCCGGAAGGACTCTAGTACTAAGTTTGGTGTAGAGCCAGATATGTTTCTTCTCTATTCATTTTTTCAACTTTTTACATAGATTTGATATAAACTATGATTTTAATGTAATTACTTATGTTAAAATATCTCAGGAACGAAAATTCGAGAGGGGTTTTAAAACTCATGTCATGGAAGAAACAAGTAGGTAAAAGCACGATCCGTGTAGCCACTGCTGCACTATTACTTTCCCAACTGTTAGGCGCAGTAGGTTCTGTCTCTGCTGCAAGTACAGATGTAGAAGTACACTTGATCGGAATCAACGACCTGCATGGTCAGTTAGATACGACTTCGGTGATTAGTGATAAAAAGGCGGGATCTGCTCCAATTCTTGCAACTTATCTAAAAGAAGCTCAAGCAAAATATGAACATTCCCTACTCTTCCATAATGGAGACTCTGTCGGTGCATCTGCTCCAGTTTCATCTCTGGATCGTGACGAGCCTACGATGGAATGGATGAATATGATGGGCTTTGATGTAGCTTCACTGGGCAATCATGAATTCGACCAAGGTATCGCTGCATTAAAAGCACAAATCTTTGGTGGCCTTGATCCAAAAGAAGGCAAGGTTACTCATGCTGGTGCAAAATTTGATTATGTCAATGCAAACGTCATTGAAACATCCACCGGCAAAACATTGATTAAGCCATATGTAATTAAAGAATTGGGCGGAGTCAAAATTGGATTTATCGGATTAGTGACGAAGGCTACACCTGCTAAAGTATCCCCATCGGGTACAGCAGGCGTGCGTTTCCTAAGCGCAGAAGAAGAAGTTGAAGCAGTGAATAAATATGCAAAAGAATTGCAAGATCAAGGTGTAGAAACGATCGTTGTCTTGGCACATGATCCAGCAACTACCAAAGAAGGCGTAACAACTGGCGAAGCGGCTGACCTGGCAAAAGCTTTACCAGCAAATTCCCCTGTTGACGTTATCGTTGCAGGTGACAATCACGCTTTAGCTAACGGTGAAGTGAACGGAAAATTGATCGTTCAGGCTTATTCCTATGGTACAGCATTTGAAGATATCAAGCTGATGATTGACCCTGCTACCGGGGATGTAACTGAGAAATCAGCTACCATTACAACA
Organism: Paenibacillus sp. UMB7766-LJ446; assembly: GCF_030226665.1. Taxonomy (NCBI): domain Bacteria; kingdom Bacillati; phylum Bacillota; class Bacilli; order Caryophanales; family Paenibacillaceae; genus Paenibacillus; species Paenibacillus sp. UMB7766-LJ446. Next base: position 508,323 of record NZ_JASOYM010000002.1, read on the forward strand.
ACTTTTCAAGAGGGTGTAAAAGAAGACCCTGAATCTTTAGCTATTATTAAAAAATCATTGGACAAGCATCCTGAGCTGACTAAACCAGTAGGTACAACGGATGGTTCTGTTACTCGTACCGATGCTTATAATAACGAAGCCGCTCTTGGCAACCTTATTGCAGATTCAATGCGTGAAGCAGACTTTGGTGATAAGGCAAGTGCTGCTGACTTTGCATTTATGAATCCAGGTGGTATTCGTGCGGATCTGCCAAAAGGCGATGTGACCTTTGCTGATCTTGCCAAAATCCAACCTTTTGGCAATACTCTGGTGAAATTGGAGTTGACTGGTGAACAAATTAAAACTTTGTTGCAGCAACAATGGGGAACCAATGCTGACGGTACACCAAACACTAAAACTCTACAGATCTCTGGTCTGAAATATACTGCAGACTTCAATAAGCCTGTTGCAGAACGTGTTACTGGCCTCACTCTCGAAGATGGCACACCTATTGATCCTGCAAAAACATATACGGCTGTCGTTAACAACTTTATGGCCGCAGGTGGAGATAACTATAAGGTGCTAGTGGATGCTAAATCATCTTTAGCAGGTCCTATCGATCTGGATGTATTCTACCAGTACATTGTAGATACGTATAAAGGCGGCGCTATTCAAGCTAAAACAGAAGGACGTATCACGAATCTGGCTGCAGCTACAGAGCAAACAGAAACACCTGCAACAACAGAATTCATTTCCCGTGCTGAATTTGTAAGTGCTCTAGTAGACCTGTTGAAACTTAACGAAGTAGCTACAGCACCTGCATTCAAGGATGTTGCTGCTAACGCTGCATATGCCGATGCAATCGCAGAAGCTACTCATGCTGGATTCATTCAAGGCTACGGTGGTAACTTCAATCCTGATCGTGAGATCACTCGTGAAGAAGCTGCTACCATTCTTGCTAAATTGTTGAACGATCAAGCTTCTGATAAAAATGCGGCTGCGATCATTGCAGGTTTTGAAGATGGAAAAACCGTTTCTACTTATGCGGTTAAATCTATGGCAAAACTGATTGACAAAGGTATTTTCAGTGCAGCAGAGAAAAACCTGCTTCAGCCAAAACAAGGACTTTCTAATAACGATGCAAAAGCTTTGATTCAAAAAGCTGTTGCAGCAAAGGCTTCATAATTTAGAAATTCAAACCTTATATTAAAACAGGAAAAACACATTCTTTTTGGTGAATAAGCTTTCTCCTATGGATAAACCTCAACTCATGAAAGGTTTATCCAGGAGCATGCAATATACCAAATTAGAATGTGTTTTTTCATTTTCCATGAATATAGCTATCTATGGTTAGTGCTACTTTTATTTTGCACTGAGATTCAAAGGGATTACACGATACATATCTCGCACCTACTAATAGGCTAGATGCCTAATAGTAGGTTTATTCTAGTTAAACGAATCTTAACAATCGGGCTGTAGAGTAGAAAATAATTGTAAAAAGGGGGGGAGACATGATGCAAGAAGCTATCGTTTGGGGGCCGCTGATAATTAAATACAATTGGATCGCGATGGCGTTCTCTGCTTTTGCAGCTTATATAGCCATGAAATATTGGTTGAAGGGAAAGAGCGATTTAAGCAAGCCTATTTTAGAGGATATAACCAATGTTCTTTTATGGGCATTCTTGATTTGGAAGTTTAGTGTCATTATTTTTAATCCTGTCGCTGTTTTAAATAACCCATCCTATATTCTTTATTTTACTGGGGGTGAACGCGGGATCTTATTATCGGCAATTGTAGTTCTTATCTTCTTATCTATTCAAAGTTATAAGCGCAGAATTACCTTTTGGATGTATGCGGCAGTATTGGGGGCAGGCTTATTATCTTATAAAATGATCTATTCATTGTTCCAGCTCATCTTTAACGATCCGATACCATCATCATTTCTGTATGATCTCAGTCAATTTGTTTTAGCGAGCATACTATTGATTTGGATGTATATCAGAAAAGATAGCTTTGAAAAGCCGCAAGAAGTTAATCAAATTGTTCTTTGGTTCAGCATCGGACAGATTTTAAGTGCCTTTTTTAAAAGCTTTTCTGTAGTCGTGTTCTTAGGATTATCTAGTGCGCAGCTTGTATATTTGGCTATTGCTTTATGTTGTTTGACTATTCACAACGTTAGAACAAAAGAGAGCTTAAATGAATCTTAACAATCCTGCGTTATGGTTGTTGGGAATACTTTGCTGGAGGAATTACAAATGGACAATATTTCAATTTTATTTGCTATAACGGCGGGGGCATTATCCTTTTTTTCACCCTGTATTTTTCCGCTTTTGCCTGCTTATCTTGCGAATCTTACAGGCTCTTATGGGAGTGGGGAGAAAACAAGTGTATCCAATAGAACACTGATGATTCGTTCTACTCTCTTTATCCTCGGTTTTACTGTGGTTTTCCTACTTATGGGTGCTTCCGCAAGTATGATTGGACAAATTTTCGCTGCGAATCGAGGGTTGCTAGAAAAGCTTAGCGGACTACTTATTATTATATTCGGCTTACAGATTGCAGGGATTTTAAATCTTCGTTTTCTCATGTTTCAAAAGCAGCGGGAAACCAAAACTCCAAAGAACGGAAGCGGTTGGAATTCATTTGTCGTGGGAGTTGCTTTTGGAACGGGCTGGACTCCTTGCGTCGGTCTGGCTTTATCTTCAATTTTGTTGTTGGCTGGATCATCTGAAACGATGTTCAATGGAATCTTTTTATTATTGTTTTATTCATTGGGTTTAGGAGTTCCTTTTTTATTGATATCCATCTTGATTACGAAATCTAAGGGTATTATGAGAAAAATAAATAAATGGTTACCGCGTTTGGCGCTGCTGAATGGCTGGATTTTAATCGCTATGGGCTTACTGTTATTTACGGGCCAACTGCAAAAATTAAGTGCATGGCTCGCTTCCTTCGCGCCAATGTTCTAATACGAGAGGGTGATTGTTCCTATGAAAAAAAATATAGTCGTCGTTGTTATTCTGATCGGATTGGTTGCGTGGGGCATATACGATACAATGAAGAAAAAGGATGAACGTCAAGCAAGCCTGGCTAACAGTGAACAAGTAGTAGAGGGAATGGATATGTCCACCCTAACCGTGGGTATTAATCAAGGCAACATTGCACCAGACTTTGAGTTAAATACACCGGATGGTGAAAAGTTAAAGCTTTCTGATTTTAGAGGACAAAAGGTGATTGTCAATATGTGGGCAACCTGGTGTCCACCCTGTAGAGTTGAAATGCCGGATATGCAAAAATTTTATGAGAAGTATAAAGATGAAAAGGCCACAATTATTGCTGTAAATATGACATCTTCAGAGAAGAGTTTAGACAGCATTCCTAATTTTTTAAAAGAATATGGGATTACATTCCCGGTTGTATTGGATGAGCAAAACAAAGTAGGGGAAATCTATCAGGTATATGCACTCCCTACAAGTATAATCATTGATTCGCAGGGCATTATTCAGCAAAAAGTTTCAGGTCCAATGAATTATGAAATGATGGAAAAGTTTGTTTCAGAGATTCGCTAAGATACTATGGAGGGTTTGGGAATGGCTGTGAAGGGAACCGGAATTTTAGTTGTAGAAGATGATGTGAAAATCCGAAAGCTCATTGTCCTGTACCTGGAAAATGAGGGGTATGACGTATTTGAAGCGGGTGACGGAGAGGAAGCTCTAGATGCTTTTAAAAAATATGACCCTTGTCTTGTTATTCTGGATTTAATGCTTCCGAAAATAAGTGGGGAAGAAGTCTGCAAGAGCATCCGTGCAGATTTGAAGGAAGACATACCTATTATTATGTTAACCGCTAAAGTAGAGGAATATAGCCGGATTGGAGGATTGAAATCGGGAGCCGATGATTATGTAACGAAACCGTTTAGTCCGGGTGAATTGGTTGCTCGGGTAGAATCCATTTTGCGGAGGACGGGCCAGCGTTGTAGCAAACTTACGTACCGCGGAGTAACCATCAAACAGTTACGGGGTGAAGTACATTATAAAGGGGAAACCATTCAACTGACACAGCATGAGTTCCGTCTTTTGTATTTTCTAATGGTGCACCCCAATCAAATTCTAACTAGGGAACAGATCATCGATGAACTGTATCCTAATAATGAAAAGGCTGTAACAGAAAGGTCGATCGATGTTCATATAGGCAGATTGAGAGAGAAACTGATGTGGGATGGAGATAATGAACTAATCGAAACGATCCGAGGAATGGGGTATCGCTTTGTCGCTTTTCAAAAATAATCCGTTTCGAATCAACATCATGTGGAAATTCACACTGATTAATGTTGCGGTCATTGGTATTGCCATTTGGCTCGCAGGGGTTTCGGTAAAAGACTATGCTTGTCTGTTGTTTGCTAATTCCCCGTCTGTGACTCCGGAAGAGAGCGCCATTTTCACTCAAACGATGCAGACCTTTTTAATTAAAGCAAGTCTGACAGCTGTGTTGATTGCAGCGTTTATCCACTACTTTTTAGTAAAAAAGTTGATTCTTCCGCTTAAGGAATTGGGTCATGCAACCCGGCAAATGGCTCAAGGGGAAATGCCAAACCCCTTATCCATTCGTGTTCACGATGAAATTGGTCTGTTAACGGCTGACTTTAATCAATTGAGTATGAAATTGAAACATGTGGAGGATTTAAGAAAAAAAATGCTGTCTGATATGGCACATGAGCTGCGGACACCATTAACGAATATAAACGGATATTTGGAAGCTCTAAGTACGGGGGTAATTCGGGGCAATAAAGAGCTATTCGAATCCATTCACGAAGAATCCATACGCATTACCCGTTTAGTTGAGCAGTTGCACCAATTGAATGTGTGGCAAGGAAAGAAGATTTCCAATGAGAATAAGATGAATGTACTCTCTATAGAAAAGCTGATTGAATCCTGTGTGGATCACTTTTCATTGGAGTTCATGAATAGAGGGGTCATTATTGATCTCAAGACTGAAGCAGCGAAAGTAGTAGGAGATGAAGACGGTCTTAAACAGGTACTGCATAATCTTCTCACCAATGTACTGCAGTATGACCAGGGTGGATGGGTTGAGATTACAGGGAAGCGGAAAGAGTCAAACTATCAAATAACCGTCAAAAATGTAGGCCAACCGATTCCTGTAGAACATGAATCTCTCATATTCGAGCGATTCTATCGGGTAGATTCATCCCGCAGCAGAGATTCAGGAGGTTCAGGATTAGGTTTATCTTTAGTGAAGGAAATTATAGAGCAGCAGGGTGGAAAAGTAGGGTTGCAGTCAAAAGGAAATGAGCATTCATTTTGGTTTACTGTACCTTTAAAGTAAGAAAAGACACCAAAACATCTATCGAGAGACAGAAACATAATCCTATTGAAAGTCGCTATTTTAGCGGCTTTTTTTATCGGTACAAGTTCTTGTTGCGAGCCGTGGAAAGCACTTGTACCGAACGCCGAAATTGTAAGATACAGATTACCGTGTGTTCTTTAGATTACTACATGCGTAGATTGTCTGTTTAAAGAGGCCAATATGCCGTTCCCTTAATAACAAACAGAACGGCATTTGATCCCATGTACAATTACTTTCTTTTCATATCCATATCCATATTCATTTACATTTCCTTACTTCCAAATATCAGCAATCATTGATGCTGCGCTATATACAAGTAAAAGTGCCATAATCGCATTCAGAACTTTACCATATTTTTTAAAAATCTTATCAAATGTTGCTCCAAACAATGCCCAACAAGAGGTCCCGACAAATCCAACAAAAGATAATATTAGAACAAAAGCACTTATAATTATTAAACTCCTATAGTAGGGCAGAACAAAAGAAGAAAGTGCAGTAATTCCGTATAAAATGACTTTAATGTTTATAAATTGTAGAACCATACCTGAGAATACGGTATTGTTCTGTGAACGTGCCAACTTTCCCTTCTTAGGTTTATCTCGCCAGATTGTCCATGCTAACCAGAGGATATAGATGGCACCGATACAAAGCATATAGGGCTTTATAGATGGGATAACATCGTATAGTTGGGATGAGAACAAAGCGCAACACGAGATGATGACAAGAAAACCCAGTAGAACCCCAAAATTAAACGGAAAGGATTTCTTGAAACCATGTTTTCCAGCATTGGACATAGCCATAATATTGTTAGGCCCTGGAGTAAATGCTGTTAATAAAACATACGAAAAAAATGCAGTAAAGCTCATTTGAAACTACTCCCTTTCCACTTTGTATGTTATAATGCACAAATAGGGTGATATATAAGACACATTGCCATGCGATATATAATACTTTTTGTGCGTTATAATGTCAATACGCTGAGGGAGAGAAAAATGGAACCAATCAACTTAATTGTCGCTGAAAATTTTAAACAACTTAGGGAAAAAAGAAAAATGAGCTTAGATGCTGTTGCAAAGGTGTCAGGTGTAAGCAAGAGTATGCTGGGACAGGTTGAAAGGGGAGAGGTGAATCCGACTATATCAACCGTTTGGAAAATTGCCAACGGACTAAAGATTTCTTTTACCGAACTTATAAACCGTCCGGAAGCAGAGTATGAAGAAGTTAAAATGGAAGTGATTCAACCTTTACTCGAAGATGAAGGACACTTTCGTAACTATCCTTTTTTTCTGTTCGACAGTGAACGTCGCTTTGAAATCTACTATTTGGAGCTTGATGCCGGAAGCAATTTGACGTCTGATCCACATCCAGCGGGGACTCAGGAGTTTATCACTGTGTTCTCTGGAAAGCTTCAAGTCTCTGTTAACAATGAGACACTTTGTGCAGAAACTGGAGGAGGAATACGGTTCAATGCGGATAAAGTGCATCGGTATCAGAATATAGGAGAAGAGATCTGTCGACTGAATATGGTGATCTATTATCCAAATTGAATAAAAAAATAAATTAAAATGACGGTTTATCCATTAAAATCAAGGTAAACCGTCGCTATATAAAAAGATCTCTGGATACCTTTTCGGTCCTTTTTTACGAAGGATAGGTTTCCTTTATAAATTGGATAAAGTATGTAGTAGCTGAACTAAATATCTTATTTTTTTTCCAAGCGATGACATGAGTCGTTATTCGTTCAGGTTCAAAAGGAACAAAACAAGTGCTATTACTTTCCCGGATCGTATATGCTCCACTCACACAGATGGCATATCCGAGTTTCCTTTCCACCAACAGCATCGCATTCGTCAATAAATTATGGGATGCATAGATACAAAGGCTATCATTCTCAACACCAAGCCAGCTTGTAATTTCGTTTTGTACAATTGTACGTCGGGGTATAATCAAGGGCAAGGAAAGGATGTCTTGGATACGAACATATTTTTTCTGGGCAAGAGGATCATCACGTCTCATCAGAACTCCCCACTTTTCCTGATGAGGCAATCGAATATAGTCATATTTTGCTGTTTCAATCGGTTCCAGTAATATGCCGATATCTATATTTCCCCGGTCAAGTTTCTCCCGAATGTCATCTCCGTCTGCACTATATAATTCATATTGTACCCTGGGGTGCTGATTAGAAAATTCCTCTAACAGCTCTGGCAAAGCTCGGGATACAGTGGACTCTACACAGCCAACAGAAACAATTCCACCAATCATATCTTTTTGTTCCACTAGATCCCTTCCTGTCTTGTCCAAGAGGCAAACAATTTCTTTTACTCTTTGCTGAAACAAAAGTCCGCTATTTGTTAGTGTGATCTGTCTCTTGCCACGTACAAATAAACGAGTACCCAATTCTTCTTCAAGATCCATAAGCTGCCTGCTTAGAGTGGGCTGTGTGATATGAAGGATTTCTGCTGCTTTTGTTATATTACCAACGTTAGCCACCGTTAAAAAATACTTAAACACACGAATATCCAATTCATATCATCCTTCCGTATTTCATCTGATGAATTGTTTACTTAGTATTATACGATACATATTAGGCATGATAAAACATTCACCATAAGCATTAGAAATTATTGACTCTGGAAATTACCATGAGAGTATATAAAATACACAAATTTACGGTTTAAAAAAACGCTTAGGAAGGGAAACGATTATGAAGAAAAGAATTCTGGGAAACAACGGTTTGGAGACTTCTGAAGTTGGATTTGGATGTATGGGACTAAACTACCATCGGGGACCGGCAAAAGACCGTCGCGAAATGATTTCCGTTGTACACTCAGCTATTGATGCGGGCATCACAATGTTCGATACAGCTGAAGTTTATGGGCCTTACACAAATGAGGAGCTTGTTGGTGAGGCGCTCGCAGGGCAACGGAGTAAGGTGCAGATTGCAACAAAAGGCGGCTTTAAGATCACTGGCTTAACCAATGAGCTTGACAGCCGACCAGAATCAATTCACCTTTCGGTTGAAGGGTCATTAAAAAGATTACAAACGGATTATATCGATTTATACTACATCCATCGCGTAGATCCCAAGGTTCCCATTGAGGAAGTGGCTTTGACCATGCAGCAGTTGAAAAAAGAAGGAAAGATCCTTCATTGGGGGTTGTCAGAGGCAAGCGCTGAAACGATTCGTCGTGCACATAGCGTTGAACCACTGACTGCAGTGGAGAATGAATACTCGATTTGGTGGCGAGAAATTGAAAGCGACATTTTCCCCGTACTCGAAGAATTGGGGATCGGCTTGGTAGCCTATAGTCCCCTTGGGCGTGGATTTCTTACCGGGAAATTAGACAAGAATGCTTCTTTCACCGAGAACGACAACAGGGGCGAGCTTCCACGGTTTACTAAGCAAGCGATGGAAGCGAATCAGGTGATTGTTGATTATTTGAATAAACTGGCTGAGGTGAAAAACGTAACCACAGCGCAAGTTGCACTAGCATGGATTCTTGCTCAGAAACCGTATATTGTTCCTATTCCAGGGACAACAAATGTTAATAGAATCTCAGAAAATGTTGCAGCAAGAAATATCGTCTTCACTGAACAGGAGATGATGGTAATTAATAAAGAGGTAGACAAGATTCAAATTGTAGGCCATCGCTATCCAGAAGCTGAGAAGAGGAGAACAGGCAAATAAATTGGAGATCTTAAGGTTTCAGAAATGGGTATGGGATGTATGGGATTTAGCCATGCTTACGGTGCTGTGCCGGAAGAATCATACAGTATTTCGGCCATTCATCAAGCATATGATAAATCAGGTTACAGTTCATGGTCAAAGATCAGAAATAGAAGAACTGCTATGATTGATTCAAGGAAACACCCCGCTCATAATGAATATATGTCAGAGGAAAAGCTTGTACTGATTACTGATTAGATTTATCCCGGGCATTGAGGTTTGGCTAAAATAAACATTGTTATTTACAAAGCTTATTACTTATATTATAGTTATTACAGATATATATTATCTGTAAAAGAAGCCCCAGCGATGGTCTCTTGAGCAGAACGTATTGATCCCTTGGAAAAAGATCAAAATGCTGTTACAAATACGAGTATGCGAGGAGCATAAAAAATGAATTCAAAGCTAGAAAGTAAAATTAAGAACTTGGAGAATATTGAGAGGTTCCCAGCAGAGGAGTTATTAGAGTTTATACAGCTTAATAAAGAGGACGAACTATTAGATATTGGAGCTGGTACGGGTTATATCAGCTTTTCTTTTGCTAAATATGTGAAAAAGGTAGTTGCGTTTGATTATGATCATGATATTTTACAGTATCTAGAAGCAAAAGCTAAGGAAAAAGGGTTAACCAATATTGAAACCACTGCCGCAAACATTAAAGAGATGCCATTAGAGAACGAGTTATTCGATAAAGCCGTTGCTTCAATATCGTTACACGAGGTTCAACCACTTTCGATGGCCTTGAGTGAAATCCACAGAGTTTTAAAAGACAAAGGGCTCTTTTTATGTATTGAATTAGAGAAGTCAGAGCTGTCTAAGGGACCAAGGGTTTCATCGAAGGAAATGGAGGAGGAAATCGTTCAGGCCGGTTTTTCTATTATGGATACGTTTCATTCACCAACGCAAGTGGCTAACCAACCCGTTTATATCATTATTGCACAGAAGAATAAATAAAAAAATTCAAAACACTTTCAAAGGGTTGATCCTTTTGGAGGTGTTTTTGCATTGAAGCAACAAGAGGATGTCAGCCTTTTGATATCCTGTTGAAATAAAGAAGAAAGCCATAGAAATGAAATTGGCTCAGGTGACCGTGAAAGAGGTTACATATAAAATCAATTTTTGCACGCTAATTCATTAAGCTAACGGGTAAATTAGTGCAACTTTTCATCTGTTAAAAATGTTAATAAAGATGTATGAAATAACATGATGAGAAGTAGGTGGAAAAATTGAAAATTCGTTTATTCACGTTAATATTTTTTTTCACTACCGTATTTTTTATATCAAATGGACAAGATGCTAAAGCTTTGTCCTGTGCCGAGCCGGGAAGCCCCCAAGAATCGTTAGAGAGATATAGTGGAGCTGTTTACGGTGAAGTAAAGCAAATAAAGGCCGACTTGAAGCAAGAGGGATTGACAGGGACAAAAGAGAAAATCAGATATATTTTAGTGGAAGTTGAAAGAAGTTGGAATACAGAAGTTGACTCTCAAATCATTGTCGCAACTGACTACAGTTGGGGGTTTAATTTCAAGAAAGGCAACAAATACTTGATATACATTAGCAAAGGGGATGGCGAATTAAGCAGTAGTCCGTGCAGTTCGACAATCGAAATGAATAACCTTAACCAAGCAACTGAACTATTCGGCGAAGGATTTCAACCCAAACAACAAGTAAACTTAGAACACAAGATGTGGTTTATGTTTGAATATGATATTGATTTGTATATCGTAGTTACAATAGTAGTTGTGGCAATTTCCATCTTTGTCATGAGAGCAAGAAAGAAAAAGGGCTAAGTTTGGCTAAATAAAGGGCATCGAGTTTGGAGAGACGTTAATTATATAGTTGTCGAGAGACAAGAACATTATCCCATTAAAAGTCGCTATTATAGCGGCTTTTTTTGTTTTAAGGAACCAAGTTTTTGTCCAAAGCTGAGGATAAGAACTGTGTCATTACCGTATAGAGGGTGACCTAAATATCCATCTGCTCATATGCATCAATTCCACCTTTTAACGAGTCCTCCATACCGCAAGGTAGAATTACAAAATTGTAAGGTTGATGTAAGTTGAATCGATAGCTTAGGGTAGTCTGGTAAGGATAATATTGGAACAAACGAAAATAGAAATTTTAAAAGGAGAATCGACATGAGGCTGTTTGAACTGTTGCTTTTTTTGTCAAGCATCGGCTTGTTTGCTTTGACAATCCTATTAAAAAAAGGACGGCGTAGAATTCCAGTATTCGTTGCAAGCGGGATCGCCACAGTTGTACTGGTCATTCATTGGACGATGGAAGGATACAGAGTTCAGCTATTTTTCCCATATTGCTTAACGATCATTTTTGCAGCCATTTCAAGCTATAGCTATTTTAAAAAAAACGCCAACACAAGAATCCCGCGATTCATGTTGGGTTCAGCTTATACGGCTATCGCGATAATGCTGGTCGTCACAGCGGGTCTCATGTATGCCTTTCCTGTATTTAAACTACCTGAGCCGACAGGCGAATTTAAGGTAGGAACGCAAACTTTTCATTTCGTGGATACCAATAGGGAAGAGATTTTCGGCGAAACCAGAGGTGGTAAGAGAGAATTGATGGTTCAAGTATGGTATCCGGGTCAAGCTGGCACCGGCAAGTCCGCTCCCTTTATTCCCGATACCCAGATTTTACGTTATATGGCCGCGAACTATGGCCTTCCCGGGTTTACTTTGCAACACCTGAAGTACGTATCCAGTCATGCTTATTCCGGGACCGAAGTATCTTCGGCACAGATTTCATACCCGCTGATCCTTGCGAATCCCGGCTTCGGCTCTTCCAGGTTCCTTCACACGTCGCAAGCCGAAAATCTTGCGAGCCATGGATATATCGTGGCAGTAATCGACCACACCTACAATACATTTGCAACCGAGTTTCCGGACGGTCGAATCACGACCAGCAGTACCAACGACTTATTCTCGCCTGACCACGATTACCGGACGGAAAGCAGAAATCGTGACAAGTTGGGAAAAGTTTTAACGGACGATGTTACATTTACGCTCGACCAATTCGAGCTCATCCAATCGGGGCAGATTCCAAGTCATCTAAAAGGGAGGATAGATCTCGGTCATGTAGGGGTGTTCGGTCATTCCATTGGTGGAGCAACGGCCTATGACGCTGCTTACGATCCGCGAGTCGCGGTTGGAATAGACTTGGATGGAGCGCTCTATCAACTGCGTGACAGAGAGGGTCTGCGAAAGCCGTTTTTGTTCATGAACTCGGAAAGCGAATTCGAAAGATTAAAAATGGTGATGGATAACCACGCTTACACGGAGGCAGAGCTTAAACGTATGGGTAACACAAGAGAGTGGATGGATCAAGTAACGGAAGACAAAAAGGTAGAGCTTGAACGGATGCGTGAATCGGTCGACTCAGGGGGACAATTCCTCTATATCGAAAATTCGGAGCATTTAAATTTTACCGATGTACAGTTCATTTCTCCGATATTTAAAATGCTTGGCATTACAGGAAAGATTGCGCCAGAAAGAGCGAACGCCGTTATCAATGCCTATATGCTGGACTTCTTTGATATGTATCTGAAGAATCAAGGCGGAGTCTTGATGAAAGGGCCGGATAGCCGCTTTCCGGAGGTGAAGTTCGCAAGCCCCCTATTATAAATTACGGAACAGGCTACCGATTTTGATGTGCTATCACGTAAAATAGCTTCATCTCCATATACCACCAGAAGTTTTTCGATACCTATCTCATAACGCTACGCGGCTGGCTCTTACAGGCACAAGAAATTGGCTTACAAGTCTGCAAGCAGAACAACATGCCTAAAAAAGCGGGTATAGAGGGACTTGAACCCCCACGTCTAATAGTTGGTTATTTTTTCTTTGAGCTAACGGGAAACGTTGGTTGAGCAAAGCGAGATTAAAGAAAAGACCATCCGGCAAAAGGATGGCCCCAAAAATTTCCGTTACTGATAACACGCCTTGTATATATCGATACCGGTCTGTACGAGTGTCTTCATTATTATGAATCTGATTTAGGGACTTCGATCTGAAATTGATCGGAATATGTTTTGAGGTTCCCTGCAAGGCTGGCGAGCTGCCCGGAGATGTTCGACAGTTCGTTGGCCGACCGTTGCTGCTCCACAGCACTGGCCGTGACTTCTTCGGCCATGGCTGAAGTTTCCTCGGTTGCGGAAGCAATATAGCTCAGATGCTGCTCCACTTCCTGACGAATAGAGTGCATATCCACCGTCCGGCTTTCCAAACGTTGAGCCAGCTCCTGCACCTCGGTCGATAAGCGGCTAACCTGTCTGAACGTCTGGAGGCAATCAGCGATCTGTTCTTCTTGTTCCTTGACCGCAACCATATTCGCATCAAAATGACTGCCCATACGATGTATCTCTTGAACAAATGAACTGAGGATCTCATCAATCTCCTGGATCGAACGTTCGGATTGCTGAGCGAGCTGTCCCATTTCACCAGCAACGACCGCAAAGCCTCTACCCGCTTCGCCAGCGCGAGCTGCCTCGATTGAAGCATTCAGCGATAGAATTTGAGTTTGTTTTAAAATGTTGTGAATTTGTCCGCTGATTGAAGAAGCGAGTTCCGATTGAGTCGTCAGTGAACTGGAAATTTCCTGCTGATGCTCAACACGCTTCGCATTCTCTCGGCTCTTTTCAAGCAGAATCTCATGTTCACGTGTCACTTGTACTTGCACGGCAGATAACTGCTCTGAAGTATGGGTAAACTGTTGCACATATGAACCTACTTCATCCATTATTTTCCCGAGATTCTCTGAGTGCTGGACGGAGTGTTCTGTCTCTTCGGACTGTTTCACGGAGCCTATAGCAATTTCTTCGATTGCCTTGGAAAGTTCTTCGGTCTGACGCTGGTTCGTTTGAGCCGTTTCCGCAATATTTCTCGAGGACTGCTGCAACGTATTGGATCCTTGCTGTATTCCCATCAAAATGTTCGTCAATTGGGAAACCATGACATTAATCAAATCACTGATATCACCGAGCTGATCATTTGTCATATGTGTAGATACGACTTTGAGATTCCCATCAGCAACCTGTTCGAGGCTTGACTTAATATCGCGTACTTGTCTGAGAATGCCTCTTACTACGAATAGCATCATGACCAAAGATAGAATCAGTACAATCACAAAAATCGGGATAATGGTCCGATAAGCATTATTCAAGGATGTCGCGGAGACTTGATTCACTGCACTAGCAGAAATATCAATGCCCAGATAGCCAATAACAGTACCTTGCGAATCCTTGATTGGTGTAAAGGAGGACAATAGTTGTCCCCAGGTTGGATCGTCCACAATGCCTGTTGTGACGACTTCACCGTTTAACAAGCGTTCCTGAGTCTGGGGGTTGAATTCCATTGCTGTCCCATAAGGGCTATATTCCGTATCGTCCCAGTCCGCCCCATCCACGGTGTAGATCCACCCGTCCGAAGTTTTGTTATACATATAAACATATAAGGCTCCCGATTGAAGCCTAATTTTAACGAGTTCGTCTCTAAGACTTTTGTATTCGTTGCTCTCCTCCGAAGCAGTAGAGGATAATGTCTTGATTAATTCCGATTCTTGTCCTAGTTGAGAGGCGGTATTCACTGTCAGCTGCTGATTGTTATACTGTATGGTCATTAATGATGCATTTTCACTGGAGTTGATGGTGGTCCACATGATTAGACCACCCATGGCCAGTAGCGGAACCAGAATGATCAAATACAGTTTGAACCTTAAATCCATCTTTTTTTTGCGAGTCTTTGTCACGTTCTGTTCCCCCTAGGAAGTAGTTAAAAATATGATTATCGTATAACCCCATACTATTTATCGTAAAATTGAAGAGGGAAATGAAGACTAATCCTAGATTTATATATACAAATATGCTGATGGACAGCATTTTTTTATCGTGAAACATCCAATTCACTTGAAATTGAAAGAATCGTTGAACTTTTGCATAAGGAAATATTTCATAGTCAATCTTCTAAAAGAAAAGGCCGAAAAATCTCATTTAAGAAGGGTTATCTTAATATCTTAATCATGGATGAAGCACATCACCTGACAGAGTCATATTAGCATTGGTTAATGGACATCAACTGGATCGTTCAAAGATAAGCATGTCTCTAAAGCCAAAATAGAGTAGAGATGATGCTCTAAAAATGGAGCGACGAATTTACAAATTCAAATAATTTTACCCGGGTGATATTGATATTTTATTTTTACCCGGGTATAATAATTAAAAAAGTGCTGTAAATAAGGAGGAGTAGTATGCGGACTGAACCAAATCAAATAAGTTGTACTGCCTTTGTAGGGAGAAAGAACATTGCCAAAGGGACATTGCCGCACGTTGTTGCTATCGTAAAGGAGACTCTGAATGATAAGGAATTCGCCCAATTGCTTATCTTTGACGATTTTACTGGAAAACCAATCGATATTGATTTTCGTGGACAAACAGCTGAGGTACTTCAACGGTTGAGCAATCAGGCTGGCCATACAGCAGAGGCGGAAGAAAGTGAACCACCAACAAGACGGGTCGGTCGTCCCAAACTGGGGGTGGTATCCGGTGAGGTTACTTTGCTTCCTCGACATTGGGACTGGCTTAAATCTCAACCCGGAGGAGCCTCTGTAACTTTGCGAAAACTGGTCGATGAAGCTCGTCGTTCTGGGGAAAATGAGAGTAAGGTTCGCGCGGCACAAGAAGCAAGTTATCGCTTTATGACGGCAATGGCTGGCGATTTCCCTCAGCACGAAGAGGCCTTGAGAGCACTGTATGCTGGGAATCAGGATCGTTTTTACCAATTGATTGACGATTGGACACCAGAAATCAGAGACCATATCAAAACATTAGCCGAGAATGCATTCTAAAGTCATTTAAATGAAGGAGAAAACTAAATGAATATTTTGAAAGTAAACGGAATTGATCTCGCCTATGACAGCTATGGTAACGAAACGGACGAAGCCATTCTTCTAATTGCCGGGCTTGGAACCCAGATGATCCGTTGGACAGTTCCATTTTGTGAGATGTTGGCGACGCGAGGATTTAGAGTCATTCGCTTTGACAATCGTGATACCGGTCTATCCACACACTTTAGCCATTACGCTACGTTGGATTTTGAAGAACTTGCCAAAACACTTATGTCGGGACAGCGCCCGGATATTCCATATACACTCGATGATATGTCTAACGATGCGGTCGGACTGCTCGACGCCTTTGGGATCAAAAAGGCACATTTCGTTGGCCGCTCAATGGGCGGCATGATTGCCCAGCTTGCAGCCAGCAGATACCCTGAACGGGTTCTATCCCTTACTTCCATCATGTCGACAACAGGAAATCCCGAGCTTCCCCCGACATCTCCGGAAGTCATGGCGTTGATGACTCGGCCTGCACCGAATCCGATGGAGGATGAGGCAGGATATTTGGCACATAGCCTGGCTTTTGCCAAACGTATTGCTGGCACCGGCTATCCGTTTGAAGAGAACGAGTATCGTTCACTTATTCGTGAGGAAGTCCAGCGAGCTTATGACCCGGGTAGTGTTGGGCGACAAATCGCAGCAATTGCCGTTTCTGGCGACCGTCGTCCGCATCTTGCAAAAGTAGACGTTCCAGCCTTAATCATTCATGGAGCAGACGACCCGATGTTTGTCCCCGAATGTGGCAAAGATACGGCGCAAGCCATCTCTGGTGCAGAGTTCATGTTGCTTGAAGGCATGGGACATGACCTGCCACCGCAACTGTTCCAAACGATTGTTGATGGCATCGAACGGACAGCCCGGCGGAATAGATAATTAAAAAGTGACATCTCTTGAAGGAGCTGTAGGACAGATATAAAAAACCGCCCAGCCCATAAAGCATGTTGAACTTAATAAAAAGTAGTGATGGTCGGTGGACGTACACAAATAGATACACCGACTCGTTTCGAGGGACAACAACATATTCCCATTGGAGGTCGTTAATATAGCGTTTCTTTGTTTTATCGGAACATATTCTTGTCCCAAGCCCAGGACAAGAATATATTCCGGTTATCGATTAGTCATCTATCTAATCGATCTTTGTCCGTAAATTCATTAAGCTAACGGGCAAATAACGCAACGATCAGAAGTTGCCTGCGTCTAATAGCTGGTTGGAAAAATATGAAAGGAGTTGAATGAGATAGATGACAGTATCATTTTCACATAAGCCAGAAGGATATGAATGTCCATTTTGTCGTGTTTGGGGTATCGAGCGACCTAACCAGGGAACAAAACAAAAGGATATCATCTATCAGAATGAAAAGGTAACGGCATTTATAGCAAGTAAATGGTGGCCAAACAATAAAGGGCATGTTCTTGTTGTTCCGAATCAACATTTCGAGAACATCTTTGAACTTCCAGCGGATTACGCTGTTGAAATTCACCGCGCGGCTCAGCTTACAGCTTTTGCAATGAAAAATACATATGGATGTGATGGAATTTCTACGCGGCAACATAATGAGCCTGCTGGCAATCAAGACGTGTGGCATTATCATCTCCATGTTTACCCCAGATATGTGGATGATCAACTTTATCTGTCAAAGGGTTCTCAGTCCGATCCAGATGAACGCTCTTTCTATGCTGATAAGTTGCGTTCTTGGATAAAGGAAAACATTTAAGGTCTGCAGCATCAAATTGGAACGATGAAGGGACGCCGGACAACATGCAGCGGTTGCATGTTCAGTCTTACCAAGAAGGAAGCCGAGGTGAAAGTATAGCATATAGGAGCGAATAACATATTAACCTATCCAGCTGCAATAAAAAGACGTCTTTATCATCCTTCAAGATGATCAAAGACGTCTTTTTGCGTTTATAGAAGTGCAGAAAGCCGGATGAGAAGCGTGGCAGCTTCAGCACGAGTGAGCTGTGCTTTTGGAGCAAAGCGGTTGCTGTCCGTTCCTGTCATGACACGATTCTCCTGAGCTATGGCTGCATACGGTTTAGCCCAATTCGGGATGCTGGCATTGTCAGTGTATGACAAGTCGAAATCCAAATCAGTCTGCCATTTCATGGCCCGCCCGAGCATTACGACACTCTCTGCGCGGCTAATGGGATTCGTTAGCCGAAGTGTTCCATCTTTGTATCCCGAAATGATGCCACTAGCCACAGCCTGAGCAACTGATTCCTTGGCCCAATACGCGATGCTATCACTGTCAACGAAGGTAGAAATATCATATTCAGGGGGAGAAAATTGAATGTCATTACCAATCGAAAGAGTCCGAATCAGCATCACGGTCCATTCAGCACGCGTAATCGTACGATCAGGATGAAAGTTTCCGTGCTGGTCCCCCTTCACGATGCCGAGAGCCATAGCTTGCTCAATATTTTTGTTCGCCCAATGTCCCTTTATGTCCTTAAAGGTGAGGTCAGAAGTCTTAGCTTCGTAAGTAATGAATAGACTGTACGTAGAAACTGATCCATTTTCAGCTTGCACGACGAGGTCGATTTTGCTTTTGCCTTCATTTAATCTCAGAGAAAAGCTACCGTCTGCCTCTGCATCCTTACCTTTGATAAAGATGCTAGCATATGGTGAAAAGCTTGCAGCATTTATCTTCAGTTGTGGCTCAGTTGTCTTGACTTGGTACTCCAAAACATTCGGATCGAAGACTGGCGACAGACTGAGCGCTTTCGTTCCTGTGACTAATTCTAGCTTGTTCAGTCGGGTTTCCATTAACGAGAAGAAAGGCATTGTTGGTTTCGACGTGGCGACTGGTGAAGATGGTGTTGATGGCGTCGATGGCGTCGATTCGCCTAAGGTTTTCACGGTTACTGACAAGGCTGGACTTCTGTTTCCGGTTGTGTCTACAGCGAGGATAGCGAAGGTATAGGTCATGTCAGCGGTTAACCCATTGTCCTCATAGTTCACTTCTGTAACACCAACTTTCGCTATCGGAGCACCATTTCGCGTCAATTCATAATGGTCAATACCACGATCGTCTGAAGCAGGCGGCCAGTGGAGTCTTACACTGTTTTTAGTAACACTGGAAGCAGTGAGCTTGGCATACACCGGCCATTCAGGTATTGTTACATCCGGTGCCAATCCATTAGTTAGCGTCACTGTCACGGCAGCTGAAGCAGAACGAGGCGACTCATTGTTAGTATCATCTGTTGCAGTTACGATGAACTTGTAATCACCGGGAGAGAGATCGCCAATATCAGTTGCAGTCACAGAACCGTCAGCTTTGCTCATCCCAAGTATGATTGGGGGGGACAGTTCTTCCTCATCGACAACATCGTCGTTGTCCAAATCTTTCCAAGGATATGCCCGAACAGTTGCACCAACTTCGTCGATTGCGCCTGCATAGCCAACGAGTTGATCCGGTGTACCACTGTAGTTATCTATAGCGGAAAATTTCGTTGGATCAACGTGGGGAGCCGTCACATCAGGTGGGGATTTATCTTCATTAATCGTTACCGTTGCGATCGTTTGATTGCCAAGCGTTGCTTCATTTGTCGGATTGGAGAGAGTTACTGAAAAAGAACGATCTCCAGAATATGAGTTATTATCTAAAATCTGGATCGTATAAGACTTGGAGATCTCCCCAGCATTAAACTCGATCATATCATCCACTGAAGTAAAATCAATGCCAGCAATCGCTGTGCCTTCAACGGTCCTGAGCCGTACTTTCGTCTGACCGTAACTACTCCCGCTACGACTCACCGTGACTGTAGCTTCACCTTTATGCTCATTCACGGAGTATGACGGATTATCAAAGCCAAGTTCGCCTTCTGCGCGACTGTTTAAGAAATGGATGGTATTCGTGCTGGCATATGCGATGTCATCTAAGCCGTCCCCGTTCCAATCCCCTGAATTTAAAAAACCATAAAACGGGAAGTCTTCCTTTGTGAAAAACGTACCATCACCGGCACCGTTCAAAATAGAGGTTGACATGGAGGGCATCTGGTTATAAACGGCCAGGTCAAGCGATCCATCTCCATCATAATCACCCACAGTGATGTCAAACGGGGAGTTACCGGACGGATATATAAAGGGAGGGGAGAAGTCGCCTCCTGCAACGCCCATTAAAACGAATACCCCATCCAGACCGTTGTCTGCAGCAGCGAGATCGATGACACCATCTCCATTAAAGTCTCTGGATATCAGCTTGGTCGGCATACTTCCTGGCAGACCATAGTCCTTCCTTATAAACGTACCATCTCCGCTATTAAGAAAAATACTAACATTCTCTGAGCCATTGTTAGCTACTGCCAGATCAGGTTGGCCATCAAGATTAAAGTCAGCAGAAAGGATATGATGAGGATGGTTTCCGGATGAAATGAGTGTCGAAGCTTGGAAGGTCCCCTCTCCGTTGCCAAAAAAGAGTCTGATCTGATTTGAGTCGTTGTTAGCGATCGCTAGATCCATTTGACCATCACCGTTCAAATCCGCCGCAGTTAGACTCACTGGTCCGTTGCCTGTTGGGTACGATATGGGAGATTCGAAACTTCCGTCTCCACGACCGTTAAAGATAGTGACGGTATCGGAAGCATAATTGACTACCGCCAGATCAGGATGACCATCTAAATTAAAGTCCTCCACTACGATCCCTCTCGGGTTGTTGAGTCCATTTGTTAATTCATGAGTATCTCCGAACGTTCCGTCTCCATTGCCTAATAAGATGATAAGGCGATTTTGAGAAATATCCCCATAGACGGCATCTGTTTTACCGTCGCCATTCAAATCAGCAAAGGAGGAGTTAAACAGAACACTTCCCGGAAAAGTATACGAGGGGGAAACAGATTGAAACTTCGAACCTGCAGCCAGGGCTTGAAATGGAGCAATGGATATGGCCAAAGCAAAACTGGTGGCCGTTAATGCGAGTATCTTCTTTCTCATAAAAGGTTCCTCTCTAGTATATAAATTCTATAATCTATCATTCACTAAGTCAGTATGGTACAGAAGCAACAACAAGAGAGGAATCTGCTAGGTTTTCAAACATCAACACCTCGCTACAATTGAATGGGGAAGCCCATACGCAAGTTAACATTATATCAAGGTTTCGTTAAGCCTAGAATCTCTATTACAAAGAATGAGACAAACTTGATACACTTACGGGGTAATGGACAGAGTGATAAAGGAGGTGAGCCTAGTGATGGATACTTCATGATTTAGATGCTGAAAGGAATGAAAGATGAGAATGAGCAAGTGGTATGTT
Organism: Paenibacillus sp. UMB7766-LJ446; assembly: GCF_030226665.1. Taxonomy (NCBI): domain Bacteria; kingdom Bacillati; phylum Bacillota; class Bacilli; order Caryophanales; family Paenibacillaceae; genus Paenibacillus; species Paenibacillus sp. UMB7766-LJ446. The sequence continues at coordinate 529,551 of NZ_JASOYM010000002.1, forward strand.
GCGTTTTATTCCGTTGTATTTGTATTTGTGCTTGTGATGTTGTGGAATGAACAATCTGTTTTTCTTATAGTGGGCACTGTGCTTGTTGCCACACTTATTGCGTTTACGATTCTCGTTATCTACCCCATGGCTTGGGAAACCCGGATGGACCGTGTAGAAGCTTTTTTGCGTAAAAATCATCATACACCCTATATTTATATTTATTATGTGACTGCCAACAGACTGGATGATGAAGTCGAGATCACGATGGAGAAACTTAGAAATCAGACAACAAATAAATCGAGGCAAGCGATATATCAGGCAGCTTACGGCGTTTATTGCAAGGATATAACTGCCGTTCGGCAAGCGGTGCTCAAGATGCGCAGATCCGATTACCGTACATATTACGAGACGTTTTTACAGTTGGAGGAAGAGAAGAGTGAACAAGCAAGGGAGCACCTGAAATCAATTAGAAGACAATGGATGCGATCCGCACTTCTTGCTGAAATAGAACGCCAATTGAATCGTCGCGATCAGGCTATCCAGCACGCTAAGGAAGCGTTGAATGCCTCCAAAGGTGTTGAGCGTTACATGCTGACTAAAGAATATGAAAGGTATTATACAAACGAGCAACAAGCACAATAAATGCATACAGTCGCGGATTGTATTCTCGTTATAATGGAGTAACAGTATCTTCAATCATGATCAATCAATATTTTATTAATGAATGATGGAGAAATTTGTGGATAGATTAGCTATGGAAAAGTGGTTTGGCTTGTCTATAGACCTGACGAAATTCCGAAAAAGAGGTAGATATGATGAACACATTAAAATGGCTTCAGAACTGGTATCTTGAAAACTGTAATGGTGATTGGGAGCATTCATACGGTGTGAAAATTGATACTGTGGATAATCCCGGTTGGTCTGTCGAAATTGATTTGACAGATACTTATTTAGAAAATGTTCTGTTTGAGTCAATTGAAGCAGAGAGAAATAAAGAAGATTGGTTCTATTGTATTGTGAGAGATGGAGTGTTTCACGGTGCAGGGGGAGCAACAAATTTAGAAGAGATACTAGATTCCTTTAAAACTTGGGCTTCGAGTTTGGAGAATTATGCAGTAACCGAGGAAGATGAGACCTTGAATGGCTAAATGCCTTTCAAGGTCTTTTTATTGGTAGGGAACAAGTTAACGGGCAGTTTTGTAGAATATAAAGTAAGCATTTTTTTCTGGGTTCGTAAAATACTCCATTTGTGATTAGCTATCCATAAGAAACCACAAGCTGAAATGTTCTATAATGTAGTTAATGTAGATATCCCTATGAACAAAGGAGAACTGAAAATGAGAAAACTAGTTCTATTTTTGCACGCATCGCTTGACGGTTTTGTAGAAGGGCCAAACGGTGAAATGGACATTGGTTGGGTATCCTACGATGCTGATTTGGAGAAACACGCGAAAGAAATTCTGAGTGCTGCCGACACAGTCATTTGGGGACGTGGAACTTATCAGATGATGTACAGCTACTGGCCATCTGTCCCTTCGAACCCATCAGCTTCGCAGCATGAACTGAATCACGCCGAGTGGATTGAAAAGACAACGAAAATTGTTTTTTCCACGACGCTGGAGAATGTCGAATGGAACAATTCCAGACTGGTGAAAGAAGATGTCGAGGTAGAGATCAAGAAGCTCAAACAGCAACCAGGCGAGGATATGGTCATCCTCGGCAGTCCTAGGCTCGCACACTACCTAATGCAGCTTGATTTAATAGATGAGTATAAAATTACGATTTCTCCCGTCCTGATCGGCAGCGGGTTACCGTTATTCCAAGGTCTCAAAGAGAAGATCAATCTTAAACTTATCGAAAACAAGACATTTGATTCTGGAGCCATAGGCCTCGTTTACCAGACGGTTAGATGACCTGTCTTCAAAAGTAGATAACGCAAAAAAATGTTGAAGGATAAATACAAAGGTTAACATGTTACACAAATAAAAAGTGTAGCCTCCCTATTGCGGCAGGATACACTTTTTTTGTTCATTTCCCTGCATTTCCAGGAATGATTTGAACAGCATCATGATTTTGTTTGATGTATTTTCATGGGAGTGGATAAACGTCCAGGCGGCTTTTTCTTCCATCGTTTTTGATGGATCTTCATTATCGTAAGCAAGTATTAGAATTTCGAAGTGAGGGTAAGGGGCTAGAAATGGATTGTACTTGAGGGTAAACAGTGTTACTCTAAAAGTCTGTGTTCGACAAGACATTCAATAATAGTCACCATTTTAGTTATAAAGAAAGGTAACACTATGATAAAAGTTGATAACTTATCCTTCTCATTTCCGCAAAAGGAACTATATAAAGACATCTCATTTACGCTTGAAGAGGGACAACATTGCGCTTTTATAGGAACAAGTGGCAGTGGGAAAAGTACATTGATCGATATACTGATGGATCCGGAAAGATACTTGTTCGATGGCAAGTTAGAGATAGACCCAGATTGCAGAATAGGGTATGTGAGTCAGTTCTTGCAAGTTGACAAAACGAAAGAAATGACCGTATTTGAATATATCGGAGAAGAATTTATTAAGATACAAGATGAAATTACATCGATTTATGCTGAAATGGAAACCACATCAGATATGGATTCGTTGCTGGAAAAGGTTCAATTCGCTTTAGACGCATTCGATTCGATGGATGGGGATAATTTCGAAAACACCATTAATAAGCAACTAAACCTGGCCAACCTCAGGAAGATCAAAGATCTTAGTATATCCGACGTGAGTGGTGGGGAATTCAAACTTATTCAAGTGATGAAGGAAATGCTTAATCGTCCAGACTTAATGATTATGGACGAACCCGATGTATTTTTGGACTTTGAGAACCTAAATGCGCTTAAAAAACTTATTAATTCCCACAAGGGAATGCTGCTGGTTGTTACGCACAACCGATATCTATTGAATCATTGTTTCAACAAAATTATACACCTTGAAAACACGGAGATCCAAGAGTTTGATGGGCGATATATTGAATATAACTTCTCGCTGCTTCAGACTAAGATCGAGCTGCAAGAAATCGCGGTTGCTGAAGCTGAAGAAATCGAGAGATACGATAACATCATCGATAATCTGAGAGAGATCGCAACTTATAATTCAGAAGCATCCAGGGGCAGAGCGTTAAAAGCCAGAGTTAGGTTTCAAGAAAGATTGGAAGCACGTAGAATCAAAGCGCCATTTGTTGATATTAAGCAGCCGGATATTACCTTTGGTATCGATCATGAAATAGAAGACACCGTTGTAGTAAATGTCCATGATTATAGTGTTTCCTTTGATGAGCTGCTTTTAGAAAATGTTAACTTTGAGATCAAATCTACAGATAAAGTAGCTATTATCGGCCCAAACGGTACCGGTAAAACGACTTTGCTTCGGGAAATCTTTAAAAATAATCATGATTCCATTGAAATCAATGCTGATGTTAAAGTGGCTTATTTGTCTCAGCTTCAAGGCGAAACGCTAGAGGATTCCAATACGATACTAGATGAATTCATCGATGCCGGGTTTAAAACGTATGATGAGATCAGATCGTATCTTTCAAACTATGGCTTTGAAGGAGAAATCCTTGATCAAAAGATAGAGTCTTTATCTGGTGGAGAAAAAAACCTGCTTCAATTGGCTAAAATTTCTGCTAGCAAAGCAAACGTATTGCTTCTTGATGAACCGACAAGCCATTTAGACACCTATACACAAATAGCACTGGAGAAAGCCATTGAGGACTATAAAGGTGCGATTCTCATGATTTCTCATGATTTCTATTCTGTTGTAAATGGTATGGATTATGTTTTAATCATTAACGATAAAAAGATTAGAAAAATGAGTATGGAAGAATTTAGAGAGATGATTTATGCGAGTCACTTTAATAAAGACTATTTAGAAACGGAACAACAAAAAAAATCAGTTGAAATGAAAATAGAATTGGCTTTGAAAGATACTAATTTTGAATTAGCAAAAGTATTAGTGGATGAGCTAGAAGAGATAATTAAGTTGCTTTAAATTAGTTAGAGCGAAAAGGGCTAAAGTGAATTAGTTTGAGTCAACGATGAAACATGATGTTGATGGAAAAGTATCAATAAAAAGACACTGATGAATAAAATATCAGTGTCTTTTTACTGCATTGATTTCTTGATAGCTCTTGCCAAGAGGGAAATATCAGTACCAACCTCGTGAAGAAAATATGGGTACCAAGATCATCCGTCCGTAAACGATTTTGATCGTCGTGTCTTATGTATTGGCCCTCGGAGCAACGATATGTATGTAGAGTATACGAAATGCGCTTAACAATGAAATAACATTTTAAAGGTACAATATTATTTGAGTACATAAAGTGGAGTTATTATGCGTACAGAGGAGAGGTTTAATTGGAACTCACAGCAAGTGGCTCTGAATTATTGGAGAGTATTTTCAAAGCTGCGCCGTTTTTTGCCCAGCTTTGCCAGAAAGAAGATATTGCGCTAGCTATCTCTGACAAAGAGAAATTAATATTTTATTCGCCAGACCGCAGCAATCCATTGGATGTAAAACCTGGTTCACTAATCTCCAAAGGTCAAGGTATTGAAATTGCAATGACAACCAGACAAATGGCCATCAAGTCTATTCCGAAAGAAGTGTTTGGCATCCCATCGCGCACAATTGCTATTCCTGTAATCAATGAGAACGATGAGGTGGTCGGCGCGATTGCGTTCGGAGTTAGCTTGGCCAGGCAGTCCAATCTGTCTGACTTGGCAGAACTGCTCGTTTCGGCGAATACACAAATTACGGCAAGTATAAGCAATTTGCTGGAAACGTCCAAAGAGCTTCGAGAAGCACAGGAATCGATGAGCAAGTCAGCGGATCAAACGAAGAAAGAAGTTCTGGAGACAACGAAGATTACCGATGTGGTAAAAAGGATCGCCACCCAGACGAACATCATTGGACTTAATGCTGGTATTGAAGCGACACGTGCAGGCAGTGCAGGTAGAACGTTCCAGGTTGTAGCCAACGAAGTGCGTAAGCTGGCCGGCGATAGTGTGAACGCGGTACAGCAAGCCGAAGAGCGTATCGGTCGCATGAGGGAGAAGGTAGAGACGATTCTTTCCAAGACCTCCACGGTCGATGCGACAGTGCTGCGTCAGTCCGTGGAATTCAAGGAAATTGAAGAGACATTAGCCAGTCTAAATGATTTGTCGAATCGCTTACTGGAGGCTTCGAGAAATTTTTAAGTATATTTATCTGGATTCTAATTTAGAAGGAGTGGAAGATATATGAGACTTTCGGGAAACACAATTCTTATTACTGGTGGGGGTTCTGGAATCGGGCTGGCTTTTGCAGAACGATTTATTAATCAGGGGAATCAAGTCATTATTTGCGGTCGGCGTGAGGAAAATGCAGGAATTCAACAACGCTTTAGTATTTTAAAAGCAGACGCAAGGGACAATTGGTCTTATTTCAGTAAAGAAATTAGAACTAATATGGAAGCTACTATCCATCTTTCCATGTTGTTTGCACCATTGTTTGCTGAGAAAGAAAAAGCAACGATTATTAATGTAACATCGGGCTTGGCTTTTACGCCAGCGATGTTTGCTCCGGTTTACTCAGCTACCAAAGCAGCGATTCATTCCTTTACTATGAGTCTGAGACACCAGCTTACAGATTCATCTATAGAAGTGATTGAAGTGGTTCCTCCAGCAGTGAACACAGATTTAGGAGGGGCGGGCTTACACTCGCAGGGAGTACCGTTAGATGCTTTTGCTGACGGGATATTCAAAGGATTGGAAGAAGGTCAGAAAGAAATTGGTTACGGTACTTCTGCAAAGGCGATGCGCATGTCTAGAGATGAAATTGACGAGACGGGTACAAGAATGTACAATCTCATGAAAGACATGCTCGATAAATTGTAATATTGAGAAATCCATAAATTATTCCTCATACAAAAGTAAGCAGCTGTCACCTGGCAACTGCTTGCTTTGTTTATTGTCCCGCTGGTGTGTAATTCTCGTCTAGAAAAGATTGAACAGCTTGGAACGCCTGAACTCTATTTTTCTCGAGGAGTACCATGTGAGTTCCTTCTCCGATTTCCACCCAACGGCGATATGAGGCTCCGGTTAAGGAAGTAAAGAAATTTTGAGCCAAATCTAACGGTACATCAATATCCCACTCCGCATGAATGAGGAGTACAGGTACGGTGATATTTTTAGGCTCGTAGAAGGCTTTGCCAACCGTCCAATATTCACGTATGTCTAGAATTGGCCCATTGGTAGCGCGGATATGCTCAGGATGTACGTTCTTGCTATTAGGATCGGAAGCCAGTGTTGCTTCAACCCACTTCTCAAACCAACCGTCTGGGAGCAAGGTGTCACGTTTCCCTTCAGGAGCAGCACTTAACCAGCGTTCTTTTGTAGTCCCTGCTGGCACAAGGCGATAAGAGCCAAGCGAGTCGCCAGTATCAATAGGGATTGGTTTATTGCTTAGCCATTGAGGGGCGATAAGGGTTAACTTGTTCACTTTGTTGTTATTAAGGCTTGTATATGCTCCAGCCACTGTGCCGCCCCAAGACATCCCAAGTACATTGACCTTCGATAGATTGCGGTGCTTCAGGACGAAGTCTACAGCGGAGCCAAAGTCACGAACTCCGGTTTCTGTACGGACAAGCGGAGGATTCTGCTCGGCAGGTTGATCCATTTCTGGCGGTCTTGTGGATCCACCATAGCCACGAACATCTACTCCATAGACGTCATAGCCGTGACTAGCGAGGTAATCAAGGAAGGTAAAACCGTCTAGCTCCACATCGTATAAGCTACCAATTGGATAAGTTGCACCATGGACCATGATGATCGTCTTCTCAATAGAGAAGGCAGTCATAGATGCAGGACGTTTATTAAGGACCGATAGCTCAATCCCCGGCGTATCGCTGGCAATGTTAAATTTCTCAGATACGATGGAGATAGATTTGTTGAATGTATCGTTAGACATCATATTTTCCCCTCTCTTTTTTTGTATTAGATAAAGTGCCAGTTGAAGCTATTTTCGCTTCTAGTGACGTAACCGGCTGAGCTCTCTGGGAAATGCGTACTGAAATAAATAATTGGACGATCGGCGATGTATTCCAAAGCCCAGAGGCGCGAGATTCGAGCCTGCTCACCAAATTCACAGTACATAGAATTCCAATCTGGCCTCATGACTTGGAAGGGATGATGCATGATATCGGCCCCGAACAAAGCTTCTTCATCACCTGATGAAAGACGAATGGACATTTGTCCAATACTGTGACCTGGAGTCGGAATGAATGTAAATATATCTAGAAATTTTCCGCCTTCTGGACCGATTGTTTCCGTCATGCCTGCCTCAATGATAGGAAGTACACTCTCTTCGTAAACGTTGAAGTTCGCTTCATTTTCTTTGTTATAGCTCGCTTCGCTGGAGTAATACTCTTGTTCTTTAATAGGAAATACGTACGTTGCATTCGGGAATGTCGGTACCCATTTTCCGTCAACCAGCTTTGTATTCCAACCGACGTGATCCACATGCAAATGAGTTAGTAACACGTAATCGACTTCTTCTGGAGTCACATCTGCCTCTTGAAGTCGCTCAAGATAAGGTAGATGCAGATTAGCAAGATCCGGATTCAGTGGCAGATTTTTATCATTACCTGTCGCTGTATCAATAAGAATTGTATGCTGGGGTGTCTTCACGACCCAGGTGCCAATACTGACGATAAGTTGAGAGTTTTCATCAATCAAGCCCTCTGAGAAGGATTCTTTGTTCGCTTCCAAAAAGGAGGGATCCCATGTACCTGGGAAATAAATTTCAGGTGGAACGCCACTGATTACCATTTCCGTGACTCGTGTAACTGTAGTATCGCCTACGGTGTAAATCTTAGGAAGCTTAGTCATATGGTTCATCGCCTTCCTTTAAAATTTCGCTGAAAATGAAATGTTATATGGAAAAGAATGATGTGTAAATGTCCCAGGATGATATTTTCACATCTGCCTTGTTAAAATCTTAGTCCAATAATGCTGGTAAATCAACGTTTTTGCACCGAAATTGAACCTTCGTAAGAAAGCTTGCTATTACTCAATATTTTGATTATTATCAAATGTAAATTTCGCTGACAGCGAAAAAAATGAATGTGTAGGAGAAATAAAAGATGAATTCTATAGGCGCGGTCATTAGAAATACCCGAAAAAAACAGAAATTAACACTTAAAGAAGTGGCAAAGGCAGGGTCCATTTCATTATCTTTTCTCAGCGAAATTGAACGGGACAAAGCGAATCCGTCGATCAGTATTCTAAAAAGGATTGCCAATGCGTTGAATGTTAGTTTCACTGATCTATTTGGAGAGAAAGAGCAAAGCATCGTTGTGAGAAAAAACGAACGTAAACCATTGGTACATTCTGAAGGCTCACGTATTACGTGGTATTCCCTTAGCGAGGGAAGTAGAAATAAGATGGGACCCATATGGGGGGTTCTTGAAGAGGGTGCCACATCTGGTGATGTTGGTGTAGGACACAGCGAAGGAGAGGAATTTCTGTATGTCCAGTCGGGGTGCTTGGAGTTTATGCTTGGGAATGATAGATATACGCTAGAAGAGGGAGATAGTATTTATTACGATGCTAGGACGCCGCATAGCTATAAGAATGTATGGAGAGGAGAGACTCTGGTCATTGCCGTATCGACGCCTCCAACTTTTTAAGCTGAAATTAAAGCGCTTAATTTAATTGTCTCAATCATGCAATTCCGGACTATGCTCATTAGGAAGCTCCGGCATATACGGAAGCGGAAATCCCTGAGGAGGCACTGTAACTTTGAGTTCGCCACCATTGCAACTAGGTGATTGGCTATCTGTAATACACCAGTTGATTCCAATCCAACTCTAGATATGTAGGAGTTGAACTAACCAATGTTTGGTTGCTCACAAGAATATAATGATTTGATTTGGTGAAACATAACTGGGTAACGACATTGTATTAGGAGGAGAATTGAAGATGGGCATTTTGAGTGGCAATCCCAAAAATGAACCGCTGCATTATGGAGAAATTTTTAGTGTATGGCAATGCTCCATGGTTGCCAAAGGAGCCATTTCCTGTTATCAAGCATTCTTGAATCATGCAGGTGACAAGGATCTTAAGAAACTTCTGGATGATCTGCTGGATCAAGCCAAACTTGAAATTAAAGAATGTGATACCCTGTTAACCGAAAATGGCATTGCACCTGCGCCAATGTTGCAAGAACGACCTCCGGTGAAATTGGATGATATTCCTGCTGGCGCTAGATTCACGGATCCTGAAATTGCAGCCATACTGGCAGCTGATACTTCATTAGGGTTAGTTGCAGCGAGTCAAGTCATTGGGCAGTCTATCCGAGAAGATATCGGTGCATTATTTGCTAAATATCATGCAACCAAGATGGCTCTAGGCGTTAGAATACTGCAAATGACCAAAGAGAAAGGATGGCTAGTGCCTCCACCTCTTCAAATCAAAAGACCCGAATCTGACGAAACATAAGCATAAGCAAAATATGTTTTACTAAACGATTAGATTGCATTCAGAGACCAAGAATGGAGAGAAATTCTCTCCATTCTTGGTCTTTTTGCTATAATCTCTTGTTTAAAATCATTTGAGAAGGTTAAATACATTTTGAAATTGATCAACTACTTAATGGAGGGATTCATATGTTTCGACACCAGAAAGAGTTACAATTTGAGGTAAAAGTAGATCGGCCGGATCCCGTATTTGCACGCCAAGTTCAAGAGGTGTTAGGTGGACAGTTCGGGGAAATGACCGTCATGATGCAGTATCTTTTTCAAGGATTTAATTGTCGGGGCGAAGAAAAATACAAAGATATGCTCATGGATATCGGTACTGAAGAGATCGGCCATGTCGAAATGCTCTGTGCATTGATTAGCCAGTTGCTGGATGGGGCAACACCTGCTGAGCAACAAAAAGCAGCTGAAGATCCGGTTACAGCAGCCATAATGGGCGGTATCAATCCCCAACACTTACTTGTAAGCGGTCTGGGTGGTTTACCTAGTAACTCTAACGGAGTACCTTGGAATGGTTCTTACATCGTGGCAAGTGGTAACCTTCTTGCAGACATGCGATCCAACCTGCATGCCGAAAGTCAGGGGCGACTTCAAGTGGCTAGACTCTATCATATGACTACCGATGAAGGGGTTCGTGCAACTTTCCGTAAAATGTTGGCACGTGACCGTTACCATCAATATCAATGGATGGCCGCGATCCAAGAACTGGAGGAGAAGAACGGAGTCGTTGTACCGGCTTCATTCCCACCTGAGGCAGAACAGGAATCCCAACCTGAAGCTTATGAGTTCTGGAATCTCTCTGAGGGAACTGAATCAGGTGAAGGTTTATGGGCCACAGGGAGTGCACCCGATGGAACCGGAGACTACGTGTATATCTCCAAACCTGTTCCAAAAGGACAAATTTACGAGCCTGTCATCCCAGCGACAGAACTTCACCATGATTTGAATGGAAAAACTTCTGATAAATAATAGTGTAATAGCTTTAAAATAGAGTAATCTCACGCTGTACCAAATAACTAAAGAGAGAAAAACCTTAGAGATATTGCACATGCAGTATTCTCTAAGGTTTTTGCTTTTTTATTTATGGTGTTCAGAAATATTCTGAACGGTCAGGGTCACTCTGGGAGCTGCAATAATTGCTAATCGTAATCCTAAGAGGAAGTTTAATTAACGTACTTTCCATAATCCGGGATGGCTATTTGATCAAATTCATTAACCAGTTTCTCCAGACTTGCTGTCAGTAATTCACCGGATATCGGCAATCCGTGACCTGTTACAGCGCTGACTGGCTTTAATTCCTTGAGTTTAATAACAGATTCCTTTGCAGCTCTCCAATCTGTTGTTAAATAGCGCGGGGGGCCACTGATCTCCAACTCCTGGGTAATTACTTTATACATATACTCTTGCTTCACAGTAGTGAACGCATCACCTGCAATTAACGCTCCATCTCGCTTCCGGAAATACGAAACATGACCCGGAGAATGTCCTGGGGTATGAATCCATGTAAACCCTGGCATGTGAGGGACAGTTCCGTCAGATGGTAACGCATGTATGCTGCTCCCAAGGTTTATCGGATCATTTGGGAAGGAACCGGACATCTTTGCTACTAAACCACCTTCAACCGTAGGGTCTGGTTCAGGGTAGCTCTTTTTCCCCGTGAGGAATGGCATCTCCAGTGGATGTGCATAAACGGGAACTCCCCACTTCTTGACAAGTTCTATTAACCCGCCGACATGATCAAAGTGTCCGTGGGTCAAAATGACTGCTTGAGGTTTGCTATTTACACCAAAACGCGTCTCAATAACAGAGATAATTTCATCTGCTGACTTTGGCATTCCGGCATCAACTAAAACGAATTCATCAGATTCAGGGTAACCCACTAAACAGATGTTGACGATTTGAATAGTGCAGCAAAATAAATCGGGCAATACTTCAATCCCAACCCCATTTCCCATTGAAGTTAGAGGAACAGATTTGTAATCAGTTCCGTAATGTATTTCTTGTTTCATTGGGCGCATCCTCCTCGACATGATTGAGTAACCTTGCGGTAGTTTTCCCAAAAAGGCTGATTTCCAACAAATATGAGCATCAAAATAATGACTATAGATCCATAATCATTCATGGAATAATGTATTGGTTTTGGGGAGAACTTAATCTCATCACAATCAAAGGAGGTTGGTTTTATGAAAAAACAATTAACAACTGCTGTAGTTTCAGTATTATTGATGGCTACTTTAGCTGTTCCTGCATCTGCTCACGATGTGAATGAAGCTGCTGTTGATGGAAGAGATAATAACACATACCATTACAACAGCAACAATTATAACCCAAATACCGTAAGAACAAATTCAACAAATGACGGTAAACGTATGGACTGGGGATGGCTAGGGCTGCTTGGATTATTAGGTTTAGCTGGAATGCGTAAAAGAGTACCTGACCACTCAGATCGATAATCGGTAAATCACTTCACATCCAATAAGTTTAAATTCCGTATGTAATAGTTAAACAGATGAATGATCTGTTTAACTATTACAGCCCCATCAGAAAACGGATGGGGCCTTTTTGGAGGATAGAGAAGGAGTCTAACCTTTCAAAACCTCAGATGTGGTTTTCTGATCATTAAATTTAATCTAATGCTTAAATAGCACCCGTTGGCCAGTGTTCTATGGTTCACTTTTAGCCTAACTTGCATAAAAATGACGAGGATCTAAAGTAATAAGTTTCATTAGGAATACACAAAAGACCGGTTGAGTCTCGACCACTCCCAAGTTTGAAGCAAAAGCAGTTAAAAAGTGGTGTCTCGACGGCGTTAGACCTCGTTACATAGGAGATTACGATGGTGCAAGTGTTGATTATTGAATCGCATACCAGTACCGATACTGATGGTGGTTTCTGGAGCATTATGGCCAAATTGTTGAGGGACAAGAACAGTCAAAGCTCCTGTTAAGAAGGCTGCTAAAAAGGTTGCTGGAAAAGCAATAAAAAAAAGCAACTCAAGTAATAGTAAAGCAAGTAAAAAAAACACACAAAGGGTACAGAAATCTAGCTGAACAGCTAGGTTTTTTGTACCCTTTATTTCACTCCACTATGTTGCCTGTTAGATTCTTATCAAAACAGGTCATTTATCGTCGCTGAACAGCCAGCTTAAAGGCAAGTCCAGCGAGTACACTGGACCATGACCCAGCGCTGTGCCTTAAGCCATGTCGGGCGCTTACCGAACCTTTTTCAGGATTTTGAAACTGAGGTAAAAGTGAAATATGCAATACCGCAATTTTGGGATTAAGCAAATTGGTTATGAAGCCCATCAGAAATAGTTTTTTTGGCTTCTCAATTGGGAGAGCAGTCGGTTCCAATATAGTCGTAGAGCCAGGCTTAATCATCTTCCATGCGAGCCAAAACAAATATGCCGCTCCGGTCCACTTCATTGGCGTATAGATAATCGGAACGGTATTGAATATGGCGATTAGCCCCAGCATAGATGCAATGAGATAAACGCCAAATCCCAGCATAACCCCCAACAAAGATATAATGCCGGCCTTACCTTACGTCCTTGCGCAATGGAACGTGAGATCAGGTAAATCATATTAGGGCCGGGAGAACAGACCATCCCCAGTGATACAACTCCAAAAGCAATTTATGTTCCTAGACATCAATATCGTGTGTCTCCCTATAGAAGCTATAATGTCTAAGGTAGGTTATCATAATTACAAGATGGATGTATACCATTTAAGTATTGCACAACTGGAGGAAATTTAGCGGGGATATAGACTAAATAAAAGGAAAAAACGTTCCAGCTTCACTCACTTTGTGAATATAACGTTATCTGAAAGATTCGTAATGATTATTTTTAGAAGGTTAATTAAAATGTCGATGGACAAAATCATATTCCGATTGAAGTCGCTATTTTAGTGGCTTAAGCTAACGGGCAGATTAGTCGAATGGGTGGTAGAATAAAGGAGATTACGATTTCAGGAGGACACCGATTTTTACCATTAATATAATACTTTTTTATATGATGTAACAAAGGGTACCTGTACTTTAATTTATTTTGGAAATGAGGCTGGATGTGATATGCATGAACCAATCAGAGTTTATAACACGGCAGTTGAAGCTCTTCTTGAAGTGATTGGAGGCAAGTGGAAGCCGGTTATTTTATTCCATCTTACCTTTGGTAAAAAACGTAATGGGGAATTGATGAAGCTGATACCTGCCATTACACAGAAGATGTTGACACAGCAACTAAATGAATTGATGGAGGCAGGGATCATCTTACGTATTTCCCATAACCAAGTTCCGCCAAAGGTGGAGTATGAGTTAACGGAATATGGGTGGAGTCTTAAAGAGATTCTTCATCTGATGTGCAGATGGGGGGATACACATGTAGAAAAGGTTTATGGGGATCGAGGGAAAATCCTGTTCAAACCACCGACTTCGAACCTTTGAAGAACACAATAAGCCAATTCCTGATAACTAGGAATTGGCTTATTAGTCATTATAATTTTTTAAGGGATGATCTTGCGCTCACGAAGGTCTTTAAATATATTCATAAACATACTCTCAGTTTCAACGAATTCGTAAAATCCGAAACGGCGAGCTTTGGAACCATCTGCGAAGAAGTCATAGTCCCAAGAGAAGACGAAGTCACCGAATGCCCAAGAAGAAACAGCTTCATAGGGAGTATTCAATAAACCATATTTTTCAATCATAGAATTCCAAAGTGGTTCTTTATCTGCCATCGTTGTTGCAAGTGATAGGGGCAGTGGAGGTGCCGTTTCCAATTCAAAAAAAGCAGCGATTTTGGGCCAAAGTTCATTCCAGCGAAACAGATCACCGTTGGTAATATTAAACGCCTGGTTGGCACAGCGTGGATCGGTTGCCGCCCAGACTGTCGCACGAGCGAGTAATGATGCATCTGTCATTTCAAGAAGGGAATTAAAAGCTCCCGGTCTGCCCGGAAAGCGAAGTGCTAAGCCAAGCTCCTTAGAGATAGAAGCATATATTCCAATAACCATAGCTAAGTTCATTGGATTACCGAGCGCAAATCCACATACAACAGACGGGCGCAGGGCTGACCAGGTCCAGTTGCTTTTGGGCTGCCGATTTTCGAGAAACTGCTGCTGATCGACATTGAATTCAGGAGGCATATGATGAGCATCGGTTTCTCTTGCGGGTGTTTTAAATGGACCCAGATGTGCACCGTAAACCTTATAGCCCTGCATTAGACTGATATGTTGAAGGTTTGGTGCGATCGGTTCAATGGTATTTACCACATTGACAAGCATCGCAAGGTTGGGCTGTACCAATTCCGCCCAGGTTGGACGATCCTGATAAGCGGCATAAAAAATATGAGTAACCGACGTTAGATCAGACAGTTTCGCCTTGGTATCCGCTTCGCTTAGTAAATCGGCCGATATATAACGTAATCTAGGAGCATCTTTCCCTCCACGACGCGATACACCAATGATATTCCATTCCGGGAGTGTCATGAGATAATCAATAAGATTTCCTCCAATAACACCTGCAGCACCTATGACAAGTGCAGTGTAATGGGGAACAGATTGTTCGGTTTTCAATGGACATTTCTCCTTTCTCTTCTGCTCATTATTGTGGCTGAGAATAAGAGAGATGAGAAGTACGCACCTCAAAGTGATATAGGAACTTAAAAGTAATATATGTGCAGGTAGTAGGTGCTGGAGCGTACGATGAACATCCTACGAGCTACATAATGTAAAATTCTTCGCTGGAATTTCATTAAGACAAGAACTTGTGCCGATGGATATTATTAACCGTTTGCCATCCTTCTTGGAGTCTATGGGATGTCATCGCCGGGCGGATATCATTTTATGAAACATCTCGTCTAATAACATTATTTCCGCTTTTTGGCTGATGGCATGGTTCCCAAGTTTTACATCAATTATGAAATCATTGCTCAGCATCTGGCGGTTACGGGAAATAATATCGTTGTCAGTCAATTCTCCCATTTCCTTCGTTTCGGGAGGAATTACTGGAATGCCGGCTTGCTCTACCAGATGAATGTTTTGTTTAATACCTGCGGCAATCTTGCTTAGAGTGCTTACACTTCTTGCTGTATCTATATCAACCATTCCGTCATTCGTATAGAAATACTTGTTGACGATTGCCAACGCAGTATGCGAAATATGGAATGCTTGAATGTCTTTTTGGATTTCATAATGCAAATCCACTGATTCAAATATTTTAGCAAGCTCTTTTACTCTTTCGGTCGTCAGTCCATTTATTTCACCAAAAATGGTTCCTTGATGTTTTTCTGAACCGAATTGGGCGTATAGAACATCTTCTTTGATGTCCCCACCGGCGCCCGGGAATCCCGGAAGTAAACGATCTCCCACGATTTCAAGCCAAGAGTCATATCCAATGGTGTTGGTCAAGGTGACGATGGTCTTGCTCCGATTATGCTTGATCGCAGACAGGGCAGATTCGGCCTGATCATATCGGACTGGGACCAAAATGAAATCATAAATGTCGTCGTTATCAAGCTTTTCTATCGTCTTGATCGATATTTGCTTTATCGTTCCATTATCGTTGTATTTCAGTCCGTCCCTTTTCAGAGCCTCCAGTCTTTTTCCTCGTGCCAGTATAGTGACGTCCAGTCCCGACTGTGCGAATCGGAGTGCATATACACTGCCAATCACGCCGGCGCCAAATATCAGAAGTCTATGTGGTCTGGTGTTCAATAGGATCCTTCCTTTCAAAGAATTATTCACAGATTGTTTAAGCAACACGTGTTTGATAAGATAATAATATCGCATGCTTATGATTTCAACCGGCAGAGTTAGAGGAAAGTTGCATAGGCAACACATTCTGATAATTGATGTTTAATAAGGAGATATAGAAATGGTAAATCAGGAAGATCCGAGGGTGCTGCGTACACGACAGTTAATTAGAACGGCGTTCAGAGATTTATTGCGGAGAAGGGGATTTGATGCAATCACCATCAAAGATATCGCACAGGAAGCAACCATTAACCGTGCCACCTTTTATGCCCATTTTGAAGATAAATATGCTTTGCTTGATGAAGTCACAGAACAGGCTTTTCATGAGATGATTCCTGAGCATGTGGCGAATGCACAGGAGTTTACGGATGAAATATGTGACCAGTTGATTTTGCTGACGCACCAATACATCGTAGATTTTTATCGGATCTGCAGAATAGATTCCAATTCGATGGCTAAGCTTGTCGATGAAAAAATAAAGAAAATGCTGCAGCAAACCATAGAAAGCATTTTTCTGAAAGGGGATACCCACCATGGGGCGGACTGGCATCATATAAAAATCGCGGCGGCCATGACAGGTTCAGCGATCTATGGTGCTGCGCATTATTGGTTAAATGTCGAGGAAAAGGATCGAACCGATGTGCTTGTAGACATTGTTCGTCCCTATGTAATGAACGGTCTGGACTGTATCGCAATGGCGATGACTACAGATGAAAAACGAGACTGTTCAGATAGGAACGATGGTGTATCATAGTTACACACTTCGTTGCTGCGAAAGTTGAGTTACAAGACCCAACGAGATAAAATGACGATTGAAAACAGAGAGCGAGTAGGAGACCCCTTACTGATTCGATGGTTTTCTCGTTCTTTTTCAGGCTTGTACAAATTAAGTACATATATGGTAATGGGGCGCGCTGATCTTATGACTATGATTTGAATGAATTAAGGAGGTAGCTTGTGATAATGAATAAACATTGGGGAAAGTATTTAATTCTACTTGCTGTTATATTGCCAATCTCAATTGTTGTTATTTATACGCTCCCGTATGATAAACGCTATATTTCAGTAGCTATATTTCCACTACTTTTCTGGATAATTTACTATTTATGGATAGCAATAGAGAGAAGAAAAGATAGATAGAACAACTATTTCTTAGATAGCGAGGAGAACCAGTTTACATATTAGGGAGGTGTTGAGGGAAAAGAACTTGTACCGATTCCCGGAATGGACAAGAACATAGTCCGAATGCCAAATAGGTGTATATCTAAACATTGAGCACATGCACTTAAAGCCTCATTAGTTTAGTTTAATCTTCTGAACTCTCGAGTAGGAATTTTCCGATAATATTCTCGTTGCTATCGTACAAGTTTATATACTTATCGACTTTTGGTTCATTCATACTCTGAATTGCTTCTTCGGGGTTCCGATTTGGATTGGAGTAAAGTTCCTAGAAGTCCTTGGAGGTTGTGAAGGGAGACACAAGATGTATAGTTACGACGAATTCACCGAAGATTTAAATCTCGGACATGAAATAGAATTTATCTTGAATGATACTCATTTTTTAATCAGTTATAATGAAAGTGGTTGGTACTGTATTAAGAAAAATGAAGAAGCACGAATTAAGTACGAATCAGTTGAACAACTATTAAATCAAGTTAAGATTAATGGTAAAACATTAAAAAGTTTGTGGGGAAATATCATTGTAAGTGACGTGTTTTGACTAAAATTAATCAAAAGGCCATTCCATGTAAACAAATAAAAAACAATCTTGATTTTTTATCCCCTGTTGATATGTAGAGAGACAAGAACATGTCCCCATTGAAAGTCGCTATTTTAGCGGCTTTTTTTATTTTATCGGCACAAGTTCGTGTCCCGAACCAAGGACAAGAACTTGTACCGATTCCCCGAATGGACAAGAACATAGTCCGAATGCAGACTTAGATAACCAAAGAATTCTAATGTTTAGAGGGATACCCGGTGCTTTACATCAGTTTTCTGTTAACTTAGCAGTATAGATAAAGCTAACTGGATAAGAGATAGACAGATAGATAGATAAATAAAATCAAGAAGGAGCTGAGGATCGTAATCGGCTGCTTTTATTCAACTAACGGGCGGGCAGTTTAGCGCGTTTATATAGAAATTAAATCAAGAACAATGGACATGCACTCTGAAAATTCAGTCTTTAGTATGAGGTGAACGATGAGGAAGTCCGTATAATTAGGAATTGAAAGGAGAGTCATATCTTACTCGAAATGGGAATATTTTTGGACAAATTGGAGGTTGAAAAGATTGGATAGGCACGAAAAAAACATGAATGCACCAAGCATGTTTCGCAATCGGTTCCTGCAGACGATTTTATTATCAAGTGTGCTCCTGCAGATTGGCATTTGGGTACGTAATTTCGCTATTCTCCTGTACGTTGCGGATAGAACAAACAATGATCCATACGCCATTTCGCTAATCAGCGTAGCCGAATTCGCACCAATTTTTGTTTTTTCGTTCATCGGAGGTACATTTGCCGACCGCTGGCGGCCGAAGCGAACGATGATCTGGTGCGATTTATTATCCGCGGTTTCGGTATTTGTAGTACTTCTGACCATACATTACGGTTCTTGGCACTCCGTTTACCTTGTCGCATTCATCTCGGCTATTCTTTCGCAGTTCTCTCAACCTTCAAGTATGCGATTGTTTAAATATCATGTGCCCGAAGAACAGCTTCAGCAAGGGATGGCTCTATTCCAATCGCTGATGGCCATCTTCATGGTGCTTGGTCCTATGCTCGGAACCTTCGTTTACAGCACGTTTGGGCTTGAAATATCGATCGCTGTCATGGGCTTGGTTTTTCTGCTCTCTGCACTCGTTCTTATTCGTCTGCCAGAAGATCGTATGCAAGCTCAAACCGTCGCTGTAAAAGGGCAGTTTCGTAAAG
Organism: Paenibacillus sp. UMB7766-LJ446; assembly: GCF_030226665.1. Taxonomy (NCBI): domain Bacteria; kingdom Bacillati; phylum Bacillota; class Bacilli; order Caryophanales; family Paenibacillaceae; genus Paenibacillus; species Paenibacillus sp. UMB7766-LJ446. The sequence continues at coordinate 548,775 of NZ_JASOYM010000002.1, forward strand.
AATTCATTGAAGGCTTCCGCTATGTTTGGCAAAGCCTGGTACTGCGGATGCTCGGACTTGCGTTTATTCTCGCGGGACTGGCTGTTGGCGTAGCCCAAGCGCTCAACCTGTTTATCGTAACGGAACGGCTGGGCAGAAGCGAGGAGTTCTTGCAATATCTGCTAATGGTGAATGGTGCAGCTATGCTGATTGGTGGCGGAATCGTAGCCGTCTTCGCCAAGCGGGTTCCACCGCAGGTTCTTCTTGCGATAGGTATGATCGCAGGCGGAGTCTGCACAGCTATTGTAGGGTATTCGACAAGCGTTCCGCTGACCCTGACCGTTCAATTTCTGAATGGACTTGTTTTCCCTTGTATTCATATTGGGATCAGCACAATGATTCTGAAATGGTCAGAGGCTTCGATTGTCGGCCGGGTGAATGGGGTTCTGAATCCGATGTTCGTTGGCATGATGGTCGTTTCCATGTCTTTCGCTGGCGCGTTAAAGGGCGCCTTTTCGCTGAGTACGATCTATGGTGGTGCAGGATTATTATTTCTTCTTGGCGCACTGGTCATGATTCCGATCATGAACCAAAAAGCGCCGAATAACGCACATATTGCACAAGAGACATAAGTTGTACTTCAACAGCAGTCCAGGTACCGAATACCATGAAGACGAGGCATACCTGCCGTTTGCCAAAACGCCGACCACCATTACGATCAAACCATATACATTGACAGTGAAAAAGGATTGGACCGTGATTTCAGACAGCAAGGGCCAACCAGTCAAAAACTATCATAAAGATCTTGAAATAACGATCCCGGTCGTTCAATAACAAGCCGTGCCCGTTAGCGCAATGGGGTTGAATAGAAAAGAAGCGATTCTCCCCAAGTAAACGGTACCCTATAGAGTAGACATATGCAAAATGTCTCTCTATGGGGTATTTTTATATATATTGTGAAAGAGACAGGGCTCGGCGGATGGACAAATTTTAACCAAGAACAAGGTTGAGTACTGAATCTATGATGTTACATTTGCCAAAGATATTGTAGAATTAGGTGCAGCTTTACGTGATAAGGGGTTGGAAGAACCCTATTACCCCGAAAATAATATCTCACCAAGTGATGCGTCTGTAAGCCTGAACAGATTGTGGTCAGGCTAGCGTCTTTAGGCGGAGTTTGGCAACAGGGGGTTATACCATGATGGGGGGAAGGCGATGCTGATATCACCACATAAATAATTTCACTTTTATTGTTAACCATACAGGTGAAGAGGATCGCATTCCGAAAGACCAATATTCCGTATGTTAAAATCATTGATAGAGCGGATTTAAATGTGGTTGAATTAAGCTTTTGGACCCGGCTATACATCACCATACTTTCTTGAAGGGGGATATCTGTTGTGGATGAGCAGTTTCTAGATTTATTGGCCGAGAAATATGATACGGAAGAAAAAGTCATAACAGAGATCATTAACCTTGAAGCGATCTCCAATCTTCCCAAGGGAACTGAGCATTATGTCAGTGATTTGCATGGGGAGTTTCATGCTTTTCAGCATGTACTAAGAAACGGTTCAGGTAATGTAAAGGAGAAAATCAAGGATTTATTCCGTGAGGTTTGGACTGATGATGAAATCAATGATTTTGCGGCTTTAGTTTATTATCCGGAAGAAAAAATACAGCTGGTTAAAGCAGACCTGTGTAATAAACAAGCCTTGAACCGGTGGCATAGACAAACGATTGAAACGATGCTTAAGCTCGTTTCTTATGCCTCTTCCAAATATACGCGCTCGAAATTGCGTAAAGCTCTGCCGGAGCAGTTTATCTATGTTGTAGAAGAGCTTCTATACAAAACGGATTCGACCAACAATAAGGATCCTTATTATGAGGAAATATACCGGCAAATTATCTCCTTGGGCCAGGCGGACAAGCTCATTATCGGTCTAGCTTATACAACCCAGCGCCTAGTGGTTGACCATCTTCATGTGGTTGGAGATATCTATGACCGGGGGCCGGACCCCGATAAAATTATGGACACGCTAATCAACTATCATTCTGTAGACATTCAGTGGGGGAACCATGATGTCCTGTGGATCGGTGCCTATGCGGGTTCCCTGGTCTGCCTTGCGAATATTATCCGGATCGGCGCCAGATACGACAATCTGGACATCATCGAAGACGTATACGGAATCAATCTTCGCCCACTGCTAAACTTGGCGGAGAAATACTATGATGACAATCCGGCCTTCAGACCCAAGCTGCAGTCCGACCATAACGGTTCGGAGCAGGAAATTCTGCAGATTACCAAAATTCATCAAGCTATTGCCATGATCCAGTTTAAGCTTGAAATCCCGATTATCAAGAGACGCCCATACTTTAATATGTCTGAAAGACTTCTGCTTGAGCAGATTGATTACGACAAAAATGAAATCAAAATCGGCGGAAAAACGTACCCGCTGGAAAACACCTGTTTCAGAGCCGTAAATCCGCAGCAGCCTGAACAATTGCTGGAGGAAGAACAGGAGGTGATGGAAAAGCTGCTGTTTTCCGTGCAGCATTCCGAAAAGCTGGCCAAACATATGAATTTTCTTATGAAAAAGGGCAGCCTTTATTTAAAATACAACGGGAATTTGTTAATCCACGGCTGTATTCCTTTGGATGAAGAAGGAAACATGGAAGAAATGCAGATTGAAGACAAGACGTATTCGGGCCGTCAGCTGCTCGATGTTTTTGAATATTACTTACGTTACTCCTTTGCGCATCCGGAAGAGACAGATGATCTAGCGACGGATATGGTGTGGTACATCTGGACAGGGGAATGTTCCTCGCTCTTTGGAAAGAGAGAAATGACCACTTTTGAACGGTACTTTATCCAGGATAAAGAAACCCATAAGGAGAGAAAGAACCCTTACTACTATTTACGTGAAAATGAGGAGATCTGCCGGAAAATCCTACAAGAGTTTGATTTGAATCCGGATCATGGACATGTCATTAACGGTCACACGCCAGTTAAAGAAACTCGTGGAGAGAACCCCATTAAAGCCAACGGGAAAATGGTTGTCATTGACGGCGGTTTTTCCAAGGCCTATCAATCTACAACGGGCATCGCCGGATATACTTTGTTGTTTAATTCCTTTGGCATGCAGCTCGTCGCCCATCAGAAATTTAATTCAAAAGAAGATGTGTTATGCAACGGAACGGACGTAATGTCTGTAAAAAGACTGGTGGATAAAGAACTGGAACGGAAGCTGGTGAGGGAAACCAATGTAGGGGAGAAGCTGCTGCAGAAAATCTCTAATTTGAAGGACCTCCTGGAATATCGCTACATGAAATGAAAAAAATACTAAAAGTACAAAAAGCCCCCCACCCGAGGGAGGCTTTTAAGTTCTACTTAAAAAAATGTCTGCAAATACGATTATCGTTCTGGAAGGCCTCTTCCATTTCGGTCGAGAACCGGCAGCCTTAAGATCAATTTTTCCGCTATGGGAAGGTTGAGTTATTCATAATATCCTTCAGTAGATTTTCTCATGCTTCCGAATTGATCCGCATCATGCCCGAACCACACTTGGGAATTCGTTCGGGTAGCCAAAGTGCGAATTCTCTCCACTGTGTTTCGGTAGCCGATCAAATCATAGATTATACCAGGTGGCTTGACCGGAGGACCAAAACTTTCCGCAGTATAGATGGCATCGGAAGCTAAAATGATTCCGCCGGTTTCTGGCATTTCGATCTGGAGACCTAACATTCCCCAGGCATGACCGCTTCCGAAATTTAAGATTTTGATACCATCCACCAGATCCAGATTGTCTTCTCCCGGTTTGATCGTTTTCCACTGCAGCTGGTTTTTGATCCATGCATCAATATCAGCCCACACATAGGCTCCTTCTTTTTCATTGCGGGCGTAGGTCTGCAGTGCTCCGTTAAACTCATCTTCATGGACGATAATGGTCGCATTCGTGAACAATTCGAGGCATCCTGCATGGTCCAGATGCAAGTGGGAGGCAACGACATACTTGATTTCCTCGGGTCTTACCTTAAGCTGCTCCAGCCGGTTATGCAGGTAACATTCCTCACTTGCTACCCATGGAGACGACAGTTGGGTCGACTGTGCCCAGCGCCCTTGAGCACCCATCGAGTTTGGGTTGCAGGCGGTATCAAACAAAATTTTTCCCTCAGGATGATCAATCAATACCGTATAAATTGGAAATTCAGCAAATTGTGTCTGGGCATTCGGATTATTAATGGTTGCTGGATTATGCATGGAGATGATCCAATTTTTATCCATGCTCATTCGACCGTTATCCAATACATATAGCTTGGGACGCTTTTTAATAATATTTGTCATGTTATTTACCTACCTTCGAAGTAATCCAGTACAAGGCAACCCCTTCCGAGAGCAAAACTTCTTAGACACCCGAGTTCACCCTTAAGGAGTGTGTTTGCTATAGCAAATCTAGCTCAAGCTGCTCCGTGCTGGTATAGACATACAGTAATGCAAAAAATAAAATGATATAAGTAGGCACTTTAAAGTGTCCTGGAAACTTCATAGTGCATAGGAGGGGAACGGTTTGGTACATTCATCAACAACAACTAAACAATCTGATATTTCGTTATCCACTTGCGGCTATAGCAAAGTTCTTGACATTATCTCTGACAAGTGGACTGCACTTGTTATGTATGCCATGGAAAACGGTAAAATCAGATATGGAGAAATGCTGCGGAGGGTTGAGGGAATATCTAAAAAAATGCTTACCCAAACGGTGCGCAAGCTGGAGCGTGATGGTTTGGTTCAACGACACATTACTCCTACAGTACCTTTAATTGTCGAGTATTCACTAACCCTATTAGGGGAAACCTTGCTTCAGCCGATGAAAGAGCTAAGGCAGTGGGGAAGAGAACATTACACTCAAGTTGTAGAGGCGCGAGTTCAGTATGACTCTGCTAATACTAAGGGGTCACATGAAGCCGACAGCATAAATGGATGAACTTTCAGTACATTCAGGGTGAAAAGAAAGCCCTTTTCAGGGGATAGCATGAGTTATCGCTCAAAACTTTTGCAAACTATTCAGAAGCAAGGTGCGACTTGGGTGCTTTTCCGAGTCTAATACTTTATTTTATTTGAACACAAGGAAAAAATCCTTTTACAATCATTGTCAGTACGTTATAATACAATCACCAGATGGATTACCCGACAAAAGAAGTGAAATATTGTAATTAATTAGTGAAGTCCACCATGTAAATTTAGGTTGGATTATCTCCTTTTCACAGTCATGTAGTCACCCTCGGCTCGCCATAGTCTTGAGCCGCTTAATACATATTGGATATCGGAGGTATGGTTATGGTCAAGAAGAAAATTTCCACAGCCCTCAGCGCAGCTTTAATCGTTTCTATGCTGGCTACTGGCGTGATAGTCGCTATCCAAGGTAAAACAACGTTAGAGGTAGCGAAGACAGCAGGGGATAAAAAGGTTGAAGTTATTAAATGAAGAAGCTAGGTGCGACTCTAGTAGTCCCAATTAGAGGGGATTTGAAGCACCTGATGCGAAAGGCACAGAAGATGATAAAGGCAACTGTCACGGGACAAGAACATATTCCAATTGAAGTCGCTAATTTAGCGACTTTTTTGTTTTATCGGTACAAGTTCGTGTTTCAAGCCAAGGACAAGAACAAGAACATATTCCTATTACCGATTAGGCGTATATCTAACCGGTATTTTGTCGTATTTTCATTAAGCTAACGGGTAGGATAATTCCAATTGTGGTGCTATAATGTCATTCAGTTAACGGCGATTTTGTAGGGGGAAGAGAAATGTTTGCGGTAGTCGCGCACTTTGATCAAAAAACTGAGCAGGCTATTAATACCATTTGGAAAGGGCTAAGTGCTAGCTCAATATCAGACTATGCATACGAAATTTCTGGTAGGAAGCCACATATTACTATCGCAGACTATTCAGATATTGATGAAAAATTTTTGTTAGCCTTTAAATCTCTATATGGTTCAAAGGTCAAAATTCAAGTCGTTTTTAATGCACTTTCTACATTTTTGAATACTGGTAGCTTGATGTTAACCCCAGCTCCATCGAAACAACTCATTGATCTACATACAGAGCACCACACAAAGTTTCGTGAATACTCAAATCCACAATCATTTTACTTACCAAATGGGTGGACTCCTCATTGCACTATCGCAAATAGATTGAGTCAAACTGGGCTTAATGCAGGATTGGATTACTGTTCAAAACACCTAGTCACCCTCCATTCCGAGATAGTAGAAATAGCAGTCATAAAAATTACTTTTGATAAAAATAAAGCGGTAGGCGTATCCATCATCAGTAACGAAATATTACGCTAACGTAGAAACGATAACTCCGATAATACCAAGAAAGTAGCTGGTCAAAGTAATCGGCTGTTTTTGTTCAACAAACGGGCAGGTTAGTATAAAAGGCTATCTCAACGTACCTAAAAACTTACTTTAAGTAAGTACATCTTTGCGCTATATAATTAATTATAAGAATCAACATGAATTCTCCAAAGAAACGTAATTGTGCACAAATAGTTGCGATATGAAAACGTAGCATAACTATACTTCTGTTAAGAGGAGGGATCAGATGGATTGGCTTATGAGGATGAATCGGGCGTTGGATTACATCGAATTGAATCTAACCGAAAAGATCGAATTGAAGGAAGTTGCTCAATGTGCTTGTTGTTCCTCACATCAGTTCCAGAGAATGTTCTCATTCATTACTGATGTGTCTCTTGCGGAATATATAAGGAGAAGACGGCTTACACTCGCTGCAATTGAATTGCAGAATAGTGATATAAGAGTTGTAGACATTGCTATAAAGTATGGTTATGAATCTCCAGTTTCATTCGCAAGGGCTTTTCAATCGTTGCATGGTGTTAACCCAGCAATGGCTCGAGAAGAAGGAACAGCCCTCAAAGCCTATCCTCGGCTTTCCTTCCTTATTTCAATTAAAGGGGAAAAGGCTATGAACTATCGTATCGAGACAAAAGAATCCTTTCAAGTATTTGGAATCGAAAAAATGTTTCAACTAAACGGAGTAGATACTCCAGCAGAATTATGGAAGCAAAGCCATGCTAATGGCGAGGTTAAAAGGCTCGCGGACAATGCAGGCGACTTACCAGCCTTTTTAAATCAGGACTATCATAAAGTGCATGCTGTTTGTAGTTACAAAAAAACAGATGAAGATAGTTTTCCGTACATGCTGTCCGCATTTAAAGGCGATTCAAGTAAAACAGATGGGTACACAAGTATAACAATATCAGCTCAAACATGGGCGATTTTTTCCTCTGATCCGTTCACATGGGACAAATTTGATGAAACAATTGATACCTTATATAAACGTTTCTTCTCCGAATGGCTTCCTACTGCTGGATACGAACAGGTCATTGGGATGGAATTTGAGATTACAGGAAGTAAAGACGGTCTTAATTTCGTTGAGCTATGGTTTGCAGTAAGGAAAATAAATGAGGTGTGATTGTTTCAGAACATCAGAAGTGGTCATGGGAAGAGAAATACGATTGCCCATACCAAATACTATCATTTAAATGACCACGGAGATGTCGTTAGCTTAACAGACGTCGACAGCAAAGTTGCTAAAAAAGCAGCTGCAAAAGCAATTAAGAATTTCGCTTCTAGCAAGAATAAGCTGAAGTTGAATTTGCAGCAGTTTGCCCGAAGTATGAATACTAAAGAAGCTACAGCTGCAGCAAAAGAACTTGGATACACTAAGTCAAAATTTACATCTCATAACCAACCTGTCTTTAAAAAAGGGAATAAATACATTACCCCTGATGTTGATGGTCATAATGGAGGGGTATGGAAAATGGCTAGTTCAGTGAAAAATTTAGGAAGTAAACGTACCAGAAAAGGTACTATGATAAAATTTAAAATAGGAGTGGAGATTAAATAGAATGCATTGTTGGAGAGTGACAAAGTATGATCCCGTTTATCGCGATCATGAAGGAAACTTTAAAAAAGAAGATTGGACATCATACTATGATATCGGAAAAGTTTATGGAGGAAAAGAATTTACCCTGTCAGATTATCTATCTATAGAGAGTAGATATATTGATGCAGTAGTAACTCTAATGCAATGTATGAATGTTTCTTCATTAAAAATTACAAACGTAGAAAAATATGATAATAATGTCACTCAGAATCAGTCTATTTCGAGTAACATGGTTGATTTGTTTGCAACCGTAAAAGATGGTGATATCATTGATAACTCAAATTTATCCGATATTTGTAAACTAATCCTCCGAGAACATTTATGGGGGAAACTGTCCGTGTCATCCATGTTTGTTCATTTTGGTAATGATTACTATATGTACATCGGACTACAAGAAGCATGTGTGGAAAAACTAAACGAAATCAGGAATTCAGGGTTGTTTGTTGAAACATATACTTCTCCGTATCAAAGCTAGATTAATAATTTATAAGTGATATTTTAGCGATTTTTCGCAATATCAGGTTAGCCAGTAATAACTGGTTGGCCTTTTTTTAATAACCGTTTAACGATAGGACGAGCCGGAAGAACCTGGCTGATTAAGGAGTCAGGACCTATGTCGGGGACAAGAACATGGCCCCATTGAAAGTCGCTAATTTAGCGTAGCAACCTTGAAATCAGGGGCTTAAATGGGAGTATCTTAAGAGTCGCATAAAATTTAATTCCAGTTAAAAATGTAAATAAATCTGGAGAATGGTTCGTCAGTCACTTTGGTTTTAACCTTAGAAGCGATAGAGGTAATTATATAAGTTTATTCGGAGATAACCACCCAATAGTTGATTTCATTGAATCTCATAATTGACACAAGAGCTGTTTTTAAAATAAAAGGACGATCAAGGTGGGTTGTAACATTTTTCATAGATGATATTTAATTATTACACATGAGACTAACATCTGAGAGAGTTACAACTAGGACAATTAGCAATAAAGGCATTTAAGGCATGTTTTTTGTTTTTGAGGACATAGATGGAAACTTATTTGATGTATGGAAGCATAAAGATTGTGAGTTAATCTTTTAAGACAAGGATATTGCGGGAATAAGTGGAATTTAGTAGGTATAGATTTTAAGCATTCATGAATGCGATTAGACGATCGGGAGAACCCGCAGGTGACGCTGATTCTTGTCTCATTCGTGCTTTCTTCCGAGCCAATATCGTGCAGGAGGTGCCGAGGCGCGTCGAGAGCATGGTTGTAAAGCAGCTGAACAAGCTGGGCAGGTATTTCTCGGAAACGCTCATTACGAAGAGAGCCCCTTGTTGGAGCAGGACGGATCGGATGAGGATATGCTTCTGAGAGAGGGATCTCTGGATAATTACCTAGTAAGTGTCAAAAGGAGGCCTTCCGTTAGGTGGTCGCCGAAATTTTCGATTGAAAAAAACTATGCAACTACTTAAATTCTGAATGAAAGAAGGTATAGAAGATGATACGAGAAATTAAAGAGCAATTCACCGATGAGATCCTTACTGAAGCAATAAAGCGATATGACATTAATAATGACACCGTTCGTTTATTGGGCGGTTATGAAAGCTTTGTTTATGAATACCAGAAAAACAATGCGTTTTTCATATTAAAAATCTCACATACAATTAGAAGATCAAGAAATAATATACAGGGTGAAATTGAATTTTTAATTTTTTTGTCGAATAAGGGACTGGCAGTTTCAAATGCTGTTCCATCGACCAGGGGTAATATGGTTGAAGAAATTGCAGCAGAAAATGGGTCGTTCCTAGCCATTTCATACGAAATGTCTCTTGGAAAAGAAGTGTCAGATGCAGAATGGAATGAATCGCTTTACGAAAAATGGGGCGAATTTCTGGGTAAAATCCATCATGCGACTAAAGGTTATGAATGGAGTAATCCGGCGTTTAAACGACAAGCCTGGGACCAAGAAGTTCAATTAAAGGCGGAGAAATACCTGAAACCTGATGATGTAATGATTTCCATTCTAAAAGAAAGATTAACAAAACTTACTTCACTGCCCAAGTCCAAAGATACATACGGTTTGACTCATACTGATTTTCATCAAAGTAATTTTTATCTGCATAACGGAGACATTTATTTGTTCGATTTTGATGATTGCGGTTATACGTATTTCGTAAACGATATTGGGATTACACTGTATTATGCACTTTCTTATCCGTTTAAGGAATTTGAAAATAAAACGGAATATTATAAATTGTTTTTCCGCCATTTTATGAAAGGATATCTGAAGGAAAATACAATCCAAGAAGAAGAAATAGTATATTTACAAGATTCTATTAAACTTCGTCATGCATTGCTGTATGTTTATTTTCATCAAGCAAACGATGTGTCAAATTTGAATGAAGAATCAATGAACTGGTTAAAAGAGCTTCAACGAGTAGCCGCTTCTGATGACCCTATGCTGCCGATTGATTTTGTTCAAGAATTTAAAAGCATTTATAATAGTATTCATTAACTTGGGAGCCTCGCATTTTACAAACGTGCTCCCCGCTGTAATCGAACTGGAAAAGGGTACAGTTGGGCTTAAACTCTGCAGAAATAAATGAAGGATTTCTTCATTTAAAATTGCCTGATATGGGATTCGGTAAATGCAGCAATTAAGACTTTTCAAGAAACTTGAACTTGGTGATCATGAAGAAGAGTTCCACCGAGTAATTGGTAAAAACCTTGACCCGGATAAAATAAACTTTATTTATACATTGATTGATTCAATATCCGATACTTAATGAAGTAATCACTAAACTTACGGAACAATATAGTTCAACAAATAAAGGAGCAGTCTCGCCGGCGGCGACTGCTCCGTTTTTTATTACGCTTATAAGCTTTTGCTGATCTGTAGTGCTCATCTTCGTCGAACGCTGCCTACCACATTGGCCTAAAGAGCCATTCCAGAGAACAACTTACCATCGATTGCCGTGGTTTGCCCTCCAAAGCCCTATCGTTGAGCAGATGGTTCCTCGTAGCTTTGCAAGCCGGCGTCGCGCAAAGTTCTTCCGACATAGCCCAACTCTCGACGTGCAGCGGCATCGTTGACAGTGAACTCACGCCCAATCATGCGTATCATCGAACGTGAGATCGGCGGATCGCCGTTTTTCCGCGTGACGGCCCAGGTAGTGTCGAACAGACGGCCAATGGCAGAGGCGAGCCAGTAGGGCATCGAACGCAGCTTATCGATGGACAGGCCCTGCAAGTTCGCAAGCGAGACGACGAACTCACGGAAAGTCTGCCCTTCCTGGTCTTTGATGAAGAAGGCATGGCCGCCTTCTCCGCGTTCAAGAGCGCATTGTATGGCTTCAACAACATTGTCCACATAGCAAGTTGAAAAAGCGTAATCACCGCGGTCGATGAATGCGAACTGTCCAGATCTGACTGCTTCGGGAAGCGCTCGGCTAAACGGATCACCAGGCCCCCAGATAGCCGGTGGGCGAAGCGAGATCGTGCGAAAGCCGGGTTTGTTGGCTGCCAGAACCAATGAATCGGCCTGTGCCTTGCTCGCCAAGTAGGAGGAGAAGTGGTTCAGGAAAGTCGGCGCGCTTTCATCAGCGTCGTGGATGAGCGTTCCGCCGTTATCCATGTGGATCCCCGCCGCGCTGATGTAGACGAATGTCTTCGCGCAGGCGGACTCGGCTGCCTTCAACAAGGCTGCGGTGCCATCGACGTTGGTACGGAAGAAGGGTTCGCGAGGCCCTGAAAAGCGGAAAAGGGCGGCCGCATGCACAACCGCATCGATCATCGGTAACACGATTGGCGTGCTGCTTTCGAGATCGGCATCGACCGGTATCGCACCCATGGCCTTGAGTTTGGCGTGAGACGATATAGAGCGTGTGAGGGCGAAAATCTGGTGACCATCCTCCACGAGCTTCGGGATCAGGCGGCCGCCGAGCAGGCCGGTGCCTCCCGTCACGAGAATTTTCATTGTGATCATCCTTTCGGTTCAGGATAGACCGCATGGCGCAAACGCGGATTTGCTCAAGAACCGCAGAAGTGGGTGGCTCCACCTTGCGTAGCCGAGCTGTGGCGCGAAGCAGGGATGCAGCATTCGCAGACGCCTACATGAGCACAACCACCTCGACCGTCGGTGCGAGCCATCCCTCGGCTGCGATGCGTTGTATCAGGAGCATAAAGGCCAGCTCGGCAGCGGGAAATTCAGCGCCGTAGAGAACGCGGCTCATCATCGCTACGTAGGGCCGTGGACGAGCAGCCGCTAAGCGCACGTAATCGTCCCAGCCTTCGCACAGCGCTATCACCGGATCAGCGCATTGGGCCGCAGTCCTTTTGCTTTCGAGCAACTGCGCGAAGGCTTCCGCAATGGCGGCGCTCAGAAGCCCGTTGGCCCTTCCGAAGTGATGGTACACTTTCAACCAACGCGACTCCCGTCAAAACCAGAATAATGCCGAACAATCGATCATCATATTGTGGAGTGCATCCTTCATAGAATTTTCCTTCTATCCATCATTTATTGTTTATCTAGCAATCTTAGCGAAGTGCTCCATAGTACGAACCAATTGGGCTGTATAAGACATTTCGTTATCGTACCAAGCTGCGGTTTTCACCAATTGCTGGTCACCGACTGTCAGAACTTTCGTCTGCGTGGCGTCGAAGAGCGAACCGAATGTGATGCCTTTGATATCGGAAGAAACGATTTCGTCTTCCGTGTATCCGAAAGTTTCTGGATCGGAAGCTTCTTTCATAGCAGCGTTAACTTGTTCAACCGTTACCTTGGTATTCAAAACGGCAACGAGTTCAGTCACGGAACCTGTTGGTACAGGTACACGTTGAGATGCCCCATCCAGTTTGCCCTTAAGTTCCGGAAGAACTAGGCCAATGGCTTTTGCGGCACCGGTGGAGTAGGGAACGATGTTCTCCGCTGAGGCGCGCGCAGCTCGGAAATTGCCTTTTGGATCCGGAGCGTCAAGTGTGTTTTGGTTACCCGTGTAAGCGTGAACGGTCGTCATCAGCCCGGATTGGATACCAAACTTGTCGTGCAGAGCTTTAGCCATAGGGGCCAGGCAGTTGGTTGTGCAGGAAGCACCGGAAATGACAGTTTCCGTACCGTCCAGTGTGTCATGGTTCACGTTGTATACGATCGTTTTCATGTCGCCTGTAGCAGGGGCGGAAATGACAACTTTCCTCGCTCCGCCTTTCAGGTGAAGCTCGGCCTGTTCTTTCGTGGTGAAGAAGCCTGTACATTCGAGAACAATATCAACGCCAAGCTCTCCCCAAGGAAGCTCTTCAGGATTCCGCTTAGCCAAAACCTTAACCTCTTTGCCGTTTACTTTGAAGGTTCCGTCATGGACTTCAATGTCACCGTGAAAAGTGCCTTGGGTCGTATCATATTTGAGCAGATGAGCTAACATTTTAGCGTTCGTAAGGTCGTTAATCGCTACAACCTCGACGCCTTCCACATCTTGAATTCGGCGAAAAGCTAGTCGTCCGATTCGTCCAAAACCGTTTATACCTACTTTTACAGTCATTGAAAAATCCCCCTATAAGTTTTATTTATTCCAACAAGCGAATGCCTGTAATGAAATAAAAATGGCCCAGCGCTATTTCATTCTAGAATGGCTTATTGTATAATCTAAAAAGAGACCGATCGGTTTCTTTTATATTAGCATGATATTAATGAATTACAAGGCCGAATTGAATAATTCGTTTAAAATAAATGAAATAAAAATAAGGTTCATACGGAGGAGCTCATGAAAAAAGGGGACAGAACACGGGAACATATCATTATGAAATCGGCTGAAATTTTTAACCAGAGAGGATATGCCGGTACATCGCTAAAGGAAATTATTGCCGACACAGGGATTAAGAAGGGGGGCATCTATCGACATTTTGCCAGTAAAGACGAGATAGCGCTTGAAGCCTACAATTATGCTGCCGGTATGGTCGTCAGAAAATTTTCTGAGGCGGTCGATCAAGAGCAGTCTGCGTCAGGAAAGTTGGTTTCTTTTTTTCGTGTCTATGAGAATGTCGTCAACGATCCACCATTTATTGGCGGATGTCCCATGCAGAATACAGCTGTAGAAAGTGACGATACTCATTTAGAGCTTTGTGGTCAAGCAAGGCAAGGGATGCATACCTTCTTGGATATGATGAAAAGTATTATTCGTGACGGCATTCAAGCTGAGGAGTTTAGGGAGGATCTGGATGTAGATGCGCTAGCATCATTTGCATTTTCCTTGTTGGAGGGAGGGATTTTACTCAGCAAGTTGGATGGGGATAACAAGCACATGCTAATGAATATAAAAATCTTCTCGTCCTATTTGCAGCAATGCTGCTTAAAGACCAGTTAATCTGGTGTACTGGCACATCGGAATGGAGCTGTGCATCATCGATGACAACTACATCCTTAATCATAAAAAGCACCTGTCTTCACACTTTGGGGAGGATCGGTGCTTTTGTTCATTTATATAAAAATTTATGTATATCCATTGTAACCATCCTTTTTCAAATAGGATGTAATATATCAGTTATTGACTGCATGGTCAATAACTGATATATTACTCCCATGAGTAGACCAAGAGAATTTGATGTCGATCGTGTATTATACCAGTCTATGGAAGTGTTCTGGAATCAAGGCTTCAAAGCAACTTCTTATGAGGACCTTACGCGTACTACAGGAGTCAAAAAGCAAAGTTTGTACTGTGTTTTTAAAGACAAGCGATCGTTGTTCCTGAAGGCGCTGGCTCTTTACCGTGAACAGGTTGTAGCGAAACTGAAGGAGATTGAAGCCCTGGATTCGTCTCCAGGTGATAAACTGGATGCCTTACGATATTCCCTTTTAGACGATGAAACTGGCTGCCGAGGGTGTCTAATTGTGAATGCATCACTCGAATTCGGAACAGATGACGAGCAGGTCACACGCGAAGCTGAGCTCATGGTAGAAGAGGTTCAACTGGTATTAGAGAAGATTATAAGTAGTGGCCAGAAACAACAGTTAATTTCCAACCGATATACGAGTATAGAGCTTGCATCTTATCTAAATAACACCATTCTTGGTGTGAGAGTTATGGAGAAATCAGGTTCATCCCGTGAACAGATCGAGACGGTTCTGCGTACTTCATTTGGCATGATCATGTCTTGATCTTTTTTTTGTGAAATTCTTGACTACGAAGTCAAAAACAATTGAAGGTGGATTAATACACCACGAAACCTTCAAGGAGGTGGGGCTTTTCGATAAAAATCGTGTATTGATTCATTTGGAAGTAACGTCTAGCTGTTAACCAGGCTAGTTGCTGTTTAACATCTTAGGTCAACTTATATAAAACAAAATATGTGGAGGTTATTATGAATTACTCTCAATCCGTAGAAGCATTGTTCCAACCTATAGAGTTAGGTCACTTGAAGTTATCCAATCGGATCGTGATGGCGCCGATGACGCGTCAATTTTCTCCGGACGGTATCCCGGGTTCGAATGTTGCTGGCTATTACCGCCGCAGAGCAGAGAACGCAGTGGGGCTTATTGTGACGGAAGGGACGATAATTAATCACCCGGATGCATCCAATCAAGCCAATGTGCCGCACTTTTATGGGGAAGCTGCAATGAATGGCTGGGCACATGTTGTATCTGAAGTACATGAAGCTGGCGGACGAATTATTCCACAGATCTGGCATATGGGAGCCAAAGGTCATGTTAATGATTATTCGGAAGCTGAGATTGCTACAATCGTTCAGGAATTCGCACAAGCAGCCTCAGAAGCGAAACGTGTTGGGTTCGATGGTGTTGAAATCCATGGAGCACACGGCTATCTGATCGATCAATTCCTGTATGAGAAAACCAACTCTCGTACGGATCGTTACGGTGGAGATATAATGGCACGTACACGTTTTGCAGTTGAAGTGATTGAGGCTTGCCGTGAAGTAGTGGGACCGGAATTCCCGATTGTACTGCGTTTATCTCAGTGGAAGTCAGATGATTATCAGGCTAAATTGGCTGAAACACCGGAATTACTGGAGCAGCTTCTCGCACCGTTGGTTCAAGCTGGAGTCGATATCTTCCACTGTTCCACTCGTCGTTTCTGGGAGCCGGAATTCGAAGGGTCTGATCTGAATTTTGCTGGATGGACCAAAAAACTGACTGGCAAACCGACAATCACCGTCGGATCGATTGGTCTTGATGGTGACTTTACAAGTCTGTTCACAGAAGGTAAAGGCGCAAGTAACGTCGGTATCGATGGATTGGTACAACGACTTCAGAATGATGAGTTTGATCTGGTTGCTGTAGGACGTGCTCTTCTGGTCGACCCTGAATGGGCTAAGAAAATTCAAGAAGGACGTACCGATGATCTGGTTCCATTTACAAGAGAGGCGATGACCGTACTTACTTAATTGCAGAAATACTCATTAAGAATACTCATCTTATAAAGAAAAGCAGTGACAGACCAACGGAGCGGCTGGACTGACCCCATAACGTGAGACAAATAAAACACCTTCAAGAGAATGAAACCTTGTTGTAAGACAGGGAGTTCATCTTGGAGGTGTTTTTGTAATGGCAACCAGAGTGAGTTATACCGTGGAATTAAAGATGAAAGCCATAGAAATGAGATTGTAATGTCGGGGGACAAGAACATAGTTCGATTACCGAATAGGCATATCTCTAATTGATTTTAGTCCGCCGCAAATTTATTAAGCTAACGTAATCCTTATACAATTGGAAAGAGACTCAGTTCCAACCTCGAAGTGGGTATTTTGTTATAGTTGCCGAATGGATCGTTCCCCGCATGATGCAAAATGACAATGTCCTGCTTCGTTTTGATGATTCTCAATCTACCTACCTCCCGAAAAAGAAAATAATCTCTCCAAAAAGGGGTCGTAGTTCTAGTTCACGAATATAATATATGTCCCAAAGTTCCCCTGAACCGGTTTTGAGCTATCGGGGTATTTGTACGGGCAGGAAATAGTCGAGAACTAGTAATTACGAATATTTGGGAATGCATTACATTTGTAATTTGGGAGGGAGGGTTTCAACTGATGGGAAAATCCACAATCTGCTCCATGCAAAGTCTGTTCTATAAACAACGGCGGTTGTTTGAATGGAGCAAGAACGAAATATAACCGCTGAATCATCTCTGGCATGATGTTTACTGTTTATAGAATGACTTTGCTACCTTAAATTTTCAAAAAAATTTTAAGGAGCAGAGCTATCATGAAATATGTAAATGCAGACAGCATCTTTCCGGAAGAGTTGCTAAAAGAAATTCAGAAATACATTCACGGTCGCATGGTTTATGTCCCGACCCCTGAAAAATTGCACAAAAAATGGGGAGAAAAATCGGGGAGTAGAGAACAACTATGTCTAAGAAACGAAACGATCCGTCAAACATATTTCAATGGAAAGTCGATCGATGAACTCTCGAATGAATTCGGTCTTTCCTACGAAAGCATTAAGAAAATCATTTACTCTAGAAAATAGATTCACTTGTAAGTCACATCGAGCTTTCTGATGTGGCTTTTCGTGTGTAGAATTTGATTCTGAATCAAATTCAGTATATTTTCAATCAGCATCTTTTGTTACCATAAAAGTAAAGGGGGAGAGGTTTATAATATGGATAAAAAGATTAAACTACTATACACACAAGATATATTGAGACAGTCCGCGCAATGTTTTGGAATACGTGAAGACTCAATTTTCGAATTAAATGGGTTTCAAAATTTCGTTTATTCCGGGGTAGTTGGAGATAGAGAAGTTATTTTAAGAATTACCCATGTCACACATCGGGATGAATTATTAACCAGAGCGGAACTAGATTTTATCATGTTCCTGGCTGATCGCGGAATGAAAGTAGCGAGGCCCATTCAGTCTATATCAGGGGATCATATTCATATCATTGACGAGTCCTTTGTTGTGACAGCTTTTGAGAAAGCACCCGGCAGAAATGCAGTAATAGCCGAGGAGAGCAATACGTTTTATGAGAATATCGGTCAAATGGTCGGGAAAATACATAAGTTTTCACTTAATTATTCGTCCAAACATTCACGCTATGAATGGAATGATAATGCCCTATTAGCCTCATTTAAGAAGTATTGTCCGTTAGAATTACACGGTAACTTTGATCGTTTAATTACTGAAGTTAGCGCTCTACCCAAGGAAAAAGATACGTACGGTCTTATTCATGGGGATATCAGCCCTGGCAATTATCTTAATAATGGGGACAAAGCCTTTATTATTGACTATGACGATGCGGAATATAGCTGGTTTGTTTCTGATATTGCTACACCATTACTTTATGAAATCCCTATTCCGTGGGTTGTGTCTGGAGATGTAAGAAAGGAGATTGCAAAGCGTTACTATTGCAACTTCTTAAACGGCTATTGTAAGGAAAGTACTGTGAGTCAAGGTTGGTTAAACAAAATCCCATTATTTATTAATTTAAGGCAAGCTAGAGTTTTAGCCGCGTTCTATAGAAGCAGAGATTTTAACGCTCCTGATTGGAGCGAATGGGATGAGCAAGCCCGACGCTTCTACTATGAAAATTTGTTAAATAACACTCCCTATATTGATATGGACTTTTTATGCTAAAGGGTACGATACTTTAACAAAGCCAGAATATGAAGGGATTTGTTATGATAAAAATCTGGAGGCGAATGAGATGCTGGAATTAGAGTTTACTACTATAGAGGAGTGGGATGAAGCATTGTGGGCGCGGATGGAGCGAATCTTTCATGAGGCTTTTCCAAGCGGCGCGAAGACAAAAGCAATTCTGCGCAGTATGCTGGACCGAGGGATTGGTTATTTACACACGGGCATGCATCATGGAGAAGTGGTTGCGATGGCTGTCACTGGACTGGAGGGGAAGGCTGCGGACCGCAGCCTGATCATCGATTACCTCGCGGTTGAACAGAAGCTGCGCGGGTTGGGGATAGGGACCTGGATGCTGGAGCAGCTCAGAGCCTGGGGGTTAAGGGAACACGGAATCAAAGGTATGATTATCGAGGCGGAGTCCGGGACAACGGAGGCTCATCAGGAACGCATTCAGTTCTGGCAGCGCAACGGGTTCATTCTAACTTCCTATGTTCATCAGTATAGAATGGTGCCAGAGCAGTATCAGGCCATGATGCTGCCACTGGATGGAAGCACACATGTGCCTGATGATGGTGAAGCACTGTTTCGTTATATCAATGCTTTTCATAAGGTTGCTTACCGGAAGAGTTAGACCGACATTTATTCTGTCAACGATGCCTGAAATATGAGAGAGCCGCTAACCGTGTAATAGGGTTAGCGACTTTGTGGTCTGTACGGCTAGCTCTTTAATATGCGTTTATCAGCAAATTTCTCATTTATGTCACTTGTTGCTGGTACTTCTTGATCAACTCCACGCCATCGTATGCCAAACTTTCCACACTTGCCGCTTTCTGCAGGATGTAATGATCAAAGAAGTTCTTCGTATAGTCTGTAACAAGATTTCGCATCTCCATAGCATCCCGTTCGCCTCTGATTTCCTCATTAACACTGGTAAACACGATGTCGCAGTAATCTAAATGCGCAACACGATCAACAGAGAAATAATAGGTTTCCATGCTATTGTTAGCGCCAATTATCGCATTCATATTATAGTTAGGTTCACAAAACAGTAGCAAGAAGGGTTTCTTAAGGTCGCTGTCGAGAAGGCCGAACGCACCGCTATCGAGGCCAATCCCGCAGGTGAACCGGTCGTCGTCCCGGCAAACCATCGCCGTCGTAAGCCCTCCATAAGAATGTCCGACGATGCCCATGCCGATGTCAAGCAACAATCTGCCCTTAAAGATGGAATTCAGCTCTCCAGAGTCCAGTTTGTAAAGATAATCGGCTACATACCTTACATCTTCTGCCTGTAATTCACTATACTCTGTTAAGTTGGCAATTATCGGCAGTGTAAGCACGTTACGGCACATCTCAATGGCAGTTTCGTCGTCAGGCCGCATCTCCATCTTACCAGCCAACGCCAGCATCCCCGGATCTTCAGAAAGCGCTGTAATGACATCCGAAAAATTCTTTGATACATTAAACAGACGCCCATCTTTACGCTTATACATCGTGCTATTCGGATGGCCGATGCTTACCACAACATACCCCATGCTTGCCAAGTCTGTACAGATCACGGTACCCCATTCTGGAGAACTGCCTCCGCCGCAAACATAGAATAACACCGGATAGCGCTTTTCCTTACGGGAGACAGCAAGGTCGTCGTAACACTGGGTCTTGATATCTATAGAGAAAACATCCTTCAACGCAGTGACAAGTGGCTGCTCATTCAACATTTCGTAGACTTCAGGAAACATGTACGTTGATGTAGTCTTACCTTCGCTACTGTCTGACGGATAGTACACAAACGCAGTCAGTTCTCTTTTGGAGTGATCTGATGCCGTGTACTCAAAATCCATCTGGGTTCGACCGACAGTATAGCTGCCAATTGGTTCTGGAAATGCGTCATACGTTTTCATTTTCTTGTTCCCCCTTAATTAATAAAAGTGGTGAATGTGAAATACATACATTGCGTTATAAGCGCTTTTCAAAACTGTAAAACGATTACATTCTATCTTCAGTGAATCATATCTACTCCTTGGCTTTCTTAAAATCTCTAACAATTTCAGAATATTTATGATCTTCAAGCAGCCCATGGCTCATAAAGTCAGTAAAGTACTTGCTAATCTTATTTTGCAGCGTAGCGTCCTTAATATTGAACTCCCTATAAAACATGACTAAATTAAACTGCATTGACTCAAACATAAAAGAAATCAGGTCGTCGTCAATATCAGGTCGGAGATATCCATCAACTCTCATTCGGCGCAAAATGTCCTTGATCAAGGGGAAAGACTCGCCCTTTAGCACATTCAGATATACTTTAAGTAAAACGTTCTCAGGAATGTATAAAAATGTTTCAGTGAGTTTGATTTCCAGCTCATTCAATGGCTCAGTCACAGTGCCATTAACGTTACCAAATAAGCCAGTAAGGAAAAATCGGTAAAGGGAATCTTCATTACTGTTATTAAAATACGCAGCTCTTTTCTGGGTCACATTACGGACTAAGAGACAATAAAGGTCATCTTTGTCTTCAAAATACCGATAAAATGTTCCGGGGTGCATGGACAAACTATCCAAAACCATCTTCATAGTTATATCCTCGTAAAGATGATCAACAAAAAGATGCATAGCATTATTAGATATTTCCTCGCGCCTTGCTTCATCTAAACGAATGAAAGAATTTTTTGGCATAGATTACTCCTTAATGTATAGTGTGAACTGATTCACACCATAACGATAATTCGTTCACATGTCAAGTTGTATTGAAATAATATAAAAAGATTAAAACCATTGCATAGAACATTATCCTTCCTAAGAGATAAGTTAATGGAGTTAGTGAGGAGAGTTAAAAGAACCCTGCAGAAGTAAATAAAATGAGAGAAAATGAGGTTTTAAATGTTTTAGATCATTGAATTGATTCTAGCCACAAGAAGATTCTTATTAACGGTGCATGAGGGATGAGAAAAACATTGAATTTGAATATACTCATGTCCATCAGGTGATTGGACAAGGTGATTTTGTTCTTACAGTGAGTGAAGGTCTCTTCGACAATCAACGTACTGCTTTCTACGACATGTTCCGCGTGGAGAATGGAAAGATCGCCGAACATTGGGACGTCATCGAGACCATACTGCCGGCAGAAAAACGAAAGAATTCGAACAGCAGATTTTAAGTTTGGTACAGCTGAATCCCAAGAAAGACATCACTGAATTTAATTATGGTGATGTCTTTGGCATTTGAGTGATAAATTTTGACTTCTTATATCCATTACGATTAAGTGAACTTGCGGGGCAGTTATATATTAAGGTGAGCCTTTTACAGATGAACATTGCAAGGTTGATCATCGGTAATATGTTCATTATAAATGGACGAGGAGTAGCGGATCATGAGAAGACTGAAACAAAAAATGACGTGGCGGGGAATGGCAATCATCCTGTTTGATGATTATCTAACCAATTATTTTGAAGGGAGTTGTCAGACGACAGAACATATACACTATACCGATTAGAGGAGTGTCTAATGTTTACTTAATATAGGAAGCCTGTTAAACTACTATGAAAATTAACGTCGAGAGTAAGGGAAAACGGCAGAACTAAATAAGATGCACCTCATTTATTTTAAAAAAGGGGGGAGCGCTTGACTATTAGTTTATAGGATTGTATGCGGATTGGATCAAGAAGCTTCTGGTTCTTTGAGTGTGACAGAGTAACCAAGACCTTCAAGTCTTCGTAATGCATGCCGAACAATGCTGCGCTTGTTCCACCAGTGCTTTAGCGAACGATATACTTGCTCTGCGTTACATGTAAGGTTTGCTTTCGGAATAGATTTCTTCCGGAGTGAGGGTCTTTAGTTCTGATGATAATGGGAACAATCTAAGTGTTACTAGAGAAGTTTTACAGCGTTGATGGTACTCTATATTCCGAAAGTAACCGGTGGAATGAAACACCTGAGTGGTGCCCTTTTCCGTCAATTGATCGATGCTATTCTGTACTGTTTATGCTTCAGCTCATCCTTGACGGTTACCTACGCGAACAGCTCCGACGAGAATGTCGTGCCGGATTCTTGACGAGAAAAGCGATCCGTCCAAGTAACTGATCAACTCGACGCGGATTGCTGTTGACAACGATGAAAGGTCATGAGAAAATGTACGCGTGTACATTTCAAGATTTTGGTAGACTGGAGCCTATTTCCCATGAAACCAGTAAAAGTCGGCATTTTCGGCGGCAGTATCAGTCGGATTAATTTTGCGAATTTGAAAAATCATCTTGAGGTCGAACTTGTCGCCGCGGCCGATATCGAGCGAGCGAAAGCGCGTGCGGAGGAGTACAACATCGAAAAAGCGTGTACGGTCGAACAACCCTCACGACCTTCGTGGCCTTATTCGGTCCGATCAGCCGCGTGACAGGCTCCGCGCGGATTTCATATCCGGATCGAACGATCACGAGCGAGAAGAAACGCGGCAAGAAGATCGTCGTCGAAACGCTGACGAACATTACGGGCGTGCTTGATTGGCACGCTAATCACGAGCTTCGACGCCAAAGCAGGCACGTCGCTGCCGAACATCGAAGTGCACGGTAGCGACGGAACGCTGCTCGTCCGGATCCGAACGGCTTCGGCGGAACCGTGAAGCTGCGTCGCGCCGGTGGCGATTGGGAAGAGATCGAGCTGACGCACGGCTTCACGGACAACAACCGCGGCATAAGTCAGCGTTGCGGATATGGCGCGCACCATCCGCAAGGGTGGTCAGCACCGCGCGAACGGCGAAATGGCGTACCACGTCCTGGAAGCGATGCATGGCATTCATGATGCATCCCGCGACGGCAAGCATTACGTCATGGAGAGCCGCTACTCGCGTCGCCGGCGCTGGAAAACCTGCCAACTGCGTAGGAGTATAACAGAGAACGGTTAAGAACAGTCTGTCCAACGACAGGCTGGCAGATTGTAGAGAAATCCGCGTTTTTATCGATGGGTTTCTCTTTTTTGTTCATAGAGTCTGCTTTTCATGGCTTCGAAGGGGCATTCTTCGAACCCCCCTCCATTCCAGATGAGGGGCAATCTTCTTCATGTTCTGAACGGCTGTTATCATGAGAACTTGTTCGGTCGCATACTGTAGCCCCACAAACGGCAATAGCGATACCCATCGAGCTGTTTACGGCGCCGATGTGAATGGCTTTCAAAAATCCTATGAAGGAATCAATTAAGCTCGCGGGGAACAAAGGAGTGATTTTATGCTTTATACCATGGGTGTTATTCAAAATGATTATCATCAGGCGAACATTTTAAGTCATTTATTTTGAAAATCGAGATCAGGATGATCCGGTTATTAAATATAGCAGCAATTTATCGATATGGAGGGGTTTATCTTGAAATTCAGTAGCGGATTATCGGTGCATAAAAAGTATCTTTACCTGCTTGGCTGCTTGTTCCTAATTACTATCGCATTGGGTTATGTTTGGTTTCAAAAATCTATGGAAGCTATAAAAAAGAACGCGATTGAATACAGCACACAGCTAGTACAGACAACGAATGCGCATTTGGATTCGTATTTTTTCGATATTGAAAGATTGACATTGCCTATGCTTTCCAGTAAACAAACCCTCAATTTCATTAGTTATTCGGGGGATGATGCTTTTACGAGATATAGCACTGCTTATGCAATTGAAAAAGAACTCATACCACCTGTTATGTTAAATCGGTCAGATATTTATGATATTTCACTTGTCTCAGAAAGCAATATCGCTAGCTCAACCAGAAGCTTCTTAGCTGCAGAAGAGAGGTATCCGGTGTACAGCAAGCTGATTAAGGAAGCAGGTCATTTTAAAATCATTGGAATGGAAACACTAGGAGCGAGTAATGTAAATGTTAATGTCTTAACCATGGCTATGCGGTTTGTTAATACACGTTCAACGAGAACCACAGGTATGCTGATGATTGATTTGAACTTGGATAGGATAGAGGCCATTTGCAAAGATATCCATTTAGGAAAGTCGGGGTTTGTTTGGCTAGTAGATGGTAATGGTAAAATAATTACTCATCCAGATGAAACACGGATTTCGCAACAGGCTGCAGATCTTTATACGGAGCATTTTAATCAAAATAATCATGGGTTCTATTTAATTACCTCAGAAAAAGAAAAAAGACTGGTCATTTATGATCGTTCTATCCAAACGGGATTAATCATGGTTGCAGAGGTTAAGCTGGACGAGCTCAACGCTTCCTTGATTCGTTTAAGCCGTGTTTCCTTAGTCTGTATGATTTTGTTCTTTTTACTGCTGTTCTTCATTGTAGGTAGTGTGAACTATCGGTTTTCTAAATCGATTATTTTATTGAAACGGCTGATGAGTCAGGCTGAATTGGGTGATTTAACGGTATTGGCGCCAAAAGGGAAAAATGATGAAATGGGCAGCTTGTATCGCAGCTTTAACAGCATGGTGACAGAGATAGGAAGATTAATCAAAGTCGTACATCTTTCTCATCATAGAGAACGCAGTCTAGAAGTGAAGCAGAAAGAAGCTGATTTACGTGCCTTACAGTCACAAATAAACCCACATTTCCTTTATAACACCTTGGAGATTATAAACTCTTACGCCATTTTAGATAGTAACTATAAGGTCAGTAAGATGATTGTCTCCTTAGGCGATATGTTGCGTTATAGTGTAGGCAGTCCAATATCAGCTGTGACGCTTAGGGACGAGATGAATCATATTCGCTCGTATTTACAAATTCAACAAGAACGTTTCGAACATTTTCAGTTTAAAATTCAGGTTACAGAGGAGGACTTAGATCGCTATTCTGGAGTTCGCCTCATGCTGCAGCCTATCGTCGAGAATAGCTTTAAACACGGCTATGATAGGCACAAATTGCGACCTGGCACCATAAAAATAACCGGCAAAGCGGATACCGAAGCTTATTCCCTTTACATCCATGATACAGGAGGGGGCATAGAACCCAGCAGGCTCGAAGCCACAAACCTCTTGTTTCTTGAGGATGAGACCAGCTTCCCGGTTGAAAATAATAAGCCTCATCCTATTGGCTTAATGAACGTGCATTTCAGGATCCGGATGATATTCGGCGAGCCCTACGGTTTATGGATTGTTAAATCAAACGCTAAGGGCACAACGATTCGAGTTTTATTACCCAAGCATAACCAATGACACAAAGGAAGGGCGGGTTAATGTGAATATTATTATTGTGGATGATGAACGTGTTATCCGCCAAGGGCTGCGGAGAATCATTGAACTTTTAGAAATTGATCATACGATAACCGGGGAAGCATCTGATGGCCAAGAGGCTTATGGGCTGTTGCTGAAAGAACCTTGTGACCTGCTAATCACGGATATTCGTATGCCGATAATGGATGGACTGGAGCTGATCAAGGCCATTCGCAGCACAAACCAATCCATGGAGATTGTTATTTTATCTGGTTTTGGTGAGTTTACTTACGCACAAGAAGCTATACAACTTAAGGTGATGGGATACATACTTAAGCCGATGAATCCAAGCCTAGTGCAAGAAATTCTAGAAGCTGCAAATCAAAGATTATTGGATAGGAAACGTAGATTCAGTTCACATAGCCAATTCTTCAATCGTTGTACCGCACTGGTTGATAAATTAGTTGAAGCTTGTTGGCAGCTGGATACGCAGCAAATTCAGCTAGGTATGGAGCAGATCGAGGCTGAGGTTGATGCTCTTGCGTTGGATGAAATAGAAACAGATCAGGTTTATAGGGAGTTCATATCCTGGATTGTCACAAAATTGGAATTAAAAACAAGTACTAATATCGAGTTTCGAAAAGCGGCAAAGATGGAAAGCACAGAAAACAACAAAGATATGAAACAGCGATTCTCTTATGCAGCGCAATGTATCACAGATGAAATTCGGTTAACTCGTAATTGGGGAAAGTATGATCCTATCCGTGAGGCTATTGGTTATATTCAAACCAATTATGCGAATTCAGAGCTTTCGCTGCAAGAGATGCTTCAAATGACAGGGCTGTCTGCCACTTATTTTTATGAGCTTTTTAAAGCGGAGACAGGGCATAGCTTTAAGAGCTTTCTAGTTAATCTGCGTATCGAACAGGCAAAATTACTCTTGCATACATCTGAATATAAAACTTATGAGGTTGGAGAAAAAGTCGGCTATCAGGATTATCCTCATTTTTCCAAGCTCTTCAAAAAGCTTGTGGGTGTCTCTCCCTCTGAATATAAAAAGCAAACACATGGAGAAATGTAATCGCTACCATTACGTGATGAAAAAGACATTATCTCAACGGAAAGAACATGTTTATTCAATTTACCGTTTCGTATAATGAATTGGCAAGACGACAAAATAACGAAACTGGGGGTTTGGGCATGAAGTATTTCAAGAAAATAACGGTAGCTGCTTTATTGACAATGTTCGTAGTCTCTGGATGTACGAAAGCAGCAGACAATGCGGAGAAAACCGCATCTCCGCCTACGACCGAGCAAGGGGCAACGCCTGAAACAGTAAAAGCAAATATGTTTGGGTGGGTCAAACCATCGAAGCCATTGGTTATTGATTATTATCAAGCGGATCAAGGAGACGATAAAAAAGACCAAAAAAACAGAACTTTAATGCATCAATATGTTCTGGATGAGTTTAATGTCGATCTTAAGAAAAAATTGTATGATGTTAATCCTGAGGAAAAGCTGAATTTAATGCTTGTTTCGGGTGACTATACACCGGTAATTGCAGCAATGGACAATGATAATATCACAAAATGGGCTTCACAGAATAAACTGGTCGATTTAGCGCCGCTTGTAGACAAAGTTGCGCCAGGTATAAAGACAGAGCTTGGAGCCAGGTATACATCCTACCTGGATAAAGATGGCCATCTTTGGGGCTTGCCTAGAGGCTGGGGCTTTAACAAGGTTCCTGATGTCAGTGCTCATATTCGTTGGGATTGGTATCAAGAAATGGGAGCGCCAAAAATAGATACGCCGGATGATTACTACCATGTGCTCAAACAGATGGTAGCAGCGCACCCTGTAAACGCTAAGGGCGAAAAAGTATATGCAATTTCCTGGAATGATGGCGTGAAAATCGAGCAAATTTTAGGATTCTGGGGCTTGAAGGAAGGCTACAAGGAAGGTAGCGACCATAGTCTGACGAACTGGGTTAATACAGCTGAAGGCTTGGAAGCAATCAAATATTATAATCGGTTTTTCCGTGAAGGCTTAATGGATCCCGAAGCATTCCTCAACAAGTACGAAGATTGGCAGACTAAATTTTCGAACGAGCGCATTGTTGGACATATTGGTCCATGGTGGCAGTCCTGGAATGCAGGCCATGAAATATGGTCAAAAGAACCAAACTATAAAGAAGATAAACGTTATGTGCAAATTTCGTTTAAAGCACCTGGAGCAGAGAAAGCTTATATAAACCCTAAAAATACAATCGGTTGGAATTATACGGTTATCACGGATAAAGCTAAAGATCCAGAGGAGATTCTTAAATTGCTTGAGTTTTCAATGACGCCAATGGGCACGCGTTTATTCGGCTGGGGAGTTCCTAATTTACCGGATTCGCTTTGGAATTTCGATGGAAGCAAATGGGATTTTAATACTAAACCGAAACAAGCTTTTATAGATGGAAAGCCGAATTACCCGCTTAATGAAACATTAGGTGGCACGGTTTACTCGCTTGCTTCTCCGATAGGATTATTGAGAGATGATAATAAATCGATGTTTTATTACAATCAAAATTTTAACGATGAAACCAAATGGACCAAGCTGCTGCAGGATAATATGAAAGATACGGTTTACGACAGCACGGATAGAAGAATTACATTTACTCCTGAAAATCCGCTAACGATTAAGAATCAACAAATCGAGGATGCAATTAAAGTTGGCATGGTTAAAGCAATCACGAGTAAAACGGAAGCAGATTGCATCGCTAATTTTTATGCACTGAGAGATAACCTGAATAAGCTGGGGCTTAAAGACATCGAGAAATTCAGAACAGACGAGTATAAAAAGAATTTGGCGTTAATGAAATAATGAGCGAAAGGAAGGTATCCAGTCATTGGTTTGCCTAGAAAGGAGATGTGGTCCAATGGGAGCGATGAAACGCAGACTATGGAAAGAAAGACAAATTTGGATTATAGCCATACCGATGCTAGTTTGGGTACTGGTATTTTGTTATTACCCCTTGTATGGATTAATTATCGCTTTTCAGAATTATGTGCCAGGTCATTCTTTGCTATCAGGTCCTTGGGTGGGGCTTGATAATTTTATTCGTTTTTTTCATGTGCCTGAGTTTAAGCATATTATCCGTAATACGGTAGCCATTAGTTTACTGACGATGTTGCTAAGCTTGCCTGCGCCGATCATTCTTGCTGTATTATTCAATGAAGTGAAAAGCAAATTATTCAAGCGATCGATTCAAACATTATCTTACATTCCCTACTTTATCTCTTGGGTTGTTGTCGCGAGTATCATTAATACGATTTTAGGCAGTGATGGAATTGTTAATGATATTCTACTGAGACTGGGCTTGATTGATAGAGCAATTCTTTTTATGGGAGAGGGTAAATATTTTTGGGGAATTCTTGCATCAGCTAATCTGTGGAAGGAAGTTGGATTCAGCACAATTATTTATTTGTCGGCGATTGCGGGGATTGATGGTGAGCAGTACGAAGCTGGCCGGGTGGATGGACTAGGAAGGTTCGGACTGATTTGGCATATAACACTTCCCAGCATACGTACTACCATTGTTTTACTATGGATCCTTGGACTTGGCAATATTCTCAATGCGGGCTTCGAGCAGCAATTATTGCTGGGCACACCCATGACACAAGATTATTATGAGGTCATTGACACCTATGTTTATAGATATGGAGTCCAGCTTGGAAACTACTCGTTTGGTACAGCAGTTGGTTTGATGAAAGCCATTATCGGGATTGTATTAGTGGTTACAGTGAATAAAATTTCCAAAAAAACCTTGGATACATCGATTTTTTAGAAGGGAGCTCCAGACATGAGCACATACCTTAGACCCACTTTAGGCAGCCGAATCTTCGATGCCTGCAATATTGTCTTCTTACTTATATTTGGTTTTTTGATGGTCTACCCCTTTATCAATCTACTGGCTATTTCTTTAAATGACGGGAATGATGCGGTAAGGGGAGGAATCTATCTATTTCCACGAAAATTCTCCCTCTCTGCGTATCAGTTGCTTTTTCAAAACGACAGCATGCTAAGAGGACTTAAATG
Organism: Paenibacillus sp. UMB7766-LJ446; assembly: GCF_030226665.1. NCBI lineage: Bacteria > Bacillati > Bacillota > Bacilli > Caryophanales > Paenibacillaceae > Paenibacillus > Paenibacillus sp. UMB7766-LJ446. The sequence goes on from NZ_JASOYM010000002.1 coordinate 578,499, forward strand.
GTCCGTACTTCGCGTCATTGCAGGTACTACAACATGCCTATTCGCAACAGGACTACTTGCTTATATTGTTACCATTCGCCATTTTTCTGGGAGGAAATATATCCGTCTCATTTTCTTTTATACGATGTATTTGTCAGGGGGGCTTATTCCAACCTATTTACTCATCATGAATTTAGGGTTGGGCAACTCTTTTTTAGTCTATGTGCTGCCTAATTTATTCAATGTGTATTTCATGCTGCTTATGGCTTCTTATATTCAGAACCTGCCTGAAGCGATGCTTGAATCGGCGCGAATGGATGGTGCTAGCGAGTTTATGATTTATTGTAGGATTATTATTCCTGTCGCTGTTCCCGTCTTTGCAGCTGTCAGTATTTATCTTGCAGTTAACCACTGGAATGCATGGTTCGATGTCATACTTTACAATTCAGACGGCAACTACGACACCATACAGGTTTATTTACGCCGGCTGTTATTAGAGGTTGAAAGCTTGCGTCAAATCAATGATCAGCAAGTGTTATACAACAAATATCAAGATCTTACTCCGGTTACATTAAGAGCTGCGACGACAATGGTTGTTGTATTGCCTATATTAATGGTGTACCCTTTTTTTCAAAAATATTTTGTTGGTGGTCTTACTATAGGTTCAGTTAAAGGTTAGCAGAAAGCAGCAGTTTTTCATCAATTTTATTGGGGGCTTCTTAAATGTTTTTAGAAAATGATATCTTGCGAGTTGAATTTGCTGATTTGCCTATCCCGTTGAATTACTTTCATAAACCGACAGGCAATAAAATAGCGGCTGGCGAAATTAGTATAGTCATTAATAATGAGCCTATTCCTTGGGAGCAATGGAACATTAGCCGCGAAGCTGAAGATAAGCTTTTATATTCCATTCAAAGAGAAGACGGTTTGAAAATCGTTTTTTCATATACGTTAAATGGCTGCGAGCTAGAATATGAAATGGAACATATTTCTGAAGGTGCAGTATTATTGAAATCAATCTCATGGCACGGCGCATTCATTAAGGTGGATGACAGCTATTCTTTTTTAAGAGATAAATATCAGCGGAAAAATTGGGACCAGCAAATTGGCAAAGGTTTATGGGAGCTAAATATTCAAAAAGGGACAGTGTTAGGTGCTTGGCCGGACAACGGTAAAGAGGATGCTGTTCATGCTTGTGCTTATAATGGCAGTGTTTGTTGTTTTATTAAGACGAATTGGCCGATTAATCCGCTATGGACTCAATTGGCTCCTCATGCTGAGTACCCTGGAAGAAGCGGTGCAATTAAACTGGGAATTAATAGCTGGCAATATAGGATACGCGATAAGGTGGCTACATTATTCCGTGCAAGTATCGGTTTTTTGAGTGATCTTAACGAGGATGGTTTGGCCGATGAGTGTGAATATCAGCTAGCTCTTAAAAAGAAGCTGCCAGAGCCTGATCGTTTATATAAAGATGCAATCTGGTACAAGGTTTTCTGTGGATCTCCAAGGGAAGTTAATACTACGTTCCTACAGGCACTGGAAATAGCAGAAAGAATCTCTTTGATATCTAATAGAGCTCCGCAGGTCATGTATCTGGTGGGGTGGCAGTATCAAGGGCATGATACCGGTTATCCGGCTATAGATCAATTAAATCCCAAGCTGGGAACGCATAATGATTTGAATTACTTAATCAAAGAAGCAATGGAAAAGTATAATTGCATTGTTAGTCTTCACACCAATGTCGATGATGCTTATATGGATAGCCCACAATGGGATGAATCGATTATTGGAGAAGATGTGGATGGCAAGCTGATGAAATGGGAAGTATTCAACCAAGTACAGAGCTATCACATAACTCATACCAAGGATGTTGAATCAGGTAGTGTTTTCAGAAGGTTAGATGAAATGCTGACTATTGCCCCTGTACAAAAAACGATTCATTTTGATGCTTATCGGACGATGAATTGGAGCTGGGGAAAGGATGGATTTATCGGTGAAGCTGAAGAATATTACTGTGGAATGCTCCCTATCGTTGAGTATATGAAAGAAAAAGGCATAGATATCACTACAGAGGCTTTAAATGGAATGCGCATCGAGCCTGCAGGTATTTTTAGCGGGTTATGGCATCACAAAGAGTTATTGCCTTTGCTTTACCATAATGTGATATATGGCGGAGGAAGAGGGAGAAATCCATTGGCATGGGTTGCTGGAACAAGCATTAATCATGACTACACGTCAGAAGATGTCCTTGACACAGCTCTCGATATGATAGATCACATTGCGATGGATAGTATGTTATATCGATTTTTACTTCACCATGACATGGTTGAATTCCGATCGGATGGAGACAAATCGGCTTTTGCCCGTTATACAGATGGGATAAAGGCATTTGGAAGCTCAAGCCCTAATAGTCTGAATATCACCTGGAATGAAACGTTGATTGCTGATCTAACAACTAGATTTATTCCTTTCGATAGTTTTATCTATATATACGCTATGGAAAATCAAAGAATTCAGAGAACACTTCCTGAATCATGGCAAGGAAAAAAATTGACTGTCCGCGCATTATTAAAAGACTCCATCCTTCCGCAAATCGAAATCAACAACCATATCCTAAGCATGGATGTGCAATCAAGGAAGCCATTCATTTTATACTGCAACTAAAAGATGAGGAGAAATTTTCGGGGAATTCGATTCATTATTTGTTGCAGGGAGAAATAAACATAAAACGTTGTCCGGACAGCAAGCGAAAACAATTGAGCAATTGGAATGCTTGCAAAGACGACCAGCTTTTCTTCCCTCTGTATGTTGATATATAAGCTAATCCTTGAACTTCGGCGAAAGGTAACGCATTTTCCCTGGCGATGTACCGAATGACTTCTTGAACAAATGATAAAAGTGGCTCAGATTATCGAAACCGGATTCGCAGGAGATTTCGATAATGGACATGTTTGTTGTCAATAATAGGTTTCTCGCGTAGCTCAACCGAAGATGATTCAGATAAGCCGTCGGGGTCATATGGAGATATTGCTTAAATATGCGATTTAAATGGCCGGCGCTTTTATTCGAGAGTGCTTGTAACGGATTGTGAATGCTCGCGAAATTTTCCTTTTTCTGCAGCTCCAGTAAGAGTGAATCCAGCCATGCCGGCATCTTTTTTATGGTATCGTCATGGTCGTCCGCAAGGAAATAGGTCAGTGCATCCGTCAGAACGCTCCTTGCCAGTATCTTGGCTTTCGTCTTATCGATCGTCGTATACACCGGGATAAGCATGCTCTTACGGACCAGCATTTCCGCCTCCAGGTGCGGCAGAATGGTGCAAGGAGGCATCTTTCGGTTCTCCAATTTGCTGGCGATCGGGAGGCTATCCAAATACGAGAAGGCATCTTTCACGGCTTCTTTGTAAAAATTAACATTAATAAACTGACAGCCTTCATTTCCTAATTCATCATAACTGTGCGCATCTTCAGGGCGGATAAACACAATCATATCCTTTTCCAACTCCTGAGTCTCGCCGTTGATATAATGGATACATCTACCGGATGTAATGATAAAAAATTCAAAATAGTCATGCCGATGCAACGGTGTTGTATGTTTGATCGAATATTCGACATGACATGCGGACTGCACATCGGGATCGATTAGATCCGCAGCCTTCAATACGGGAACATGCATCTTCGATTTCCACCTCTGCATCAAAAAGTATAAATGTTACTATAGCACAAAAAGAGAGAAACCGGTACAAGACGCTTCCGACCTCCGAATGCTATGATCATGCCGTCCCCTCGCAGTAGCCTCCTATTACCGTTATAACGGACATATTCATATCGTACAAAGGTGGGAAATAAATTCTGTCGTATACTCTCAATGGTAAATGGAAGATGAAAAGAACCGATGAAGAGGATTGGATCAATGGGATTGTGCCCGGTTCCGTACTGTCTTCGAAAGAAGTAATCGCTCTGGATTTCGGCACGGTTCTCGATACCAGGCAAAAGCGGAGACAGAGCTACCTGGAATTCGACTTTATCGTAGATGGAAGTTCGGTAAGCAGCGGTACAGTCCTGTTTGTGAAACCCAAGCATTTTGATTTTCAGAATCCGAAGATCTCGACCGCTGTCACGGAGACGGACGATTTGTTTGTCGTGGAAGTTCAAAGCGAGGCATTCGCCAAATTTGTGAAGCTGGATCTGTCGAACGCGGATTCCTTGTGGAGCGACAACATCTTTGATTTGTCCGCCTCCCGGCCGAAATCCGTCACCGTTCAAAAGAACAGTCTGATAAAGGCTCTGTCGCTCGTAGAATTCAGGGAGCAACTCATGGTTCACAGCTTGTTCGACACTTACGCGTTATACGGATAAAAAGGAATAACCAGAGCAACTGAGGGAAGGGTGAGAGTCCATCTACTTGGACATCTCATCCTTTTTGCTTTGGTTACGGAGCTGCCTTAAGAATGTATAACTCTTATTAAATTATTCTTCTGTTCGCTTGAGAGTCTCCAAGCTATATTGAAAGTGCTTTCAATTAATAGAAAAAAAATTCGCAGGGCATTAAATGTAACAGCTCTGCGAGGAAAGGAGGAGAGGATGGATAAGCTTTTAGATTCGGCAATACGACTATGGATTACTGATTTCTTGTGAATTTTAACGGGAGGCAAGCAAAAGTCAGGTACAAATAATGTAAAAGAGGAGATGAAATGATGATTTCAAGAATCTGTAAAATGAGTTTGTGTCTGCTCCTGCTCCTGGTTATTGCACAACTTGGCATTCTTCCTCATGTTCAACGTGTAGCTGTCGCAGCGGACAACGGATTAGCACCGAAGCCTTTAATGGGTTGGAGTAGTTTCAGCCTTCAAGTATATGACCCTCCCGGAAACTGGACTTCCGCGGAAGAAATTAAGAAACAATCCGATGCCATGCATGAAAAATTGCAGAAGTACGGCTACGAATATATTAATATCGATGCGGGTTGGAACGGTGAATCGGATGAATATGGCCGACCGACTCCAAACCAGTCTCTATACCCAAACGGATTTCAGGAAGTGATTGACCATGTCCACGCGAATGGTCAAAAAATTGGGATCTACTTAATTCCCGGTTTGGGTGTCGATGTCTACGAAAAAAACTTACCGATATACGGAACTAAGTGCCGGGCGCAAGACATTGTTGTTCAGCCTCTAATAAAAATGGATGCCTGGCAGAAGTATACCTATAAGATTGACTTCACTAATCCATGCGCACAAAGCTATATAAATTCTATAGCTGATCAATTAGCGGAGTGGGGCATTAATTTCGTCAAATTCGACAGTGTCACACCAGGTTCGGGATTCAACAATACAACACTCGACGCAAGAGAAGATGTAAAGGCCTGGTCCGAAGCCTTGTCAAAACATCACATTTGGCTAGAACTTTCCTGGGCGTTAGACCACAATTATGTGGACTGGTGGAAGAAGTATGCAAATGGTTGGCGAATCCATTGGGATGTTGAAGCTTACGATAGCAACAAAGGGATGGTTGAATGGCCCACGATTGCCAGACTTTTTCCGGAAGCCGCAAAATGGTGGCGTGATGCTGGTCCCGGTGGCTGGAATGATTTTGATTCACTGAATGTCGGCAATGGCTTGATGAATGGATTAACCCGGGATGAAAGGCAAACAGCGATGACGTTTTGGGCCGTGTCAGCTGCGCAGCTGTACATAGGCGATGACATGACACAATTAGATCCGTATGGACTTGATCTGCTTACGAATGAAGAGGTGATTGCCATCAATCAGGCAGGCCGGCCGGCACAGCCTGTCTCAACCGATAAGCAGCAACAGGTTTGGTATGCAAACAATGGGGACGGGACCTATACGGTCGCAGTCTTCAACTTAGGAACAAAGGCTGCAAATATAGATGTCCATTGGAGTGATATCGGCTTAAGCGGCGCCGTAACCGTGAGAGATGTTTGGTCGAAGAAAAACCTCGGAAAATTCGAGAGCGGAATCGATGACATCTACGTGGAGCCGCATGCTTCCAAATTATTTAAAGTAACCGCCAAAAAAGGCAGTTCTGCTGTCAACAACGATGATACCAGCATCGGGTATCAAGGAGCTTGGGTAAGGAATGCCGGAAAAGAGATGGCTGCTAGTACACAGGATTTGAAGGTCAAGTTTGTATCGGGCGATCATCCGCCTAGCGTTACAGAGAGCGTTTATGTAAATGATAAAACTACAGTGAATTCGTCAAGCAATGCCAGATACGTAGATCTTAACAATGATGATCCGTCCATTCAATATAATGGTGCCTGGTCCGTTAACGGCAGCCGCGGATTTGGCGATTATATGGATGATGTGGCGTATACTCCGAATAATGGGGATTCGTTTACCTACACGTTCTATGGAAGCGGCATATCCGTGATTACCGAGTTGCATGAATCGCATGGCGTCATGGATATCTATATCGATGGAGAATTTAAGCAGACTGTAGATGAAACTTCCAGTACCGGACGATTGGCTCAACAGACTGTGTACAGCATCAGCGGATTGGCGGAAGGAATTCATACCATTGAAGGCATCAAAAAATCCGGAGAGAATCTGGTTCTTGACGCGCTGCGAGTCGAAATTCCAAATCTGATCGATCCAGTAGAGGATACCTTTGTAAGAAGCGACGCTTCCCAAGGGGACCTTGAAATTACGCTACGGAAAAACCCTGCGACATTCGAAGGCATCTATAACGGCAGTCAGGCACTGCAAGCCGGGATTGATTACGTTGCGAATGGAAATACAGTCGTAATTAATAAAGAGTATCTGAATTCTCTGGCCGGTGAAAGTGTCAGTCTTGCATTTAAGTTTAAGGGCGACTATCGGAATGATATTCACTACACCGAGACAAATGGAGACTATTTCCAGTACGTATTTAAGGGAACCGGTGTCCAATTATGGGGCCCAAAAGGTCCGGATCTCGGCGAAATGGAGATCTATATCGATGGGCAGCTTAAACAAACCGTAAATGCAAACGATAATTTGCGACAGGTTCAGCAGAGCTTGTACGCCATATCCGGTCTACCAAAAAAAGAGCACACGATCAAAGTGGTCAAGAAATCGGGAGATTGGATGATGCTTGACCGAATCGATTATTCGATCTCCAATTAAGTCGTTTGTAAGGTCTGCCCTAATGGCCAGTCAGATCGAATCCTTGATTTGACTGGCCTTTTTTTCGGCAAACGTACCTTAAGATAGTTTAATGGCCATTAAATCATTCTTCTGTTCGACGATGAACGGTCGGACTATATTAATGTTGTCCATAAAAAATATAGGAGTGATTCGTTTGCATACCGTTGCTTTACGGGTTGCGTTGGTCGATGGCCCTTCTTATAGACCTCTATATAAGTGCATGGAAGAATTCGAGCGCATGACCGGAAATAAAGTCCACATCGCATACCGCGGCACGCATCCCGAGCTGAATCGGCATGTGAAGCAACAATTTGAAGCAGACGGGGGCAGCTACGATCTTATATCTACGCATACCAAGTATGCGCCTTCGCAGGCTCCCTTCCTGCTCTCTCTGGATCCTTTTTATGCGGAAGAAGAACTTTCCGATTTTGCTCCTTCGATTATTCAGCTTGCATGCGTTGATGGCCAGTTGAAGAGCGTCCCTCGTAATTTTGATGCGCGGTTGCTGATATACCGGACGGATCGGTTTCAGGAACTTGGACTCGCCGTGCCGCAAACATGGGAGGAACTGCGGGCAGCTGCCGAACGGGCCAAAGCGGCCGGGTATACGGGGTTCGTATTTCCGGGCAAAGAATCGGGCTTGTTCGGCACCTTCTTCGAATTGCTTATAAGCGAGGGAGGGGTACTGTTCGACGAACAGCTGCAGCCGGCTTTTTCCGGCGAGGCGGGCGTTAGAGCACTGCGTTTTTTAAAGGAGCTATACCAGCAGGGTTTGACGCCGCCCGAACTGACCGACATGCACTATGACGAGGTATCCGAGTGCTTTCGCAACGGTCACAGCATGATGGTCACCGACTGGCCGGGTTATTACAAGTTGATGGAGCAACCAGCCTCTCCGGTCTATGAACGGTACGGACTATCGCTAACGCCAGCCGGGTCGACCGGAAGGCGAGCTGTCTACTGCGGAAGTCATTCCTTCGCGGTGACGGCAGCTTCCCGATATCCGGAGCAGGCGGTACAATTGCTAAAATTCATGACATCGGCAAATACGCAAGCGATTGACGCTTTATATGGACATGTCCCCGTACGGGCTTCCATCATGCAACAAATGAAGACTTCACGGCCAGGCGCGCTGAATGCGCTGCGTTGGGCGCTGCTGGAAGAGACGATGGCGTCGAGTGTCGTGATCCCGCCGAAGTTTGCCGAGTATCCGCAGACCGAGGATATTTTGTGGATGGCTCTACGCGAATGCCTATCCGGCAAGTTAACGGAAGAAGAAGCATTGGTCCGGGCTAAAGACGAGATCGATAAGATCGTCAGCAAATATGCCAGCGCTTAAACTAAGAACAGAAATGGAGAGAGGATCATGAAAGCGACACATCCGGAAGCACAATGGTTTGACGAGGCAAGATTCGGTATATTTATCCACTGGGGTCCGTATTCCGTACGGGAAATTGAGGCCTCCTGGCCGCTCATGTCCGATCATAGCCAGCATATCGACGCGGAAACCTATGAAAGCATGGCCGACGAATTCAATCCTGCCCTTTACGATCCCGTTGAATGGGCTCGAAATGCGAAAGAGGCTGGAGCCAAGTACGTCGTGCTGACGGCTAAACACCATGACGGATTCTGTTTATTCGATACGAAAACGACGGATTACAATGCCGTCCAAAGAGGTCCGAAGCGCGATCTGATCGCTCCCTTCGTGGAGGCGGTGAGAAATGAAGGGCTTAAGGTGGGCCTGTATTTTACGACCATCGATTGGCATGATCCTGATTTCGCGACGATTCCGATCGACAAAAACATTCAGTCGCCAAAGCCGAATGTCTACGATCCAGCGCGGTGGTGGGAATTCCATAAGCGTTTTGTGGAGCAGCTGCGTGAACTGCTGACCCATTACGGCCGTATCGATCTCCTATGGTTCGATGTGCCTGGCTTCGGAGCCGACCGCTGGCGGAGCCACGAAGTGAAGCGAATGATGTTGAATCTGCAGCCTCACCTCATTATGAACGACCGACTTCCGGATGCCGGGGATTACGCAACGCCGGAGCAGTTCGTCCCGCTTCATCCGCCGGAAGAGTGGTGGGAAACCTGTATGACGATGAATCATCAGTGGGCCTATCACGCTGACCCTGCAACCTATAAAAGCCCAATCACCTTGCTGAACACCCTGCTGGAAGTCACGGCGAAAGGCGGCAATCTCCTGCTGAACGTCGGCCCTCGTCCGGATGGAACATGGCCGGAGGAGGCGGTAGAACGACTTCGCAAGATCGGGAGCTGGCTGAAACATTCCGGCGAAAGCATTTACGGAACGAAGCGAATTCCAGAGCATTATCCGCCATGCTTCTACGGACCGATGACCGTCAAGGCGAACAGCGTTTATTTGCATGTACGCGACCTTCCGCGTTTCCCGTTGGAGCTGCGCGAGCTCGGCGGAAAGGTGAAGGACGTCAGACTGCTTCGGACAGGGCAGTCGTTAGCTTATCGGACGGAAGTGACGGTTGGCTCCACCGGCGGAATCATGGGAGATCATCATGTGAAACGGCTGTGGATCGACCTGAAGCAGGAGGATTGCGACGAATGGAACAGCGTCGTGGCGGTTGATTTCGAAACGGAGCCCGTATGGCCCGTCTTCCTAAGAAATTAGGCAATACTTGAAGGAGATTTCGGCATGCTTATCCTGCTTAACCACCTTAAAATAGTTTAATCGCCGTTAAATCATTCTTCTGTTTGAGTTCATATCGTCAAGCTATATTGAAGTTGTGTTCAAACAAAACAATAAGATGGGGGATAAGCTATGCAGAAGAAGAAATCAAGTAAATTCGCGTTCTTGACAGCAGTAACACTTCTAGTGGCGTTGTTAAGTGCATGCAGCAGCTATGGCAATCAATCAAGCGAACAGGCTGCAACAGACCCGGCTCAACTGTATAAAAACGGTTACAGCGCTCCGTTCGAAAACGGTAAATATACCGAACCGGTTAAGATGACGACCTATGGCTGCTACGGTGCCGATACGAAATTTAAAAACAGCGACGAAAACTATGAAACGAACAACCCGGCTACAAAGTGGTTCAAGGACCATCTTGGTATTGACATTCAATATGTTTGGACATCCTTAAATGACAATGGTGCCTGCAATACCAAGATGACGCTGGCGATCGCATCGGGCGAAGAATTGCCGGATGTCGTTGCCGCTGGGGATCCGCAAATCGTCAGCCAATTAATTGAAACCGGCCAATTCATGGATGTATCCGAAGTATTTAATAAATTCGCTTCAGAAAAATACAAAGCGATTTCAGAGAAATATCCGGAAATTTGGCTGCAAGCTACAATGAATGGCACGAAGTATGGAATTCCATTGGCTAGCGACCCTTATGGCAACGATAATACGTTATATATCAGAGACGATTGGATGAAGAAATTCAATCTAAGTGCTCCGAAGACGTTAGATGATCTATCCCATATGCTGGATGTATTTACAAACCAGGATCCGGATGGAAACGGGAAAAAGGATTCGTACGGCCTGTCGATCGGGACAAAAGATGGCTTTGTTGCAGGTTTTGCCAGCACGGATTGGATATTTGGCGCTTATGGCACGATTCCGGAAACTTGGATGAAAGGTCCGGATGGCTCGCTTCATTACGGATCCATACAGCCTGGAGCAAAGCAAGCGCTCGCTACGCTTCGGGATTGGTATCAGAAAGGCTACATTGATCCTGAAATTGCGATCCATGATTCGTCGAAGGCAGCTGAAAGTGTTACATCCGGCAAGACCGGCGTGATTTCGGGACCTTATTGGCTGCCGATCTGGCCGCTCCCGGATTTGACGAAAAATGTGCCTGGCGCAACCATTGCCCCTTATCCGCTGCCAGTTGGACCTGACGGGAAAGCGGGACGTACGACTGGAAAGGCTCTTAATAACATCGTTCTCATCAATAAAAAATACAGTCATCCCGATGCTGTCATGGTATTGCTCAATAAAGGGTTGGAAAATAGCGATAGGGATAAGGGGTCGGACGTGGAGTTCGGCTTTCAGGAAGGGTACGACTACACGCTGGATAACGACGGAAAACCAATGAAATCAAACGACATACGCTTTGACAAAATGATGTTTAGCGGGTTTCCACAAAGTCCCGACCGCAATTTGGATTCGCTTGCCTACTTGTCGGGAGGAGGAGCGCCGCGCGATTCCTTCGATTTGGCGAACATGACGTCTCAGGGTGCCTTTAAGCCCGCCGCCGTCATCCAGTCCCAGCTCGATGCCGGCATCAAGAATGAATTTATGGGCTCTCCAACGCCAACGATGAAAGAGAAGAAAGAAGCCTTAAGAAAAATGGAACTCGAAGTATATACGAAAATCATCTATGGCAAAGAGCCGATCGAAGCATTCGACGATTTTGTCGCCAAGTGGAAATCTTCAGGAGGCGATCAAATCACCCAAGAGGTCAACGACTGGTACAAGGCGGCAATGGGTAAATAACATATAACAGTATAAAGGATAGCGAACTTATCGGTTCGCTGTCTTTTAAGATCTCGGAGGCAGACGAATGGATGAAACAAGATTAGCGGATGTTGAACGGCGAACAGCCTGGCTAAGGGATGGGCGATTCGGTATCATGGTACATTGGCTTTCTTCAACGCAACCCAGAACGGGAGTGTCGATCAAGGACTGGAACCGGAAGGTCGACAGCTTTCGCTTGGACGATTTCTGGAGACAGTTCTAATTTACGGGGGCCGACTATTTGATCTTCACGCTTGGTCAAAATACCGGCTTTTATTGCTCACCGAATAAGGTGCTAGACCGATTTATCCCGGATAGATGCTCCAGGCGGGACCTTGCAGGAGAAATCGCGGAAAGGCTTAAGAAATCGGACAAGCACTTCCTGGCTTACCTGCCTTCCGAGGTGGATATCTCGGATGAAGCATTGCGGACAGCTTTAGGATGGGAGATGGGAGGTAACCGGAAGCAGACGTTTCAAAAGCGTTATATGGACGTGATTCAGGAGTGGGCGCGGTCGTTAGACGATCGATTGTCCGGCTGGTGGTTTGATGGCTGCTACGACCAGCATCCATGGATGCGGACCGAGGATTGGGACAATTCGCGCTTCGATTACCCTTTATGGGTCAAGGCCGCCCGTTCAGGCAACTCAGATGCTCTAGTGACGTTCAACAACGGTGTTGGAAGTTTTCTGCCGATATGCGCGCAACAGGATTATACGGCTGGGGAGATGAATGAGCTTACGCATCTCCCTTCCGAGCCGATTACGTTTTATATGCAATGGCATGCGCTTACTTTTCTGGACTGCTTTTGGATACATGCCGAAAAGCCCGGAGAGATTGCACCGCCACGCTTTTCGGATGATGAATTGTTCACCTATGTAAGGAAATGCCGTATCAACGGGGGTGCCGTTACACTCAATGTTGGGATCTATGAGGATGGTACCATGTCGGAGACTACGGTTGAGCAGTTGAGAAGATTGTCTGTTTTTTTATCCAAGGAGCCCTGAGACGCTTGCAGTTACTCTGGAAGGCTGTTAGACAGGGAGAAGAGAGGGGTGCCCCTCTCTTTTTTTGAATTGAAGCAGAAACATAGAGGCTGTACTTAGAATCAACTTTTCTTGTTTTGACTGGGTTCCCGAAACTCTTGGGGAGTGACGCCATAAAACTGTTTGAACACTTTAATAAAATAAGGCGGGTGCTGATAACCGAGCCGTTCGGTAATTTCGTATACTTTTAATTCGGAGTGCAACAACATATCGGAGGCTCTCTGCATTCGTTGTTGCAGAGTATACTCGGTTAAGTTCAATCCCGTTTCTTTCTTGTAAATGGCCGACAGGTAGGCAGGATGAAGACCGACATGATCGGCTACCGTTTGCAACGAGATATCGCTGGCAAGATGAAGGTCGATAAATTCATGAATGCTTCGAATAAGCAACGATCTCTTGGTATTCTGTTCATTCTCGGATTCTTTACGCAGCCGGCCGAGAATTCGTACAGACCATTCTTTAAGCTGTGCCAAAGACTGGAATGTACGAGGATCGTACATTCGATCATAATCGTTACCCGCGATTTCTGACAGCGGTTGTCCAAAGTGGTGAGCGATATGAATGAATGTGGCCGAGAGGATATTACCGGCCTCCAACAAATGTTCTCTGGATTCGGAAAACCGCTGCTTCAGTTCTGCGAAAACATCCTCCAGCTTCTCCGCGCCCTGATCCCACAAGCCGGCTTCCAGGAGGTGGCTAAGTGTCGGAGGCTCATACAAGCGATGTATGCCGCGAATAGAGGATTGGTTTTTCTCATGCTCCTGCACAACGACAATGAAATCGTGCTCCATTCCGACATATTTATGCAACATGGAGAGGAGCTCTTGATACCCTTGTTGGATGCCTTCCGGAAAGCTTCGCCATGATCCGACAAGCACCGAAACCGTCCCCTTTAAATAATGCTCCACGTGAACACGAAGTTGCTCGACGTCCCGGATCAGCCATGAGGTAGCTTCGGATTCTCTAGATCCTGCGTGTTCGTCATTGAGAGTTACTGCCATAATAAGATAACCCAATGGATCCATACAGTACCACACGGAGAAGTGATCTTGGAAAGTTTCCTGAGCAATGTTGGTTAGGCTGTATTCGTATAGAGATTGACTGTAGAAGTCGGCAGCCGCGAGTTCGCCTTCAAGCTTGATTAGCAGAAGCGCAGCTGTACGATCGGTCTTAAACGGAAGCTCAAGCGTGATTAACTGTTTGTCTAAATTAACCAAAGCGCGCGATTGCGATTGAAGGAGGCTTCGCAATAAGTTATGACGGAGCAAAGGGATGTTTTCTCTTAAAGTATATTCGGCCAATTGCCGGATGTGGTTATCTTCCCACTCCTTCTTAATTTGGTCTATGATCGTTCGAAGCTTTTCGCAGAAGGCATGGTTAGCGACAGGTTTCACGATGTAGTCGACTACCTGATTCTGTATAGCCTGTCTGGCATATTCGAAATCCGTAAATCCCGTCAAAAAAATGCATTTGATATACGGCCAACGGCTTCGAACTTGTTCGGCTAATTCAATACCCGATATCTTGGGCATTCGGATATCGGTGACAAGCAGATCGAAGGGGTGTTGCTCCAGCGTATTCAATGCTTCCATGGCGGAGTAGGCAACCTCAACGACATGAACATCCAGCTGTTCCCAAGGAATCACGGCTTGCAGCGTGTCCACAACGGATACTTCATCATCGACTAATAAGACGCGTATCATATGGCATTCTCCTTCTTGTCTTTGATAACCCATTGAATGGTCGAGCGTAATCCCCCGAGAGGAGAAGCATGGAAAGAAAGTCCGGTCTCTTCTCCGAATTCGAGTACGATTCTTTGATGAACATTCCAAATACCTACTCCTGTCTTATCATCCAAAGGCTTCTGCAATTGGTCGTTTAATCGCTTGATTATCGTTTCCCCCAAAGCTTCGCCATTATCGTCGACATGAATGGTATTCAGCCCTTTCACGCTCGTACCGGTAATCTTAATGATCCCATAACCGATGTTTTGTTCGATGCCATGTACGATCGCGTTTTCTACCAAAGGCTGCAAGGTTAGTCTTGGAAGAGGAATGTCAAGCATGGTAGGATCAATGCTTATGTCAAAGCTCAGTCTAGGCATCCGCAGTTGTTGAATTTTTAAATAATGCTCGATAAATTCGGTTTCTTCCGCCACGTTGGCGAGACGTTTTTCAGTCCGGGTCGTATAACGGAAAAATTCGGCAAGGCTCACGGTCATTTGTTCGATCAGATCTTCTCTGCCCATGCTCGCCATGTTTTTGATAAAGTACAGGCAATTATAGAGAAAGTGCGGATTGATCTGAGATTGTAACTGGCGCAGCGTAGCTTCTTTTGAATGAATCTGCTCGCTTAAGACTTTATCCACAAGATCTTGAATTTCGGTTGCCATATCATTGAAGCGTTGATATACAAAATCGAATTCGCTGCGTCCGAGTGACGGAAACCTGACGGTGTAATCCCCTATCTGGACGCGACGTAAACCTTTCACCAATCGGGTAATGGGCACTTGAACGCTCCGATAGAGGAAGACCACCCCGACCAAGCCGAGAAGAACGATAAGAGCTATGCACATATAGAATAAATTCCGGTTAAAAGCAACGGAAGAAAGCGCTTCCTTTAGTGGGATATAGTCAATCAAATACCAGCCTTGAAGGCTTAAAGGCGTGGAGCTAACGAAATAGTTACTGCCATTAATCTTCATTTCGTTGTTCAGAAGGAGGCTTAATTCCGAGTGTTCCGACAAGGTGGAACTCAGACTTTTGATTTGGCTTATTTCTGCAGATCGATTGGTGATTTGGAGTTGACTTTGGGGATTGAAGAGGAAGGGATCCCCTTTATTATTCGATTTAAATTGATCGAGCATGGTCTTGATATTGTTCTCGGAGAATCCCACTTCGACAACATAAGACGAATTGTCGAGACTCCTATTACTTGAAATAAGTTGGGAGAGGCTGCGATAAAACCCACCCTCGTTAACATTAGTCTTCATATGGGGACGGTATGTCCAATTACGATCTACAGCGGTTTTTAATTCGTCGGGTAGGAGAGCCCGAACGTTGCCAGGAGTAATAACTAGCTTCTGCGGGGGGAAATATAAGGAAATTTCGTTCTTCCACTTGTTGGAATATGAGAGCAGTCCCATCTTCTCCTGAACCGTTGCAATGGTCTTGACACGGTCGAATATCTCGCTGTCAAATGAGATGACACTCATTTCCTTGACTGTAGGATCGCGTAAAATGTAACCCGAAATCATATTCAATTGCTCGATGTTCGAGTCGAGCTGTTTGGTAAAGAGGGACAAGCGAGAGGAGGTCGAATCTTCAATCTGTTGACGGATGACCTTATCGGAAACCTCGTTCGTATACGTATTTAAAGCTGCAAGAGGCAGCAGGAGCACGACGATCAACAAAGCTAATTTATAA
Organism: Paenibacillus sp. UMB7766-LJ446; assembly: GCF_030226665.1. NCBI lineage: Bacteria > Bacillati > Bacillota > Bacilli > Caryophanales > Paenibacillaceae > Paenibacillus > Paenibacillus sp. UMB7766-LJ446. The sequence goes on from NZ_JASOYM010000002.1 coordinate 594,602, forward strand.
AAGATCGGTTTTCTTCTCATCGCGAAATGCCCCCTCTCTTGACAGGCTTAAGATATTATAATTGCGCTTAAATGTTTCTTCTGTTATCCCCAACCTGAGCTCGATACAATGAGACCATAAAGAATGGATTGTCGATGGAGGGGACTTTAATAGTGAATGAACCGAGTATACAACAACTTGTACCCAAAAAGTCAATAAAAAGGTTTAGACGATTGTCCTTGTCGCCTTATCACGTCTTACTTTTCCCAGCCGTGGTTTTGACTCTGCTTTTCGCTTACTATCCGATGTTTGGGTTAGTCATGGCTTTTCAGGATTTTAAGCCAGTTCACGGCTTTATGCATTCCGACTGGGTCGGCTTCAAGCATTTCGTCGATCTGTTTCAGAGGGAAGACAGCATTCAAATTATTTGGAATACGTTAATTATTGCCGTTCTGAAATTGATTGCTAATTTGATCGTACCTTTCGTCTTCGCGTTACTTCTTAACGAAATCCGCAACAGTTCGCTTAAGAAGATTATCCAGACAACGGTTTACTTGCCGCATTTCCTATCTTGGGTAATCCTCGGCGGAATTCTGACCGACATCTTGTCCGTTCACGGATTAATAAATCAACTGATTGAATGGTTTGGGGTTAAGCCTATTCAATTCCTGGGAGACGGAAATTGGTTTCGGGCGACCGCTGTTGTCAGCGACGTTTGGAAGGAATTCGGGTTCGGTACGATCGTTTTCTTGGCAGCAATAACAGGTATCAATCCCTCTTTGTACGAGGCTGCCGAAATGGATGGCGCCGGACGATGGAAACAAACACTTCATATTACGATACCAGCAACAATGCCTATCGTGATTGTCATGTTTACCCTCGCGCTTGGAAACGTATTGAATGCGGGCTTCGATCAAATTTTTAACCTTTACAATCCGCTCGTCTATGACAAAGGCGATATCATCGATACTTTCGTCTATCGTGTCGGCCTTATCAACGGAAGCTTCAGCTTCGCGACGGCAGTTGGGTTGTTTAAGTCCGTGATCAGTTTCGTGTTGATCGTGTCGGCTTACTGGATCGCTTATAAAAAAGCGAATTATCGTGTGTTTTAGGAGGGTATTGGATTGTACCATAAATCATTGTCTTATCGCATCAGTTATTCGATTATCGTTACTGTTCTTTGTCTGATGGCACTGCTGTGTGTCCTGCCCATGTTTCATATTCTCGCGGTCTCGTTTAGCGGCAAAGCGCCTACCAGTGCGAACCTGGTCCGCTTCTGGCCGATAGATTTTACACTTGACGCCTATTACAAGACTTTCGGCAACGCGCAATTCGGCAGAGCTTTATATATTTCGGTTATCCGGACGATTGGCGGCGTAGTGATCGGCATGATCCTCTGCCTCATTACTGCCTACCCTTTATCCAAACCTGCCGGTACTTTTCGGGGAAAAAACATGTATACCTGGTTTTTTGTTTTCACTATGCTGTTCAGCGGCGGACTCATACCGGTATATATCGTGATGAGACAGTTTCATCTGCTGAACACGATATGGGTGCTCATATTGCCAACTGCGGTAAACGTATGGAATATTATCCTCATGCTGAACTTCTTCCGAAATATCCCACGGGAACTGGAGGAAGCGGCCGTTGTTGATGGAGCTTCGCAATATCGGACGCTGTTCCAGATTTTTGTTCCTATATCAATGCCGTCCATCGTCACTCTGTCGTTGTTTACGTTGGTGGGGCATTGGAATTCCTGGTTTGACGGCATGATTTATATGACGCAGCCGAACAATTGGCCGCTTGCGACACTTCTTCAATCCATCATCGTTCAGGTTGATTTATCCAGAATGTCACTCGATCCTCATGCGCTCAATGATATCTCAGATCGAACGGTGAAGGCGGCGCAAATCTTCATTGGATCGCTTCCGATTTTAGCCGTATATCCATTCCTGCAGCGTTTCTTCATTAAAGGGATGGTAATTGGAGCAGTTAAAGAATAGTAGATCGCCTTTCATAAACGAATAGATCGTCGGTTGAGTTCACATTGTGGAATGGAGGAACTTCCATGTGTTTAGCGGATAAAACGGTAATAATTACGGGAGGTGGATCCGGAATTGGCAAGGAGTGCGCCCGAATGTTCGCAGAGTCAGGGGCATCTGTCGTGATTGCGGATTGGAACGAGGAGGAAGCGCAGCAAGTCGCCGCCATGATCAATGACCGGTATCCGAAGCCAAACGGGCCCCCGCGAGCGATCGCTGTTGGAACGGACGTGTCTAAGGAGAAAGATGTCGAGCTCATGGTGGCGATGACGCTGGAAACTTACGCCCACATAGACGTTCTGCTCAACAACGCCGCAGTGATTATGCCGAAGCGACTGGAAGATATTGAAGAAGCGGAGTTCGACAAAGTCATAGCGGTCAATTTGAAAGGCGTGTTTCTCGTAACGAAACATTCGATTCTGCATTTGAGACGGAGCAAAGGAACGATCATCAACATGGCTTCGCTGAACGGTCTCGTGGGACAGCAGCAAAATCCCATATACTCCGCAACCAAAGGCGGGATTATCGCCATGACCAAATCGCTCGCATTGGATTTTGCGGCCGACGGTGTCCGCATTAACTGCGTCTGTCCGGCCGGAGTCATGACACCATTGCTACAGGAATGGACGCAGAGGCAGGACGATCCGGCAGCGACAGTTCAGGCTTTGAACGACATGCATCCATTGGGACGTCCTGCGACTCCGGAGGAAGTGGCGCGGGCGGTATTGTATTTGGCAAGCCATCAATCGGCATTTATTACGGGAACCGCACTTCTTGTTGACGGAGGCGCCTCGCTCGGCTATTAAGAATGGGATGAAGGAGAGCCAAGATGAAAATCACCAAAGTGGAAACGTTTGTTTTGCATGTCCCGATCAATCCGCCAATCACCGATGCCATCAACGCGGCAACGCATTGGGGACTGGCTGGAGTGAGGATTTTTACGGACGAGGGGTTTGTTGGTTACGGATATACGGGTACTTGCGCACACGGAGACGATATGATCGTGGAGACGATCGACCGATACTACGCGCCGGAATTGATCGGCAAGGATCCTTTTATGGTAAAAGCGATATGGGACTCGCTTCGTTTTGGAAAGATGCATTGGATCGGTCGCGCCGGCACTACTCACATGGCGCTGGCAGCCGTTGATATCGCACTGTGGGACATCATGGCGAAGGCATCGAACAAACCGTTGTGGCAGTATCTGGGTGGCCATAAGGATAAGGGCATCAAGGCGTACAACACGAACGGAGGCTGGCTGAATTGGTCGAAGGAACGGTTGCTGAAAGATGTTACGGAAATCGTAGGACAAGGGTTCACCGGCGTCAAGATCAAGGTCGGCAAACCGGATCCCCACGAGGATTACGACCGGGTGAAGGCAGTACGGAAGGCGATTGGCGATAAGGTCATCTTCATGATCGACGTGAACCAGCAATGGAATATCAACACGGCCATGACATGGGGCAAGAAGCTCGAGGAGTTCGATTTGTTCTGGCTGGAGGAGCCGCTGAATCCGGACGACATCATGGGGCATAAAAAATTGGCGGACGAGTTGAACGTTCCCATCGCGCTGGGCGAACATGTGTATACCAAATACGCTTTCCGGGATTACATTCATCAAGGTGCAATCGAGTACTGTCAGGTCGACGTCACGCGCGTCGCTGGTATCACGGAGTGGCTTCAGGTGGCGGGACTGGCCGCTTCGTACGACGTTCCGATTTGTCCGCATGTCGGGGATATGGGGCAAATTCACCAGCATCTGGTGGCTGCGACTCCGGGATCAATTATGCTGGAATACATTCCGTGGATTCGGGACATCTTCGTCGAGCCGGCCACCGTCCGGAACGGCATGTACATCCTTCCCGAAATGCCTGGCGCGTCCACCGAAATCATTCCAAGATTTTTCGACGAATATAGGATTCGATAACGTAGAGTGGGGGGATTTCCGTATGAGGCTGAAGGGTAAAGTTGCGCTTATCACCGGAGCGGGTTCGGGCATCGGGCGGGCGACTGCGGAGCGGTTCGCCTGTGAAGGTGCCAGTGTTATCGTGAACGACCTGGACGAAGCCAAGGGAAGAGAGACGGTCCAGCAAATCGCATCGTCTGGCGGAAAAGCGTTGTTCATTCATGCCGACGTGACCGATGCCGACTCGGTCCGTTCTATGGTGGAGGAAGTGATCCGGACATTCTCCCAGATAGACATCTTGTTCAATAACGCAGGCATAAGCGGTGTAGGAGCAATCCATGAGATTGAACCGGAGGCGTGGGACCGCGTGGTCCGGGTGAATATCCGGGGCGTCTTTCTTCCCAGCAAATATGTGCTCCCTTACATGATGGAGCGCATGTCGGGCAACATCATTAACATGTCATCCTGCATCGCCGAAATCGGCCTCGCGCGCCGTGCATCTTACTCGGCGACGAAAGGCGCGGTGCTCGCTCTCACCAAGTCCATGCAGGTCGACTACGCCAAATACAATATCCGTGTCAATGCCCTTTTGCCGGGCACAATCCTCACGCCTTTCGTAGAACAGTACCTCATCTCCTCTTATGAAGATCCGGATGCTGCTCTCGCCGCCATCAAATCTAGGCAGCTCAGCGGCGAGCTCGGCAAACCGGAAGACGTGTCGAATGCGGCATTGTTTCTGGCATCCGACGAATCGAAATTCATGATGGGCTCGCCTCTCTATATCGACGGCGGCGTCATCTTCGGCAAAGACGCTTAACGGATTCGGAAAGGAAGTGGAAAATCTACATGAAGCTGCTTATGATCGATCGTAACGGGGAATACGGACTCGGTGTGAAACTGGACGACCGTATTGTAGATATTCGGGCGGCGCTCGAGATATGGCCGGATCCGAGGGTGCCATCGGACATAATGGACCTCATCGGCGGAGGCGCGGAAGCGCTTGCCGCACTGAAAAACTATTTGCGGCAGTTGACATCCTCTGAGAAGGCAGACATATGTATAACCTCCGAGCATGACATACAGTTCGGACCTTGCGTGACACGTCCGAATAAAATCATCTGTATCGGTTTGAATTACCGCAAGCATGCAGCCGAAACGAATGCAGCGATCCCGGAATATCCAATATTGTTCAACAAATTAAATAATACGCTGACGGGACATCTCCAGGACGTTCAACTTCCGGAACGGGTCAGCTCAGAAGTGGATTATGAGGCCGAGCTTGTGATCGTCATGGGAAAAACCACGAAGTACGCGGAAATCGACGAAGCTCTGGATCATGTGTTCGGTTATAGTTGTGTAAACGATTTGTCCGCCCGGGACCTGCAATTTAGGACGCATCAGTGGCTGTTGGGGAAGTCCTGCGATGGCTTTAGCCCGCTAGGACCGTATCTGGTTACTGCAGACGAGGTCGAGGATCCGAACAACCTGTACATTAAATGTTTGATAAACGGAGAAGTCCGCCAGCATTCCAATACTTCGGATATGATCTTCCGTTGCAGCGAGATCGTCAGTTATGTTTCTAGGCATATGACGCTCGACCCTGGGGATATCATTCTGACAGGTACGCCGGAAGGGGTCGTTCTCGGCTATCCGAAGGAGAAGCGGGTGTATTTAAGAGCAGGCGACGTGGTCACCGTCGAAATTGAAAAGCTTGGCAGACTCACGAATCGTATGGTAAGCGAATGAAGGGGTCGATTGCAGTGGAAAACGGGGGGACCGTAAAATGAACATTTTGGTTACCGGTGCAAGCGGCTTTATCGGCAAAAAATTGGTTCACCGTCTGTCAGACCGCCATACAGTCATTTGTTTGTCGCGGCATCCTGTAAATGAAAACGTAACGTTCGTTCGGGGATCTTTTGATCGTTTTGAAGATTTGGAAGGGTTGGACCCCTATCGGATCGATGCGGTCATTCACTTGGCTTCTGTTACCGGCGGCTGCACGGAAGAGGACGGACTGGCAGTCAATGTTCTCGGTACGAGAAGGCTTTACCGGTACTTGCTTGGTCGCGGGTGCCGTAAATTCGTGACCGCGAGTTCCATTGCCGCCGCGGGCAGCCTGAGCGATGAATTTATTCCGCTTCAACTGCCGATACAAGATGATCATCCTTGTCTGGCAACGGACGCCTATGGGCTGAGCAAAGCGATGGTTGAGGAACTAACCCGTTATTTTTATCGGCAGAATTCGGACACGGAATTCATCAATTTACGTTTAGGGGCGGTGATGGACGACGATTGGATACCGTCTCGGATGAAGAAGGATGCTAAGTTATCGGTTCCGTTCGTTGTCTTAGCGCATGTGTATGCCGGCGATGTCATCGAGGGAATCGTGACGGTTATCGAAGCATCGGTCCGAACGGGCGTCAGAAATTATAATCTTGTCGGACCGGATATTAGCAGTCAAATCCCGGCGTCAGAAATTATTAAATCCCTTGTGGGCGATCAGTTCGACTTAGACTTTTATAAGATTCCGGGCCATGAATTTAACCCGTTGTATGCGATGGATCGATTCATGGTCGAATATGGCTTTGAGCCTCTCCATTCAACACGTGTTGCCGACGAATAATTACAGTGAAAGTTCATTCAACGAAATGATTTCCAGCAGCAAAAAAAGAAATCCGGGCATTTTGACTGGATTTCTTTTCATTTTATCGGTATAAGTTCGTGTCCCGAGCCTAAGACAACCCAAGCTGAGGACAAGAACTTAGTCCGATTACCGAATAGGCATATATTTAAATATTTTTTCTTTTGTAAATCTAATGGGCAAAATAGTCTTAATATCCAGTCCAATATTAAGAAAATACAAATACGAGTGGTCAGTGATACGAACCAAAAAAGAAATGTGATGCTCTAGAAAGAGTACACAGAATTTATAGGATTTAATAAATATACCCGGGTGATATTGATATTCTGTGTTTTTACCCGTGTATAATCATCATAAAAGAGCTGTAAAGAAGGAGGGTATATATCTATGTCACTATCAACGAAATGATCTAGTAAAGCAGGTCCCATTGGTTCAGCAAAATACTGCGTAGGCAACCGGATTATAATGACATGGAATACGCAGCAAATGTTGAGGTCGACGGGGGGTGATGCTGTAGACTTTGTATGGGCGATTTGTGTCCGCGTACGAGTAAACGCTGCATTAAAAAAAGATCTACACCAATGTTGTAGGTCTTTTTTTCACCATTTCAAGGTAGAGCTGTTACTTCATTGGTAATATTAATGAGCGTATAAGTGCTTCGCCGTTGTCAGCCCTTCGCGATGCTGACGACACCTTCATTGATATTCCATTGGGACTGCTGCATGATTTTTTTTGCTAAGGCAGTATCCCTTTGCGCAAGGGCTTGAAAAATAGCTTCGTTCAAGGAATGCGTGCGTGTCGGGGCTGCGCGACAATGTGTTGCCGCCGATGGTGTCGAACACGAGATCGACTCCGCGGCCACCCGTTTCTCGCATGAAGGCGTCGACATTTTTCGGAAGAAACGAGTGTCTATTATATTGAAGAGGCAGCTTTTGCTACAGGCGAACATGATGATCCGAACAGCGCTGTTGGCATGGGTAATGCTAGCACCTTAAGGAGTTTGTAGCTATGGAACTATAGTGGTCAGGAGAGCTTAACCTCGGCAAGCGCTTCCGTGCGGAGTCATCTCATTGCGTTTGCCGCGGAAGAATCCCGTTTGAACCGGGGTAAATCGATTAATTTAAAGGAATAAGCAAAAGAAATAATGGCTGTACAAGAAGTTACCGAGCAGCAAAAGATATAAGCAAAGATTTAGTAGCGATTGCTTCCGGGGATAGGGGAAGCAATCGCTATGTTTTTTTGCGGATATTTTTATTTTTTGTCCGCCACATGTGTACAAAAAATAAAAAAGATGATACATTGAAATTAGTTTAATTCCTTTATATAACAGGCTTTTTTGGAGAAATACTATGTCTCCTGTACGAGGACATACGTATATCGAGGAGGGAATGGAATGTCAAGTCAAGCATTGGACCAATTTTTAAGTTCGAACATCGAAGATCTAAAGACTAAAGGTCTATATAACGTCATCGATACGCTGCAGGGTGCAAATGGTCCTGTTATTCGTATCGACGGAAAGTCCCTAATCAATTTGTCTTCCAATAACTATTTGGGACTGGCAACAGATTACCGCCTGATTGATGCTTCAGTTAAGGCGTCGCAGACATACGGGGCAGGCGCAGGGGCTGTGAGAACAATTAATGGTACGATGGATCTTCATATTGAGCTTGAAGAAAAACTGGCCCGTTTCAAAAAAACGGAAGCCGTTATCGTGTATCAATCGGGATTTAACTGCAATATGGCTGCTATATCCGCGGTAATGGACCAGCATGATGCGATTTTATCCGATGAGCTGAACCACGCTTCGATTATTGATGGCTGCCGCCTGTCGAGAGCCAAAGTGATTCGCTTTAAGCATTCGGATATGAATGATTTAAGACAGCAGGCGAAAGATGCCAAGGAATCCGGTCAGTACCATAAAATTATGGTCATCACCGACGGGGTTTTCTCCATGGATGGTGATATAGCAAAGCTGCCCGAAATCGTGAAAATAGCAGAAGAATTCGATCTGATTACTTATGTGGATGATGCCCACGGTTCGGGCGTTCTCGGTGCAGGTGCGGGAACCGTGAAACATTTTGGATTGTCCGACCGCATTGACTTTCAAATTGGTACTCTTTCCAAGGCGATCGGCGTTGTCGGCGGTTATGTGGCGGGTAAAAAACAACTGATCGAATGGTTGAAGCTGAGAAGCCGTCCGTTTCTGTTCTCGACATCGCTACCTCCGGCTGCAATCGCTTCTTGCAGCGCTTCTGTCGACATTTTGATGAATGACAAAGAGCTGATCGAGAAGCTGTGGGAGAACGGCAATGATTTGAAAAATGGCTTGAGCCGACTTGGATATAATGTAGGCCAAAGCGAAACGCCGATCACACCTTGTATCATTGGCGATGAAGTAACCACCCAACAGTTCAGCAAACGGCTCTATGAGGAAGGTGTTTACGCCAAGGCAATCGTGTTTCCGACGGTTCCCAAAGGAACCGGAAGAATACGCAACATGCCGACAGCTGCCCATACCAAGGAGATGCTCGACCAGGTGATCTCCGTTTATGAGAAAGTTGGCAAGGAAATGAAGCTGATTTAGCTGCATTCGCGGGAGTATATTTCGGGAGGAATGTCTTATGAACAAGATTTTGGTGACCGGAGCACTGGGCCAAATCGGTTCTGAGTTAGTTGTTAAATTACGTGAAATTTATGGTGCGGATCACGTCGTTGCTACGGATCTCAGGTCATCAGCCCACGAAATTACCCGATCCGGGCCATTCGAGCTGCTGGACGTGACGAATGATAAGGCGATGTTCGAAATCGCCAAGCGGTACGAAGTTGATACCGTCATCCATTTGGCTGCGCTGCTGTCGGCTACCGCAGAGGAGAAACCGCTGCTTGCCTGGAATTTGAATATGGGCGGATTGATGAATGCACTTGAAGTATCCAGGGAGCTCGGCTGCCAATTTTTCACTCCAAGCTCCATTGGATCTTTTGGTCCTTCGACTCCGAAAGACAATACCCCGCAGGATACGATCCAGAGGCCCAATACGATGTACGGCGTGAACAAAGTGTCCGGCGAACTGCTTTGTGATTATTATTTTCACAAATACGGCCTGGATACCAGGGGGCTGCGATTCCCGGGTTTGATATCTTATATGACGCCTCCCGGCGGAGGAACGACGGATTACGCGGTGGAAATTTATTACGCAGCCGTGACGGCTGGCCGGTATACATCTTATATCGCCAAGGACTCAAACATGGACATGATGTATATGCCGGATGCCCTGAACGCTATCATCGAATTGATGGAAGCGGATTCTTCCCGGTTGATGCACCGAAATTCATTTAATGTCACCGCAATGAGCGTGGATCCGGAGGCAATCGCTGCAGCGATTCGGGATGAGTTTCCCGGCTTTATCCTCGATTATGACGTTGATCCGAAGAGACAGGCGATTGCCGATAGCTGGCCGCATTCCATTGATGCGACGGCAGCGAAGACAGAATGGGGATTTCATGCCCGCTACGACCTGAAGGCCATGACGAAGGATATGCTTTCACAGTTAAGCGAGAGACAAATGCTTCGCAAGGCTTAAAGTTATTATGAATTCGCTGTGCAAAGCAAATAGAAATACAAAAGAAGCTACATCAAGAGGTTTGGCGTTACCCGGACCTTTTGTTGCAGCTTCTTTTTTCATCCTCCAGCCCAGACATTTCCGTGGTCTGTGGCTTATCAGATCAAGAACAGTTATTTTCCTGATTAAAGGCAAGAACTCTGTTTCCATTGTTGAAAAGGTTAAGAACGAACAAGGTTTTAACGTCCATTAGTATAAGTATCTGTTTCATTAAGCTAACGGGCAGTTTAGTTGAGGATTAATTAGGGGGTACCTTATCATAAATAGGCCGAAATTTTCGTTTTGGCGCTGAAAATAGCATTCAAAAAGCACATGAAAAAAGGTTCACTAAGCGGGCTCCCACTATTCTGAGGGTGCCCGCTTTAATTTTTGGACGATTTTAGTTGAGGCTTAGGCTACATCAATAGGGAAGATGAGGAAGTGCTGCAAGCCATCAGCTACCATCAAGGCTCGGCTGTAAGTCCGGCTGCCCCCTTATTCTATTGAAAATTGAGGTTGCAAATGCCGCCATCCCTATTATGTGGCCTTGATTCGTTGGGGGGGAGGGTAGCTACGTAAAAGGTCTGGATGCAGCTTGATCTTATTAGCTGAACCGCTTGATATCACTCACCGGAGAGAAGCCGAACAGGCGCGCATATTCTCGGCTGAATTGGGAAGGGCTTTCATAACCTACCTCAAACGCGATATCTGCTACGTGGGTGGATTCGGTTAACAGGCGACGGCGTGCTTCCTGCAATCGAATTTGCTTCTGATACTGTACCGGAGTCATGGTAGTCACTTCTTTGAAGTGACGATATAACGAAGAGGAGCTCATGTTCGCCAGATCAGCTAATTCTTCGATGCGCAGCGGATGGTTGTAATCCCTTTTGATCCGCTCGATCACCTCTGCAATGGAGGCGTAATTGCTTCCAGCCATGGCAATTTGCTTGAAGACATCCCCTTGATCATCGCTAAGGAGTCTGTAAATAATCTCACGTATGATGAGGGGAGCCAGTGCGGGAATGTCCTTCGGCGTCTCTAATAAGCCTACCAGTCTAACGGCTGCATCGAGTAGGGTATTATTCATTTTGCCTACGAATAGCCCTCAGTGATATCTATTGGTGCTGTCGGGAAGCAATTCTGTCTCCTTCATGATTTGAAAGATTTGGCTGGCCTCTAAATCTAGACGAATCGCTAAGTATGGAGATTCAGGTGAGGGCTGAGTGGCCCGGCCGGTTATAGGTACATCTAGGGACACCGCAAGGTAATCGGATACCCCGTATCGGTAGCGCTCATCGGCGAGCATGATAACCTTCTCGCCTTGGGCAACAATGCATAGCGAAGGTTTTTGAATTCTGCATATCGGAACCTCAGAGTGAGAATCGCGAACCAGATGTAAAGAGGGGATTAGGGTAGCGTGGTCGCCATCTGCACCAGAGAACTTTTCGATGAGTTGCGCAAGCTCCAATTGTTTATAGTATGTTTTTTGAGCGCCATCTAGCATGTGAATCCCTCCCTTTACTGTGTTCCATTATAAATTCTTGAACTGTGTTTGTTAAGCTGGGTGAGAATAATAGGCAAGAACGTGAGAGTAATAGTCTAACGGAATATTGCCTGGCAGGAGCATAATAAGGTTGTTCCAACAGAACCGGCGGCAATCGCCAATTACGCAATAGTGATTATTCATTGGAGGAGAAAATATGTCACATGATAAAGTATGGTACGTGACCGGTGCTTCGAAAGGACTGGGACTATCCTTAGTGAGAAAATTGATTGAGCTCGGATATAGAGTCGCTGCAACTTCACGTAATATAGAAGATTTAAAGCAAGCTGTTGGTGAGGCGCCAGAAGGACAATTCCTGCCCTTAGCGGTTGATCTGACCCAAGCGGATTCGATTAAGGCGTCTGTGAATAAAACGTATGAACAGTTCGGGCAAATAGATGTGGCCGTTAACAATGCAGGCTATGGCATCGGTGGTGCGATCGAGGAATTGTCGGAGAAGGAAATCATGGCCAATTTTGAAGTTAACGTATTTGGACCGATTTATGTCATTCAAAGTGTACTGCCCTATATGCGGAAGCAGCGCTCAGGGCACATTTTCAATATCGCGTCAATCGCTGGCTTCGCTCCGCATATGGGCTGGAGTGTGTACGCAGCGACGAAGTTTTCGCTAATGGGGTTGACGGAAGTGCTTGCCCAGGATGTGCATTCTCTGGGGATCAAAGTGACGGCAGTAGCACCCGGAGGCTTCAGAACGGAGTTCAATAAGTCTAATTCCCTGGTTTTATCCTCTAGTAAAATTGAGGATTACGGCGAGCTCCATGCTGGGCACAAGCAATTCGTAGCGCAAGATGGAAAGCAGCTTGGTGATCCTGAAAAAGCGGCAGAGGTGTTCATTGATCTGGCGAAATCGCCGAACCCTCCGGTTCAATTGTTTATAGGCAGTGATGCTTACCGGAGAGCGTCCGAGAAGTTGGATCAATTGCGTGAAGAGTTGGAAGCGTACAAGGACATCAGCTTCCGAACTGATTTTGAATAAGCGGGATCACTATCCTGTGAAGAAGGAAAAGAGGTCGGTGTTCTACCTTTCCAGGGTGTTTTATCTTTGGTTTATCAGGAAACAAACTGGTGGGACAAGAGCCTGTAAGTGAATTGTGGTATCCAGGCAGCTTCGGCTCCTGCTTTAATTGTTGCCGCATCTTCAAAAGTGAGATTTTCAGGCATTTTTATCAGCTCTTGGGCTTTAGCAACTCCATATTCCGCATAAGCGCCTCTGATCATACCGAAAATACGATCTCCAGGCGTGAACTCCGTTACACTTTGTCCTACCTCTTCGATAGCGCCTGAAGCGTAAACCAGGAGGGTAGGGCATAGGAAAAACATTTTGAAGCCAACCGTTACGAATTTTATAGTCAAGTGGACCCAATCCTTAGAATAATATTAGCATGATTTCGTCAAATTAAAGCATAACTATATTAAGTACAACGGAGGGTATCGCAATGACGACAATTTCACAACCTAAAACTTTTGGCCCTCTCGGTAATCTGCCCTTAATCGACAGGGATAAACCCATTCAATCTTTCGTCAAGCTGGCAGATGAATTCGGTCCTATTTTCCGCTTTGATCTTCCGAACGGAAGTGCCATATTTATTTCAGGACCCGACTTGGTTGCTGATGCGTGTGATCAATCCCGGTTTGATAAATTTTTAGCCCCAGTGTTAAAGGAAAGTCGTAAAGTTGCAGGTGATGCCTTGTTCACAGCGGAAACGCAATAACCAAATTGGCAAAAGGCACACCAAATATTACTTCCAAGCTTTAGCCAATCCGCAATGCGCGGCTACCATGATATGATGGTCGATATTGCAGTACAACTCATTCAAAAGTGGGCACGCTTAAACGAAGACGAGACTGTAGATGTTCCAGAAGATATGACTCGTCTGACACTCGATACCATCGGATTATGCGGATTTAACTATCGCTTTAACAGTTTCTATCGCGACTTACCGCATCCCTTCATTCAAAGCATGGTAAGGTCACTTTCAGAAACCATGAGTAGAGTGCAGCGCATGTCAATTCAAAATAAATTGATGGTTATTAACAATATGCAATTCAATAAAGACAAACAAACCATGTATTCGTTAGTAGATAAAATAATATCTGAAAGAAGAGCATCTGGTCAACAAGATGAGGGCGACCTTCTTTCGCGTATGTTGTACAGCGTAGACCCGGTGACAGGCGAGAAATTGGATGATGAGAACATACGGTATGGTCAAATTGGGGGGGACAGCGGGTGGAGAACAACTTTTTGCCCCTAATTTTAAAACATGGTCCTACGACGATCTGGCCTTGTCTAAAAAGGAAAAACAATATCCGGTTTTATTCTTTTCTCATGGAGCAGGCGCTTACCCGCAGCAAGGCACCTTGTTCTCTCAAGACCTGGCAAGCGCCGGCTATATTGTGGTATCAATCGGGCATCCGGGGAGCGGTGTGTCCAAACTGAAGGATGGACGAACATAGGGTATGACAAATGAATTTTTGGACGACATCGTAAAGTATACCATGGAATTTGCCGGCTTAATCACGCCCCAAATATCGATCCTGACTGAGAAGCTTGGGGAAGAACAAGCAATCGAGGTTTCTCGGCAGTTGACTTCCGCGCCTGAAGCCGTCAATTTTGCGAAATATGCCGTTTTACAGAGCGAGGATATTAGCTATGTCGCAGATCGTTTATACGAAATGAACTCAGGTGACATTGATTCCATATTTAAAGGTAGACTGCAGCTTGAAATCGGTATGGGTGTGTTTGGGCATTCTTTCGGAGGAACGACAGCGGCACTCGTTAGCCGTGACGATGACCGATTTGTCGGAGCTGTAAATCTTGACGGCAATATGATAGGCGCGCTGGATAGCGACTTTAAGAAACCTTTCATGCAGCTAGGTACCGTACTTGCCTATAATACGAATGCTTTCCTTCTTGAATCGAACAGTAAGGAAACGTACTTTGCCATTATTGATAATGTGGTTCATAGTGACTTCTCCGACTCGTTGTATACTGGGGGAGAGGCTCCCAGAGGAACCCGGGACGCTATGGAACAACGCACCATTATTTCCTCTTATACAAAGGCGTTTTTTGATAGATATTTGTTAAAAAAGGAAGCGGAAATTGAAAACCTGACCTTTGACGGCGTAGAAATGATTAAGAGGTCTCAAACATTTGTGGACATCCAAAATTATGGTTGGGCGCGGGAGGCTATAGAGTACTTTGTCTGCGCGCGGTGTCATCACTGGTGTAATTGAGAACCGCTTTAGCCCATCGGCTTCGGTTACTCGGGCGGACTTTATCCTGATGTTGGTCAGGGCACTTGGCCTTAATGAGTCAGGAAACGGTTGGGCTACGGATACCGGTATCAGCTTCTCAGATGTGGATTCCGATTCTTACTATGCCGATGCACTGCACATTGCAAAGAGCATGGGGATAGCAAATGGCCAGGATAATAATCACTTCCGCCCCGAGTCCGAAATATCTAGACAAGATATGATGGTGCTTATTGAGCGAGCGCTTAAGCTTGTCGGCAAGGATATGGATAAGGGAAGCGAGAATCTGTTGGAACGTTTCTCGGACTGGTCTAGCGTAGCCGAATATGCGCAGAAAAGTATCGCCACACTGGTTGCTAATGATATTATTACCGGAGATGGGACAAAATTGAAGCCTTTAGCATCATCGTCCCGGGCGGAAGCAGCGGTGATGATTTACAGAGTCATTCACTAACTCGCTGCAGTCCTATTGTTATCAGAAAGCCGAGAGTCCTTGATTAATAAGATTTCTCGGTTTTTTTGTCACTCCTAGAAGTTCTACGAGTAAACTGCCTTAGGGTCTTAAGTTAACGTTAGAATTTATCATGCAACAGATCTCGAATTACGAAAATCGGGGTAATGAAGCTGTCGTAGAGGCAAGTGTACCTCAATGGAACGAAATTGAACAAATAAGAGATAACAGTTTCCCGAATATAGCAATAAAATATATTAAATGTGAAAATTCTTCATCAAAAAAGGTCTATATGAACTACTTCGCAATGGTCTCAATAACATTAGCAATACCAAACTGGATACTAAGCTTCTTTTTGCTGCACTCAATCCTGAAAAAGAAGGAACATTCTCAACTAATTTTCTAATTAATTTCTACAACGTAAATTCAGAAGTGTCGCGGGACAAGAACATTGTTCCATTCAAAGTCGCTATTTTAGCGACTTTTCGTATTAACAAACCAAAGTATATTTTAGAAAAAAATAAACAACCGTTCCCCGGCTGAATACCGAGAAGCGGTCTGCTTAAACATCTTTTAGTCCTATCTCCTTGGCAGGGGTATGACCAATTTTCAGTTTTTTTGTAATTACAATATCGAAGTACTTCTAAACAGGTATTCTTTAACTGTCGGTCTCTGGCTGATTAGTGTTCTTCTTCAGCTTACCAAAACGAATCCGGTCCACCAGATAATATAAGACAGGAGTCACTCCTGTAAAAAGAAGAAATGCCGTCTCACTCCGATTGGTGACATCCTCCAAGTGGGCTGTAGATTTGAACATATTAATCGACATGATCACCATGGCAACAGACATAATGTAAGAAAACGGTTTATGATCATTCATTCCAACTAAGTGAGCAAATCCCTTTACGGATATAAGCAGGAAGAGAGATATCTTCAGAAATATACTAAACAGCCAAAAGACAATCAGCAGCGGATCCAAATTTTCCAGGAAAACCCCCGCATGAATATAACGAATCAATTCTAATGTCGGATAGGTTAGATTTGCTGTTAGTTCTGAACCAAATAACAATAAGCATACTAGAAGGACAGCAAGTATAACCACAACAGCTGTAGCCATAGCCCCTATTAGTGATTTCATTAACTTGTCAGTACCAACAAAATACGGAAATAGATACACGATAAAAGCCATTTCGCTGAATAGGGCCACGACGATCATTGTACCATTCCATATTCCAGCTGGCTGCCCAGCTGTAACCAATGCAACGGCCATGTCTATATTTATCTCTTTCGAGGCGAATAGGGGGAATGCCAGGACTGAGATTAAGCTTAAGAAGAACACGCCTTGAGCGCTTTGAAATAACGTAACTGGGCCTGAACGAACCCCTCGGGCTACACAAAAACCGAATAAAATTGCTACAGGCCAGTCAGGTGTCCCAGGTAAGTATATTTGTACGACAAAATCAATAAACTGGCGCATGATAAATGCGGCTGAGAACAGATTGACAAAGATGACGATCAGAAACAGCGGATAATGGATCCATCTGCCCAAGATGTCCTTACCATACTGTCCTAGAAAATGTGTAGGTCTGCGAAGACATAACCTATAAGTTAGATAAGCTATGAGAAGCCCGATTAGACTTCCGAGTAATACCGACACCCAAGACAAATATCCGGCATTTTTAACCAAGGGACCGATAAAGAACCCGATCGTACTTGAGAAAAGGAATTGAGTAAAGAACATGTACACCTGAAGCGATGTTATTTTTCCCATGGGGCCTCCTTCAATCTCCGATGAATAAGAACCTCTGTATGGGCTCAAAAATAAACGAGATAATCAGCCCAAGGGACCACCGATCCTTTAAGGCATAAGTAACTTCCATCCCGATGAACATGACTAGCCATAAACACGACAGAATTATGACACCGCGCATAGAACGTTTATTTTTCCTTAGATATCTCCATTCTAAAATACCTACTGCACCATAAATAATGGCTATCAGAATCATTTGTCTTCCTCCGCATCCGGCAGGATTCTGTTCCACTGAGGTCTCTGTGACGTACCGAACCATTTAACAGAAATATTAACCCTAGGATCTACTCTCACCTGGTCAGCGTAACGCTCTCCCCACTCGTGCCTAAGGTCCTTCCACCTTCCCGGATATCTCCATTTAATATAATCTGCGAACTGAAAAACATCTGATTTCAATTTCTTAGATACGGCCACAGCTCGGCGGATGCGGTCTTTGATTTTCTCATTTAGCAGCAGTTCAAGCTTTCGAAGCTCAGTCGGTTCAGTGACATCTATAGCTGATTCTGTTCCCAGAATGCCCGCCATTGCTTTACATTCAATTTGAATTGAAATGTCGTCACCATGAACTTGTGCCTTTAAGTGAGTCCTAGCATTCCGGATTAAAAAGTTGACCGGCTTGTTATCCGTAGGAGAATTAACATCATACAAAGAATAGTTTAACTGCTTGAGAACCCATAGAGCGCCTTGAGTTTCCTCGTCAGTTAATTTGCCTATCATTTTACCGTTCCTGATAACTCCCGCCCCATCCGTACCCATCCAGTTCTCTTTATTTTCTTCAGATTCAACGCCTTTTCTACCAAAAACAAGCATGGGAATAACAAGATCACCGCGATTAAAGGCAGACATCAGCATATCCTTCACTGTGACCATTATTGTCTGACGCTCCTTGGCAAATTGCGTGAGAATGTCTGTCGGGAATTCTTCGAACGTAACAGGAATGGAGGTTATACTTTTCGCTTTATCCTCGCTAATGAACAGGTAAGCATTAATATGGATCGCGAATTCACGTGCAGCGAAATCGACTACAGGCTTTATCCCCGACTGGGCAAATTCCTTGCCCATTACAATATGTCTCAGTTGACCGAAGGTAACTCTGCGGGACAAATCGGCTTGTATTTTCTGAAAAGCTTCTCCAACATCTCTCCCTGTTTTTGTTACAAAAGTAAACGGTTTAGACGAAGACCCTCCGCCCCCGGCTTTAGAAGTGCTTGACAGTCTGTTCGGCAACGGAAATCCCAATGTCATTTCTATACCCTCGTTGGTTCTATCAAGCAACATAACCCTGGCGAATGCTCTGTCATTTATTTCAATCTTGGACCAACAACCGCATAAAATAAATACAGGGATACATGCCAAAAAAAGTTTCAGGAGCTTTAACATATACATATCTATTTTCACTCCTCCTCTTCTCTTGCATGCCCCCAATTTCGGGTCTTCAAACGCTTACTTCGACCTTTCCCGTCGAAGAAAGAAGGTCTATTCTTCATCCCCCACCATGGGGCTCTTACAATTGTATCCTTAAGATCATTCGTATGAAGTGGTGCTATTGGGGATAAATAGGGCAGGTCAAAAGAGCGAAGTTCGAGCAAATGAATATAGATTAGAATCATTCCGCAGGCGATGCCAATCAATCCAAATGTGCCAGCCAGAATCATGATGGGAAACCGGAGGAGTCGGAAGGCAAGCCCCAAGTCAAAATGGGGAATGATAAAAGAAGCGATACCGGTTAATGCCACAATAATCACCATTGCAGCTGAAACAATACCCGCTTCAACAGCAGCATTGCCGATGATCAAGGCTCCAATAATGGACACGGACTGACCGATTGATTTAGGAATTCGTACCGTTGCTTCTCGCAGAGCTTCGAAAGACAGCTCCATTAGAAAGGCTTCGATCAGTGCGGGAAAGGGTACAATTTCCCTTGAAGAAGCTACCGTAATTAACAGCCTTTCTGGTATTATAACCGGGTGAAATGTCGTTATAGCTACGTATACAGATGGCATTAACAGCGAAATGAACAGAAAGAGCAGTCGAATAGCCCTAATCCAGTTCGCTGCAACAAACCTCTGGTAATAATCTTCTGCTGACTGCAGCATCATGAAGATAGTGACTGGTGCAATAAGAGCAATAGGCGTACCGTCCACAATGATGGCTACTCTTCCTTCCAACAGCGCGGCACTGACCACATCCGGCCGCTCAGTAGACTGCAATTGGGGAAAGGGGGAGAAAGGATAATCTTCTATAAATTCCTCCAGGTAGCTGGAGCCGAGAACGGAGTCAATCTCGATTGCAGATAGCCTCTTTTTCACTTCGTCAACTAAATCCTGCTTGCACTTCCCCTGTAGATACACGATGGCTACGGAGGTCTGAGTCTCCGTGCCAATATGCATCAGATCCATCTTGAACGATGGGGTTTTGAGCCTTCGGCGGATCATGGTTAGATTGGTATCCATACTTTCTATAAAAGCTTCACGTGGCCCTCGAATTACTGCTTCGTTAGGAGCTTCCTGAATAGATCTCTTTTCAAAGGCAGTCACGGAGAGCGCAAGCATGCGGGCCTCTCCGTCCATAAGCAGTAATGCTCCTCCCTCCAACAGGCTTAGGTAGGCTTCCTGCATACTGAAGTGAACACTTTGATGAGCGATTGGGAGCCGCTTGTACACAAAGATATGCATGCTGATATCCTCAGCTGTCCAGGATGGGTCGAACTCTCCCACCGTATTCAGTACGTGCTGTTCGATGGCTTTTAGATCGATCATTCCTTTGATATATAGTAGGGCACATTTCAACCCCGCTCCGGCGACAAAGGTATGAATGGCAAGATCTGAAGAATTCGAGAGATGCTCGCTGAGCCAGTCTAATCTTAGATCAAGATCGACTGTAAGCGGCTCCGTTCTCTGCTGAGTTGTTACAGGTGTGTCGGAGTTTGGAAGGATAATCTCCCAGTTTTTCAATTTCTTCTTAAGCCATTTAAATTGCATTATAGTAACCTCGATAATCAATTTTCACTTATTTTCCCTCGATACCATTTTTTTATACACCTTACTGGGGGAAGAATCTCTGATATATTTAGGACCCTAGCAAAGAACATTAAACATCACATTGGGGATAAGCGAGAGCGCCTGTTCAAATAAATTCTGCTCAGGATTAACTTCAGTCTCATCAACATGGATTCGGGGTTTTACGGTTATGTGTTGCGAATGGTCGCGGGTCTCGTGGTCGGTTTTGTCCTGACCTATATGTGGGGATACCAAACCCGTATGAAATCCGAGGAGTTAACAACACAAGGTACAAAGGATTCCGCAGCTCTTTCTGGTATTGAAGAACTTTGGTAAAAACTCAAATCCATCAATTTTCGAAAGCAGGGATGACTGTGTATAGCCCTGTATCCGGAGAGGTCCTTGATCTTGCATGTGTTGCAGATGAAGCGTTCTCCAGTGAAGCGATGGGCAAAGGGGTCGCGATTATTCCTTCAAACGGAACGATCATATCTCCTGTTGGAGGTGTAGTAACCACGATAACTAAATCGAGACATGCGATTGCGGTCATTAGCAATGATGGTGTGGAGATACTGATTCATGTTGGTCTGGATACGGTCAAGATGAAAGGAGAGGGGTTCTCTCTCAAAGTACAGGAAGGCGATTCGGTGAAGGTTGGTGATATCCTGATTGAAGTGGACTTGGCCAAAATCAATGAAAGAGGTTTTGAATTGATTACTCCGTTGATCATCACGAACTCTGACAATTATGTATCAGTAAGTGGGGTCGCGGCACAAAATATTTCTGCGGGTAGTCCAGTAATTACAATAAAAGTGTAGAGGCAACTCCTTATGTTCCTTAACTTAATGAAGATGATAACAGTGTTTATTATTGGAGATATGATCAAATTGATAATTCAATTAAAATCAATTCTTACGACTGCAGCAGAGGAAGCCCGATTTGGAACATGATTATCAGCATTTGATTGCTTTCTTTGAATATCCTGATAACTTCAGTGGATCATTATGATGCCTCTTACTTAATCTGTTGTAGTATAAGCTCCAGAGAGCTATATTTTTCTTAGTAAAGGAATTGTTATAATCAATCTTCTACTGCAAATTTTCAGATTAGGTTTTTTTATATTCACCTTTCGTGCTATACTGTTCACAAAACTTACATATATACGAGAGATTTTGGGGCAAACTGGTTGAAAAGCCGGGACGCAAAGGCATGGGTCGTCGATTTCAACCGGGAAATAACGATTGCCAGTCTGCATTCATTCAGACTAAATGCTTATTTTTAGTGCATTCAACCCCAAACTTCCTTACTTTAAGGAAGTTTTTTTGTCTATCTCATTAAGAGGGACGAAGAGAGGAAAGAACACATGAGGAGATCGATTAAGCATCTATTGCTTCAAACGGCTGTAACTTTGGCAATGGTCAGTTTCCCCGTACAGGGCGCCCTTGCAGACAATCAGCAGCAGCAGCAAGCCCCATTTAAGGACTTGAAGTCCCACTGGTCAGCTGACAGTGTTGCCTGGGCGGTTAGCAAAAATATCGTCAGCGGTTATGACGACGGCACATTTAAACCTAATAACGCGGTGACAGAGGCTGAGTTACTTTCCATGCTCATTCGTAACTTTAGGCCGGATGTCCGGAAAGGTATTATAAGTTGGTCAGAACCCTACTATGAGCTCGCTTTGTCCTTGAATTATCCTGTCGATCTGTCGGACACGGAAGAGCATAACAGCCCGATCAGCCGTCTTAGCGTTGCGGAGCTGATCGCTTCGACGCAAGGTGTGCACTTTGATGGGGACGATTCCATTCGTTATATGTACAGTAAGGGCCTCGCTAAAGGGACGGACGACCAGCCGACAATTGCCGGATTTAACGGTTCGAAAACACTTACACGGGCTGAGGCCGTGCAATTTATCAAGAACCTGTCTGATTTCGGGGCAGAGGAATCGTTGCTTCCAAGGCCAACACTGAGTTCCAATGCCAGTGAGCTGCCAGACATCCCTTTATCTAACCCTACTTATAAGGTTAGTCATAACGCATCTAATGATGCACCGGTTATTAAGCTTGATAACAAGCCCATTCATTTCGAAACACAACCAGTTAAGATGAACAACATTTACTATTATCCGATTCAGGAGATCTGCTCAGCATTTGGAATCATCTACAATGAAAATAGTGATGGCACCGTAACTACAATAAATATGGAGGAAACGAACACATTTAGAGCTGGAGATCAAGAGGGCTTTACGCATTATAATCCGGCTAGCTCGAGTTTTGCCGAAGAAGAAATCCCCTTCGATGGACTAAAGCCGATGGAGAAAATCAACGGGGTTTTTATGATGCCCTCAGAATCTATAGATGAACTTTGGTTTGCAGTAAACCAAGCGTCTAAAAAGTTTGCAAACGTGCTGGTTGTAACGAATGGACAAGAGGACAACAGAGAACTCATTTTTTACAGCTATAAACAGTATGTGTTGTCAGACAGCGAAGATATGGATGGAGGAAACAAGTCGCCGGGTGGTGAAGGGGAATTTGAGGGGAACGGCAGAGTCTACAGAAGAGTTTGGGTTAGGGAATATAAGCTTCCAAGCATCGACACAACCGTGTACGCTACCTTGAGATGGAGTTATAAAGATAGCCTTGTTTATAAGTCAAAAGAATTCCAGTTTAACGGTAAAATCCTTAACGGTGTGGCAACAGGAACTTTAAGCTTTAAAGGTGATATGACCTATTTCCAAGAAAACGACCGGGAAGAGCAACTCGGTAATAAGACTATTTACGACGTTAAGCTGCCGTTCAGTAATGGCAACATCCAAATGACCTGGAAAGAAGCCGTGGGGATATTTTCAAAACATAAAATTACTCTTCCTTAATATAGAGCTTTAAGAAAAGGTTGAATAATTAGCTTGAAACAGCAGGAATCTAACATCAGGAGGGTAATATGAGAAGAAGTAGATTAATTGCAGGGATTCTTTGTCTGACATTGGTGTTGTCGGTGCTGGGGTTTAATACTAAGGCTATGGCGCTTGAGGAATACAAGGAGATTGACTCCATCACACTTCAAGAATCCCCACATTCAATCGGCGACGGATGGACAGAAGACTTTACTTTCAGCTCCAATGCCCCTTATGCATTAACCCAGGGCAAAAATAATGAGTACTTAGCAGTAGGCCCTTACGGAACCGTAATAAAGTCTAAAGACGGAGTAAGCTGGAGAGCATTATCCAAGTTCGGTAATTACCATCTGACCGCAATCGCATGGGATGGAAAAAGGTATGTCATGTTTGGTACAAATACAACGTATGATATGGACATTTACAAACAGCCATCCGAAGCATTTATCTCTCAGGACGGTCTTTCTTGGACTAAGGTTGACTTTGCCCCGGGTGAAACAATAGAACAATTGAAGTGGGGGGGGAACGGTTTTGTTGCTTTAGGCACCAAGCATGTCTTTACTTCTAAAGATGGCACCAACTGGGCCACTTCGTACACCTTAAAAAGTCAAAGGGGATCGAACGGGCTGCACGCGGTCAATAATACTTTCTTTGTAAGCAGCTATGATAACAAATATGTGCTTGTTTCCAAGGATGGTGTTACATGGTCCGCCAAAACCTATAATGCTTCCGCGGCGATTCGAGATTTTATCTGGTCCGGCAAGCAGTATATCGGAGTTGGCAACGGGATATACACCTCTACAGACGGAGTAAACTGGAAGAAGCAGAGTAAATCGCCCAACGGCGTTCAACTCAAGACGGTCCTATACGGCAATAACACTTACATTGTGACCGGTTCATCGAACTTGGATGGGGGGGGCGAACTCCAATATCGCCTATTCATCGAAAGACGGGGTTACTTGGAAGAAGATAAACCTGTCTTATCTTCAAACGAATATTTATACCATGTATCCGGTTAAGGACGGATTTGCCGGTATCGGTTCTAATGATAAGCAGAATTCCCCGGATGGAACTTACTCGATATATACAAAAGACGGTTCAACCTGGAGTTACCGATTGATCGGAACGGCGACAAGCGGTGATTTTAATGCCCTTGCCACAAATGGAAAGAGAACAGTAGCTGTAGGCAAGTACGGAAGTGTCGTTTATACGGATGACGGGAAAACCTGGAGAACCAGCAATCCTTTTTCTTATAGAGAGAAGTTTGGTAGAGCCAGCCTGTTTGATGTAGCTTGGGGTGCAAATAAATTCGTAGCCGTCGGCAACGGCGGGGTCTATTATTCCACGGATGGTTCAAGCTGGAAACAGGCCAAAGTATCTTTCAAAGATCAGCTTGGGGATTTAACGAACATTATTTGGGCTGGGTCGTTCTTTGTAGCTTCTGATCAGGTCTACGGAACGTATACATCCAAAGATGGAGTGAATTGGACGCGTATCGCCAGTGTAAGCAAAGATTGGCTGACTTCAATGGTATGGGATGGAAAAAAACTGCTAGCGTCCTTCCGTGTTCATAACTTTAATACCGGAATAGGTACGACGAAGCTTATGCAGACAACGGATGGCGTTCATTGGAACCTGGTGAAGATCCTGGATTTGAATGAGTCTTATCTGGCTTGGTCAGGTACCGCTTATGTGGCCATTGACCCTTATGTAGCTGGAAAGGTGTGGGTATCGAAAGATGGCCTGAATTGGATGAAGAAAACTACAAACTTAATAGATCATACTTCTGGTTTTAATTTTTTGACCTCATTCGACGGATCCTTCTTCGCCATGAATCACACCTATAGCGAAACCGACGGGGAATATGTTTCCTCTGATCAGTATTTTGTATCTAAGGATGGCATCCAGTGGAAGAAGGTCGCAATGCCGGAAAAACATCCTGGGGTGCAGGTATTCGGTACCGAGATGATGAAGGACGGTATTAAGATGTACGGGAAATTTATCTTTGTTGGAACCTATGGGGAAATCATGTACCGATAAGCTTAAGCTGTAGGAACCTTTCTCACCAAAAGAGAATGGTCATACTCATGCGGTTAAACTTGTGGATGTGCTGGCGAATAAGGAGTAATAGAGCCGTTAATCTGTGATATGATGATTAACGGCTTTTTTGTTTTATCGGTACAAGTTCTTGTCCCGAGCCAAGGACAAGAACTTGTACCGATTGCCGAGGGACAAAAACATAGTCCGATTACCGATTATCTTACACACCACAAAAAGTTGCGATGCTTATCATGAACAATCCCATGTAATAAGCATAAGATGCTCCAAAAAAACAGTCGAGACATATGTAAAAAATTTAATTCTTGAATCCGTTAATCTGAAAAGATCAACGGTTTTTTTGTTGTATAAAGGCAAGCAGGGTAAATTGAGAATGAAAAGGGGAAATTGCCGAGGGACAAGAACTTGTACCGATTACCTTATTGAGCAAGATAATACCGGTTATACATGTATCTAATTGATCTTACCCGTTAATTCATTAAGCTAACGGGCAGAAGAGATATATTTTTTGAGAAAAAATTTAATTTTGATATAATCCGTTGCATTCAATATATGTATGCGATATATTGCATATAGGAAAACGAAAAAAGTAAGGATGATAACAATGCCAATACCTAAAAATTTTGCCTCGCCTGCGCGAATGTCCGCAAAAGAAAGAACCTTCTCCCAGCTTCAAAGATGGATTATCGATGGTACGCTGCAGCCAGGTGAAAAGCTTATCGACGCTGAATTGGCGGATTCGCTTGGAGTTAGCCGGACACCTATCCGGGAAGCATTTCAGTTACTCGAAGTACAAGGTCTCGTTTCCACGCATCCTGGAAAAGAAACAAAAGTAACGGAAATCGAGAAAGACGATATTTTTAAAATGTATTCAACTATGGCTGCTCTTCAAGCATTAGCAGCTGAGGTTACCGCAAAGATTATTGTTCCAGAGCAGATTGAGCAACTGAGATTAATTAATCTAGAATTTGCAAGTGCCATTAAGAGTGGTCAAGCTTACCAGGCAATGGAGACGGATGAACAATTTCATAACCTTATCGTGGAGTATTCAGATAATCCTTATGTGACTTCATTCAGCGCATCGCTTCAGATTCACATTCGGCGATTTAAATACGTGTTCTTAAAGCAGCCTATTACTGCTACACAAGCTTCTGTCGATGAGCATGCTTCGATTATTAAAGCTTTCGAGAGGAAGGATAGTGATTGTGCTCAGGCATTAATGAAACAAAATTTCATCCGTCCGATGCAGGAGCTGCAAGGAATACTTTAAACTGAGAGGGGCAAGGGAAAATGGCGAATGGAAAAGATCTCCGTATTCGAAGCAAGGTAATCAGTGAAGGCGCAAACCGGGTACCGAACAGGGCGATGCTGCGTGCAGTTGGTTTTACTGATGATGATTTCAAAAAGCCAATGATTGGCGTAGCAAGTACTTGGAGTGAGGTAACCCCGTGCAATATGCACATAAATGAACTAGCTATTCAAGCCAAGCAAGGGGTACGTAACCATGGCGGCGCTCCACTAATTTTTAATACGATTACAGTTTCAGACGGCATTTCGATGGGTCATGGAGGCATGTTGTTCTCGCTGCCAAGCAGGGAAGCCATTGCTGATTCTATTGAAATTGTAGCTGGGGCCGAGCGTTTTGATGGTATTGTAGCGATAGGTGGGTGTGATAAGAATACCCCTGCATGTTTGATGGCTATCGGACGGTTGAATATTCCTTCCGTTTACGTATATGGCGGAACGATTCAACCTGGCAATCTCGACGGCAAAAATGTTGATATCGTTTCGGCTTTCGAAGCAGTCGGCCAATATCATGATGGAAAAATGACGGATGAACAACTTCATAAAGTAGAATGCAGCGTCTGCCCGGGTCCGGGGTCTTGTGGTGGTATGTATACCGCCAATACTATGGCCGCAGCGGCAGAAGCAATGGGCATGTGCTTACCCGGTTCCTCTTCTACGCCAGCCATTTCAACTGATAAAGCAGCTGAATGTGCAGCAGCAGGTAAACAGGTCATTTCACTACTTGAACAGGAAATCTACCCAAGAGACATTATGACGAAGAAGGCTTTTGAGAATGCGATTACGGTTGTAATGGCTTTGGGTGGTTCAACAAACGCGTTTCTTCATTTGCTGGCCATTGCGCATTCGGTAGAAGTTGATTTAACATTAGACGATTTTGAGCGAATCCGCTTGCGTGTTCCCCATTTGGCAGATCTTAAGCCAAGCGGCCAATATGTCATGCAGGATTTGAATGAAATTGGCGGCATTCCGGGGGTTATGAAGTTATTGCTCGCTGAGGGACTTCTTCATGGTGATTGTCTTACAGTCACCGGAAAAACCTTGGCAGAGAACCTAGCCAAAGCAACTCCGCTTCAAAATGGCCAAGAGATTATTCGCCCATTGGGTAAGCCACTAAAGCCGAATGGACCATTGGTTGTGCTTAGAGGTAACCTCGCTCCTGAAGGCGCCGTTGCCAAAATGTCAGGTATGAAGAAGCAGCAGTTTTCCGGTCCGGCAAAGGTGTATGACAGCGAAGAGGACGCGACAAAAGCTATTATGAAAAATGAAATTCAACAAGGAGATGTATTGGTCATACGCTATTGCGGCCCAAAGGGCGGACCGGGTATGCCGGAGATGCTATCCGTTACAGCGTTAATTGTAGGTAAGGGTCTTGGCGGGGAAGTTGCCCTTATAACGGATGGTAGGTTCTCAGGTGGTTCGCATGGATTCGTAGTTGGCCATGTTTCACCCGAAGCACAGGTAGGTGGACCGATCTCAGTGCTGAGGAATGGGGACATAATCACCATTGACAGCGAGAAACAGGAGATTATGTTTCAAGTGACAGAAGAGGAGTTGGCAGCTCGGGCGCTAGCATGGGTACAACCTCCACTCAAAGTAAGTTCGGGCGTACTAGCCAAATATGCAAGACTAGTTTCCTCTGCATCGAGGGGTGCAGTAACAGATATTTTTGAATAAAATATAAACCGTTTGTCAGAATTATGGTTAAGCTAACGGGAAACGATAGCTTTATAAACCAAGGAGCAGCCGACCAACGCGATCGGCTGCCTTTGTTTAACTAACGGGCAGAATAGCGTCCCTCGCTAATTTTATTCCTCGACGGGGATGCCGGATGTCGAGGGACAAGAACATATTCCCATTGAAGTCGCTATTTAAGCGGCTTTTTTTATTTTATCGGTACAAGTTCGTGTCCCGAGCCAAGGACAAGAACTTGTACCGATTGCCGGAATTGACAAGAACATGTTCCTATTACCGAATAGATGTATATCTAAATTATAAAATTAAAACCTTGGTAAGTACGGTAATAAGCTTCGGGATGGCAGTCTTACACATGGGTATAAGGCGGTAGAGACAAGGAGATGGTACGAGGCGATCCAACTCATGGCATCTGACTATTATCTGCTGATTGAGCAACTGGTTAACAACCCTTGGTTGATCCGTTGTGCTCTGAAGAACAGGGTGGCCTGTGAGGATGGAATTCGGTGGTCAAAGCAAGAATTACACTAGAGTCGCATCATGCGGGTATGGAAAGTCTCGAGAATGTTTGGGGAATAGTAATTCATTATGAACAGAAATGGAGCTTAGAGGAATGAAAGTATTATCTATGATTCAACCATGGGCGACTCTGCTTGTCCAAGGCGAGACTCTCTATGAAACAAGATCCTGGAAGACCCGGTATCGCGGTCCGTTGGCCATTCATGCAAGCCAGAAAGTCGATAAGCAGGCCTGCAAATATGACCCCATACGTTCTTTACTCACCAAGAATGGCTATACGGAACAAAACCTCCCTACGGGGGTTATCCTTGCAACTTGCGAGCTTTCAAATTGTTATCAAGTCATCGACGCTAATCATACGTCAGCCATTCTGGATTGCGGGAAGGTTGTGTCGGGTGAGGACTTCCTGTTAGGCGATTACAGTCCAGGTTATTTTGCGTGGGAAATAGCGGGTTTCCGTCTGCTGAAGCCCTATATTCCAGTGAAGGGAAAACTGGGACTATGGGAATATCCGATAGACGAAGAGTTGATGATATGATCTATGTAAACATTTAATTAATGGGGGTTCTGACATTATTAACATGAAAAAAAACTATCATGAACTGGTTAAAGGCAAAGTATATATCGGAGGAGCAGATGCTGCTCTAAGTGCAATTAAGGAGCAAGGTATAACGGATGTATTTGATCTCCGAGATGATGGTAATGCGCAAGAGGGGCTTCCTGTTTCAGCAAACCGACATCACTATCCAATTGTTGAAAATCGGAATGATCAGGAAGAATCTATCAAGTCCGCCATTCAAGCCGTGACTGAAGCTGTCCAAGAGGGCAAAAAAGTATCCTTTCACTGTGCTGGTGGCCGGAACCGTACTGGAACAGTAGCTACAGCTCTTTTAATGAATTTGGGTGAAGCTACTACGGTTGAAGAAGCTGAAAAACTGGCCATGGAGAGACGCCCGGATATCTCAATCAAGCCCGAAATGCGTAATGTGCTGAAGAATATGTATGAAGCAAATAACAGTTAATATCATTTTGAGCCCGCTGTTCGTGAGATAATCAGAGATGACAAAGATGTCAAAAATAAAACACTTCAAAAATCAATTAAGGCTTATGTCAAAAAACTAAGTTTTTTTAATACCCGTTAATCTGTGATATGATGAGATGTCGCGGGACAAGAACATTGTTCCATTCAAAGTCGCTATTATAGCGGCTTTTTTGTTTTAAGGAACCAAGTTCTTGTCCCAAGCTGAGGACAAGAACTTGTTCCTTTGCCGAAAAGGACAAGAACATTGTGTCATTTCGGATTAGATAGTTATCTAATATTATTATGACAGAACTGATGTGGCGAGATAAATAAACAATTTCCTTATTTAAAGATTTTTATATTAGGAAACAGGTTCTTGGGATGTAGGCAAGAACTGAGTGTCATTGCTGAAAAGATTGAAAATAGGGTACCATTGTCGATTAGAACATTTGTCTGTTTTATTATGCTAACGGGCAGGATAACATAATAAATTCTCCTCATTTAGTGAAAGCTACCCTTAAAAATGCTGAGGATGAGGGTTTTAGAAATGAAAATATGTATCGGATCACTGCTAATAGTCATCATTTTCTTTGTAACAATACAGCCCGTTTGTGCAAAGCCAAACGATGAACCATTGAAACGGCTTGTACTTACTTTGTTAGCTCCAAAAATACAGGAACAGATTAACCAATACTATACAAGTAAATTAACTGTATCACCTACGTTTGCGCCTTTTTTGGATGGAACTGATGTAGACGTTAGATATCATTCTTCGCATATTGATGTTCAGGTTAAAACAATCCCGTACGTAGGACCTCATTTGGATGTTGGACTCGACTCGATGAGGTTTAGTATAGATAACTCCGGATTGGTAGTGGTTTTTGAGTATAAGCACATTAGGGATTATGACTTGCCTCCTAACTGGCAAGAAATTATTAAAACTCGTTAAACTAACAGGAAACGATAGTTCAATACTCTAAGAAGGTAAACGATTCTCATTTTTTATGTTGGGCTTTCGGTGACATAAGTATGTAACAAAGAAGGTGAGCCAAGATTGACAAAAAATTAAAGCAGCCCGCAGCAAAGGTATTCGTGGGGCTGCCTTTTCAATTGTGGTTATAAGTTGTAATTAATGCCTTCGCCAGCGCCTGTGCCGGCGTTGATGTATACATGAGTAACGCCTTCGATCCCAGTGACGGGAAATGCATATACGAGCTTGTCGTTGCGGAGCTCCAGCTTTGGCTTACCCGAAACGTTAACCTTTGGACCAAGCTTCGCTGAGGCTTGCTCCGCTGTAAGCTTCGGGTGAATGGGGAAGGTTTTATTGTAATGGGTAAAATACTTAGACGCATCAAAGCTCTTTAACGCACCGGTACGGCGATCAAATTGCCATACGACTTTCATCTGTGGAATGGAAACTTGCTCCCGGACCGGAATATACGTGAGATAAATGGAGGTTTCTTTTATCTCTTTCGCTACTAATGTCAGACGTTCGTCAGACCAGCGAGCCATCCAGGTGTCCGTAACCGCGACAACCTGCTTTAAGTCCATAGATTGCTCTACATCTCCTTTTTCGGAGATCGAGCCTTTGCGTCTCACTTGGAGCACGTGTCCGCTTTTACTCAGTGTTGCAATATAGGAGCTGGTTGGTTTCCCATCGGTGTCCGATAAATTGAAATCCATGACTTCTCCGAACTCGGGGCCGATCCCGCCGGAGGACATGTGGACGATTTGCTTACCTACTCCTTTATTCCAAGCCTCGCCCATGAAAATTTTCGCTTTGGCCGCAAGCTCCGTAGCCTTGTAGGTGGTTTCCCCGGCGAACACGGTTCCTGGCTTCAGAGGTATATAAGGATTCTGGTTGTACAGGAACTCGTTAAAGGCTTTATTGCCGGACGTAAAGACCGAGTCGAGTTGAGACAAGGCCTCTTCCATTTCGGTCGAAATCTGTTGTATATCTGATAAAGAGGAATCAACAGCTTTCTTTCTCATCTGCTCGAGATACGGTAGGGCGGTCCTCGCGAACGTTCTCAAGCGCTGAATTTGTTCTAATTGATCCGGGTTGAGCGACATTCCCTTCTCGCTGGCGGGATAGGCCAAGTAGCGGCGGCCGTCCGTGATAAATGACTCATACGAGGACCAAGATGGAAAGTTCATTGTAACGGATCCGATCCTTACATATTCCAAGATAAAATTGGCATGTTCAATTGCAGATTGAAGTGCTGCTTGCCGATCTGCAATCGTAGATGCCGCAAGAGCCTCCGCAAGCGCATAGTCGAAATCGCGCAGGTAGATCGCTTGCATATGCGACCAGTATTGCGTATTCCGTTGTTGTTGCTGCTTCCATTGTCGATTATCCTGATGCTCGGTATAACCGAAATACGCGCCTGCTAATGTCGTCACGCAAAGCAGGCCGATGATGGATTTGGTGCGAATGTTCATGTCAATTAAAACTCCCGTCTTTGTCTTCATAATGCTTATCCACTTTAACAAAGATGAGAACACAGTTTAATGAGTAAATTTTACCAATACAAATCGCTAGTCCATTGCGCCAACTCTTCATGCATGAGGCTGATGAAAAGCACATCATAGGTGGGAAATAGTATCATTAAGGCGTTAGATTCCTATTTTTGAATTATCTCTTCAGGAACGCCTACAGTGACGACTTAAAGTGTCTCATAGTTAATGAGGAGGAACACTTCTGTATCTTTATCTTCTGTAAAATGTCCATATAGCCCAACGTCCGTCCCGAGATCGGGAGGATTTAACTTGTGGCGTGTAAATTCAACGTTGAGATTGTATTTTTCTTTAAAGTGTGTTTCTCCTGCTTCTATAGCCTTGTTGATCGCTTGAGTATTTTCGCGTGAAACAGATACGAAACTACAACATCCCATGATTAGGACAACACAAACAAAAATTAATACATTCAAAGATTTATCTTTTCGTATAATGTCCATCCCTTAGATCTATCATGATATGGGTATATTACTATATTTTAAGTTTGAGCGTACATAGAGGAGACGGATGTGACCCCTTACACGTATGCAATGATTCACGGACGGTAATCACCCAGAGCCTTTGACAGTCATGGCGAGCACGACGCAGGAGACGATCGAATAGATTAATAAATAACTCCGCATACCCACTACATTTAGGGATATCGGAGTTCTTTTTAGAGTCAACCCTGTGGAATGCCTAATTCATAAGTTTTGTAGATGTGAACAAGCTTCCTCCTCACATTGTAATCATTCTTTATGTAGAGGTAATTCTTTACTAGTCTGTACCTTAAGACGAGAAGAATCATCTCCTGACACGACTGGGTAATAGCAAACACCGCCACTCCTAACATTTTACAAAAAAGAGAATTTATTTTGGTATAATAAAGACTTGCTTGTTCATTACTATGTTCAAAGGAGAGTAATAATGAAGTTTCGATGGAAAGTTGCTTTTTATGTCGCCGTGTTCTTGCTTGTCTTATTTATGAGTTTAAATGGGTATTCGAAAATCCTGACCATAGGGGTTGGTATGGGTGCAGCCCTTATTGCGTTTATCATCCACTACTTTTATCCGTTGGCCTTTGAAAAGCGTATGGATCGTGTGGAGTCCTTTTTACTTATTCAGAAAAATACGCCTGAACTTTATATTAATTATGTACTTGCGAATAGATTCGAGGATGAATCAAGAATGGTTATGGAGCAGATTATGAACAAACATAAGAGGGAAAAGGCACAAGCAGTGTACAAGGCAGCTTATGGGGTTCACCGCAAGGATATGAATGATGTTCGGGAAGCTGTGCCGCATATCCGCTTTTCGGATTACCGTGCATATTACGAAACCATTTTATTATCGGAGGATGAGAAAAGTACTGAGGCAAGAGAACGTCTTAAGTCAATCAAAAAGCGTTGGATGAGATCTGCGTTACTCGCGGAAATAGAAATCAAAGCAGGTCACCACGAAAAGGCCATCCAGCATGCTAGGGAAGCAGTTGATTCTTCAAGAGGTGTCCATCGTTACGTGTTACATAAAGAATACGAGAGAATATTGCCGGAAGCTGTTGAGTCTATATGATAAACGCAAAACGTTTAGCCGGAAATGTTCTGTGCATCGATGATTTATCCATGCACAGAAGAAAGTACCTTTTTGGGGGCTTATAATGAACAAAGAAAACGTAATACAACAGCTCGAACAAGTGGGTCTAAAAGAATACAGCAATGCTATTGCTAACTGGATTTTCCCTACGGCTCAATTATTCCTGAAGCCTATTTCCGATTCCGATATTTCTTTGGGAGGAAGTAAGGTAGGGGGTAATCCAGATCTTCCAGAAGACCTAGCATGGCCAAAATGGAAAGAATATGATATGACCTTTATCTCGCAAATTAATTTGTCAGATTGCCCACAACACATGTCTCTTCCTACGAGTGGTCTAATATCATTTTTTTATGCTGTAAAACCTATGTATGAAGATATGGAATTTCATCATGATCCCTCCACATGCCGAGTGTTCTACTTCGACTCTGACCTTCTTCAAAAATTAGTACGAAGAAACACACCCGAACGTTTAACTGACTTAGAAAAATTAAAGCCCAACGAGATTGTATTTGAATCCAAATTTTCAGTGCCAGCCTCTGAGTCAGCTTATCTAGAGAGTTTGGGGCTCGGCTGGAATGAGAACATCGAGGATTTTGTGAAGTATTGGAGATTATTTTTACCGAATTGGAGTACAAAAGGGTATATTAACCGACTTATGGGCCATCCGGATCAAATTCAGGGAGATATGCAAGTTAGTTGTGAGCTAACTTATGGACCGCATAAGTGGATTGAAAACAATAACCTAGAGATTCAAGATCAAGTTATTCAATCTGCACTAAAGTGGCGATTACTTCTCCAAATTGATTCGGAAGAAGAAAAGACGGGGATGATGTGGGGAGATGTTGGTAGAATTTATTTCTGGATCCATGAAGATGATCTTGCGAATTTATGTTTTGAACGTGTAATTTGTGTGATGCAATGTACGTAAGGTAATAAAAGCTCAATAAAAATATTAGGACAATGATCAGCAGAACACCATAAAAAAGTTTTGAATCCAATGGTGAAGAGCTACATGGATTACTACAATCACAAACGCATCAAGTCAAAATTAAAAGGCATGAACCCGGTACAATACCGAGCTCATGCCCAACATGTTGCATAAAAATATTTGTCTAACTTTAAGGGGTCACTTCATTCGATCGGCTGCTTTTGTTCAACTAACGGGGAGGTTAGTTGAATCACAACCAATGGACGTGTTGCCGAAAACCAAAGAAGCAAGGAGATTTTCCGTAGTGCTGCAACATTAGGGGAAGTACTTGCCCGCCAACAGTCGGAGGCTATAAAGCAAGAAATGGCAGCGCAGGCAGCAACTGAAGCTGATCATTTTCGTAATATGCCGTAACGAAGACGTTCCAACCGTCATTGAAAAGATTACAGAGAATGCCGAACGTTGGTGAGTAATATGGTTTGCGCGATTCCGCTAACGGGTAACGTTAGTTCAATGAAAAAGCGACAGTCTAGGACTTTATTTTCTCGTCCATGGTTGTCGCTTTCTCGATTTCAAGGGTCAGTCCAATACTTATTTTATGATGGCTGCCGTATGGCAATTCTAAAAGCCGCGTGGAATCAAGACATCCAATCTAATACTTTATTTTCTACAGACAACAGGACGACATCCTGCGCAAATATCAGCTAACCTTCCGCGGGCCGGACTGGATGACCGACTCTACTTCCTCAGCCTGCTCACCCTCTTTGGCGCAGAACATCCACTTGGCGGAATCGTTGGACAAGAGGTCAAGGAAACAACGGACGAAAAGCCAGAACGAGTCGCCCTTATCGAGCGGGTCACATGGGCTCACCTTCGTCATGCACTCGATATTGAGCAATCCAGCTGGTCGGCAGTAAAAAAAATTTGTTTGAGAGGGCCAATTCAATTGGTTGAATATTGAATTGAGTCCAAACGAATCACTAGAAGTGCACTATCAATTTCGTTGTTTTCAGTTTTAGCGTCCGACCACATTTATCATTGGAGGTTACATTCATCAAGGTGCTCATTCTTCGTCTGTTCACGTTCAGCGTAACACTCAACTCTTATGGGAAGACGTCTACTTGTTTAGCAATGAAGTCCACAACGGAATCGGATATGGACGCTTCACTTATGAAATGGCTTGCAAAATATTAACGATCTTCATTTCAATATTGGAATTGTCTATGATCTTCAGATATTCAGGTTTTAGCAATTGATACTGCTTCATGTAGTAGAAATCCATAATCGCTTGTTTCAAAGTGATATCATACTGAATCGAAAATGACGGCTCGATAAAGCGTCGCAGCACAGCGTCATCTTGAACCATAAACAACACGGCATTCAATCTGTTGAAAATCTGTTGATTCATACCAGACTCAAAAAAAGTTTGTAAGCTTTTATTCCGATTTTGTAGGGCAACGGACAGATTCTCAAAATGGTGTGGATAGAATTCCTTAAGATCTTGCAAGAACAAATCAGAGATATACGCGGCACACATCAAAGATTGTAGAAATGTTAATTGAAAACGATCCAAAAAAGAGACGGAATCGTCTTTGACAACGGTGTCAGCTCTCTTCGAATAATCAATGTAATAATCAACGACTTGTTCGATGATGTCGTCTTTGGAGGAAAAATGCTTATAGAGTGTCACTTTGCTGATATCCATATATTTAGCGAGATCGTCGACTTTCAGTTGGCTGAATTTTGTTTTTCTTATAATGGGTTTTATTTTTTCCACATATGTATCTACACTCACAGCTTTTCTCACGGATAAGTACCTCCCTTTGATGCCTATAAAGCATATTATAACAAATTTGCTGTCCTTTATGTATTAAATTAATTAAATGAACTAATTTAACTAAATTGGTTTACTTATTAAATTTATTACTGTATAATCGCTCCTGTACCTAATCATCCGATTACGGATTATACAAAGGGAGGACGATTTAAATGGAACTATTCAGTAAGGGCAAATTCTCTGACAAAAAGGTCGTGATCACGGGAGGTAGCAGCGGAATCGGCCTTGCGACGGCGAAGTTGCTAGTGGATGAAGGCGCACACGTTCTGATTACTGGACGTACTCAGGCGACGCTGGATGCGGCTCGTGAACAACTCGGCAACAACGCTGTCACATTGCTGAGCGACGCCGCGTCGTTGACGGATATCGAGGAGTTGGTCGACCGGGTCAAGGCCGAGTTCGGCATGATCGACGCACTGTTCGTTAACGCCGGTATCACGCGCTATGTCCCCTTCGAGTCAATGTCCGAAGACGTGTACGACGAGCTACTTACAATCAACGCCAAAGGTCCGTACTTCACCGTGCAGAAACTCGCCCCATTGCTAAGCGCAGGAAGTGGCGTGGTGCTCACCACCTCTATCACGAACGTATTGGGTATCCCGATGATCAGTGCGTACGCAGCCAGTAAAGCAGCGCTGCGCTCCATGACTCGCAGTCTGGCCCGCGAGCTGTTACCGCGGAAGATTCGCGTCAACGCGGTCAGCCCCGGCCCCATTGACACCGACATCTTGGAGAGGTCGATGCCGAAGGAAGCTGCAGAACAGACCGGGGCGCAGATAAGACAGCAGATCCCGATGCTGCGTTTCGGCGATCCAGTCGAGGTCGCCAAAGCCGTAGCATTCCTGGCATTTGAGGCCACCTATACCACCGGGGCTGAGTTCCCTGTCGACGGAGGCGGTTCCCAGATCTGAGCGCCCTCAGTTCGCACACATTACTTTTATAGCGCGGGTAGGAGAGTCATGAATTTTCATGTAGCTTTCCCCTCAAGACACCCTGCCTTCTAGTGAACTTTATAGTTTAGGGTTTCGTTGTTTTCCTTGGAAGATCGTTCGAAATCACAGAGAACACGACTTTATCAGAGCAAAATGGAGGGAACATCACAATGGAGAATACCATGCGGACAATCCGGTTCCACGAATACGGAGAACCAACTGATGTCTTGTGCTTGGATGAGGTTGCGATCCCAGAGCCAGGGCCGGGACGCATTCGCGTGAGAGTACGCGCTTGCGGCTTAAATCCGGTTGACTGGGTGACGTGCCAAGGCCACTTTGCCGGCCAACTGCCCTTGCCTCGCGGAATCGGGCTGGACGTGGCAGGTATTGTAGACGCAATCGGAGAGGGCGTAACCGATGTTGCCATCGGCGATTCCGTTCTGGGTGCCGCAGACTTCATGAATGAATCGAGCGCCGGTGCGTCGGATCAAGCGATTATGTACTACTGGTTCCGCATGTCGGCCGGACTCGACTTTGTTCAAGCTGCAGCGTTGCCAATGGCAGTCGAAACCGCTTATCGAGGCATTGATACTCTTGGGGTGAAATCGGGTCAGACCGTACTCGTGCACGGAGCCGGCACCACGGTAGGGTTCGCCGCCGTTCAAATTGCCCTCATGCGCGGTGCCCGCGTAATCGCAACCGCTGGTCCCACCTACGCCGACAAGCTCCGCTCAATGGGGGCGTTGGTGACCTCGTACGGTGATGGAATGGTCGAACGAGTGACCGAACTGGCAAAGCAGCCGGTTGATCTCGTCCTGGATACCGCGCCAATCAGCGGTTCATTGAAAGATCTGGTCCAAATTGTCAATGGGCATCCCCAGCATGTCCTAACCGTCAGCGATTTCGCCGCAGCCGCTGAACTTGGCGTTCGCACCAGCTATGGAGAACTACATACCGCACGTTATGACGTTGTCGGCGATTTTGCCCAATACGCAGCGGACGGCAAGTTCACTATTCCGGTCGCGAAGACTTTCGAATTCGAAGAATGGCGTTCAGCTGTCGAAATCAGCCAGAGCGGGGGCGCTCACGGCAAACTGATCCTTCTGCCCGACTCCGACTGATAAGCACATATAACCGATGAAATTCAGAATGAAGGAGGACATACATTGAGTAAGAACCAACGAGAACATATTGCACTGATTACAGGCGCAAGTAATGGGATCGGGTTGGCATTGACCCGGAAAATGCTGTCGGAGAACTGGCAGGTGGTTGCTTTGAACCGGTCGGATTTTCCAGCGGACGATAGATTTCTCCAAAATCATCTCAAGGACGGACGGATCCGAGCCTATAAAGTGAAGGATCTCACCGATTATGGCAGCTTGAAACACTCTTTGGAAGAAATCAAAAGCAAGGAACAGCGGATCGATATTTTGTTTAACAACGCCGGAGGAGGCTTAAGTGAGCTGCGCTATTCGAAACAAGGCCGCGAATTGCATTATGAATTGTTGACGGTCGTTCCTTATATTATTCTGATGGAATTGAAGGAGCTGTTGAAGAACGGCAGCTTAAAAACGGTGATTAACACTTCATCGCAGGTGTTTAGATTTACGAAGGAGTTTACGATCGAAAAATTGGAGCACCCCAAAACCTTCCGCAAAATGTATGGACCATATGCGACTTCAAAGCTGGCTCTTTCGTTGTGGACCCAAGCCGTCGCACCGCAGCTTGTCAAGGAAGGCATCAAGATCCGCAGCGTTGACCCGGGCATTAACAACACGCTAAGAAAAGGAAAAGATTCCGGACTGACCGCGGGGTTTGAACTGTTTATGAAATTATTTTCCTCTCCGCCTACTCATGGAGCCAACCTATTATATGAGGGAGCTCTGGGCAAAAACAGCAATGAGACCGGCGTGTTTCTGTTCAAAGATCGGGTTGCGGACTTGAAATTTACAGAAAATGCGCAGCGTGTGCTGGAAAAAATCTCCGATATATATAGCCATGAATTTCTTGGCGGACGTTTTCAAGTTAATGGCTAAGTTCCAGAAGATTGTTGCTTACAAGGCCATCTTCTGAAGTTCGTTCTCACATTAGGCTGGAAGAGTCTATCCAGTTGTTTCTATGGACTGCTGGATCGCTTGGTGAAAAAGTTCTTTGGTTAGCGTAAGCGCCGACAGCGAGGTTGTTCCATCAATGAAATACTTCGTAGTCACATCGCTGAAGAAGTGGAAGAAGGCATTGAATCGATCGAAATATGCGTCACGTTATGGGTGTCATACGGGGGCAGTCATTTTATGAGCTCAGCCAGCTTTTACTGGTTGAGCTTTTTGTTATGTGCCCAACATGGGCGCTATCTCTAGGGTTCAAGTCCCGAATGGCAAAGGCAGTAGTAGCCACGACATCAGATGGGCGCTGGTAACATGTCGCGGGACAAGAACATTGTGTCATTTCTGATTAAAGTGTTATCTAATTATTATCATGACAGAAATTATGTGGCAAGATAAAAGCACAATTCACTTTCTGAAGGCAAGAACTCAGTTCCATTGCTGAAAAGATTGGGAGTATGGTATCAATGTCGATTTAAAAATTATATCTATTACATTAAGCTCCCTCAAAATGATTCAGTTTCCTCACTCAGGCTCATGAATTCGCAGGATTTCACCCTGTGGTAAGTGTTCGGGAAGAAGTCATGGAGCAGCTTTTGGCTGGGGTGAGTAGAAAAGGGCATGCGCAAACAAAGGTGAGGCATCCATCACCTAAATTGTTCCATATATTGCACGTCTCCACTTCACCTTAGCGATTCTCGCTCCCATGTCTCAACGGGTCAAAGCCCTATCATTCCTTCGTCACATCTATCTAAGGGGTGGAGGTCGGTCTTTCTAACGGAACGGGTCCGAGCCCTTTTGCGTAATGTCTCCCGATACTCCGTGCTTCTTGAAATCCTACGAATGCATGAGCTGGTGAGGGTCGATTGATTCTATGCTGCCTGTGGGAAAACTTTGGTCGAATCGTAAGCTTCATTGTTTTTGGCCAGACCGACAAGCATACGCGCTAATTTACCGCACAGTTTCATAATGGATTTCATCTTTTTTAATTTCTTTTCCTCGACGTTGTAGTGGTGTAAAGCCCGAATTTCCGGGTTAGTCATCACCATGCTCATCGTCATGAGATACAGAAAATGGCGCAAACGGGGGCGCCCCCGTTTGCTCAGTACCATCTTTCCTCGCCATTTCCCGGAACTAGCTTCGGCTAGATTCAAGCCGGCGTGACGTAACAGCGAATTGCCGTGTGAATAACCACTTAGATCCCCAGCCTCACCAAGAATACCCGCTAAATTTGTTACATGGATGCCTCGGATTTCAAGCAGCTTCTGTGCGTAAGGAATAGGTTCGAGAATAGTATGGAGCTCATGCTCAATCTGCTCAAGTTGACGCTGAGCCAAGTCATATTCTTGAAGCAGTTGACCCAGATGAAGCTTGTAAGAACGGAGTGCTTGAGTCGTGCCCACACTGGATTTTGCAAGGGAAATAAGCAGCTCAGCGCGCTTTACTCCAGCATGGCGCTTCACATATTGCTTCCAGCCCAAAATAACTTGATTCGTAGTTAATTGACTGATCTCACTCGGTAACGGGAAGAGTCTGAGCGTGGCAATTGCACTGGTGCAGGTAAGGATCTTAAAGACCTGCCGCAACTCAGGAAAGACAATGTCTACCCAGCGATGAATCTGATTGACGGCACTGTTGAGGCGCTTGGTAACTGTTTCTCGATTAGCCATGAGAATACGTAGTTCTTCGTAAGTCTCGGAATGAAAACGAACAGGGGAGTAGTACCCATTTTTAATCATGTCCGCAATAACAAGCGCATCTTTGTAATCGCTTTTAGAGGGCGTATTATCTCGGTTTTCCTTGTTCTTTTTGACAAGATGAGGATTAACTAGAACAGCCTCAAAACCTTGATCGGAGAGCCAGCGTGCTAGGCTGAACCAGTAGTGACCGGTGGGTTCCATGCCAACCAAGATTTTGTTCAGTTGGTGGGTTTTGAGTAAGTCCTCAATCCAACGTTTGAAAAGCTCGAAGCCTTCACGATGATTTCCAAATTGGAGCGGATTCCCTAGAGCAATCCCACGAAAGCTGACGGCCCTGGCTACATTGTTGTTCCTTATACATATGTACAAAATACGAGTTTTGTGAAACAGTAATCAATCTAATAAAGATCATGATGATTTTTAACCCTTGTGATGATGAACCCTTTCAACTCACTGATTCAATTCGTTCCAATTGCAACTCTGTTCACATGGATAAATGTGGCTTATTCTTTTTACAACCCTCGAGATATTTTTAATTTCGTATGGATAAATATGTGATCCTGCATGTTTCTGTTACCAAACAAATAAGTTATCTCAAATATAATATGCACCCATTCCAACTTTAAAATGAGCACACATTATATTTGATACCGAATCTTTTAATTTATGCTACATCAATTTATTTCGCATGCACCCAAAACTCTATAATACTGTTCCAGGTATTGGATTCGTTTCCTTGCCCGACATAACGAATGAATTTTACCTGAATTGGTTCAAATTCAAATGTTTCATAGGCAGCCTGTTTTTGACTGGCCACGTTATTTAATACCTTTTGGTAATTAATACCATCTGTTGAAACTTCCAAATCGAAATAATTGGATCGCGTATGACCATTATAGAATTGAAAGCTTACCTGCCCTACTTGAGTCTGTTCATCAAGCTCCAACTGCAAGTATTGTCCCTCACCATCTGCAGACCATCTGGAGTCTGGATCTCGGTCGATCGTATGGATCGGCAGATTGCCGTCATCTGCACTTGCCGTAACCTTGGTTACGTTGACGAACGGTCCTTCCGGTTCGGCTATAGGCTCTTTGACTTCAAATTTCTCCCGTGCCTCGACCGTTACTCCATTAAAGACGCAGCTCACAATGACGTCGACAATTCCCGCTTTTACCGCATGGAAGGTAGTTCCGTCCGTATATCCGATCGTCTCATCACTCGACGTATACGTGACAGGAACGTTCAATTCCTCAATGTTCACGATCTCACCATTATCTAAAGTTAGAAATGAGGATAATTCCCCGCTCGTGCCTGCACTGATCGCATTACCTGCAACTCTCCATCCCGGAAGCACTTTATTCGGACTTATGGAGATATTCTCTGGAAGTACCGGTGTATCCGCTACCTTAAAATTCACTCGCACGTTCTGGGTATGACCCCGATACGATACAGTGATCTCTCCAGTTCCATTGGTCCCTTGAGGCTGTTTAATTTTAACCTTCGCTTCCTTCGTAAATGGTTTCGCAGAAATGATGGGCGTTTCCGTTGTGCCATAAGGTAAAGTGTGAACGTAATCCGTTCTTAAGAACTGCATCCCTGCTATAGCTTCGCCATTCACCAATAGGGATTGAAGCCCCAGTTGAATATCTTTGATTCGCTTCTTGCTCTGATCCTGATATAAACTTTGCGGAGATAAACGATCGCCTTCTCCAATACCTTCCGCCATATCAAATGGCTGCGTATTCGCATCCGGAATGGAACCAACAATATTGACGCTCACGCCGGTGTCCTTTCCTTTTGTTCCAATGACATAACCATTTCCGAATTGTTCTGATTCTACAATAACGCCGGATTTACTGCGATGTGCCGCCTGTCCGGTCGTATTCCAGAACACACTTTCCGTGGTAACGACTCCATGACGATTCGTTTCGGATGATCCATAATCCCGCGTAATGGCG
The DNA here is from genome assembly GCF_030226665.1 of Paenibacillus sp. UMB7766-LJ446. Taxonomy (NCBI): domain Bacteria; kingdom Bacillati; phylum Bacillota; class Bacilli; order Caryophanales; family Paenibacillaceae; genus Paenibacillus; species Paenibacillus sp. UMB7766-LJ446. The sequence goes on from NZ_JASOYM010000002.1 coordinate 637,879, forward strand.
GATATTCCGTCTCCGTTGACTACCAGGTTGTCGATCAGGTTCGCCATGCTCAGATACATATGGAAGTCGGTCATTAATGAAGGATTCTCGGAATACGACCCTTGCAGCACATTCCCGTTCGCAGAGAAGTTGGCATAAGTGAAGCTGTGTCTTGCGCCTATTGCCTTACTGTTCTTGATGAGATTATCATTGCCTATAAATTGATATAAATAACCGTTTCCATTCGCTCCACGATACTGCGGGTACTGCATGGTTACATGATCCACTGTGACGTTCTTCGTACGGTCCAGAATAATCCCCTTGGACAACAGATGATAATCTGCATTGCCAGCTGGCTTATACGTGTTAATATTACGAATCCAGCTGTTCGCCACTGCGATCACATTGACCGCTTTAGCATTATCAGCCTCGTATCCAGCCGTTCCAACGACTTTGAAGTCATCCTCACCAAGTCCAGGTTTCGAATTCTGATTGTTTGCGATTGAGAAATCCTCCAAACCAACCTCGACAATCGGATCAGCCGTCTGACTAATGGTAATGTCATCGCGCAGCTTCATTGGATAACGCGTCGGAATGTCTAGCGTAATCGTGTTATTCTCCGGATCTACCCCCACGATTTGGCGATAGAATAACGGTTCTACTTTACCGAGACGTGAAGACCATTTGTTTTGCATGCCCAACTCACGTAAGAACCCAGGCGTTGTTTCGAATGAAATGACCACATAATCATTCACCGCAAACCCGCTCGTATCATCAACGGGCAGCAGGACGGTTGGATCGGTAACGGACTTGCGCAGTTTCGTAGAGATCCCCGTTTTCTTCCAATCCCCGTTACCGATCCGGATAATATCCTTGTTTTTCATATTTTGCTGTGCATTATAGATATGAGTCTTGTTCATCCCGTCACCTTTCAGGACTACCCGACTTGCAGGAATGGTTAGTGAATAATCCTTGCCTGCCTGAGGGTTAACCTGATATGTACCTTTGGGAAGATACACGACACCCCCACCCAACGCAACCGCAGCATCAATTGCCTTTTGAATCGCCTGGGTTGCATCACGGCTCCCTGAAGGATCGGCAAAATAAGGTGATTTGGTAACGTCAATACGTTTGTTCTTGGTCGTTTTAGGTAGTTCTTCTTCCCCACGTCGATAACCGGCATACGAAAAGTCATGCAGAACTCTTCCTTGTTCATCCTTAAATCCTGGATACCAATCATTTGGGTAGAGTCTGCTTCGGCCATCCGTCCCTAGAGACAGGTTCTCACTCGCACGTTCAATAGACTGCTGTGAGTCACTCTCTGATGCTCGAACCTCATGGGTTCCAGGTACAGACAACCCAACAGCCAACGTAAATGCCAACCCTAACAAAGGCCATTTTTTCCGCATTCTTTCGTTCTCCTCCTTTTGGATTTCAGAGTATGTGAGCGGTTTCAAGAAAACCTGTAGTCACCTCCAATCCTGCTCAAGCAAGAGTCATGTGCATGCCTTCTCAGCATGTCATAACCGATTGTAGAGTACGAGGAAACGAAATTACATGAACAAAAACGACACTCCAATGCCCATTTTATACAATATAAGGATTTATTTAGAGGACACTGCGCGATTATACCGTTCTAAAGCCTGCTGTTGAATCTCAATCGCACGTTCAATCTGCAACGACTTGATTTGCTCGACATACATATCAAAGGAATCCACCGGCTCCATGCCAAAAATGATTTTAAGTGACATCTCATCCACCACCTTGTTCACTTCCTGCATGATTACGGACAACTCCGTGCTTTCTTTCTCGGTCTTGGGCAGGGTTGGCACCTGATGGAGAACAGCATCCGTGTTGGACCATAGCTGCACCGCCTCTTTCTGTTCCGGTAAAATATAATATTGTTCCATATATCGCGTATCCTGCACAAATGGACCAAAATAACTTGCTCTGGTGTACATCGCAAGAGCTTGCGCTGGCGACCACTTATCAGGGTTTTTCAGAATAGTATCCGTATACGTCGGATACCCGTCTTTCATCTCAAAGCTAACACCTTCTATTCCAAAGTTGAACAGCAAATGCCCCTCAGGCCCATACCCATAATCCAGCATGCGTGCTGCTTCCTCCACATGACGGCTGTTGCTGGATATGGCGACTCCACTGGAACCGATAGCCGGAGCGAGCTGACCGAATTTGGGGCGATCTCCTTTGTTCATGACAGGATATGGCGCTGGTACAAGCTGTGCATGGGGATCCGTCTCCTGCAAAATGGGCAGCCATGTACCGATCCCCGCTCCTGCATTCCAGATGCTCGCGCCGCTGCGTCCTGTTGTCATGTTGGTATCCTGAGTCTCCGAATCGACGGCAGCCAGATTCTTGTCAATGAGTCCTTCCGCATACCATTCACGAAACAAGGCTAGAAACGCCTTATATTCAGGTTCCTGTGCCCCAAACTTAATGTGGCCATCTTCCACGAAGAATCCTTTTTTAATGCCAAAAGCGCCAATAAAACCGCCGCCTTCGATACCGAACAACGGATTCGGAACACCGAGGAAAGTAAGCGGGGCATCAGCCCCCTTTTTGTCCTTGAATGCCCTAAGCATCGTATGCCATTCGTCGATCGTGGCTGGTACATCAAGACCGAGCTCATCCAGCCAGTCCTTTCGGATAATCGGCCCTTGATAGGTTCGCAGCTTGTCTTGTCCCTGAATAAAGGGAAATGCGTAATAACTTCCACTGGCTGTGCGAATCTGCATATCAATGTCCGGATGCTCGCTCAGGTATTGCTTCAGATGAGGTGCATGTTGATCAATAATATCGTTTAATCGCAGAATGTATCCGTCTTTGATCGCTTTCTCTGGTCCACCAGGATAATTACTCCACTCATATTCGATCATATCCGGCAGCTCTCCGGACGTAAGCAGCACATTAATCGCTTCTTTGGCCTGATTGGCGGGAGGCCGGATGAATTGAAGGTTGACCCCGGTTCTTCGCTGCCATTCCTGAAAAAAAGGAACATCATTGAAGCTGGATTTGATGCTTGCTGCATTGCCATTCAGTTCTGCCCAGTAGGTTAATCTCCCATCGGTGTTGAAAGCTGTAGTAGAAATAGTTCGAGATGCTGAAGCATCGGGTTGGTCATCCATCGCGGCATCCGAATTTGTCCCGTTCTGATCGCAAGCAGTCAGCATGCCGAGCAGCAGGAGTAGTCCTGCCACCTTTGCTATGAATGCCAACTTCCACTTTACATTCATATTCCGGTCTCCTTTCAAATCAACTGATTTCTTTATATTTACCAGGCGTAATGCCTTCGTATTTCTTGAATACCCGGATGAAAGTGGCTGCATCATTATACCCGACCAATCGGGATATTTCGTTGATGGATACCTGTTTATGCTCAATCATTTCTTTAGCCTGACGAATACGGCACTTATGAATACAGTCCAGCAGACCCTCACCGGTCTGATTCTTGAAGAGTTTGGACAAGTAACTGCCCTTCAGTTCAAAATGCTCACCAATGGCGTTGACGTTCAAATTCACGTCCGTATAGTTACTCTCAATATACTGTGTAACCTGGGTACTGAGATGACGCAGGGAATCCTCACGTTCTTGTGATACATTCGTTGCGCGCTTATCAGCGGCATAGGCACATACCTCCTCTAGCAAGGTCTGCAAAGCCTCCTGCATCTCCTGGATGGTATCCCCGGCAATAATGTCATCAATCCGGTACGGATATTGGGTTAATGTGATGTTATCCTTGTCCCCCAGATCATTGATGGCCTTTATCATCGTACCTACCAGGTTGAAAATCAGGCAACGAGCGAGTGTGAGCGACATGATCGGTTTATCAAAATTCCGCGCTGTAATCTCATTCATATAAGCGCTGGCTTGGTCGGTATCTCCAGCTTTGATAAAATTAAGAAGCTGCTGTTCCACCTGAAGCGGATAGTAGTAGCCAAACGGATCATCCGCCACTGCGTCGCTCCGCACATCCCCATAGGTAATGATGCCTTTCTTGCCAAGCACCATTTTATATTCCATCGCGTCCACTGCTTCCTGATATGCCTCGGCGATACCAATCCACGACGTATGGCGGCCGCTGATGGAAATCGTCAGTTCCATATCATAACGTTCCAGAAAGCGTTGTGCTTCTGCCGCAATGTGATGAAGATCCTGATTCCAGTCAGAAGAATCCGCTTTCATATTTACAAGGCAGACCATCATATCATCGACTTCCGCTACATATCCCGCGTGCTGACGTTCTGAAGTCAGTTCTTCAACAACGTTGGAAATAATGAGATGGATTAACTTGTTTCGTTCATTAATATCAATGCCCGGCAGCTTTCCATAGAGATTCTCTTCATTTTCGATGACAAATAGGATTACGGCAAACTCACTTGAATACAGCGGCATATGGAAAGAACGGAATGCATCTTCGTAGGGAACGAGTGTGTCCTGTTTTCCTTTCAGAAGCCGGTTAATCATATTGGAGCGCAGCACCTGTTGATGTTTCTGCAGCTGCTGGGCAATCTCATTCTTTTCTGATCGTGTGTTCATAATGACCTTTTGAATAAACCTCAGTTCGTTCCGATCAGCAGGTTCGTTCTGCGTAGTCTTGTCTTGTAGTGATTCCACGAGCTGCTGGATTGGAGAGTAATTCCGGCGCATGAAGAACCAGGTCAGTACACCCGCACTAATGAGACTTACCAAGATACTAATATACGTAAAATTGCGGACATACACTGCCTTTTCCCAATACAGGCTGCTGGGAATAATTAATGCGTACTTCAGATCGGATACCGCCGAGTCCATGTAGAACATCTCCGACTTACCTACCTTGGCGTTATCCAACTGAACCTGGTTGCCATTCATGAATGGCTTCAATTCCTCCGATCCCGGGCGATTGCTCATCAGAATCTCGTTATTCTGGTTCAGGATAAGCAGTGTTGCATCACTAAAACCCGAAATGCTCTCAATCGCTTCCTGGAATCTTCGCGTATCGGCCATGACCACAACTGTACCCGTCTCCTGACCATTCAAATCATCAGGCAGACGTGTAATGTAAGCAATGGCAGACTCCGCCGGACCTGCATTCTGATGCGGCAGAATGACGAATTGATTCGTTTCTGCACCCAGGATCTGATCCCGCCACGCTTCAAAAGACATTGCACCTGTGTTATGTAGGGTATGAAATGCCGTCCGCATATCCCGAATATTACCTGAACGGAGAATGGATTGGTCTTTTTTCCACACGACGTAAAATTCATCGATGGATGCGTAGGATGTTTTGTAGAGACGAAGTTCCTTTACCAGTTGGTACGCCGTATACGGCGCCTCCTTGGCCGGCTGATTGGAATACATCAGCGTTTGCAGGTTCGGACTCCACGTCATCTCCATATTTAACCGCTTCATGAGATCAACTTGTGTATCGATCGTATAACGCATTTGCTTCAATAAGGAATCGTTTGCCCGATGTATTTCACTCTTGAGTGTCTCATTGGCTTGCATGTAAATAACTAGGCTGATCAGAATGGGCACTATTAAAACAGCACTGTAGGAGACAAGCCAGGTCACGATTATACTTTCTCGTTTTTGCCACAAATATCGAATATTTAGCAACAACTCATCACCCAACTCTTCGTAGATTATCGATGTTTGGATCAGGAATTTATTATAACGGCAAGAGCACGATTCGGATATAGATAAAAAGTTCAATTCAATTGACGAAAAGGTGAGCAAGCACCGATTTTCCCCGTCAAATCAAGCACAAATAGCCCGAATAGACTAATTTCGTCTATCGGGCATTCGGTATCAAAACGTCAATGTATTTCATTTAATTTTTAAATAGATGAGAATGTTTTTTTTGAATATTCTTAGAGCATTTTTAGAAAATGCGATGCTTCCATCCGTTTAATTTGGCGCTGGCCTCCACGTAGAAATAGTCACCGTAAATGAGAGAGACATTCACGTTCTGACCTGCCGGTTTATGACCGGTTCCCTCCAGAAGCATACCTTCGTGCTCAGGAAGATCCCATGTTCCATAATGATCCCGCAGGGAATTCAGGATACGTTTGGCAACGGAAGCATAAAGCCTGCCTTCAGGATCAGTGAGTACATCTGCAAGTTCAAGCAATCCGGAAGCAGCAATTGCACCCGCGGAGCTGTCCCGTGGAATCTCTTCTCCTTCTTCGGGCTCTGCCCGGAAATCCCAATGTGGAACGCTATCCTCAGGCAAGTTGGAAATGAAGAAGTTCGCCACACGCTGTGCAGCAACCAGATATGCCGGGTCTTCTGTATAACGATACGTATTCGTTAATCCATATAAAGCCCACGCCGCTCCACGACTCCAAGCTGAATCTGGCCCTGCTCCCTGTCCCCCTATCGCTTCTACCCGTCCACCTGTCTCGGGATCAAATGAAACGATATGATGCACAGAACCATCTTCCCTGACAAAATGCTTCATGACCATATCCGCATGAGCCTTGGCGATATGGCTGAAACGGGGATCTCCACTTTCCTCCGATGCCCAGAAGAGTAAGGACAGATTCATCATCGTGTCGATGATTGACCAGCCCAGCATGTCTCCATTCCAGGCCCGGATGAAGCTGCCTTTGGTATTGAAGCGGCCAGCCAGGAAGTTGGCAGCAAATAAGGCACGTCTAGCTGCATCGGCATCTCCGGTGAGCTTGTATTTGATGACGGCCGTGGGCAGGAAATGAAAGCCCACATCATGGTCGAAGTAGTTATTTTCGAGAAACCGTTCCGATAGCCGTTCATCCCAATTCCATGCAGCCTCTTTATATTTCTCATCACCCGTCATATCGTACACTATCCATAATATGCCCGGCCAGAATCCCGAGGTCCACCAATCGATCCTCATGTCGTCATAAATGCCATTCGTACCTGCGACATGTGGAGACTTTTCACCTATAGCTGCAAGCATCTGGTCGGCTTTGGTCTTGATCTGATCCCACATGTCCTTGTCCACTTCATTTAATACGTTCATGTAACGTCATACCTCCTTACCATTTTTTCAATTCTCCGGTTTAACCTTTCAATGAACCTACCATGACACCTTTCACGAAAAAGCGCTGCAAAAACGGATAGATGCACAGGATCGGTATCGTCGCTACCATAATCGTTGCATACTTGATGGTTTCCCCGATCTGAAAGCGATCCCCGGCCGAGGCACCTGCTGACATGCTCTCCGTGGAATTGGCAATCAGTATCTCACGCAGCACCAATTGCAGCGGGAACAGCTCTCGGCTTTTGATAAACACCGATGCATAGAACCACCCGTTCCACTTATCTACCGCGTAATACAGAATCATCACGGCAATGACGGGCATGGACAACGGGATAATAATACGGAACAAAATGGTAAAGTGATTGGCTCCATCAATCTTGGCTGATTCCTCCAGACTGTCCGGAATGCCCATGAAAGACGTTCGCATGATGATCAGGTTAAATGTGCTGATGGCAAAAGGCAGAATGGTCGACCACAGCGTATCTAACAGACCAACGCCTTTGACAACCAGATACAGCGGAATCAACCCGCCGCCAAAGAACATCGTGAACACGATAAAGAACATGAACACCTTGTTCCACATCACGTTTTTACGTGATAGCACATACGCACCAAGCGCTGTCATGAACAGGTTAACGATGACGCCAAACACGAGAATAAACAAGGTATTGCGGAAACCTGTGGCTATGCCTGGGTTGGCAAGCACGCTCTTGTAAGCTTCCAGACTGAACCCGACCGGCTTCCACAGAAGACCCTTGTTCGCTAACAGCTGCGCCGAGTCACTCAAGGACGCGAATAACACGTAGAGCAGTGGATACAAGGTGACGGTAACAAGCAGGATTAGAAATGTATAATTCAAGATCGTAAAGATTCGGTCAAACCAACCGCTTTCCTTAATCAAAGTTACCACCTCACCATAAGCTGTTTTGACTCACTCTGCGGCTGATATAGTTCGCCGAAATCAGAAGAGCGAGATTGATGACCGAATTGAATAGACCGACTGCCGAGCTGTAACTCCATCCGAACTCCAGCAATCCCTTTCGATACACGAAGGAAGAGATCACATCTGCCGTTTCATAGGTTACCGGATTGTAGAGGAGAATGATTTTCTCAAACCCGACATTCAGCATATTCCCCATCCGGAGAATGAACATGATTGTAATAATAGGTAGTAATCCCGGCAGTGTTATGTGGAACATTTGCTTAAGACGGCTCGCACCGTCTATCTTCGCCGCTTCATACTGCTCCAGATCGATGCTCATTAATGCAGCGATATAGATAATCGATTCCCAACCGATCCGCTGCCATATTTCAGACAAGACATAGATTGGACGGAACAGCTCCGGCTTTTGCAGCATCGCCTGACCGTCATATCCGAGCATCATGATGAGACGATTAATTAATCCATCCGCGTTTGTGAAATCCGTAATAATACCGCATATGACAACAAGAGAGATGAAATAAGGCATATACGTTATCGTTTGAACGACCCGCTTGAACGTGCGCTTGCGTACTTCATTGATGAGCAGCGCCAGAATGATCGGTGCAGGGAATTCAAAGAGCAGCGTATACAAACTGATGAGCAGGGTGTTCTTAAGAACCCGCAAGAAATAGTAACTGTTAAAAAACTCTTCAAAGTGCTTCAGCCCAACCCAATCACTCCCCATAATACCCTTCATCGGAGAATAATCTTTAAAGGCAATAATTGCGCCGTACATCGGACCGTAATGAAATATTAAATAATATCCAATAACGGGAATCATCATGATGTATAAGTACTTGTTCATCATGAAGTCCCGCACGAACCGGCTTCTAAAGGATTGACGATTGCTCATGATGTACCTTTTCACCTCTTTTCCATCGGGAGGGCCAGTGCCCTCCCCTTTTACAATTACCGGTTGTTGTAGCGTTCGAGTGCAGCTGTCTGGATTTCAATAGCTCGATCCAGATGTAACGACTTCATCTTCGCGACATAACTCTCGAATTGATCCACCGATTCGTTACCCAGAATGATCTTGATGGTCATCTCATCGACGAGCGTGTTGATATCATTCATGATGGTTGCGTATTCCGAGCTTTCTTCAGGTGTAGGTGTGATTGAAGGCAGATTATATTTTGCAGCCTGCGTATTCTTCCATACATCAATGGCATCACGCTGGGTCTGCAATGCAAAGAATTGCTCGGCATAACGTTTGTCTTGAACGAATGGACCGTTATAACTGCTGCGGGCATATAGTGAAATCGCCTGTGCCGGAGCAAGTTTATCCGGATTTTTCAGCAGCAATTCTGTGAATTTCGGATAACCGTCTTCCATGTTGTAGCTGACACCCTCTTCACCGAAGTTAAAGAACATGTGTCCTTCCTCACTGTAGCCGTAATCCAGCATGCGAACGGCAAGTTCCGGGTCCTTGGCTGCCGATGTAATGGCAACGGTGCCTTCCGAGGCATAACCCTGGTTGAGCTGCCCGAATTTTGGAATGTCGCCTTTATTAAGCACCGGATATGGTGCAGCGACCAGAACGGCATCCGGATCATTTGCTTCTACGAGCGGCTGCCATTTGCCGATACCTCCGCCTGCGTTGCCGACACTGGCGCCAGTCGCACCAGAAGCGAGGTTGCCGTCAACCGATTTGGTATCCGCTGTCGAGATGTTTTTATCGATCAGCCCTTCTTTGTACCATTCCTGGAATAACGTCAAGTATTCTTTGAATCCCTCTTCTGACGGGCCAAATTTGACCTGTCCGTCTTCCTGATAGAATCCGCGGTTTACACCGAAGGCGCCAAGGAAAGCACCGTTACCGGAATCATTAAAGAAACGTGGCTTACTTACAACAGAGAATGGAGCGGCAGCGCCTTTTTTCTCTTTAAAAGCTCTCAGAGTCGTTGTCCACTCATCAATCGTTTCTGGAACGGGTAGTCCCAGTTCATCCAGCCAATCCTTACGAATGATTGGACCCTGGAAGACACGAAGATACTCATCTCCCCGAACGAACGGGAATACATAGTAGCTGCCACTGTCTGTTTTGACCATCTTGTCGATGTCCGGATTCTCCTGCAGGTATTTCTTCAGATTTGGCGCATACTGGTCAATCAGATCGTTCAGCTTGAGAATGTAACCATCGTTGATGGCTTTCTCCGGTCCACCGGGGAAATCTCCGATGAAGTTGTACTCCAGCATGTCTGGCAAATCCCCGGACGCCAGCATCACGTTAAAAGATTCTCTGACCTGACCTGTCGGAGGTGCCGTGAATTTGAGTGGCACGCCGGTTTTTTTCTGCCATTTTTGAAAGAATGGAATTTCGCTGTGCGAATTTTTGACCCCGATCAGGTTTCCGTTAATTTCACCCCAATACGTAAGCGTCTTATCCGTTTGAATCGGATAGGTAGTTGCTTCCGTTGATCCGCTCGGTGTCCCTTTATCAGTATCGCCCGCTTTACTGTCTCCGGACGAACACCCCAGGATCGTTGTACCTAATAACAGGATCATCAAACTCGTAGATAACACTTTTCTTCTCATGGACCTTATCCTCCACCTTTTGGGAATGTCTGTGCTCTACCTCAGATTAAGGGAGAGGTCACTGTAGCGATATTCGCAAAAGATCAAATGTCATGTTGATTTCGTCAGAAGCAAATGATCATTTAGCCAAAACGATAGACGAATTCTCTATGTACTCATCTGCAATGTCTTGAAATTGCTGTGTTGGCGCGGGTTTGTGACTGTACTTCTGACATCACAGAAAAACAGACCATGAACACTGTTCATAGTCTGTAACGTGGGTGAATATGAGTGAATTGGAACATAACGAATATATTGCGCCAGGGCTCGCCTTCTCATTTTTAGTCCCAGACGACTTCGGTACCTGCGATGAAATCATGTATTGCACGTTTGTCTTCTCGTACAGCAACCATGATGACACTTGCAATGAAACCAATGCCAAATGTGATTGCATATACAAGCCCAGCAACAACTACACGCATCAGCATCGTTCCGATTCCAGGGGGCTCATGTGTATCATATTTTCGAATTCGAATTCCGCAAATCCGCTTTCCTATCGTTCTACCGTACCAGAAAACGGGCAATAAAATGGAATACAATCCACTGATCAGTTTTGCTAGAGGCTCGTCATTATCGTAATTCCCTGTCAAGACACCTACAATAATAGCTAAAGGCAATGAAACGATGAGCGCATCCAAAAAGCTTGCCCCGAGCCTTATCCAAAACCCTGCTTTATACAAAAAGTTTCCTCCAAACTTTCTTTACTGAAAAACTAAAAAATACGTTATTCCTAACTCCTTTCATTCATTTGTTCTAACTCAACATATGTATGTACATATACGGAGAGTATAACAGAAAAATTTACAATATAGCCCAACAAAACACAATCAAATTCCCTTTCCCTATCTAAACACTTTTCATATGTATTAGGTTACAGAAAGAGACCATATTGAACATATGGCCTCGGCAATGCGGTGAATGGGAAGGTTACAGTTACTCGTGAAAAGCTTTCCAGAATGAACCCTCTGTATTAATGATATCCTTGATTTGGGCAAAAGGAATCGTAAATGTCGGAAATCCCGCCACGTAAGGAGCGATTTCATAAGGACTGAAATACACATGCAATGCATCACGTGAGACAAAAAACGGCTGATCCGGGCTAATTCCCTCATACGTGTCCGGAAAAACATAAGAGTATTGCGGGTCATTTTTGATCTGATCGCCTATAATTTTGCTGAGTACCTTCACATAGTCACTGTTTGGTTTAAATAAATCCTTGAGCTCATACATCTGACCGCTACTCAGATTAATAATCGCATAGATCATCGTAGGCATGCCATGTGCTGCACCAGCCGGGTAGTTATAACCCGTGAGTTTGAGTTGAAGCAATTGCTGCTGATAGAACGTAATATCAAAATCCCCTGTATACGTGTAATCCAGCTTCTGATTCGCAGGGATGGGCCTCACTTGAGATAGTGCCTTTAACTTGGCGTTGACTGCAAGCTGAACTGCTTGATCCGATAACCCTTCCAATTGCGGATAATACACGAGGTAATCGGGGTTGGGCTTATATTTCTCTTCGCGTACACGATAAGGTGGGTGAAGTGTAACGATTGTATTTTGCCGCCAGATGATCTGCCCTGCCCGGTTTACATAGGATACACGCTGGTCGACATAAGCCTTGATTAGATCCGGAGCTACCCATTCAAGTGTGCCCGAGCCTTCAACACGAGGGTATCCTGATGCAGGTCGCCCATTGAGATCCAGAAAGAACGTTTGTGTTCCATTCGTTGCTGAAGCCAGCCCTCCTTTGTAATTCGATACATCCGTATATACAAAATCCGAAAGCCTGCTGCCGCTGACATCCGCAATCGCATAGACCGAACCCATAAAAGACTGTTTGGGATCAATCGCTTGCCCCAGGGCCAGACGATGTTCTCCCAGATCTCGAATATCATTGTAGCCGGGTTGGATGGTAAATGTGCCCTGTGTATTAATAACGCCATAGCTGGAGTTGTAGTCCTCCGCTGTATTCACAATTGCGTACCCACCATTAAACGGAAAAGCCGAGGTGAAGCTAGGCTGAATTCGGACATGACCACTTTCGTCAATATAACCGTATTTACCCGATGTTTCTTTCTGAAAAGGAAGTAATCCGTCACCCACAGGTCCCACATAGGCATACGGGTACGTCGCCAGTCGCTGACCATTCCGATTGATTAACGCATATTCATTATCCTTGATCTGCACAACGGCCTTGCCATCCTGAAAATCGTTCGCTGAAGTGAACTGCGCCCGAATGACCTCATTTCCGGCTGTGTCCAAATAACCGTAACGACTGACTTCCCCACCTGGCTGACTGCTGTCTGAAAGGTAAAACAGCGCTCGGCCATCCTTCACATCGGCAATAAACGGATATGCCCGTTTGGTCAGCACATTACCCTGTTCATCAATCATCTTGAACCCTTGAGAGTCAATAACAATGGCCCGACCTTCTGCAAAAGAATTAATGGAATCGTATACAGGTTGAACAACAAATTGGCCGCTAAGATTGATAATGCCTGTCTTCCCGTTTTTTACTACGACAGCCATGCCATTTTGTTGAAAGTCTTGGGCATCGTCAAGGATCGGTTCAAGTCGAATACGACCTTGGGCATCCATATAACCCCACCGGGTTCCGGTTGTTGTTCTGACCGATATCGGAAATAGCCACGTCGTTTCACGTGCATGACCCTCTGTGCTCATCGCTTGTCTAATCTTCTTTTCCAGCTCAAGCAGAGCTTCCCGTGAAGGGTATGGGTCATTGAAACTTAGCGTTTTTTGGACAGAAACGAGTGCAGCGGTAAATAATCCGGCTTTATACTGAGCGTCCGCAAGATAGTACCAATAGAATGTATAATCTGGATGCTGTTCTGCCAATTGTTCGTAATACTTCACGACCTTAGGAAAGTAATACGGGTATACATCTGTTGCGGGAACCCATCTCCCATTCTGCCAACGGATGATCTCGACCCGATAAGCTTCACCTGTATCATGAATCCAGAGTGCAATCTCCACTTTGCCATCTCTGCCGTGGGGACCAGGCATATCAATGATTTCCGCATGGCTGTAATACAAATCTTCTGGCGCCAAATCTGTCAGTCCCGTTTCCGTCCAATCGTATACAGCAAGCTTCGACCAGATCGCACCGATCTGCCAGCCGACAATGAGATTATTTCTCGCCGTAGATGTCACAGATGCCGCTGTCAGCAAGGTAACGCCATATCCCAAGCCTTTAGTCAAAGACATCTTGATCCAGTGACCTTGGTAAAATTTCAGAACAAGCAGCATTAATTCTCCGCTCTGCTCATATACAGCAGCAATCTCCGGCATTCCGTCTCCGGTTAAATCTGAAGCATAAATGGCCGGATGTTGGACCGGTTTATCAATGGTGACGACAGTCGCGTCAGCCGGGATATGTTGATTAACAATTTGTGTTAACAGAGGTTCGCTCATGGACATGCCTGTTTCCTCCTTAAGACAGCATTCGCCTACTGGTATGGGTATGCATCATAAGCGAGGATATATGACATCTGAGCCAATATAACCGTTAGCTTTGGAGGTTCCAAAACCTGATTTACTTAAATGAAATAAAAAAATAGCAGAGGCTCACGCTTCTGCTATTCTTTATGTGTGAATCGGTTCAGGAGGATTCCTGAGTGCTGAGCTGTACATACTGTGTGACGCGGCAAAATTGAAGCAACATAAGATATTGCCTTTTTCCAAAGCGGTTTTTCGGCCCTCATCGATCATAAGTTCCAAAATTTCACGAAGAAAAGACATTTGGAATCTCGACGTTTCCGCAATTAACTGTTCCAACACTTTACTATCTCTCAATGTTCGAGTGTTCTGGTTGAATCATGAAGATGGCCTTTAAAATTAACTTGAACTCACGTTGTTGTTGTAGAAAACTTCAATTATAGGCCATATGACCCTGTGGATTATTAAACGATCTGTATTTTGAATCTAATCCTTGCCCCAAACGCTACTCCATTTAAATATGAAGCTTTTTATACCATATTTGTCAGTCGAAAACAAGGTTTCAATCGCCATAATATTGAATATATAGATGGTGCAGGCTTTTCGTATGAAGCCACTGGGATGAACATATACTCTCTTAGATAAGATTCGTAACATTACGAGTTTTTGATGAGAGGGGATCAACCAATGGTTAATGATACTTCACAGCCTAAATTCTTCACCCAAGAATTTACACAGAATCCTTATCCGGTATATGAAAAACTGAGACAGAATGATCCCATTCACAGAGTCCTGTTCCCTCACGGTGATTTCGGTTGGATTATTACCCGATATGAGGATGCGGTCGAGGTATTGAAAGATAATCGCTTCAGCAAGGATGTCATTAAACGTTATGGGCCGGATCAAGATAATATTTTTGTGCATAACATGCTTTTTTCTGATCCACCCGATCATCGTCGGCTGCGTGGACTTGTACAGAAGGCATTCACTCCAAGGCTGATTGAAGGCATGAGAAGCCATATTCAGGATATTGCCGACGATCTTCTGGATAATCTTAATTCCCAGGACAAGATGAATCTGATTGATGAGTTCGCTTTTCCGTTACCGATTATTGTCATCAGCGAAATTCTCGGTGTTCCTCTTGAAGATCAGGACAAATTCCGTCTGTGGTCGAATTCCATCATCGACGCGACAAGCGAGGAAAATTCCGAAGTGTTTGAGAAGCATGCCAAAGAGTTCATTGATTACCTGAATGCCTGGTTTGCCAAAGTACGTGAGCAGCCGGGCGACGATCTGATCAGTCAGCTTGTTGTGGCAGAAGAATCAGGAGAGCAGCTTACTGAAAAGGAACTGCTTGGTGTAGTCGCGCTGCTCATCATTGCCGGACATGAAACAACCGTTAATCTGATCGGCAATGGTGTACTTGCCCTACTGGAGCACCCGGAACAACGCGAGCTGCTGATTAAGCGGCCCGAGTTAATCCATAACGCTGTTGAGGAAATGCTGCGTTATAACGGTCCGGTTGAATTCAGTACGTCTCGCTGGGCATCAGAAGACATCGAATTTCATGGACATCATATCGCTGAAGGTGAACTTGTTATTGTAGCGCTGGATTCTGCCAATCGAGATGAAGCGAAGTTTAAGGATGCGGATGTGTTTGACATCACTCGCGAGAAGAGCGCCCATCTGGCTTTTGGCAAAGGCATTCATCTCTGTCTGGGAGCCCCTCTTGCGCGACTGGAAGGTGAAATTGCTATCAACACGTTAATTCGCCGTTTTCCCGATATGCAGCTTCAGGCGGATGTGAATGAACTTGAATGGAGACCTGGCATGATTGTTCGCGGTGTTAAGGAAATCCCGGTACAGCTTAAATAGAAATGTATTGGAGTAAGGAAAGCGAGGCACCTGGCTGCATGGAAATAAACACCATTGTTTTAGTCGTTTTTTTAATTCTTATTCTCATCTTATTGGTTCGTGTCATCAGCTTGCAGACCCAGCTGAATGAACTGAAGAGGGATGTAGAGCGCCTGGAGAATGGAGCAGGTAGTACTGTACACTTCCAACTTAGTCATAACGCTTCTTCAGTGAATGTGACTCCACCTCCACCGTCACAGGCTAATCTGACCGAACTTGATATGGAGCTGCAGGCACTTGCACAACAGGGCAAGAAAATCATTGCAATCAAAAAGGCTCGTGAAGCTAGAAACCTATCACTGAAAGATGCCAAAGAATACGTCGAGTCTCTCGAACGACAATAAGAGTGAGTTTGAATCGACCTTCCAACTCCCTGCAAAGGTTTTTGCTTCAGTTGATTCATTTTCGACTGAAAGTAACGATCTTCTTCGTAGGGAGTTTACTTTTTTCAAAAGACATGATAAAGTTATTTCAATATTTATAGAAATAAGAAATAAAGACGAAAGGAACGATTTTGATGCAATCCAATACGATTGATGAACAGGCCGTCAAAATTCATAAAGCTTTGGGCGAACAAACGCGATATAAAATTATTCAGATCCTTTCGGGTGAAAGCAACCTGTGTCCAGCTGATTTGGAAAATAGGCTTGTAACGGTAGCGCTCTCCACCCTATCTCATCACCTGAAGCAGCTATCCGATTGTGGTTTGTTGACCTCACAAAAGAAAGGCACGTATATTTATTACAGCCTGAACACAGAAACTGTCCAGAGATTCGCTCCTTATCTGTTGGATAGATAAATTTTTTGTCCAATATTTCTATAATACTAGAAATATAAAATCAACAATTAAATATTCGTTCTGGCACATTGGAATGCAGAGACTCATCGTAGTTGCATAACTATCCTTTTGTCAAAACACCCAGTACATTGGATGGTTTAACTGCTCAACCATGTCTCATCGGTTCATTCATAATATTGTGTTCCCGTTCTCTCGTCTTTATTTCTATATTTCTAAAAATATAATAATAACAAACAGAAAGAGGTTATATGCTCATGTCTAACACATGGAAAATCTATGTTCTCGCCTTGGTCAGCTTTCTTGTAGGGACCTCCGAATATGTCATTGCGGGTATTCTGGACAGGATCTCTGACACCATGAATATATCATTAATTGCTGCGGGACAGCTGATTACGATCTTTTCACTGGTTTACGCGCTCGGTACGCCCATCATAATCGCCTTAACATCCCGTATGGACCGACGCAAGCTGCTGCTCTACTTCCTTGGACTATTTGTCATAGGTAACGTCTTGGCCTTCTTGCTGCCTGGATACGGACTGTTCATCGCCGCACGAGTCTTGATGGCTCTGGGAGCCGGGGTGGTGGTTGTTACATCCTTGACGATCGCGGCCAAAATAGCGGCTGTGGGTAAACAGGCCAGCTCTATCGCAACGGTTATTACCGGATTTACCGCATCCTTGATCGTGGGAGTTCCTCTGGGAAGAATGGTTGCTGCAGCTTGGGACTGGAAACTTGTTTTTGCAGGTATCGCGATTCTGGGTGTCATTGCCATGATTGTTATTGCCATTACGATCCCGCCATCTGAAGGCGAAGCACCGGTACCTTTGAAAAAACAATTAGCCCTTCTTAAGCAACCTCGTATCGGCTTGGCGCTGCTTGTCAGCTTTTTCTGGTTAGGAGGCTATTCCATTGCGTATACTTATATTTCACCTTACCTGGTATCTATTGCGGGCATGAGTGAAGCGTTATTAAGTTCCGCTTTGCTGGCTTTTGGTATCGCAAGTCTGATTGGTTCCAAATCCGGAGGATACAGCGCCGATCGTATGGGAGTAAAAAGAACACTCCTCATGGGTATGGCCCTGCATGTCATAAGTCTGCTTATGCTGAATGTCACAGCTCATTCGGGTGCGGCCGTCTTCATTGTATTGATTCTGTGGTCCTTTTCCGCTTGGTCTTCCGGTCCAACACAGCAATATAATCTGGTGACGATGGCTCCAGAATCGTCTGGGATTATGCTGAGTCTGAACAGTTCGGTTATGCAACTCGCGATGGCTGCCGGTGCCGGTATTGGAGGAATTGCCGTCAGTGCTGTTTCATTGTCATCCATCACCTGGATTGGAGCTGTGGGGGTGGTCATTGCCATGATGATTATCATTCTTGCCTATGTCCGGGAGTTACCACTACGCCTCAGACCGAATCTTCCCATGTGGCATGATGGATTGTAAGGCCAACAATAAAAATCATCAAACGCAAAAAGAGAGGCACTGTGACTTTACAGTAAGCCTCTCTTTCTTATTCAGTCTGATGGATGTATTAGTTGTGCGGTTCGAAACGGTGCGTCAAGACTAAGGCGAACGTAAGTCTTATCTGAGCAAATTGGTCTTTGCGAACTCAATCAGCTCATCGCCACGTCCATTCAATACTGCCTTCATCATCCATAGGGTGAAGCCTTCGGCCTGTTTGATATTAATCTTCGGAGGCAGGGACAGCTCCTGTCGATTCACCACAACATCAATCAGAACAGGACCATCATGCATTAATGCACGCTCTACAGCCCCTTTCAGATCTGCCGGATCTTCAACCCGTATTCCTTCCAGACCCATCGCTTGGGCTACCATAGCAAAGTTCGGATTCACAAGCTCGGTACCGGACTCAAGCAATCCGGCAGCTTTCATCTCCAGTTCAACAAAACCCAGTGCTCCGTTGTTAAACACGACAACTTTAATAGGGAGATTATGCTGTTTAAGAGTCAAAAGATCACCCATCAGCATAGCAATGCCTCCATCACCGGACAAGGATATGACTTGTCTACCTGGATCAGACACCTGTGCTCCAATCGCTTGTGGTAGAGCATTCGCCATGGTGCCATGACTGAATGAACCCAGCAATCGGCGATTGCGGCTCATTTCAATATAACGAGCTGCCCATACGGTAGGTGTACCTACATCGCAGGTGAAAATCGCGTTTTCGGCTGCAGCATCGCTAATGACCTTGGTTAAGTATTGGGGATGAATTGACATTTTTCCGGGTTTCCCAACAGCAAGCTCATCCAATTCTTTACGAACTTTTTCGTAACGTTCCACGCTTTTATGCAAATGTTTGTCGCTGTGCTCTTCCGTCAGATAGGGCAATAACATTTCAATGGTAGCCTTCACATCACCGCACACGCCGTAATCCAGCTTCGTACGGCGACCAAGGTGTGAAGACTGAATATCTACTTGAAGTACGACTGCATCCTCCGGGAAGAATTGACGGTATGGAAAATCTGTTCCCAGCATCAAGAGCACATCACAGTCCATCATGGCATGATAACCGGATGAGTAACCGATTAGTCCCGTAAGGCCTACCGAATACGGGTTATCGTATTCCAGATATTCCTTGCCTCGCAGCGCAATAACCATTGGGGATTTCAAGCGATCACAGAGCTTCATGAGAGGTTCACGCGCACCAGCGCAGCCTGCCCCGCACAGCAACGTAATTTTTTTACCTTGATTCAAAAACTCCGCCAGTTTCCGCAATTCAGGTTCGGAAGGATGTACAACCGGATGGGTGGGATGGTATACATGCTCCGGCACTGGCAGATCAGCCGCTTCCAGGGCCGCTACGTCTCCTGGCAATATAATGACGGAAACGCCAGATCGCGCAACTGCGGTCTGCATCGCCATCGTAAAGGAACGCGGCATTTGTTTGGCCGTTGTAATGACCTCACAATAATGACTGCATTCCTGAAATAAATACTCTGGATGAGTCGCTTGAAAATACTCACTCCCAATCTCATCACTAGGAATATGAGCAGCGATGGCAAGTACCGGTACACGGTTCCGATGACAATCGTACAGACCGTTAATCAAGTGCATGTTTCCCGGTCCACTACTGCCCGCACATACAGCGATACTTCCACTCACTTGGGCATCTGCCCCGGCCGCAAAAGCAGCCACTTCTTCATGGCGGACATGAATCCATTCAATTTTACCCGAGCGACGGATGGAATCCAGTACCGCATTCAAGGAGTCTCCAACGATACCATAGATGCGTTTGATGCCTGCGTTCAATAATGCTTCGACCAGAACGTCTGCAATTGTTTTTTTCATGAAAGGTCGGTCTCCTTTATTCGCTTATTTTGAGTTATGTTTCCACCGCGTTAAACTACCTATTCTTTTACCCCAATTTTTTGAAATTAGAAACAAAATCATATGTATTTATGGATATATACAAAAATCCGCTTGTCATGGAACTGACAAACGGATCATGGTTACACGATGGTTTATAATGCTGTTCATTCATACTTTTGAATTGATTTACATCATTAAATTCACAATTAAATAGCAGGCATCACATTGCCGCCACTGACCGGGATATAGGCCCCAGTGATAAAAGAGGACAGGTCGGATGCCAGAAATGCTACCGCATTGGCAATTTCCTGATCTTCTCCCCTACGTTTCAACGGCACCGTTTGGATATATCCCTCATCATGTCCTGGCTCACTGTTGCGGTCACGTTCACTGATCGTCCATCCAGGCGCAACTTGGTTGACCGTTATCTGATGCTCGCCTACCTCTTTTGCCAGCACACGGTATAACCCGTCCATTCCGCGTTTTCCCGCCGTATATGCAGACTGGGTAGCAAAATTCTGCATCGCACATTCCGTATTAATACCAATGAATCGACCCGCTCTGGCTTCCTTCATAGCTGGAATGAAAGCTTTGGCAAGATATACACTTTGCATCACGCATGATTCGAACTGGCTTATATAATCGTCCGGTGATTGTTCCATCACTGTTGTCCAGGCATATTGAATGACCGCATTGGCAACCACGATATCTACATCTCCGAGGCTGGATTGAATTTCATCACGCATCCGAAATGCCGTATCCTGCTTTGTGATATCACCTTGAATAATGACCGTTTTCCGACCGATGGCTTTGATCTCACCTTGAAGCTCCCTGGCCTTCGCTTCATTATTTATGTAATGCAGCGCCAGATTTGCACCACAGTCTGCCAACGTACGAGCGATGACCCTTCCTAATTGACCAGTTGCTCCGGTCACCAGCGCCGTTTTACCTGTAAGATCCAATTTCATAGGGACAGTTTCCCTCCTCTGAGCTACATGTGTAGTATCGAAATTTAGTGATAAAGAAAGAAGGATTACAAAATAGATTAACGCTCGTTAGCATCAAAACAGAAAACGCTTTCGAGTTTTATGTTATTTCCCGTGCAGAACGAGATCGATTTCCTGGAAGCGACTAACTTCCTTTTCCCACCGTTCTTCTACATATTTGCGATGAACCGGGTGAACATTATATGCATCATACGCAGCCTGATCTGCAAATACCATTGAAAAACTGTAGTCAAACTCATTTTTTTCGCTCACCTGACGCAGGACCTGGAATTGCTCCACACCTGGAATATTCGTCAGGGCATCCGTACTTTCTTTCAGAAATGCCTCTGCTTCAGGTGTATCTTTGCCTGCGTAAAGTGTAAACGTTACCATATGATTGATGCTGCTCATCTCTATTTCCTCCTAAAGTATGATCTCACTCTGTTTCCTAGTGTACCTCCGTTTGATATGTAAGCGCAATAATTGTATGCAATTTTTTATTTATCGCTGTCAAGACACAAAGAAACCCCGAGGACAAATCCCCGAGGTTTCTTCGCAATCTATGGACAGACTAGTTTTTGATGTTGTATTTACGGTTAAAGCGATCAACACGACCACCGATGTCCACGTTTCTTTGTTTACCTGTGAAGAATGGGTGGGATGCGGAACTAGTGTCCACACGGATTACTGGATAAGAGTTACCATCTTCCCATTCCATAGTTTCGTTCGAGAACTTAGTCGAAGAACTCAGGAATTTGTAATCAGCACTTGCATCGAAGAAAATTACTGTTTGTGTCTTTGGATGGATGTCAGCTTTTGGCATAATCTATTTACACTCCTTTAATATGGGTACTTCTTAGAATAGAACTAAATTTTATTATACTCTTTTTTTGGACGAAGTACCAGTCGGAATTGAACAAACGATAAATATTTTACAATTCACTGCGATTTGCACAGGTTTTAGACTTCAAGTTAAGCCCTTTTCCAGCACATTCAGCATATATTCCAACGCTTCAAGTTCATCTCTTCCCCGTGTCTGCAATCTCACCACACTGCCATGTCGAATGGGAAGAAGCGCCATTCCGAGCAGGCTTTTGACATCTACACGATGTTCATGGTCAGCATCGGTAAATGACAATGAAATATCCGAGGAAAAACGCGACGCTTGAGAAGATACAGACATCAGATCATCCCGGTGGAAATCAGAGTGAATCCTAAATTCATGTGTTCTCACAACCTTCAGTTCCTTTCGCTAAGTTGCTATTCAACAAAATGAGTGTGTATGATTTTATATGTTAAAATCTTCAAGCATTATACCACGTTATGGAAGCTTGTTTAATCCTTTTATGGCGAAAAATACAAAAAAAGAAACCCTGAACATCAGGGCTCCTTCGAATGAATTCATTTTCCGTTTGGATACACCATTACTTTCAGACTGCCACTCTTGTTGTGCAATGCTCGTTCCATGGCTTGTTGTGTCTCCTCAAGAGAATAACGATCGGTGATCAGGGACATCACATCATGCTGGCCAGAGCTCAGAAACTCAATTCCTGCAGGATAGGTGTTGGCATAACGGAAGATTCCGTATATATCCACCTCATTGTCCGCGATAAAAGGAACATTCAGAGCAATTTCGTCCTGAGCAGGCAGTCCTACAATAGCAAGCTTGCCTCCTCGGCGGAGAGAATATAATGCAGACTGAAGCGCTTTCGGATTACCCGCAGTTTCCCACGCCGTATCTACACCGTCACCGTTCGTTAACTCACGGATTACCGCCAGCGCATCCTCGTTCCGCACATTAATGGTATGAGTGGCGCCCATACGACGAGCGGCTTCCAGCCTCACTTCCTCCAAATCTGTGACAATGATGCGCTCCACACCAAACGATTTGGCAGCTGCAACAGCCATCAATCCCACAGGTCCCATGCCCATAATGGCAAGCGTGGTTCCCGGAGCGAGTTTACTACGTCTTGCCGCATGAATGCCCACCGAGAAAGGTTCGTTCATTGCGGCCTCTTCAAAAGACAGATGATCCGGGATGGGGAATACCATATCTTCACGTATGGTCATGTACTGCACAAAAGCCCCATCCACCGGAGGTGTCGCCAGAAATTGCACATCGGGACACAGGTTATAACGGCCTTCTTTACATGCCGTACATCGTCCGCAGGTTACCCCAGGCTCAATCGCTACCCGATCCCCCGTTTTGAGCCGTGACACGTTCGAGCCAATCGCCGCAACAATCCCTGCACATTCATGTCCAAGTATAATTGGTTTCTCAACCACAAATCGGCCAATTCTGCCATGTTCAAAATAATGCACATCCGATCCGCAGACGCCAACGGCCATCACCTGAATGAGCACCTCGTCTTCGGCCGGCTGGGGTACAGCCTGTTCCTCGATGATAATGTGCCCGGGCTCTGTCATGACAGCAGCCTTCATGGTTTCTGGTAATTGATGATGTCCCATATGTTCCCTCCTTCTCGTGTATGCCAACGTTGTTCTTCCTCCGAAGGTGATACAGGTGAACGCTCCACTTCCTCAGATTTGTTCTGGCTCGTAGTTATCTTGTAAATGTTTAGTTCAGCTTATATCACTCTCGTATCCAGATTAATATATCGTTCTTCCTTGTTCATCTGCAATACCGCTTTTGCGATAGAAGTACGTATTGATCATATCTCTCCATTCCTTGGCATGCTCCGCCTGCCCAGCCTGTAACGTAGCTACCTTATCAAAAATAGTCGGATCAATCTTGCCTTCCAGCTGTCCCCATGTTTGTGCTAACACCGCTGCCTGCTCTGCTCCAGCAAAGTGTGTATCATAAATGTGCTGAATGACCGTTTTGCCAGAATGCAGGACATGGGTATACGGGACATGATGGAAAAATAACAATAGCTCGTCTGGACAGGAGGCTACGGATTCATATCTTTCGGCATTTTCCTGGTGGTATTGCGATGTATATCCCGTTCCACTGCTCACTGTCCGGTCCACGCCAATGCCGTCACAATCGGCAAAGTGATACGTTCCCCACTTGGAATATTCATAGCCATCCACATTCGGTCCATAATGATGCTCTGGATTAACCATCCAGCCTACACCGAGCGGAGCCGTATAATTTTCATAGATTTCCAACGAATTCAGAAGCATGCCAGAGATTAGACGAACGACCTCTTCGTCATGTCCAAACGTAAGTCTGACCCATTCTTCCGCGATCTCTTCCGATGACAGCTCCGGATTCCAGGCCAGTCTTCCATATCCATACAGATTCGCCTGAGCAAGCGGGTGTCCCGTCCAGCAAGCGTCTGCGCCGATATTGGAGACTGCGGCGAAGCCGCTATAAGGCCTGTTGTACAGAGAGCCGTCAGCAATACGTTTAATTTCAGAACCCGGCCCTTTGGCAAACGTATCAAAATTCAATACTTCTTTCCACTGTGGAATCAGATAACACAAATGCCGCTGCTGGCCCGTATACTCCTGCGTAATCTGGAATTCCAATACCTGATTCGTGTTCTCCATGGCCCCGAACAGCGGGGATACGGCCTCCCGAACCTGGAAGTCCATCGGTCCATTCTTGATCTGCAAAATGACATTTTCTGCAAAGCGCCCATCCAGTGGCTTAAAGTGGTCATATGCCGCCCGCGCGCGGTCCGTGGAACGGTCACGCCAGTCTTGCTTGCAGTTATAGACGAAGCAGCGCCAGATCACCAGTCCACCAAATGGACGAAGGGCCTCAGCCAGCATATTGGCTCCATCGGCATGATCCCGGTTATACGTAAATGGGCCAGGACGATTCTCCGAATCTGCTTTGATCAAATAGCCGCCAAAATCCGGGATTGCCGCATAGACCTTGGCTGTCTGAATGTTCCACCATTCACGGACCTGCTCATCCAGCGGGTCTGCCGTAAGCAATCCACCAATCTCTATCGGACTTGCGTAGTTGGCGCTCAGGAACATTCGGATGCCGTAGGCTCTGAATTCGGCAGCAACCTTTGCAACATCACCCAGGAAACGTTCCGTCAGGAACAGGCTCTCACGCTGGTGCACGTTAACGTTATTAATCGAAATAGCGTTAATACCTGTGGAAGCAAGCAATCTGGCATAATCCCGGATACGCCCAAGATCACGAGTGAATTCTCCATTTTCGTAGAAAATGGACTTCCCCGCATAACCACGTTCAATGCTGCCATCCACGTTATCCCACTGATTGATCATGCGTAATGCATTCACGGGCTGCTCCGCAATGTAGCTTAACCTTCCCGCAGCCGGTTTCGCATCGTTAGCGCTTTCTTGATCCAGGACAAGCTCTCTTAACAGATGAAAAGTACCATACAGCACACCTTGAGGGGTTTCAGAACCAATAAACAGTCTGCCCCGCTCCATATCTTCGCGGATCATATAGCCTTCCCCGTGTACAGCTGAGCGCTCCGTTTCGCTGAAGGCCTGAGCTACAGCTTTCGAGCCTGTCCATGTGCCAAGCCATATCCCTTGGGCCTCCTGATTGGCCAAATCCGGATCACCCACCTGGCTGGTAACTTCCTGACTAACTTTCGGCTTGATGCCAAAAAGCTTATCCAATCCCTGAGTCAGTTCAGTTATGGCTGTTGATATCATTTCCTGATCTTCCGCCGCCGACACGGTATGGGCCCAGACTGGAGCTGCCTTTCGGGCAGCTCCCTTCACTCCGGATTGACCTTGAAGATATCCAAGCCACGCATCATACTGCGGGCCAGAGATATTGGATTGAACGGTTGTGTTGCTCATTGTACAGCCTCCTTGCTGGCATAAATCTGCTCCAGACGATTACCTTTGCCTTCGAGCAGCCATAGAATTGATGTTACACCGCGCGGGTAATACTTGCTTCCGACCGCCACACCTGCCAAGATCTGGTCACTCCAGCACCAGTAGGATTCCTCTGGATGCAACAACCAGTTTACATGGGCAGCGTCAGCAGCCTTCCCTGTTTCATCCCATTCCACGTCGAGTAGTTCTCTTGTAATGAACTGGGACAGATATATTTTGCTAAGCCATGAGTTATTGCTCGTAGAGGACAGCTTCCAGCCTCCATCCTCAAATAGACAAGTACCAGGTACAAGAACTGTCTTAAGGTGGGTTCGAAGTGCTTGCAGGTAAGGTCCGAAACGGCCATTTACATCCAGCGCACCTTCACAGCCTGTAAAGTATGGGAAAACCAATCCTTCTATGGCCGGAATGATGCGGGAATCATTATTTTCAGCGATAACTGCCGGAATGTAACCACTGTCAGTTAACTGAGCTGCAATACTGGCTGCACAGCGATCTGCCTGACGTCCTGCGTGATGAGACAATTCAGCCAGTTTCTCCGCAGCAAACAGCTTCTCCAGTGCAACATAGACGGCCCAGCATTTGCCTGCCAGATAGATGTTATTCCGAGATTGTCCAAGCGATACATCCAAACTGTCATAGGTGGTAATTTCAGCTCCACCCTTGGTACGACTGCTATCCAGTCCCATCAGGCCATTGCGCTGTTGTTCATCCGGATGATCCCGGTTCAACATGCTTTCGAAGCAATCACGAATGACGGGAAGCATTTCTTTAACAAACTGCTGATCCTGTGTCTGTTCAATATATACAGTCGCACAGCAAAGCCAGTTCACAAGTTCCTCGTGGCTCATTTGGGAGAAGCAGTTATCGATGCCCACCAGTTCATAAGCCGAGTGTCCGGGACGCGAGAATACATTGGCTACGCCAATATCATGCGTGAACGTAATGCCGCCCGGGTATTCCTTTTCTTCGCCCGGGAAACGTACTTGATCCGTATAACTGTAACGCTTCACAAACCACTCCAGCTCATTACGCACCGTCCAAGGATTCAAAGCGAGCTCGAAATACAGCTGATCTGCGGTCAGATCCAGAGTATTCATCATCCGGTATTCGCCTTCATTTACGATCCAGAACGGTTCGCCGTCTGCATCCAGCAGCTGTGTACTTGCATAGTAGCTATGAATGGAATGGGCAAGCATAAATGACTGGTCCTCACTCAAAGCAGATACGCCAAGACGTTGTTCCACTTCAGCACAGGAAGCAGTCAACTCGCAAAAACGATCAAGCGCATATTGCCCAGCTTCCAGAATATCCGCAAAATAACGGGTATACCAGTAGGTCGTGTCCATACCCGAAGTAACGATCCCACCACGATAGAAACATACAGCGAATTGATACGTACGCTTCTCTCCGGCTGGAACGTCCATCATCAATGCAGCTGTTTCACCCAGACCGAAAGCCAGATTCTCACGATGTTTCTCCTGCAATATTTTCTCCAGCGTGAACCCGCGAGCAGGCCATAGTCCCTCATCCGCAGACAAAATTGCGGTTAGGCGCCCTTGTCCAACACCCGTTAACGCTCCACCCTCTGGTCCTCCGATGATACGCATCGCAGAGTAAGGATCATTCCCCTGATAGCCAAAATATGCTTTGCGCGATTGCTGCCCTTTCGAGTTATCAATCGTCATCTCGACCAGGACTGCAGGTACAAGCGCATCCATTAACGCATCACGATCGCCGCTGAGCGGTTCGGGTACAGGCCGCACAGGTGAATAAATACGGAAAGTCAGATCACCCGCCGTCCACGTATCTGTTCCCGAAGTGAATTCACGGGTGATATCCTCATCCCGAAACGCAGAAATCAGCGGACGAGACGTTTGAGCTGCAACTGCCGCTGGCGTGCTCGATTCACTTTGTAACGAGGCCGACGACGCCAGATCTGAATCCGAATTCTCTACTTTTTCAACATCGTACCGAACGCTCGCATCCTCAACGGCTTCGAAAAATGGTAAAGCTTCATAGTTTTCACTATCACGAGATTGTAAACCGATATATACATTCTGATCTGCTGGCTTGCCAAGCTCCAGGCCTAGTCCGCCTTTGGCTCCTTTGTATCCAAGCGTAAAGCTGGCAAAAGCCCCGATCGGTGAGTGATGGGCATTATAAAAGATGGATTTGGAAGTGCTCATGAACGATGACCCCTCTCAAAATGGTTTGCATACGTTTTCATTAGCCCCATCCTACCACGGGCATTCCACCATAGACCATGGTCAAATCAATCGGATATTTACCCAAATCAAGCTAATAGATTATAATACAATAAAGCGGTTACATCTGTTTCGATTCATATCTCCATCATTCCGTTCAGAAGCAACTTATAGATTCCACTATAATATATAATGATTGAGGGGGCCTTCCATGTCTTCCACCTATTTGCCTCCCGCTTTGGGAGAAAGTGTGCATGAGGTATTTTACCCGGATGTACAAACAACGGTGAATCTGTTCGCCATTCATTTGCGAAGTGTCGGGGCGAATTGGGATTATCCGGCGCATGAACATCCGCAATATGAGCTGAACTATGTAACGGAAGGCGAACAACACATGACTGTGAATGGCAAGCTGTATATTCAAAAGGCTGGAGAATTGCTCCTGATTCCTCCAGGAAGCATTCATTCCAGCCTGAGCCATAATGGCAAGGGTTTTACGTATTTTTGCATGCATTTTGATATAGATGACCAGTTATTTCTCTCCTTGCTTGCACGAATCAAGCAGGTTTTGTTCGATGCAGATAGTCCGGTTACCCGCCAGATCGAGCCTGTACTTCGCAAATTAATGTCTTCTGCTGACAATCGGGCAGCGAGTACGATGGTACAACGCATGCAGCTGCAATCGGCGGTATTTGAACTGTTTGGACATTTATGGGAAGCGGTCTCTCAGGAAGCCGCTCAATTGTTCACGGACGGATATGAGAAAATCGAGCTGGCTCACCAGATTCGTAATCGGCTGCAAGGGCTGGTAAGTCAACAATTCAAGCAAGGACGTGAGTCCGACAGCCATTATGGCATTGATGATATTGCAGCAGAGCTGGGCATCAGTTCCTCCCATTGTAACCGTGTATTTCGACAGGTGTATGGTCAATCTCCGCGCGTATATTTATCTGAAATGGTTCTGCATGAAGCCAAAGTTCTGCTGGGTAACCCCAAGCTGTCGGTTCAGAACATTGCTACCATGCTTGGTTATAAAGATATTGCCCATTTCAGCCGTCAATTCAAGCGCTGGTCGGGTGTTTCCCCAACATGCTACAGACAGGAGCAGCCTGCTCCCGAATGAGTATTATTCATCCAACATTAGTCCAGTCCAGAACTTAATTGCTATATGGTTAAACGTCGGTTCTTTTATTTTAACAGACGTTTAATCGTCTTCAGTTTGTTATCATACGGCGGATATAAAATTGAGAAGTTTAATCTGGTGCTCTTTTTAAGCACACTTTTCATATGAGAGAAGGCCTCCAGACTATACCGTCCATGATAAGCGCCCAAACCTGAATGTCCCACGCCTCCAAACGGCAGCCTTGGATTGGCTACATGCGTAATCGTATCGTTAATGCAGCCGCCCCCAAAAGAAACCTCTCGCATCACTTGATCCTGTAACTGTGTATCCGATGTAAAGAGGTAGAGCGCCAGCGGTTTGGGTCGCTTTACAATACCTGCAATCGCCTCACCAATATGGGTATAACTGATAATCGGCAGAATCGGACCAAAAATCTCGTCCTCCATCGAGGCGGCTTCCCACGATTCGGCATCAATAAAGGTCGGTTCTATAAAACGATCTTCCTCATCGGATTGACCGCCATAAATGACATGAGCCTGATCGCGTTCAATAAGGGTCGTGAGACGTTTGAAATGGGCCTTGTTGACGATTCGCCCATAGTCTCTGTTGTGCTGGATATCTGTACCAAAGAACGACTCTACCGCTGCTTTCATTTCGGCAATCAATGGAACTTTCACCTGTTCATGTACAAGCAGATAATCTGGTGCGATGCAGGTCTGACCGGTATTGAGCAGCTTTCCCCATATAATGCGCTGTGCAGCGACGTTTAGATCGGCATGCTTATCCACAATAACCGGACTTTTACCGCCAAGCTCCAGCGTAACTGGAACGAGATTTTTGGCAGCAGCCTCCATGACGATTTTGCCCACCGGGACACTTCCTGTAAAAAAAATATAGTCAAATGGGGCGTTAATAAGTGCCGTGGTGGTGTCTTTCGCTCCTTCAACCACGTGGACATAATTTGGTTCGAAGATGGAGGTTATCATCTCACGAATAACGGCGGAGACGGCTGGTGTGTTTTCAGATGCTTTGAGAACTGCCGTATTGCCTGCTGCCAACGCGCCAACCAGAGGTTCAATTAACAGCTGGAATGGATAGTTAAAGGGCCCAATAATCAAGACCGCACCATAAGGCTCAGGAATGATATAGCTTTTGGAACCGATCAGCGCGAGTTGAGTTTTAACCTTGACCGGTTTGACCCATTTCTTCACTTGCCGAATGGTATGCGAAATGCTATCCAGCATAAATCCGATCTCCGTTGTATACGATTCGAACTCACTCTTGCCCAAATCCTGATAGAGCGCCTCGGTAAGACGGGACTCATACTTTTGAATCGCCTGTTTCAATCGGGTTAAATGTGCAATGCGAGCCTCAGCGGAACGAGTAGCCCCTGTTCTAAAAAATTGCCGCTGCTGCTGTAAAATTTCTTCCACTTCAGGTTCGCTTAATTCCTGTATTGTACTCACGTAATCCAACTCCTCTATGAGTTAATGATGATCCGTTTAAACAAACGAACGAATCGCCTACATGCATGGGCATGTTAGCTGCTCTTGTCTATAAGCACTCCTCTTCCATCGCGGCCACCAGTTCCTTCAAAAGTTCCACCGAGGACTTTAACGAAGCAGAATAATATCGCTGTGTTCCCTTCTGCTCCACGGAGATAAGTCCTTTTTCAAGCAACAGCTTGAGATGATGGGATATTGCAGGCCGGGACAGGCTGAATTGTTCTGTAATTTCATTCACCGTCATGCTGCCCTTCTCGCTGAGCGCAAGTAAAATGGCCTGACGATGGTTGTCACTTAGTACCTGGAATAAGGGGATGCAGTTTTGAAAGATGGATAATGCTTTTTGTCCCATGGTTTCACCTCTAATAAGTTTCTAAAGATATTGTCTGTAGCGTCTATTCGTTTAAACATTTAAACCTAATGGCTATATTTTACTCCTCAAACCTGTGAAGAACAAGCTATGCCCGATAAATTATATATAAGTTAGATAAAAGCGCTTCCATACTACCATACAAGTATGGTAGTATGTCTTTGAAGGAGTTGAAGTTATGGAATATCCCCCTAGGTCTTCATCCAAAGCCGATTTATTATCATCCTTAATAAGCCCATCTTCGCTGAACAAACAGGCATTCTCTTCACGTGAGGCTGTCTACACGACGTTGAAGCAGTTGATATTGAGTTTGAAGCTGCCTCCCGGTACTGCTATCTCGGAAAAAGAGATCTCGCTCGAGTTCAATGTGAGTCGGACCCCTGTTCGAGAAAGCTTTGTCCGATTAGCACAGGAAGGTCTGCTGGAAATATATCCGCAGCGGGGTACCTATGTATCTCTGATTCAAGTGGATCTCGTGGAGGAAGCCCGATTCATGCGTGAACAGCTTGAGCGTGCCGTCATACGGCTAGCCTGTGTGCAATTTCCAGATGAATATATGAAAAAAATGGAGCAGAACCTTGAACATCAGCAGGAATGTATACTTGAACCGGATGATGAACGAATGTTCGGATTGGATGAGGAATTCCATAGCACTCTCTTTGCAGGCTGCAACAAAAAAAACACCTGGTCCGTGATCCAGCATATGAATGTGCATCTGAACCGGAGCCGAATGCTCCGCCTGTCTTCAGATCATCATTGGGATCACCTGCTTGAGCAGCATCGATCCATGGTTCAGGCGATACAACAGCATGATGCTCAAACGGCGGAGCACATTATGCAGGAACATCTGCACTTAACCGTCACAGATCTGGCTGTCCTGCGGCATACATACCCTTCCTATTTTCAATGATGATGGATGGATCTGTTCTGTTCTTTAAACTAATCTTGATGAGGTGAATGTGATGAGAATGGTTTTTCGCTGGTTTGGTGAAGGCAATGATACCGTAACGCTTGATCATATCCGGCAGATTCCCGGTGTCGAAGGCATTGTATGGGCACTGCACGATGTTCCGGCAGGTGAGGAATGGCCCCTGGACAAAATTCTGGCCGTCAAAGCTGCAGCGGACAAGGCCGGGTTACATCTGGATGTTGTTGAGAGTGTTAACATTCATGAAGACATCAAACTCGGTCTGCCTACACGTGATGAATATATTGAGAATTATAAAAAAACGATGGAAAAACTCGCCCAGGTAGGCGTTAAAGTCATCTGTTACAACTTCATGCCGATCTTCGATTGGCTGCGTACCGATATGCATAAGGAGATGGAAGATGGCTCTACAGCCCTCTTCTACGAGCACAAGAAACTCGCAGATATTGAGCCTCTTGAACTGGTGCGCCGGATTACCGAGAATTCAGCATTAACCATGCCTGGCTGGGAACCGGAACGATTGCAGTATTTAACAGGTCTGTTCGAAGCATATAAGGATGTAACAGAGGATCATATGTGGGAACACGCCCGTTATTTCCTGCAGGAGATCATTCCAACCGCTGAACGACTAGGTATTCGAATGGCTATTCATCCGGATGATCCGCCATGGCCGATCTTTGGTCTGCCCAAGATTATTACGAGCCAAGACAATATTCGCCGATATCTGAACCTGTATGATAGCCCTTATAACAGTGTAACTCTGTGCAGCGGCTCGCTTGGAGCCAATCTGAATAATGATATTATCGGCATGATTCACGAATTCAAGGATCGTATCCCTTTTGCCCATATCCGTAATGTCAAAATCTACGATAACGGCGACTTTATCGAGACCTCTCATCGCAGTCAGGACGGAAATGTCGATATTGCAGGTGTTGTGGAGGCCTATCACGATACTGGATTCGAAGGTTATGCACGACCGGACCACGGACGTCATCTCTGGGGAGAACAATGCAGACCGGGATATGGACTCTATGATCGGGCTCTGGGAATTATGTATCTGTGGGGCGTCTGGGATTCCCTGCAAAGGAGGTCAAAAGCATGAATGACTTTGTCAAAGAAAAATCAACCCGACTGGAAGGCAGAACAGCCGTAATTACTGGCGGAGCAGGTGTTTTGTGCCGCTCTATGGCTGAAGAGCTCGCACGGCATGGCGCAAGTGTAGCTATTCTGAACCGGACTGTATCCAAAGGGGAAGAAGTCGTTGCGGCAATTGAGGCTCAAGGCGGAAAGGCGATTGCTGTAGCTTGTGATGTAACCCAGGCCGATAGCGTTATAGCGGCAGCAGCCATTGTTCTGGAGAAGCTGGGCCCTTGTGATATCCTTATTAACGGAGCAGGTGGCAACCATGCCAGCGCCAATACCACAAATGAAATTTTCAAACAGGAAGATTTGGAGCAGCCCGATATCACTACTTTTTTTGATGTAAGTGTAGAGGGATTCCGTCAGGTGATGGATCTGAATTTTGTCGGGTCGCTCATCCCTACCCAGATTTTCGCAAGACAAATGATTGAACGTGATGTTCCAGCTACTGTCATTAATATTTCGTCGATGAGTGCCCCTTCGCCCATGACCAAAGTTCCTGCGTACAGTGCAGCCAAAGCCGCGATTAACAATTTCACGCAATGGCTTGCCGTACATTTGGCAGAATCGGGAATCCGGGTAAACGCCATTGCACCAGGGTTCTTCCTGACGGAACAAAATCGTAATCTGCTGCTGAAGCCGGATGGCTCCCCGACCGAACGTTCAAGCAAAATCATTGCGCACACGCCCATGCGACGCTTCGGTAAACCGGAAGATCTCTTGGGCACGCTGATGTGGCTGGCTGATGAACGGCAGTCCGGATTTGTTACAGGCACTGTTATTCCTGTGGATGGCGGCTTTATGGCCTACTCGGGTGTATGACCTCTATTCTATTTTACTTTTACATGAATTGACTGAATTGAAGATATGTATTGAATTAACCGAAGCCTGAAGCACGTATCCAGGTTTCGGTTTTTTTGCGTTGAAGAATAAGATGATCCAGCCTAGGAAAAGCTTGTTATAGTCCACAAATATGCTGGTGGAGCAAGAGCTAAATATTGGCTCCAAGCATTAACGTTTTCAATTTGTAAGATGAAGCGAAGGAAGGTGATACATACATGATGGAGGAAACATGGGTTGTTGCTGTGCGATCTATTATCGCCTTTCTGACCCTGATCATCTATACCAGGGTACTGGGCAAACAGCAAATGGGTAACTTGACGTATTTTGATTACATTAATGGTATTACGATTGGTTCCCTCGCAGGTACATTTGCGACCGATCTATCTTCCAAGGCATGGATTCATTTTGTGGCCTTGACCATTTTCACTATTATCACGATTATCTTTCAGTATATTACGCTGAAAAATCGTACCATCTCCAAGCTGATGGACTCCGACCCGACCCTGATTATCCAGAACGGTAAAATCCTTGAACAGAATTTGCATAAAATGCGTGTGAAATTCGACGAATTGACCATGATGCTGCGGCAAAAGGATGTATTTGACATCACCACACTGGATTATGCCATTCTGGAGCCGGACGGCAGCCTCTCTGTTGTTTTAAAACCTGAGAATCAACCGGTAACCGCGAAGGACATGCATATGCATCCTGCCAAGAGCAAGCTGATGACCGAGATAATCATTGATGGCGTGCTGATTAAGCAAAATCTGGCCGAGCGAAACAAGGACACGAATTGGCTCAGCGAGCAGCTGAAGAAGCAAAAAGTGACGATACAGGATATTGCTTTTGCCGCCATATTGCCTAACGATAAATTGTATATTGATTTGTTTAAGGATAAGATCACCGATAAAACTGATATGGGAGATTACGAAGGGCCTTTCTAAATTTACATGAAGGAGGCGATTGAATGAAAACGCGTTTCTGGTTGCTGTATGTGCTTCCGATATGCCTGTTACTTGTGTTCGTCGCGATCATGGCTACGGGAGCTATGCTCAAAAAGCCCTTTGGCGCTGATGATCGCTTGCTTGAATCTATACAAAAATTGGAGAAACAAGTTGAGGCCAAAAAATGGACTGAAGCCAAGTCTCAAATCGATTACGCGATGAAAGCCTGGGACAAAATCGTCAATCGTATTCAGTTCAGTGTGGAGCGAGAGACGATTTACGATATTCTGGGTACCCTTGCCCGGATAAGGGGCGGTATTGCCGCTCAAGATGATAAGGCGATCATAGAAGAAATTTATTTCTTTTATGTGCTTTGGGAAAATCTTGGAGATTGATTGACCTAAAGACAAGCAAAAAGGCACTTTCCTTTAACAATAAAGGAGGTGCCTTCTCTGTTTTTCTAAACGTTACGTCCGCGTAATCTACGAGATGTTGACGGCCTTGCCATGCTTTCTTTTCGGAAAAAGAGCGTAAGTGCTCCCTTCGCACACCACAGTGCAAACAGTGCAAATAACGTTCCCCAGAACAGCGCTGGGAGGAATGTCTGCTGAGCCAGATTCGCCGCGTCCCCCGCCCGCGAAGGTTGTGTCCAGGACATCAGCCCAACGTAGATGGCACTAACTACCGACTCTTCCAGTGTAAGAAAAGCCAGTAGCAAATAATAGAATTTCGCGATTCTGGCGCCAAAAATCATGATCACAATATTCAGGGCACTAAAGCCTGTAAGCCAGAGCATGCCGAATTCTCCCCTTACATAGAAGAGAAGCGACACCAGAGCTACACCTGTCATAATGCCAAGCCCCCACATATGCCGTCCTTTTCGGTATAGATAGAATAGCAACCAAGCAAAGAGGGATGCAGTAACATAGCCCGCCAAGGAAACCAAAATGGATCTGCCTGGTGTCAGCATGGATGAGTACGTAACGCCGCTGTGATCAGCATATAATTCAATGCGCAATACTTTCCCGGATAACACCAATGTCATCAGCGCATGGCCAAATTCGTGAATCATCGTATCCAGGTTACGGAACAATGAAGAAAACGGGATAAAGCGGGTCAGTATCGCTGAACCCATCAGAAACAGTATGGTTTTGAGCCATTTATTCAATCCGGTCCTACCTCCCTTGCCTCCGAGTAAAACTGCCTATCACTATATTACGTGGCTACGCTGTGTTCGTTTAGATCCATAAAATGTGCGGCGCAATATTGCATCCACCAGCAGAAACTCCGGTTATGTCCGATGAAAAAAGAAGACAGATCATAACGCCCCGTTCCTGTCTCCAGTGTAACCAGCAATCTGTTGCGCATCTGCGTCAGAGCATAAGTCACAAATCGATCGGCTACCTCATTTTGTACAAGTGTAACATAGGCATAAAGAGAATGATCCACCGGTTCATCGAGAGGGCTTACACCAGCGCAAGAAAACTCGGTACGTACGCCTGCTCTGTGAAGCAAAGTCAAGGCATCGACCAGCTCAGCATCCACTTCAACATCATTCCAAATCTCCGTTCTCTTCGCTGCCATCGTCTGCTTCTCGCGTTCCGTCCACTGCATTAACTCCTGTTTGCGTCTTCTCCATAGATGGGCAGGCTGTTGACTTAACAGCACTTCTTGTTCTTCAGGTAAATCCATTACATTTCCTCCCGTTCCCCGCATAATCTCCGTCACCTTGAACAACGAAAAGAGCACATCCCTGTGCTCTCTGCGTGGCAAAAGGCAAAGGAATGGCTGTGCCATTCCTCAGCATGTTGTATTATTGTACCTTTTTCGATGACTGGCATCAAATGGACTATCTTTTTCGTGAATTCAGCTTGTTACTGAAGCATAAAGTGCTATTCATTCAGGGCCAGTTTCAGCGCCTCCAAATTCTGCCGCATTACACCGATGTAGTCCATTCCTGCCGCGATTTCCTCTTCCGACAAACTTTCGATCGGGTTCAATACGGCCGTTTTGGCTCCTACTTCATTGGCGATGGTCTCTGACACTTTGGATGAAACCAACGTTTCGAAGAAGATCGTCTTCACCTGATGCTCCTTGGCAAAATCAATAACGGCAGCCATTTGCGCTGCGGAAGGCTCTTGTTCTGGAGACAGCCCGGCAATCGGTACTTGCTGCAGACCATATTCCTGTGCAAGATAGGCGAATGCAGCATGCTGTGTGATGAAATCTTTACGTTTGCTGTCTGTTACAGCCGCTTTGAAATCCTGATCCAGTGCTTCCAGTTTGGCAACGTAAGTGTCGGCATTTTGCTTAAATTGCTCAGCATGTTCCGGTGCAGCCTTTGCCAATCCAGCCTCGATATTACGTACTTCCTTCACGGCAAGTGCAGGTGACAGCCACACGTGGGGATCAAGTCCGCCGTGATCGTGGTCATGTGTATGTGCCTCTTCTGCTTCAGCGTCATGATCATGCTCCTCTGTCGTGGCGTCATCCGCATGATCGTGGGTGTCTGTTGTGTCAGCATGTTCATGCTCATCTTCTTCTGAGCCTTCCAGCAGATCAATTCCATGGCTCGCTTCCACTTGAATCAGTTTGGCATTGGCGAGACTGTCTGTAACTTGATCGATCCAGGATTCCATACCCGCCCCATTATAGACAAGTACATCCGCTTTCTCGATACTTGCAATATCCTGTGGTGTCGGCTCCCAGTCATGCGGCTCGGTACCTGCAGGAACGAGTGTATGAACATTAGCCAGATCGCCTGCCACATTTTTGGTGAATTCGTACATTGGATAAAAGCTGACTTCAACATTTAGTTTGGCCTCTTCGGTCTCCGCCGAAGCTGGCGTGTTAGCCGAGTTGGTACTGGAATCGGAAGCAGACTGGTTTTGTCCACAACCGGAGACGATGAGTGTAAGGCTGAATAACAGTGCGAGTGCTGATCTTTTATTAAATTTCATGTCGTGTATTCTCCCTTGAATGTATGAATAGCGTTGCGCGTTGTTGTTTTCTCGCTTTGCGATGGCGTTTACGGTTATATCTTGCAATCAGCTTTTGAGCTGATATTCCAATCAATAGAAAGACCAGCAGGATGAGAGCAATGGTTCCTCCCGGTGGTGTGTTTAAATGGTAAGAGGTGGTCAGTCCACTAAAAATACCGATTAAACCGGTAACGACGGCGATAACTATCGCTGCTGCAAAACTGCGTGACAATCTCAGTGCGAGGGCAGCAGGAAGCACGATTAATGCAGACACGAGCAACACGCCGACAATCGGCATGGCTGAAGCAACGGTCATTCCTGTCAGAACGGCAAATGCAAATGATAAACCTTTAACCTGAATACCTCCGATGGAAGCTGTCTCTTCATCAAACGTGAAATTGTACAATGGTCTTCTGAGCACGATGAAAAAAATCAGACCGATAACACACACAGCTGCCATAATCCACAACTGCATATCACTAACTGCAACGATGGAACCGAACAGATAAGAGCTAAATGTCTTGGAGAGACTCGTTTTCAGACTCATGAGTACCACAGCAAGGGCAAGCCCGGATGTCATAATGATCGCTACAGGGACCTCGCTATACGTCAGGTAATTTCTTCGGAGTTGTTCCACCAGCAATGCACCGATAATCGCAATCGCAAATCCACAGATTACCGGATCCAGGTTCATCACGGAACCCAGGGCAACTCCAGCCAATGAAACATGGGATAACGTATCCGCCATCAGCACCTGGCGTCGAAGCATCAGGTATACTCCCAGAATCGGAGCAATGACTCCAATCAGTCCGCCTGCCCAGAAGGCACGCTGCATGAATTCGTACTCAAACACTGCCATTCCTCACTTTCTTGCCGTTCCAGGGTAATGGTCCGGTCCAATCGGTCGCCCATTTCTTCCAGTCCGTGGGTTACCATAATAATGGTCAGCCCATGGACATCAGCATAATGGCGCATCAGATCATAGAACCCTTCACGGCTGCGTCGGTCCATCCCCGTAGTCGGCTCATCCAGCACGAGTACCTGGGGCTCGCCTGCCAAGGCTCTGGCAATGCAGATCCGCTGCTTTTGTCCACCCGACAGTTCACCAACTCGTGCGTTGCGGTATTCCCACATGCCAACTTCCCGCAAGCTGCGTTCCACAACAGCTTCCTGCTCGGAAGTGAATCTGCGGAACAAGCCGAGCTTACGGTAACATCCGGATCGCACCAGTTCGATCACCGTACTGGGAAATCCACTATTGAACGATGCGACCTGTTGGGGTACATACCCGATGTTCAGCTTACTGCCACGTACGGACTGTGCATCCATATGTACCGTGCCGCTCCAGGGCTGTAACAGCCCCAGCAGCAATTTCAGGATAGTTGTTTTCGCAGAACCATTGGGTCCTGTAATGCCCACGAACTCCCCAACATGGATATCCAGCGACAGTTGGTCAATGACAGGCTCTTTGCCGTATCCGAATACCACATCACGCATGGAAGATAAAATCATGGTTTTTCCTCTTTTCGTAAATATTACGATGTAAAAACGACAAAAAAATTTATCTTGTTTCCCGGTGAATCGTCATCTTCTTCAATCGTGGTGAATACTTCTTCAATTCGATCCGTTCTGGATGGTTACGCTTGTTCTTGGTTGTTGTATAGTTGCGATCTCCGCACTCGGTGCAGGCTAAAGTTACAATGACTCTCATGGATATGGCCTCCTTCTATTTATCTAATCGTAATGATTACTGTTTAATGATATTAGCCCATGCTTTTTCTTTTGTCAACTCCATGCTGGAAATGGATCTTTCAATTCTCGCCAATTCATCAGCATTTCTTTTTCTGTAAGAAGTGTCTCATCCAGCGTTCGTTCGATCTCCGCGCGGTCCATGTCTATCCCGATGAACACCAGTTTCGTTACCCGATCTCCCCACTGCTCATCCCAATCCGGAATAGGTGGAAGTGTATCACCAAAATGCATTTGTCGTTCTTCCTCACTCATCGCACCCACCCATAATCCGGCAGGCCCCAACTGCTTGGATGTTCCTGCGTGACTAAAAGACACCGCCATATGATTACGTGTTGCCAGCCACATTAAGCCTTTGGAACGTACGATACTTTCAGGCCACTTCGCAATCCAGCGCAGCAAACGTTCCGGATGAAACGGTCGTTTCCGGTGGTACACAAACGAGTGAATGCCATATTCCTCTGTCTCGGGTGTGTGTTCTTCTTTCATTAATTCGCGGATCCAGCCCGCAGACTGGCTTGCTTTTTCAAAATCAAATCGTCCGGTATTCAATATCTCTCTGGGGTCAATCTGTCCATGGGTTGTACGAATAAGTCGGGCCTCCGGCTGCATCGCATGTAATGCTTTCTCTAGCTTGATCAGCTCGTCTTCCGATACCAGGTCACACTTGTTCAAAATCAGCACATCACAGAATTCAACCTGATCCGTCAGCAGATGAACGATTCCCCGTACATCGTCCTCTCCGGCTTCCTGCCCCCGATCCCTTAACGTTTCTTTGGAATAGAAATCGCGCCAGAACTGGGCAGCGTCCACTACCGTTACCATCGTATCGAGCCGCGTAAATTCCGTTAAATCAATCCCCAGTTCTTCGTCAATGTACGTAAATGTCTGGGCAACGGGCACAGGCTCCCCAATGCCTGTAGATTCAATCAGTATGTAATCAAAAGAACCGTCCAGCGCAAGCCGCTCTACCTCTTTCAGCAAATCCTCACGCAGCGTGCAGCAGATGCAGCCATTGGACATCTCCACCAGCTTCTCATCAATGCGTGACAATCCACCGCCATCCCGGATCAAGCCAGCGTCAATATTAACTTCACTGAGGTCATTTACAATTACAGCAACTCGCATGCCCTCCCGATTATGGAGTACATGATTAAGCAATGTCGTTTTGCCTGCACCCAGATATCCACTTAATACGGTCACCGGAACTCGGGGTTGTACCTGTTGTTCTGTCATTTCAATGACTCCCTTCTATTTATCCTCCCAAAACGAATGACGGAATGCTATGTAGCTTCCACTCGACAATAGGCTGAATGTAACAATTGATTAATCGTAATCATTACGATTAATAATCCAAACTATACCTGAACCTTGTTTCTTTTGTCAACATGTTGGCATCCTCAGAAGTCTAAATCGTAAAAATGTTGATTAATTAAAGTGAACGAGTATGATGCGGACGGTACAAGCATATATTTTACCAAAGTCCCGGTTCTGGAGGTCTATCCCATGAAATTGGCAGCTAATCTAAAGCTCCTGTCATTCCTTATACCCTGTGCATTTCTTGTTCCCGTATTGATTACGATGGCTCCCGATCTGCAAGAGGCATGGAACAGTGAAGCCTTGCAAAATATGAAAACCATATTCATAAGTATTTTTCTCGAAGCGGCTCCATTTCTGCTCATCGGAGTGTTGTTATCTTCATTTATGCAATGGTTTGTATCTGAAGAAATGGTGAGAAGACTAACTCCCAAAAACCCCATTGGTGGTGTTCTGGTAGCGGGTCTTCTGGGTATTATCTTTCCCATCTGTGAATGCGGCATGATTCCGGTTGTCCGCCGATTAATGAACAAAGGCATGCCCGCCTACATCGCGGTCACGTTTATTCTAAGTGGTCCTGTCGTAAATCCAATTGTATTTACCGCAACCTTGCTTGCATTTCCGTCCCACCCGGAAATTGTGATTGCCCGTATGTTGCTTTCTTTTGCCGTAGCTGCCTGTATAGGGATGCTGACGTATATGTTCGTTCATCAAAATCCTTTGAACATGTCTAAACGACATGGATCAGCGAATGTGCATACTCATTCCGGATTTAAAATGGCAAAGCTTCATTCACATTCAGCCGATCATGATCACGTGCATGACAAAAACTGGCGCAGCTTTTTCATCCATGCCGGTGACGAATTTGTCGATATGAGCAAATACTTGGTGATTGGGGCACTCATTACAGCCTGCATCCAGACTTTTATCAGCCGCAGTGATCTCATCTCTCTGGGTAACGGGCCTGTTGCCTCTTATGCATTCATGATGGGCTTTGCGTATGTATTGTCTCTCTGCTCGACATCCGATGCTTTCGTAGCCTCTGCCTTCTCTCACACGTTTGCGTTAGGGCCGCTGTTATCCTTTCTCGTCCTCGGTCCAATGCTTGATTTTAAAAGCACACTGATGCTGCTCTCCACCTTCCGCACCCGGTTCGTTATTGGCTTGAGCCTGGCCATTATTATATTGGTTTTCGCCGGGTCGTGGTTGATTAACCTTTTGGCATGAGCATTTAAGAGTATGTTTAATCCCGCTTATCCGAGAAAGCAATTGCGAAGTCACGATCTGATCAAAAGAGGTGATTGATTACATGAACCATCCTGGTTATA
The DNA here is from genome assembly GCF_030226665.1 of Paenibacillus sp. UMB7766-LJ446. Classification (NCBI taxonomy): domain Bacteria; kingdom Bacillati; phylum Bacillota; class Bacilli; order Caryophanales; family Paenibacillaceae; genus Paenibacillus; species Paenibacillus sp. UMB7766-LJ446. The sequence continues at coordinate 680,166 of NZ_JASOYM010000002.1, forward strand.
CGATGTCCAAAGCTCCTGTTTCAAAATCTCCCCCCATCCAATGGCATAACCTAATTCGTGCGTTGTGGATCGGCGGGTTGGCTGTATACATCATTCATTTGAATTCAAGCGATTCTCTTCATTATTATCTGGCACCAACAATGCAACGATTGCTTCTCTGCTGCCCTGTTCCCTTTTTGTTTATTGCTGCTATCATGGCCTGGCACGGACTGTTTGGCAATAGTCAGCTCCATTGTGATTGTGAGCACCCGCCTCCTTCGGGATGGATACGCAGCTCGCTGATTTATGGCTTGATTGCCATTCCCTTAATCTTAGGTTTTCTTTTGCCTGATCAGGCGTTAGGTAGTTCCATGGCCAGTCAAAAAGGTATGTCACTATCCTATGGAACTCCAGAGATTCGTCGAAAAGAGCCTTTGCCTGATGCAGCAGAACTGGACGTTAAGGATCTTTCAAAAAAAACAACGACTGTTGAATTAACAACGCCTGCCGCAAAAGTACAATTCGTACCCCCGGATGAGTACAGTCGTGAATTTGCTGAACTGGCAGAGAAGTTATATGCGGAATCGGTCATCAAGGTATATCCCGAAATCTTCTCCGAGACATTGGGTTCCATTGATATGTTCCAACAGCAATTTGCAGGCAAGGCTATCTCCCTTACCGGGTTTGTATACCGGGATAAAAGTATGGATCATGAATCTCATTTTGCATTAGGACGATTTCTGGTCATGTGCTGCCCCGCAGACGCGGCACCCTTTGGTGTGATGATTCATGTCCCGAATGCAGACAGCTTCCCTACAGACAGTTGGGTACAAATTGATGGCACCATTGGATCTGCTCAAGTGAACGGCGAGGACACCATTGAGATTCGTGCAACGAAGGTAACACCTGTCGATCAGCCCTCCACACCATATATTTATACCAATGCAGATTCCGTTATGGCATATGATAAGTTGAAGAAAAAATAAGAAAAACCCCGAAGCGATGGGTTACATCACTTCGGGGTTTTGAGTTTAATTTGAACATAAGATTAAACCTTGTTTGCCTGATCTTTGCCTGATCTATTATTCCGTTACGATATCATGTACCAGCACAGGTGCATCGGCATGATCCGAAATTGTAATGTTTTCTTTGATCTTCGCGATTACGTCTGCCACGTCTTCACGATTCGCATGGATCGTTACGAGGGATTCGCCAGCTTTAACCTGGTCACCCACTTTTTTGTTGAGCATCAAGCCCACAGCGAGGTCGATCTCGGATTCCTTCGTTGCACGGCCTGCGCCGAGCAGCATTGCTGCAGTACCGATTTCGTCAGCCACGATACCAGCAACATATCCGTCTTTATCCGCTGGCACTTCAACCAGATACTTCGCTTGTGGCAAGCGATCCGGATGATCTACAACCGAAGCGTCTCCGCCTTGGTTTGCCAGGAAGTCCTTGAATTTCTCCAGTGCTTTACCGTTCTGGATCACTTCTTTCAATTTCTCCTCAGCATGCTCCAGGGAGTCTGCTTTGCCAGCAAGGAATACCATTTGACGTCCAAGTGCCAGACAAAGTTCTTCCAGATCCTTCGGTCCTTTACCTTGCAGCGTGAGAATGGCTTCTTTCACTTCAAGCGCGTTACCGATAGCCAGACCCAGTGGTTGGGACATATCGGAAATGACAGCCATCGTTTTGCGGCCTACATTGTTACCGATGCTTACCATGGCATGTGCCAGTTCTTTTGCATCTTCCGTAGTCTTCATGAATGCACCAGCACCCGTTTTGACATCCAGTACGATGGCATCGGCACCTGCTGCAATTTTCTTACTCATGATGGAGCTGGCGATCAGCGGGATGGAGTTCACGGTAGCTGTAACATCACGCAATGCATAGAGCTTTTTGTCTGCCGGTGTGAGGTTGCCGCTTTGACCGATAACCGCGACTTTATGTTCGTTAACGAGTCGGATGAACTCTTCTTTCTCCAGCTCTACATGGAAGCCTGCAACGGATTCCAGTTTGTCTGTTGTACCACCAGTGTGACCCAATCCACGTCCGGACATTTTGGCAACAGGAACATCGAGAGCTGCAACGAGTGGTGCCAGTACCAGCGTTGTGGTGTCGCCTACGCCTCCCGTGGAGTGCTTGTCTACTTTGATGCCTTCAATTGCGGACAGATCAATCGTCTCGCCCGAGTTCACCATGGACATGGTCAAATCTGCGCGTTCCTTGTCCGTCATATCCTTGAAGAATATTGCCATCGCCCAAGCGCTGACTTGGTAATCCGGGATTTCACCTTGTGTATATCCTTGAACAACAAAATCAATCTCAGCTGTTGTCAGTTCTTTTCCGTCGCGCTTCTTAGCAATAATGTCTACCATTCTCATGATGATCTCTCCTTCGTTGTGGGTGTTTTACACGGGTCACTCCGATGGCAGAACAACCTTCCAACCGCTGTTATCCCCAGATTTTTCTGATTCCCTTTTCTAAAGGGAAAATCCGGTGATAAAGGCGGACGCTTCGCTTCTTCAGGTTTTTTCTGCCCTCTTCGTTATCGTGTAAAATTTATGGTTTTTGTAATTTGGAAACTTGGAGACAAAGGTGAACGCTTCGCTTCTTCAGAATCGATTCCGTTTCCTTCACTACGCTCGTGGAACAAAAGTTTCGATCAAAATCAATTGATTATTGAATATAAAATGCAACAATTACAGCGTAATTGCTGTTTCCAGTGCTACCACCATCATGTCGTTGAACGTTTTTTGGCGTTCTTCGGCTGTAGTTTCTTCACCTGTCAGCAAGTGATCACTTACAGTAAGGATGGTCAATGCGTTCACGCCAAATTTAGCAGCGAGTGTGTACAGTGCTGTTGTTTCCATCTCCACGCCCAGTACGCCGTGCTGCATCAATTTCTCAGTCACGGAACGGTCGTCACGATAGAAGGAATCGGAGCTGAATACGTTACCGACATGGATTTTCATGCCTTTGGCTGTTGCACGGTCATAGGCTTCTTTCAGCAGGGAGAACGTCGCGATTGGGGAGAAATCATATCCACCAAATACAAGCTTGTTCATGCTGGAATCAGTACATGAAGCTTGAGCAAGGATAACATCCCGAACACGTACATGCTCTTGCATGCCTCCGCAAGTTCCTACACGAATCAGGTTTTTTACGCCATATTCGCTGATCAGTTCGTTGGCATAGATGCTGAACGATGGAATCCCCATGCCAGAGCCTTGCACCGAGATGCGGTGCCCTTGATATGTACCCGTAAACCCGAGCATTCCGCGAACCTCGTTGTAACAAACAACATCTTCAAGGTACGTATCCGCAATAAATTTTGCACGCAACGGGTCCCCTGGCAAAAGGATTGTTTCTGCGATATCTCCGGGTTTAGCTCCAATATGTGTACTCATGATTAAATCTCCTCCAGTTATCCATCAGTTTGAATGAAGGCCAGGGACCGGAGCAGCCGAAGCTGCCCCAATGGTTGTCCTGTCCAATTGTATGTTCTAAGAAAATAAAAGCTTTCCCCAAGTTCAGTTAAAGATAAGAATTCGGACTACTTCAAATCCTTCAGGAAGCTTGTACCGTATTCCGGCAGTTTCACGCCGAAGTTCTCAGCTACTGTTGCACCAACGTCTGCAAACGTGCTGCGCAGTTCAAGCTTTTTACCCTCGCTGAAGCGCGGAGAGTACACAAGCAGCGGAACATACTCACGGGTATGGTCCGTGCCACGGTAGGTTGGGTCATTACCATGGTCAGCTGTGATGAGCAGCAGATCCTCGTCCGTCATTTTGCTGAAAATCTCAGGCAGACGAGCATCATACTCTTCCAGTGCTTGAGCGTAGCCTTGTGGATCACGACGGTGACCGAACAAGGCATCGAAGTCGACCAAGTTCAGGAAGCTGAGTCCAGTGAACGCTTCATCCATTGTTTCGGACAGTTTGTCCATACCATCCATGTTGGAAACGGTACGTACAGACTTCGTTACGCCTTCTCCATCGTAGATATCTGCGATTTTACCCAAAGCAATTACATCAAATCCACCATCTTTGAGCTCATTCATCACGGTACGGCCAAACGGTTTAAGTGCGTAATCATGACGGTTAGCTGTACGCTTGAAGTTACCCACTTCTCCTACAAACGGACGGGCAATAATGCGGCCCAGCATGTACGGATCGTCGAGAGTAATCTCACGACAGAACTCACAGATTTCATACAATTCTTTCAGTGGAACAACATCCTCATGGGCTGCAATTTGCAGAACCGAATCTGCGGATGTATATATAATCAGGGCACCTGTTTTCACATGCTCTTCGCCCAATTCATCGATGATTTCCGTGCCGCTGGCCGGTTTGTTCCCGATCACCTTGCGGCCTGTTTTTTCCTCAATGCGCTGAATCAATTCATCCGGGAATCCGTCTGCGAACACACGGAAAGGAGTATCAATGTACAGGCCCATCAATTCCCAGTGACCCGTCATGGTGTCTTTCCCTCTGGATGCTTCCTGCATCTTGGTATAAAAGGCTTTTGGTGCATCCGCTACAGGGACACCCTCAATTTCCTTGATATTGGACAGTCCAAGACTGGCCATATGAGGCATTTTCAGCCCTCCGCGTTCACGTGCAATGTGACCAAAGGTGTCGACATCGAAATCATCGAATTCTGCCGCATCCGGCGCTTCACCGATTCCCACTGAATCCATAACGATCAGATGTACTCTTTTGAATGTTGACATAACTTAAGCACTCCTTCCAATAATCCGGCTTTACAAGAACAGTCCGGCGATGATCGCAGACAGCACGCTGACAAGCGATGCACCGTAAAGCAGTTTCAGACCGAAGCGGGCCACCACGTTACCTTGTTTCTCATGAAGTCCCTTCACCGCACCGGCAATAATACCGATCGAAGAGAAGTTGGCGAACGATACGAGGAAGACGGATACGATCCCTGTTGTTCTGGCAGACAATGTAGTCTGTTTGGTCAGATCAAGCATGGCAACGAATTCGTTGGATACCATTTTGGTAGCCATAATACTTCCCGCTTGAATCGCTTCTTTCCAAGGAACACCCATAATGAAGGCAAATGGTGCAAACACATAACCAAGCAGTTCCTGGAACGAAATACCGAGTACTGCACTAAAGATCCCGTTAACAAGTGCGATCAAAGCCACAAAACCGATCAACATCGCTGCTACAACGATTGCAACTTTGAAACCATCCAAAATGTACTCGCCCAGCATTTCGAAGAAGGATTGTTTCTCCTCTTCCTGTACTTCCAATATATCTTCTTCCTCGGTAACCTCATACGGATTCACGATGGAAGCGATGATAAAACCGCCAAACAGGTTCAGCACAAGTGCCGTAACCACATATTTCGGATCAATCATGGACATATAGGCACCGACAATCGACATCGATACTGTGGACATCGCCGAAGCACACAAGGTGTACAGCCGATGTTTTGGCAGCAACCCAATTTGTTTCTTCACAGAAATGAACACTTCAGATTGCCCCAATACAGCCGAAGCAACCGCGTTATATGATTCCAGTTTGCCCATTCCGTTGACTTTGCTTAATACCAGACCAATATATTTTATAACAAAAGGCAAGATTCGGATATACTGCAATATACCAATGAGCGCTGAGATGACAACGATCGGCATCAATACACTGAGGAAGAATGGCGCGCCCCCACTGTCTGCACCAACGGTAGTCAAGCCACCGAATACAAACGAAATACCGTCATTAGCATAGCCAAGCAAACTTTCAAATACGTTTGCGAAACCGCTAATCAAAAAGGTACCCACTCCTGTATTTAACAATGCGTATCCCAATATAACTTGCAGAACAATCATGATAATTAGTGGACGATATCGGATCTTCTTCTTACCGTTGCTGACTAGATAAGCTAGTCCAAATACAACAAGTATACCAAGAAGGGCAATTAGGAATTTCATTCTATCTCTCCTTTGAAGGTAGTTAAGCCGGATGTTCATTCAGCTCAAAGGTTTCCCATAAATGTGAAGAATTAACCTTTCAGAAAACGGTTGAAGCGCTTACAATAAATTCGGTCTTTTGTGATCCTGTTATAATCAAAAAATGGAAAAGGAAAATCCGAATCAGATTTAAAACTTGTTCTTCACATCCGTCCAAAGCGAGATATGAAGAACAAGTTACCTTTTAAATCATCCAAGCATTCCATCTGCTGGAATTTATCGTGCTAAGTTACTCACGAATTAATAATTAGATGTAGATTGTTCGCCTTGCATGATTTTCACACCGGAACTTGCGCCAATGCGAGTTGCTCCTGCATCGATCATTTTTTGCATATCTTCCAGACTGCGCACGCCGCCGGAAGCTTTAACACCCACATCTGGACCAACGGTACGACGCATCAAAGCGATATCTTCTGGCGTTGCTCCACCCGTAGAGAAACCTGTGGACGTTTTGACAAAATCAGCTCCAGCTTTTACTGCTGCCTGACATGCACGTACTTTCTCTTCATCCGTCAACAGACAAGTTTCAATAATGACTTTCACCAAAGCTTTACCCGCTGCTGCTTCAACAACTGCACGGATATCCTGTTCCACAACGTCATCTTTGCCGTCTTTCATCGCACTAATGTTGATGACCATATCCACTTCAGTAGCACCTTTGGAGATAGCGTCTTTGGTTTCGAACACTTTGGTTTCGGAAGTGGAAGCTCCCAGAGGGAAACCGATAACGGTACAAATATCTACGCCAGTACCTTGAAGTTGTTCAGCAGCATAAGCTACCCAGCCCGGGTTAACACATACAGAAGCAAACTGATATTGTTTCGCTTCTTCGGTCAATTTTGCCATTTCACTTTGTGTTGCATCTGCACGAAGCAAGGTATGATCTATCATTTTGGCTAATTGTGGTGTAGTCATTTGAATCTCCCCTTATCTGAACTAGTTATTTTCTATATCCCTACCCTAACATGAACATATGTAAAAATCAATATGAACTTTTGTTCATCGTTGAAATCTTAATACATTCCATGAAAACTTCATTAAACAAAAGACTTCCCTTACCGGGAAGAAATCGTACAGTATAGCTTTTGTCTAAGAAAGCAAAACATCCGCCCATGTCGCGTGGCAGATGTTGTCATCCATTGAATTATAATCGGAGCAGAGCCTGAGCTGTGTATTGATCTGTTACCAAAATGTTGGCGTAATGACCTTTGAGCGCAGCATGAATGGCCTCTATTTTGCGCTTTCCCCCGGCCACGAGAATGGATTTCTCCTTATTTCGCAGCTCGGCCAGATCAATTCCGACGGTTCTGTTGTTAATTTCTTCACTGATCAATCGGCCCTCGGCATCAAAAAAACGTGAACAAATGTCACCCGCACCGGAATGCATCAGCAATTGTTGTTCTTCATCATTAAAATACCCCAGCCTGAACAAAAGTGCATCTTCCTTCACGGTACCTACCGTAAACATGGCAATATTCGCCTGTCGGCCAAGCTCCACAATTCTGCCAATATGTCGGTCTGCTTCCACCATTTTTTTGACTTCAATATTGTCGAAGATCACTGGCAAAGGCAAATATCGGGGAACTGTATGGAACGCTTCCGCAAATAAATGAACAATTTCTGCAGCATACGTATTCACATGGGAATGGCTTACGCCTCCCTTAAGTTGAACCACTTCCACGCCTTTAACTTGCTTGGGACGAAGCTGACGGGCTACGGCGTTCATCGTTGTCCCCCAGGTTACGCCAATAATATCCGCATCCTGCACCGTATCCTGTAAGTAATCTGCTGCTCTCTTGCTAATATGTTTCAAAATTTCTTCATCACTCTTCAACGGGGCAAAACAAACAAGCGCAGTATCCAGATTATACTTGGTCTTGAGCTCCCCGGCGATAATGTCGATATCCTCCAGCGGGTCCATAATTTCAATGCGAACGTAACCGCGATCTTTCGCATACTGAAGTAACCGCGATACGGTTGGACGTGACACACCCAGCCTGACCGCAATATCCTGCTGGCTGTAATCCGACTGATAATACAATTTCGCTGCTTCAATGCTTAATCGTTGCTTCTCCAGATCCATTCCCATATGCGCTCATCTCACTCATTCCTGTTATCGTTCGGATTTCACCTACACCTTTATATTATACATGATTGAGTACCAGGTCACTATCCAGGTATAAAACGTTACTAACGATGCATACTACATCGGTCGCTTGTTAATGTGAGCCCTTTGGGGCAAAAACATCATAGAGAGGAAGAACCGCATGTCTACATTATTGTATATTACTGCCCATCCTCATGACCATGAAACCTCCTTCAGCATGGCTGCAGGTAAAGCGTTTGTTGATGCATATCGTGAAAGCCACCCTTCGGATGAGGTCATTCATCTGGATCTGTATCGCTCAGATATTCCTCATATTGATGCTGATGTGTTCAGTGGATGGGGTAAACTTCAATCCGGCAGCGAATTGACTTCTGGAGAACAGGCCAAAGTTCAACGTTTGAATGAATTATCAGACCAATTCGCTTCTGCTGACAAATATGTTTTTGTGACACCGATGTGGAACTTCTCCTTTCCTCCAATTATGAAGGCGTATGTTGACTCCATCTGCGTGGCTGGCAAAACGTTCCGCTATACGGAGCAGGGCCCGGTCGGATTGCTTTCCAACAAAAAGGCACTGCATATTCAGGCCCGTGGCGGCATTTATTCTGAAGGACCTGCGGCCCAAATGGAATCCGGCCATCGTTATTTGAGTATTATTATGTCTTTCTTGGGTGTTCCGAAGCTTGAGGGGATTTTTGTGGAAGGACATAACCAGTACAAGGAACGCGCTGAAGAAATCAAACAGCAAGCCATACATGAAGCACGGACGCTCGCCAAACAGTTTTAATGCTTAAAATGCTTAAATAGAACAAGTACAGCAACAAACACAAAACCCGCATGCCAACCCATGGAATATTAATTCCATAGGGCGGCACGCGGGTTTTTATTTTTTTATAATAAACGTTAGAGCTTTATTGATGTCCAGCACTGGAACGGCTCATAGTTTCAAGTTTGCGAGTAATGGCATTGCGGTCTACCTTCAGTCCCCAGATGGCTTCAATAATCTGTTCTTTCTCTTCAGGACGATCAGCATGTTTGAGTTGCATTAACAGATCATGCATCTGTTCGTTAATTCCTTCAAATTGATTCCAAAGATCCTGTCTAACCTCGGTTGAATCCAGATGATGATTAGCATCCACTTCTTCTTTCAGTGCCTGCAGAATGGCCTGTTTCCACTCCTCATCACCCAGTTGTTTTGCTATGTTCAGGAGATCCAGATAATCGTCAACAAGAAGTGAGTTCAATTCAGCATGTGTTTTCATCGTTTATTGCATCCCCTTTTCATCTATTTACCCAGTATTATACTCGGTATTTCGGGATATGCAATACTTGTCGAAAAAAATTGTGGTCCTTTGTGCTTAACCTGAATCTCCAAGTTTTACTGGAAGTAGCGGTTTATATTGATGAATAAGCATTTTCATCTCGCTCACTTCACTATAATGATTTAGGACTTTAGTTGTCGCAATAGCTGCACGCGGTAGGCTTCACTTTCAAGAGACTGAATCTCTTTGTATTGTTCCGCAGTAAGCACTTTGGGCTCCCCTACTGCCTTGGCGATCATATACACCTTGGCGCTTTCCTCCACTACCTGGGTGCGGTAGTAGGCTTCGCGCAGGTTTTTGCCTGTGGTCACCAACCCGTGGTTTACTAGAATAAGCGCTGTGTGCTCTTCAACCTTTGCAGCCACCGCATCGGCAAGAAGTTTGGTCGTTGGCAGAACATAGGGGACGAAGCCAATATCGCCTACAAGTGCGGACTGATCAGGGAATAAATGTGGCAATTCATCGAAAACGAGACTTAGTGCGATGGTGTATGCCGGATGTGTATGCACAATGGCCTGAATATCAGGATTTACACGATAACTGTAGAGGTGCATTAATATTTCGGAAGAAGGACGTGTCGATCCGGCACGTGTCTCTCCAGTCGCAATATCAATTGCAATCCATTCCTCGGGTTCCAGATCCTCTAGTGCATAACCACTCGGGGAAAGCAGCATCGTTCCTTCGGAACGAGCGCTCAGATTCCCCCCTGGGCCAACCACCAATCCCTGAGCAACTGCTCTGCGGGCATATTTGGTCAATTCTTCCCTTACCTGTTGTTCAGACATGTTCTGCTCCACTCCTTTGACTTTTTCTATTCAGCAGTTTGCAGAATCGATTTTATCGTTCTAGTGCAAAATGCTCTTCTAATTGAATCTGTTCGCCAAGGTTTGATTCAAGTTCTGATAGATTTCGTAAGCTTCCTTCCACCTTGTGGTTTCTTCGGGCTCATAAGTCTCGGGAGAAAAAGAAGAAGCCATAATCTCCCGCACCTCGGACAAGCTGCTCACTTCACCGTGGGCCAGGAATTGCAGCATGCAATTGCCAGCCGAGGTTGCCTCTGCTGGGCCGGCTATCACCGGAACACCTGCTGCATTTGCCGTGAATTGGCACAATAAGCGATTATGCACGCCGCCACCGACCATATGAATTACCCGCGGTCGCGTACCCGTAATTAGCTCCAATTCATCCAGAGTCTGTCTGAACTCCAGCGCCAAGCTTTCGAGAATACAACGCACAATGGCTCCGGTCGTTTCAGGTATGGTTTGCCCGCTGGAACTGCACTGTTGCCGGATTCGCTCGGGCATGTTACCCGGTGCCAAATACACTCCATCTCCAGGCGATACATAACATTGATGAGCGGCTGCCGATGCAGCAAGCTGAACGAGTTCCTCATGGCTAAAACATTGATTCTCCCGTTCCCACTGTCGTTTGCACTCCTGCAATAACCACAGGCCTGAGCGATTCTTCAAGGTTCGCACTTTGCCATTTACCGTGCCTTCATTGGTGAATCCCAGTTGGCGGCTGCGATTATCCAATACAGGGGTGTCACGTTCCACGCCCATGAGTGACCAGGTGCCACAACTAATAAAAGCAAATTCCGAATCTGTCGCTGGAATAGCTGCCAGCGCAGATGCTGTATCATGTGATCCTACAGATATCACTTGCATCGGTCCAGTTCGCAACTCCTCACACAAGTCATCCGTTAACTGCCCCAGCACCGTGCCGGGCTGTACGAGAGGTGGGAATAGCGTCTCCGGGATACCCAGTCGGCCAATCAGCTGTTCATTCCAACGGGCCTGCCCGGCATGCAGCAGTCCGCTTGTACTCGCAATGGTGTACTCACAGGCCTGCTGACCTGTTAGATAATAGTTAAACAAATCCGGCATTAACAACATGCGCACATCCTGCCGGAGATCTTCAGCGTGCTCGCGTACACTTCCAAGCAGCTGAAATACGGTATTGATCTGTTGTGGCAGGACGCCAGACATGGAATATAGCTCTTCTTCATTCACCATGCGCAGGACTTCTTCCATCCACTTGGCATTGCGTGATTCCCGGTAATGACGCGGGTTAAAGCACAACCTTCCCGCCCCGTCCACCAATCCATAGTCGACTCCCCACGTATCCACAGCAATGGAACGGACAGGATGCGAGGTTCCTTGCATGCCCTTCACAATACCTTGTTTTAATTCGTGGAAAAGTCGCAGGAAATCCCAATACAACCCCTCCCCCAGCTGCACGGGTTCGTTGCTGAATCGATGCATTTCCTGTAACGAGAGCTTGCTCCCGTCAAAAGTCCCCCGGACTACCCGACCGCTTCCGGCGCCATAATCGGCAGCAAGCACATGTGTTGTCTGAATCCCCATTTCTCATGCCTCCTCGCTTCAGCGTCAAGCCGTTTGGATATTATCGATACAAAGGTCCAAAGACGCTGCATGCCCGGTAATCGGCACTCTCCGGTTCACTTGTACCGAATAGTCCCCAGGCACGCGGACGGAAAATCTCGGATTCCGGCACATTATGCATACTTACCGGGATACGAAGCATGGAGGCCAATGTCAGCAGATCCGCTCCGATATGTCCATAAGAGATGGAGCCATGGTTCGCGCCCCACTGATTCATCACTTCATAGACTGAAATAAAAGCCCCTGAGCCCGTCAGAACAGGTGCAAACCAGGTGGATGGCCAAGTCGGATCTGTCCGTTGATCCAGCGTATCATGTACATCCTCAGGCAGATCGACGGTGTAACCTTGAGCCACTTGCAGTACCGGACCAAGTCCTTTAACCAAATTGAGACGCGTCATCGTAACAGGCATGCCGCCCTTGGTCAGAAAATCAGCCGAATAGCCGCCGCCCCGGAAATATTCCACAGATGCTGGCCGCCAGGAGGTAGCTTTCAGGCAGTCCTGAACCTCTTCGTCTGTAATTTCCCAGAAAGGCTTGAGCACAGGTTCACCCGCTCTTGACTGTTGCCCCGTACCATCCAATGCTGCAGAACCGGAGTTGATCAGATGCAGAATACCGTCCTTTGCGTTTCCTTCCAGCTGATGTCCTGTCACGCGTTTTACCGAATCCGGACTCCAATAGGTGCGTACATCTGCGAAGATCTGCGCGGTATGTGTAAGCAGGGAGCCGAATAACATTGACACACCATTCAGGCTGTCGTTCTCCGTTGCCACCAGATAAGGTGATCGTTTGCCATTCCAGTCAAAGGAAGAGTTCAGGATGGACTCCAGAAAATCTCCGTTGGGTGAATGATCAGTCCATTGCCTTTGTCCCTGAAATCCCGAGACAATCGCGTGGTGGCCCATGGATTCCTCAGTGAATCCGAGCTCAGCCAGCTTGGGATTGCCAGCCATCAGATCCCGTACGATCTGGGTCATTTTCACAACCGTTTCCCATTCATACTCTTTGCGTTTGCGATCTGTCTGCAGATGGGCAGGATTGTTATCCGGTCCTTCACTGCAGTTCTCCTTCACCCAGGCCAGTGCCAGTTTATACTCCTCGGGATCGTAGATCTCCTCTTCTATCCGACGAGTCAGCTCACTCATATCCACATATTCGTTCCGCATGCCCAGATACTCCTGGAAAAAAGTATCGTTTACGATGGAGCCAGCAATGCCCATGGATACCGATCCGATGGAGAGATAGGCACGTCCCTTCAGGGTTGCAGCGGCAAGCCCCGCACGGCTGAACCGTAGCAATTTCTCGCGAACGTCATCAGGAATCGTCGTATCTCCTCCATCCTGAACATCCTCGCCATAGATGCCAAAAGCCGGAATTCCCTTCTGTGCATGGGCAGAGAGTACCGCTGCCAGATATACTGCACCCGGACGTTCAGTCCCGTTAAAGCCCCAAATGGCCGTAGGAATGGAAGGTGACATATCCATCGTCTCTGTTCCATAACACCAGCATGGTGTAACGGTAATCGTCACACCTACGTTTGAACGACTAAATAGTTCTGCTGCTGCCGCTGCCTCGTTAACACCGCCAATACAAGACTCGGCCACGACGCATTCAACCGGCGATCCATCGGGATAACGAAGTTCTGCTGCGAGCAGCTCGGCAACGGACGTCGCCATACGCATCGTCTGCTCTTCCAATGATTCGCGAACACCCTTGCGTCTTCCGTCAATCGTGGGACGAATACCAATCTTCGGAAATGCCTGTTTATAACGGTAATCCTGATGTGTCATACTAAAACGTCCTCCTTCAATGGTTTCATGGAATAGGTACGAATGACTTGTGACTTGTCCGTGTGCAGTTGGATGGGGAAAATTAAGGATACTCTTCCTACAGTTCACCGATACCCGAGGTAACACACTACCGTTGCATGCCACAAGGGCCACTTCTCTTTCTTGTTATGAATGCGTTTACAAATGCTTGATTAAATAAAACCGCTCTATATCATTGACTCCGTTATGCTGTCCTCTTATTGGGTATGAAGGAAGCGATGTGAGCAAAAATGAAGAGCGGTTAGACTGAAATAAATCAACTTTTTTATGATTAGGGTTATCGGTAACCCTAAGATAGCATGAGCTTATGTTGCTGTCAATTGGCATTATCCTATAGAATGGAAAGACTATGTTGCGGAAAGGTTAGATTCCATTGATCACCATTTATGATATTGCCAAAAAAGCCAACGTCTCCGCCATGACCGTCTCCAAAGTCATTAATCAAACAGGTCGCATCAGTCCGGCTACACGAGAGCGTGTGCAGCAGGTCATTGAAGAACTTGGTTATATCCCCAACTCCAATGCACGAAGTCTCGTGCTGCAACGGACCCAGATGCTGTCATTGCTGATTACGGATATTACCAACCCCTTCTATACAACTCTGGCCCGAGGGGCTGAGGACGCTGCCAATCTGCGCGGTTATCGTCTTTTGTTCAGTAATAGTGACGAGGATTATGACAAAGAGAAAAATTATGTGGACACGATCTTGTCTACCCGTGTGGATGGTGTACTGTTTGCACCTGCAGGAGATCGCTCGCTGAATCACTTGAAGCAGCTGCAGGAACGCAACATTCCGTTTGTCATTTTGGACCGTACTGTCCCGGGAATCACATCGGACGTTATCGCTGGGGACAGCCGAGACGGTGCGCTTCAACTGATTCGATATCTGACGAATCTGGGGCATCGCTGCATTGCTCTGGTCAATGGTTCTTCCGAGGTTTCGACTGCACGGCTGCGAGAAGAAGGATACATGGAGGGACTCCGAGAAGCCGAACTTCCTTTTAATTCAGGTTTAATCCTTCGAACAGGATATCGGGATTTCAGCGATGAAGAGGGTATTGACCGTTTGCTTGCACATCAGCACAAACCTACAGCCATATTTGCAGCAAACAACATGCTCGCCATTGGCGTCATTCGACTTTTACGTAAACGGGGGCTTCGAGTGCCTGAGGACATCTCGGTCGTCTGTTTTGATGATCTGGATCTGGCATCCGTCTTTGATCCATTTCTCACTGTTGCTGCACAGCCTGCCTATGATTTCGGGGCCATCGGCATGCAAATGCTGATCGATCGAATTGAAGGCAAGGCTCCTGAGGAGCCACAGAGCGTCATTATGCCGTCTGAACTGCGCATTCGCGCGTCAGCCTCGGTGCCTTCTGAATAAACAGGAGAGCAATTGAAGATCACCCCTGACTCGTGAGAAAAATAGTAGGTTGAAGCAAACACAAACAGGACGCATCGGAGAAGACCTCTCTGACTGCGTCCTGTTTTCTTTGTATGAAATGTACCTTATATACATGGATTCTATTCTATAAATTGAACTATCATTTACACGATAACAGCGATCGGAGCGTAAATATTCTTTAGTTCAATCTAGCCCTCGGATTGAAGTGCCAGAGCCACTTCACGAACCAAACCGGGGAACCAATCCATTAATGCTTCGAACGTATATCCTGCCTGCTCTGCTTTGGAAGTATCCATTGTCCAGGATTCCAAAATTCCGAAAGGTGACATATCTTCTTTGATCGTTTCGGACAGTACCTGGGATTGCATGCCGGTTACCGTTTCAATCAATTTCATCATAGAAGAGAGTGTTATAGCCCCTTTGGATGCAGCATTCACGGGTCCTGTAATGGATGAATGTCCCAGCCAGGCGAGAAATCTCGCGGCTTCCGTGGAATTAATGAATCCAATCTCGGCTTCCGGATTTGGCATGCCGATAGGTTTTCCTTTTTGCACATGTTCAATATGAAAATGAAGTCTTCGCGTGTAATCATCAATTCCGAGTACAATCGGAATACGCATCGCCGCCACCGGGAAATCCGCTTCCTGGAAAAACACAGCTTCCGCAAGACGTTTGCCCTCTCCATACGAGAAATCCTCATGGCTACCATATTGCACCGGATAGGTGTACGGATCAAAATCAGCTTCCGTAAATCCAGGTTTGGGATCTCCATATACCGAAAGAGTTGAAGTCAAAATGTATCTTTGGGTACGTCCTGCAAAAGCTTCGCATGCCGACTTCGCCGCATCTGGCGAGTAACAGATGTTGTCATAGACAATATCCCACATGTCGGTCTGCGCAACCTCGGCGAGAGATTTCGGATCTTCACGATCCATTTTAATCCGGTTAACCTCAGGTCCAAAGTCTACATCCGTTTTGCCGCGAGTTGCGACGGTGATCTGAGACTTACCTTCCCAAAGCAAATGATCAACCAGACGTTTGCCAAAGAAACGTGTCCCACCAAGTATAAGTACTTTTTTCATCCGATAAATCCTCCTAACCTGTTCTGGTCATGCGTATCTTATTGAAACCTTCATGAATGAAGTGCTGGCTGTGTTGTTGTAACTCACCGGGATTTCACAATATGGAGCATCGTATGTGCTCCCCGCTGGAATTCGTATGAAGTTTTCTCTTCACAAGTGATATATCCGCGTTCTTCCAGTATAGCCTTTAGTTCATCCATATGCTCATAACGTTTGCCAGACAAGTCTACCGTAGGAAAAATCCGCAGCTCCCGCTTGGTCACACGCAACAGCTCAAGAATCGTCTGAAGATGGAAACCGGCATCCAGGCGATCTGCATATGTAAACAGAAAATGCGCAGACAATGTCAGATCGAATTGTTCATCGACAAAAGGCAACTCCGGCAGTATAGAAGCCACATAACGGTCAGGAAAACGTCTCATATCTGCTACACAATCGATGATTGCACGTCTACGCTCTTCTTTCAAGCCCTGGATCGAACCGAAATCATCCCATCTATATTTGTCTTGTACCTGTTCCATTTGTTTCATCGTATGCTCTATGTCCTGAAGCCCCTTCACTTCCAGTCGGCCGCTCTCGTATTCATAAGCAATATCCGCTGCCATGGGATCTACACCCCACTCTCGCGCATGGCTACTGAAAGAACAAGCCCCGCCCGGACAATCGAGAATGGACTTGCCTTTAATCTCATCCACAGTCAGGTTGAACATCTTCATATATTCCTCGAAGGTTCGCCCGATAAAAATAATCTGTGCCAGCTCCAGGCCGGCTGCTCCGCTCTTCTGCTCATCTCTGCTCATCTCGTCTCAGCTCACTTTCCAGAATTAATCGTTAGGAAAAACAAGACCAATCTGCTGCCGGATCTGATCCATCACCTGCATGGTAACATAGGAACGTTCATAGGTGTTCATGTCCGATTCCCTTTTGCCCTGCTGAATCAGATTCACAAATTCCTCTACCTCATAATACATCGATGGGTGAATTTGCTCGGCAGTAAGTTTCTCTATCGTACCATCATTGTAGCGTATCTCTGCATGTTCAGGTGAACCAATTTTGTCAATGATGATGCTGCCGCGTTCGCCCATAATTTCGCTTGGAACATGAGAATTGGAGATTTTGGAGTACGTCACTACCGCTTCCATCTCATCATAATTCAGGATGACACTGCCTTGTCCGTCTACCCCGGATTCCAGCATCATCGCCTGGGATTGAACTTGGTTAGGCTCACCAAACAGTGTTATCAATGGATAGAGACAATACACACCAAGATCCATTAACGCACCATTAGCTAGATCGGGTTTGAACGCATTCAGGACGATTCCTTCTTTATACTTGTCATATCTGGAGGAGTACTGGCAGTAACTCGCCACATATTTACGAACCGGGCCAATCTTATGTAGGTGAGACTGTACCATTTTGAACGAGGGAACAAGGGTTGATTTCATCGCCTCCATGAGCAAAACTTCATGTTCTCGCGCTGTATCAATCATACGACGAACCTCTGCCCCATTGGCTGCCAAAGGCTTCTCGCACAAGACATGTTTGCCGTTTCTCAGAAACAGCTCTGCCTGTTCGGCATGAAAGGTATTCGGTGTAGCAATGTACACGGCATCAAACCCATCACTCGCCGCCATCTCTTCCAGATTGGTGAATCGATATGCAGCATCAAATTGATCTGCGAATGCATTAGCTTTATCTTCAGTTCTTGAATACACGGCGGTCAATTCGAATCCTTCGACTTGTGCAGCGGCCTCAAGAAGCCTCTCTGTAATCCAGTTGGTACCTACCACTCCGAAACGAACCATTCAATCTACCTCTTTCGTAAATAAATTACACACTTAAAACAGCTTGCCACCCTGTACATTGTAGCCTATATTTCATTCAGATTGAAGGGAGGCAGATTTCCAACATATTGATATCTTGCTTTTATGTATGATAATCCCTCGATTTCAACGAATCAGGGGTATAATGAGAGTTGAGGTGATCTCTATGGAAAGTTATAACCCCTATCAAATAGATCCTGTTCCTATAGACGACAAACAGTGGAAAGCCATTATCCACAACGACAGCAACTTCGACGGCAAATTCTATTACGGAGTCAAGACAACAGGCATCTTTTGCAGGCCTTCCTGCAAGTCGAAAGCACCGAAATATGAGAATGTCTCTATGTTTAATAACCCTGAAGAAGCATTGGAACGACATTTCCGTCCATGCAAACGATGCAAACCAACAGGTGAGCGAGTCCCCGATCAGGAGTGGATTTCCGTTGTAACAGACTATATTGAGCATCATTTTGCCGAGTCCCTGACACTTGATATTCTTGCAAACGTTAGTCACGGCAGTCCGTATCATCTGCATCGTGTGTTCAAACGGATTACCGGCCAAACGCCTGTGGAGTATATTCAGGAAAAACGAGTCACCGAAGCCCGCAATTTGCTCGAAAGCACCGGGCTTACGGTCACCGATATTGGCCGTCAGGTCGGCATAGCCAATCCGGCATATTTTATTACGGTTTTTCGAAAACATACTGGATGCACACCTGCAAATTACCGTGAACAGAGGCGTGATGAATCATGAAGACCAGCCTATTATACAAAGTACCCAAAACGTTGCTGAACAAAGGAACCGGGTTCCTTAATGGCTATACGCATACACTGAATCCCTACACAGGCTGCGCTTTTGGCTGTTCCTACTGTTACGTAAGGCAAATGCCAGTATCTTTATTTCGCAATGAGCCTTGGGGAAGCTGGGTTGATGTGAAACAGGAAGCCGCCAGTGTACTTGTCAAAGAAATGAAACGTGCGAAAACGAAAGGTAAAGTCACGATCTTTATGTCATCCAGTACTGATCCGTATCAGCCTGTTGAGTATAAGGAGCAAATCACGCGTTCCTTGCTGGAAGTTATGGTTGAACAACCGCCCGATTTTATATTGGTTCAAACCCGAAGCCCACTCGTGACTCGAGATATTGATCTGCTGCAAAAGTTGGGTGACCGTGTGCGTGTAAGCATGACCGTGGAAACGGACCTGGACGATATCCGCAAAAAGTTCAGTCCGGCAGCTCCACCAATTGCAGGCAGATTGCGTGCATTGGAACAACTTCGGGATGCCGGTATCCCCACACAGGCTGCTATTGCACCCGTATTGCCCAGCAGCGAACACTTTGCCGCCGTCCTGAGACCGCTTGTCCAGCGGGTATGCATTGACGATTATTTCATGGGGGATGGCAGTGAGGGCAAGCGAACACGGAGACTTGGCATGGAATCGCTCTACCAGCAAGTGGGCAAGGAAGATTGGTACAGCCCTGAAGCATACAAAATTGTAGTTCAACGAATGAAGGCTCATTTTGCGGAACATGAAATCTGGATTAGCCAGGCTGGATTCGAACCCTAATCATGCTTGAACATAAAATGAAAAATAGCCCTGCTTCCCACGTATTGGGAGTCAGGGCTATAGCTTTATCTTGATCGATTATTGATCGAGCGTGTACAATGGCAGATTTGCAGGCAGTGCAGCCGGGCGCTGACACGTGCTGTCCATTTTATAGAAAGTCTGTTCATCCGAAGAGTCATGGAACGCCCACATGGCTTCGAGCACATGATAGGCTAATTCTCCACTCGCGCGGTGATTGCGACCGCTGTTCAATGCATAAGCCATATCAGCGACACCGATACCGCGTGTATTTTCCTGATATCCCGGCAGAAGTGGAACTTCAGTCCACTCCTCATCACCCAGCAAACGGTAACGAACCGGACCGCCGAATGTATTTGGATCAGGAACCTGGAGGGTTCCATGGGTGCCATATACTTCAATCGGTGGCAATACACTGCCGCCAAATACGTCAAAACTCGTGATCAGCGTACCAATCGCTCCCTGTTCAAATTGCAGTAATCCAGCTACATGTGTTGGAATTTCGACAGGTACGGTTTGACCTCTCTTTTTCTCACTCGTAATCGTCCGCTGTTCCATCGCTTTGCCTGTCATGCCAGCAATCGACTTGATTGGCCCAAGCAACTGTACGAGCGCAGTCAGGTAATAAGGCCCCATATCAAACATCGGCCCGCCACCGGCTGTATAATAGAACTCCGGATCGGGATGCCAGTGCTCATGTCCACGGCTCATCATGAATGCCGTGGCTGCCACAGGTTTGCCGATGACCCCATCCTCCACCACTTTGAGAGCAGTCTGAATGCCCGAACCGAAGAACGTCTCTGGCGCACAGCCTACGAGCAGACCTTTGCGCTTGGCCGTTTCCAGAACTGCCTGACCCTCTTCACGTGTAACAGCGAGTGGTTTTTCCACGTAGACATGTTTGCCTGCTTCGAGCGCTCGCAAGCATACATCCGCATGAACGGCAGGAATCGTCAAATTAATGATCAGATCGATCTCGGGATCTGCCAAAATTTCATCTACCGTGTACACGTTAGGAACTTTATAGGCAGCTGCCTGCTCCTCAGCCCTGTTCCGGTCAAGATCTGCAACTGCAACAAGATCAAGCACCTCAAATCGATGACAGTTCTCCATATAAATACCGCTGATTTTACCACAGCCTATAATGCCTACTTTCATTGTTTTCATGCCAGGGCTCCCCTCGTTTTCCACTTGATATAGCGCTTCCAGAATGATTCTCAGATCACTGTTATGTGGGCCAATATATTTATCTCAACGGATACTATTTAGAATTAAATCAGTTGTTTTGGTTATCTGCCATTCCTGTGTATACCTCAGCGACTGCATCTGTGCGGCTTTGCGCGAGCGCTTTGCCTGCTGCAGTCCATTTGAAACCACTGCGCATCATTTCAGTAACTTGCTTCATTTCCACGATGTCTGCATGGTGTCCGAGCGAGTTGTAGAATACACGGCCAGCGCCCCAGCGTTTGGTCCAAACAACAGGCATATCCACCGGGCCATTTGCTGCATGAGGACCGTTAACGACTGGAAAACGAGTCGTTGCCAGTACTTCCACAGCAGGGTCCACATGCAGATAGTACTGTTCACTTTTCACCTGGAAATCTTCAATATGATCCAAGAGCGGACTGGAACCACGCTTCATGTTTACCGTGTACTCCACGCCGTCGTTCCCCGGATGCGCAACCCACTGTCCCCCCGTCATGAACTGCCAGTCGACGTTGTTGCGGAACGCATCACACATCCCGCCATGAAGACCCGCAAGGCCCACGCCGCTCTGAACAGCCGCAGATACGTTATTGACCAGTTCCTGTTCAATCTGCCCCATCGTCCACAGGGGAACGATCAGATCCAGACCCAACAGTTTGTCAGCGTCCGCATAAGCATTCAGTGTATCTGAAACCTCGACCTCGAATTGTTCTTCCTTCAAAATGCGTTCAAATATCGCTGCTACCTGCTCCGGTTCATGTCCATCCCAGCCGCCCCATACGATTAGTGCTTTGCTCATCACCGATCACTCGCTTTCCAGAAGTTAAGTTATTGTCATTCTAACGGACCTTGCACAAAATTAAGACCTCTCACAGGCCAAAACATCCAGGCTTATATCTAGTTCTTATTTCAAATGAGTGCCAACATGACGTGCACTTCACAGTTCCAGTGGTCGGACACTTACATTTCTTCTAGCGATACCCAGCGGCGCTCTGTAACGGAACGTTCGACCGCTTCCAATACCGCTTGACAGGCAACGCCATCTTGGAAACTTGGCTCAGGCTGACGTCCTTCGGAGATTGCAGTCACCAGCTCCAGCATTTCATGCGTAAACGTATGCTCGAACCCAATCGTATGACCTGCAGGCCACCAGGCCTCTGAATATTTGTGTGCCGGATCGGTTGCCAGAACACGGCGGAAGCCCTGCACATCTTCCTCGTCCTTTGTAAAATACACTTCCAGTTCATTCATCCGTTCAAAATCAAACCGGACACTGCCCAGACTGCCGTTAATCTCAAACGAGTTAGTACTGCGGTGACCTGCTGCGAAGCGTGTAGCTTCGAAGCTGCCCAGCGCACCATCTGCAAACCGCGCGAGGAACAAAGTGGCATCATCGACCGTTACCTCACCCTTTGGAGCATCTGCGTTCGAGCTGCCTTTGGCGCTAAGTCCGGTCATTTCCGAAGCAAGCGGCCGCTCCTTAATGAACGTTTCGCTCATCCCGATCACTTCCTTGAATTCGCCAACCAGGAAGCGTGCCAGATCAATCAGGTGTGCGCCTAGATCGCCATGGGAGCCGGAACCTGCCACTTCCTTTTGCAGACGCCATACCAGCGGAAACGAAGGGTCCATAATCCAGTCCTGAAGGAAAAACGCGCGGAAATGATAGATTTTGCCCAGACGTCCGCTTTGCACCAATTCTTTGGCCAATTGCACAGCCGGAGAGAAGCGGTAATTAAATCCAACCATGTGCGCAACTCCAGCTTCTTCTGCAGCCTGGAGCATTTCACGTGAATCAGCGAGCGATAGAGCCAGCGGCTTTTCACAGAACAGATGTTTACCCTGACGAGCGGCTTCCAGAGCGATTTCCTTATGAGCATCACTTGGAGCATTAATATCGATCAGATCAATATCATCACGTCGTACCAACTCACGCCAATCCGTTACACTTTCAGACCAGCCAAACTGGCTGGCAGCCTCCTGAACTCCCTGCTCGTTGCGTCCACAGATTACCGACATCTCGGGCTGCAACGGGGCAGACGGGAAAAACATCGGCAGGCTACGATAAGCATTGCTGTGGGCTTTCCCCATAAATTTGTATCCAACCATTCCGACACGAAGACGATTTGACATGGTCATTTCCTCCTTTGAGATAAAGCTATACAGGTTGAACTAAGAATATTTACACTGGTCACTACGATGACAGAACAACCTTTCGATCGCTGTTATCCCCAGATTTTTTGATATCCTTTTCAGAAGGGAAAATCCGGGGATAAGCGTATTCTTCCGAAGCAGCTTTCTTTCAGAAAGCTTTCAGGCGAACGCTCCGCTTCTTCAGGCTATTTCTGTCCTCTCCGTTTTGTAAATGTTTAGTTCATTCTATATAGCAATGTATTAATTGCGGATTGAAGATGCACGGATAATCAGCTCCGTAGGCAACAACTGCCTTGCAGTTACTGGGGCGAATTCAGGACTGGCAGTTGAAGCTCTTGCTCCCAATGATCCATGAATCAGCTTGGATGCAGCCAGTTCTCCCATTTCATAAAAGGGAACCCTGACGCTGCTCAGCGGTGGAACCGCCATCTCCGCAGCATCGGAGTCATCGTAACCCACGAATGCGGGGAAATCCTGAACCTTGATTCCGCGCTCGCGCAAACCATGCATAACACCGATCGCCATCCGGTCATTCGCAGCAAATACAGCATCAATCTCGTTAAGCCTGGCTGCAATGGTGGCAGCTGCCTCCACCCCGCTTCGTCTGCCGTAATTCCCCTCAAGCAGCAGGCTGGAATCTATATTCATTCCGGCCTCATTCAGTCCGATCTGAACGCCCTGAAGCCGCTCCTGACTGTTGGAATAACTATCCGGACCATTGAGAAAGGCAATATTCCGGTACCCCTGATCGGTTAAGTGGCGTATTGCAAGCCTGCTGCCCTCCACATGATCAGCATCCACTTCCATGAATGATTCGCCTGCATAGTGCTGATTCATTACGCAGAACGGATGCCCCTCCTGCTGAAGCTGCTGCATGGCTGCCAATTCCCCGTGATCATCTCGCGCGCCGAGAATGATGCAGGCATCCACTTTCTGACGGCGGAACAGATCCGTATAATTCATCACTTCACCCGGTGTCCTGAACATGACCAGCAGGTCCATGCCGCTGTCCCTGGCTTTGCTCCCAATGCCGCTCAGCATTTCCGAGAAGAAATATGCCGAGAACAAGTGCGCCTTCGGAACGTAGGGCAACACCACGCCAAGGTTACCGCTTTTACTTCTCGCAAAGCTGCGGGCCAGTGCACTGGGCACGTAACCCAACTGCTCGGAAGCTTCGAGCACCTTGCGACGGGTCTCTTCTTTAATAGGACCAACGCCATTAAGAACTCGGGATACTGTAGCTTCCGAAACACCGGCAAGATCAGCAACTTCTTTACGGGATGCCATGGATCTCACCTCCTTCATGTTTCCTGAACACATGCAAAACCGATGCAATCTATAAAATATGATATTTATGTACGCGCGTACATCTTCTCATGTGTTGTAACCGTTGTCAATGCTTTTAACATAAAAAAAGATGAGGATTTGTGTAAACAAATTCCCCATCCTTTTCTTACTATATTCTCCTGTAACTTGTCCCATATTAACAGCCGAGAACAAATTTAATTTAGGTCGTCACACCGTTACCAACGGATGATTGACTGAACTCCGCCTGTTCCAATATGGTGACATGACTCTGAATGCGATCCGAAGGTTCAGGTGTCGATTGAAGCTTCCGCACTTTGTGCAACACTTCTTTATTAGGAAGGAAATGCTGAGAACGGATGAAACGGATGGTTTTAGTTTTGGCACGCATAACGATGGAATCCGTCTCAGCCCGGTCATCTGCGAGGTAACGCACACCGCCTAAAATCTCACCCGGGGTTACACCCGTTGCCGCAAAAATAACATCCTCCGTGCCGATCATATCCTGCATCGTTAATACTTTGTAGGGATTGTCGATCCCCATCTGCAAGCAGCGCTGGAATTCATCTGCGTTGGCAGGCATCAGGCGACCTTGAATCTCTCCACCCAGGCAAGACAGTGCGGCTGCAGCAAGCACGCCTTCCGGCGCTCCACCTGATCCGACATACAGATCAATTCCCGCCTCCGGGAACGCAGGTGCCATCGCACCAGCAACGTCACCATCACTAAGGAACTTGATTCGCACTCCAACCTTTCGTAAAGTTTTGATCGTGCTCTCATGCCGGACACGGTCCAGAATCATAACAGTTAGATCTGAGATGTTTTTGTTCAATGCTTCTGCGGCTTTCTCCAATGTCACCTCAACCGGGTCTTCAATACTGACCTTGCCGACTAGAGCCGGCCCAACTGCCAGCTTCTCCATGTACATATCCGGTGCGTGGAGCAGGTTGCCTTTTCCCGCCACTGCAATAACCGATAAAGCGTTGTTCAGGCCCTTGGCTACAATCTCTGTACCTTCCAAAGGATCTACAGCCACATCAACCTCGGGTCCCTCAGCGTTGCCGACTTCCTCGCCGATATACAACATGGGTGCTTCATCCATTTCTCCTTCACCGATTACCACCGTGCCGCGAATGGACACGGAATCGAACATGGCGCGCATAGCCAAAGTAGCTGCCTCATCTGCACTATTCTTGTCGCCCCTCCCCATCCAGGGAGCTGAAGCTAACGCAGCCAATTCTGTTACTCGGACAATTTCCAACGCCAGTTCGCGTTCCATTTTTCCCACTTCCTTTCCAGTTTACAAAAGCATACATTGAAAGCGGTACTAAATCCATCGCAAATCCATATGAAATTGATCTAAAACGGGCGTAATAGCTCGCTTTTGGGAAAACGACCCATTCGTTCTCTCCTCGATAAATGCACACAGTTAAACACCTTTGAACATGCTATTTTACAGTTCTAATCCACCAATAACACTGGTTTGAAGCGGTCGATTCATCTTATATTTTTTGAAACTCCATATTCATCGCCTTGAGAGTCTAAAAAGGCAAATCCGAACAAATTAATGCAGATAACAAGGTATTAATAATATATAAACTGAATCTACTGAGAAAAATACTATACGTTCTCACATTCATCGAAAACGATTTTAATAGGCTCATTACAGCCATGATGCACTACTATAGGAACAATATTGATGAGGTTATGTGCAAGGTATGTTCTTCAAAGATTCGATCTGAAAAACCACCCAAATCCAGCTCTATACTCCCTTTGGACATGACTAGCAATATAGATACAGCTTATGGAGGTCATCGAAAATAATAAGTTTACATAATAATTACTACGTAAAATAATCACTTCGATTTTTAATGTTTTCCCTCAATAGGTCAATTTTTTCTACATTTTTATTCAGTACACACATATGATCTGAATTTTTGCCAAAACTTTGCAGGCTAGCAGGTTTCTATCTCAGTCCCCAGCATGGCAACTGCAATTTTCAGGAAATCCTCTCTTTGAATCTGCAAATGCCCATATCTAAAATGATATCCCCAACGTGCCTGTCCCCGAGTAAGGATCAGTTGGTCCAGCAGATCAGCGATCTTCACCTGCTGACAAGGATAATACTGGATATTCCTCCGATATGGCACAAAGGAATCCGACATGCGGTAGGTGTACACCTGATTGTCTGCTACACGTCCTATGGCGGTAAATGCTTGAAGCACTTTGCCCCCATGCAAGCTTGTTCGAGGCGAATAATAGATCAGCCAGTCGCCTGCATTCATTCTACGCAGAGGTGCTGCCTTGCCGTGACAGAGCTGAGCAAAGCCACCCTCTACGCCTTTCTCCACATGAGAGGCTGACACAACGCCGATCCAGTAGCGGTTTCCTTTTTCAGATTCCGCCTCGACCTCTAACTGAGAAGCCAGTTCACTCGTATTAATTTGCTTTATTTCTTTACTGGTGACCATCAAATTATGTTTTTCCAGTTCATTCATCCCTCTGCTCCCGTTCTTCCCATGCCGTCTTCAGACGCTCAAGCTGCAAAAAATGATGACGATAATGCATCTCGACCAGTATAAACCACTCGTCTGCATTCAAACCGCCGAATCTTGGATGTGGCAGCGTACATTCCGACGTTTTTCCTTCCAGCAGCAAGTCCATTTTCCGCATTTCATCCCTTACCTCAACCAACCCTTGAATTATTGATTCTCTTCCATCCGGTTGAAGCGGAGTATACTCCGGAGAAGCCGGAACGTGAATACGGATCGGCGGAAAACTCGCTTGTGCAAAAACAGCTTCGCCTGCTTCTGTTTTGCCCTGATTTTTCTTCTTATCAGCGTCCTCGTCTGCACTTATACAAGTTCGAACATTGGCTAAATGCATTTTCATCGCAGACTGAATTAAATGCTGGTACATCTGGCCGACCGACCACTCCATATCACTGGGTTTGTACCTTAACTGAGCATCACTCATCTTATCCAGTTCTTGTAAATAACGTTCCAGCGTCATCTCAAAATGACGTCGAATCTCACCTTTGTTCGTTGTTCTTGGCGTATTCATACAAATAAACAGCTCCTTCAATCGGTTATAAACCGATCATACACAAACACTACTGACAGCGTTATGTCAGTAGTGTTTAAGAAGATTACTTGCTTCCTCGCGAATACGTATCCTCAACGATTCGGGCTCCAAAACCATAGCTGACGCTCCCCAGCCAAGTATCCAATGCAGAACGTCTTCTGGATGCCTTACACGAAAATCTGCATATAATCCATCGGATTGCAGATCTGCTTTCTCCATGTAGAAATTGTTTGCTTCAATCACCCTGTCTGCAATTCGACCATGAAACCATACACGGACATGAACATCACGATTGTCAGGTGGTGAGTAGCTATGAATATCAAAACCCGAAGGAAGTTCGAACGGATCAGTGCTGATCTCCAGATCGCTCATGCGGGATATACGAAAATGACGAATCTCTTGTCGCAAATCGCATCGGGCAATCAGCATCCATGAGCCTTGCATCCAAAGCATCCCGTAAGGGGAAGACATACGAGCCGTCTTTTGCACGCTCTCATTAACCGTTCCAGGCTTATGATAATGAAAGCGGATTTTGAGCTTATGCTGCATTGCGGTTCGGATGACACCCATATGTTCGATTTCACGCTCGCGTGAATCACTGTCCGCTGAACGAAGTAGACGGATACCCTGTCGTATTTGTCCAACCTCTTCTCGAAGAGGGCCGGGCAGGATGGCCTCAATTTTGGAGCGGGATGTGAGGGATGTGCTCTTGTAATAGCTATCGAAGCGCTGCTCAACAAAATCAAGTCCGATCAGAAGAGTTACCGCTTCTTCAGCGGTCAAGCTGACCGGAGGCAAAAAGTATCCTTCCATAAGAGAATATCCTACTCCTGGTTCTCCCACTATAGGGACACCTGCCTCACATAACGCCTGAATGTCCCTATATATAGTTCGGACACTAGTTTCAAACAAGAGGGCTAAATCTTCCGCACGTTGCACCTTCCCACGCTGCAGCTCAAGTACGATGGCCAGCATACGATCTGATTTGTTCAAGAACCACCCCTCCTTGTATGTAATATCAATTACACCATCTTCATTGGACATTTATTATAAGTAACATATGGACAAATGAAAAGCATATGGACTGACAAGTCCTCACTGTGCCCGTGTCTACTCTTTTCGTAAGATATTTCATTGAACAACAAAGACCAACCCGCAGAGCGTAAGTTGGTCTATAAAAATTCTTGTGATACTGAAATTCAGATACAGTCTTTGTCCCCCTACTGCCATCACATTGCTCTATCCGCACCTTAGAGATAGTTAGCAAGCAATATAGATATAGCTTATGGAGGTCATCGAAAATAATAAGTTTACATAATAATAATTACGTTATTTTAAATTCAATTTTTTGATATTTTCTTTTAAAAGGTCAATTTTTTCCCCACCTTTATTCACCACATAAATATGGTCTGGCTTATCGTCCAGACTTTTACCGCTAATCATCAATTGATGCCCGCCTTCTATGTTGTATTTTCGAATATATAATCCCGATCCTTCATCTTCATAAGGGTACGCTGCAAAATCATTCCATGTCAGGCTGTCTCCTTTCTCAGCCAGAGTATTCAGTTCTTTTAAGGGAATGGATGAACCCGACTCCTCATGATCATTATTTGCCTGACATCCTGAACAAAACGCAACCAAAAGCAACAATACTAAACTGAGTTTTCTAGGAATAAGTTTTTCCATTATTGTTCCTCCTTCAAACAAAAAAATATTGGAATTATTTGTAATAAATATCTTACTTTCTTCAACATTGTACCAAAACATGAATACCGCATATTACATTTTTTTGAAATCATGTTGAACACATCCACGTATTCTGGACATAAATTACAACCAGGTGAACTGGCCGGAAAAGTATTTACAAGTTTAACTTCTTCGAGCATCATTAGTGCTTCTAAGCTTGACATGCCATATTTAAATAAATCCTTACGAACTTCTACATATAGTGAAGTTCCGGGGTACAGAGAGTATAAGGTAGCACTTGTTATTGCACCAAACTATGATTATCATTGGTACAGACAGGATGCTGATGGTGGCTGGTCACATAAACGTGGACTAACTGCTATTGATTTTAGAGATGCCAGCGGCAATTCGGTTCGTAATCCTCAAACAGCTGATCGTAATTATGGAAATGGCCTTAATTATTCCACTTGGGGCGGATGGTACATTATCAAATATTAATCGTTAACAATAAAGACCGGGCGAAGGAGGAGATATGCCCTCCTTCGCCCGGTCTTCTTTAATTCCGTTTTTCAATTACAGGTCATTCACTTTCTTCTCTTCCGTTGTTAAAAAGGATGTTGATAAACAGGTTTCTCGTGCAGTTCTTACCGCACGAAGTATTCCTCCATATCCGGTGCAGCGGCACAGATTGCCGCATAATCCCGCTTCAATCTGTTCCTGACTAGGCTGCGGATAGCGGTCCAGGAGCGCCTTGGTGGAAATCACCATTCCGGGAGTACAATACCCGCATTGGAAGCCGCCTTCCACGACAAAAGCCTGTTGAATCGGATGCAGCTCGCCTTCTTTTTCACCATGTAACCCTTCTATAGTTATGATCTCACTGCCAACACATTGATAAGCCATAACGAGACACGAATTGACCGGCTCTCCATCCATCAGCACCATACATGCACCGCAGCGGCCTACTTCGCAGGAAACCTTTGTTCCGGTCAGATTCAAATGCGAGCGCAGTACATCCACAAGGCGGGTTGTTTGGGCGATCTGCAATGGCTTCTCTTCCCCATTAACAACGGCTGTCCAGAAATTGTCCAACGGTTCAGTCATGATGGAATCACTCCTTCCCGAAGTGGTACGTCCAATGGTTGAATCAATTGATCTCTCGGAACAGGCAAACGATTAACCCATACCCCTGTAGCCTGATGAATTGCAGCAGTTATGGCTGGAGCAAGCGCCACCGAACCGATCTCGCCAATCCCCCGCGGTCCAAACGGATCACCCTCAGGTAGATCTTCAATGGCCTCAACCTCCAGATTCGTGTGAATATCCCGAATCGTCGGAATCAGGTAGGTGTCCAGATTGGTTGTCATATAGCGGCTATCCTGCATAACGGCGTCTTCGGTCAATGTAAAACCCAGAGCCATTACACTCCCGCCTTCGATCTGTCCGATGAATCCCATTGGATTGATGACAGGTCCAGCCGCCACCACATGTTTGGTATCCAGCAATTTGGCTTCCCCGGTTAGCGTGTTTACCTCCACCTCTGCGGCTACTGCCGCATACGTATATAGATAATGCCCGCCCACAACATTGTCCGGCGTGGTCGGATATTCGAAATGAGTATCAAAAGTCCATTCTTCCGCTTCTCCATGCTTCGCCAGATCTACGTAAGAAACAACAACTCTGGTATCCATCGTCGTATCATTCGCTGTACGTTCTGGAGGAAGCTGTCCCTTGCGCCATACACCCCCTATTCCAGTAATCAGTTCGTCAGCCGGAATTCCTGACAAGGTAGAGGCTACCGACAAAATTTTGGAACGAAAAGGACCCTGTAATCGCTGAAGAGCCATCCAGGCCATCGTTGTTGAACGCGAAGCGGTACTTGAACCACTATGCGGAACTCGATCCGTATCCCCAATGATGATGCTCAGATCGGATGTGGAGCACTGGAACAGATCGCAAAGCATCATTTCAAGAGTGGCAATGAGTCCCTGACCGAATTCTTCGTAACTAAAAGCCACTTCAATCTTACCTTCGGCATTCAGGGACAGCCGGCCCCCCGCCGGATCGGGAATGCCATAACCCAGGCCTGCCCCGTGCATCGCGATGGCTGCACCCACACCACGTTTGATCCAGGGAGGCAGAGCGAGATTTGCCGTGGGATGTTTATGTTTCTGCCATAACTCGGAACGGTCCATTGCCTCCCATACTTGCGACAGTCCATCCGTGACCAGAATCCGTTGATTCAACGGTCCAGGATCGGTCTTTTCCCTCATGTTGCGTCTCCGAAACTCCCAGGGGTCCATATCCATAATCTCGGCGAGTCGATCCATTTGCCCCTCCATTGCAAAGATCGCCTGATTACCACCAAATCCGCGAAACTCTCCC
This sequence comes from Paenibacillus sp. UMB7766-LJ446, assembly GCF_030226665.1. Taxonomy (NCBI): domain Bacteria; kingdom Bacillati; phylum Bacillota; class Bacilli; order Caryophanales; family Paenibacillaceae; genus Paenibacillus; species Paenibacillus sp. UMB7766-LJ446. The sequence goes on from NZ_JASOYM010000002.1 coordinate 711,522, forward strand.
GACACCCCATTATTTGTATACACCGATACACCTTCCACATCCACATGGGGAATGGAATAAGGTCCAAGACAATGCTCTGTGCAGAAATTCAGGACAGGTGCTCCCAGCGTGGCATATGCCCCCGTGTCTGCGGTAATCCGGACCCGGTGAGCCTGGATCATGCCTTCACGGCTGATACCTGTCTGCATTTCAATTTTCATCGGATGGCGTTTCAGGCCTGCACGTACAGATTCTTTGCGGGAGTTGTGCATTTTCACGGGACGTCCGCTTCGTAAAGCAAGAAGTGCACCATACGGCTGCACATTCAGCTCATCTTTTCCACCAAAGGAACCGCCAATCGGAGACGAGACAACCCGGATATCCTCTTCGGGACAACCGATGATTCGGGCAAGCTGCATTCTATCCTTGTAACCATGCTGTGTAGCTGCATAGACATGAAGTCTCCCACTTTCATCAGGCACAAACAACCCGCCTTCAGTCTCCATATAAGCATGCATCTGGCGAGGGGTATAATACGTCTCACTCACGATATGTTCGCATGCAGCAAAGCCCTCATCCACATAACCACGCTTGATTTCGGTACGGTGCAGTACGTTGCCGGGGCCATGTTCATGGAGCTCTGGTGCACCAGGTGCCAGTGCAGCCTCCGGGCTGTCCAGCGGAGTCCATTCCTCATACTCTACCCGGATTGCCTCCAAAGCGAGTGCTGCACGTTCCGGGGAATCCGCAGCAACTGCGGCAATGGCATCTCCGACATAACGAACAACATTCTCGCAAAATACAGGCTGATCCGGGGTGGCAATGCCGAAACGGTTCAAGCCGGGTACATCTTTGGAGGTAAGTACGGCAAATACACCCTCCATAGCCGCAGCTCCGGTAATATCAATAGACAATATGCGGGCATAGGGGTAGGCGCTTCGAAGGACCCTTCCGTGTAACATACCAGGCAGCGTCATGTCTGTCAGATATTGAAGCTGTCCTGTCACTTTGCCAACCCCATCTGGCCGCAGATGCCAGCGTTTTCCACTACTATCCCGATTCAAGAGCATGATCTCTCTCCCCTTTTTCTTCAGAAAGCGGTTAGGTTCACGCTTCGCTTCTTCAAATTGGTTTTTCTCCTATGAGCGAAGAGCTTCCCAGAGTCCGGCACCGAGCATATTACCTGCTGTCTGCTTACGGTACTGTTCTGTAGCGAATGCATCACGATAAGTTACAAATTCCGACACGACTGCAGCAGCCAGTGCTGGAGCCTGCATGATAGAAACCTCGCTGCCAAGAAGCAGCTTTTCCGATTCGGGAAGCCGCATGGCCATGCCTGAACCTCCACCTGCAGCAATCGCGATCTTATTCCAGCGGCCATCTGTGCCCACTTCACCGTGAAATGCAATCGTCACCAGTGATGCTGTAAAGGTCTCCCGTCGACCCAGCTTACGGTAAAATGAAATCTCACGCGCTATAGACATCGGTTCACTAATGCTATCAATGAAAGGTATACCTTTCATTGGAATATGAATGGCGATTAACACATCATTCGGGTTGCGACTACCGTCACGGCCACCATTCAACCATGATGAAAGACTGTGCATCTCCATGCCATGGTCCGACATCCAGTATAACTGTGCATCGTATACGAGGAGTGCAGGGATGGCGTCCCCCACTCCGGATACAATGTTTCCGCCAATCGTCGCCAAGTTGCGAATAGAGGGAGCTGCTATGGCATTCATTGCAGACTGTACTAAGGGCAGTTGTTGCAGATGAATGTCTGTAGCACATTGATTCAATCGCGTCAGTGCTCCAATGACCAGATCATCTCCATCCACATATACGCCGCTTACACCTGGAATACGAGCTAGGCTAATCATGTGCTCAGGTACAGGAATAAGTCCGCTTTCCCACTGAGTACGCAATAATGTCGCTCCTGCTGCAAAACAATACTTTCCTGACAGCTCACTCTTTAAAGATTGAAGTTCGTCCAGACTAATTGGCTGCCAAACCGTTGGCTGCGCTCCAGACCCGTATGCCGGCATAACCATCCTTCCATCTCCCTTCTCTACCTGGAATCCGCGGGGTGTTGGATACGACCGAATGATCCAAATAATTCTTCAAATCATATGGGACTGCAACCATAAGGTCAATTATCTTTACATCATTTTGGATAAATGTATAAATCCATTGTTTGATTTGTGCCTGATGCATGGTTTACTCTCGAAAACTAACACAAGCCAATTCATAACTAACCGGATAAAAATAATAAAGAGGCCAACCAGATGGTCTGGCTGACCTCATTACAGCAAGAAATAACACACTAGGAACCGCTCCTTCTGCTGTATTCTCCATTCATTTTATCCCATTCACATACTCCAAAATGCGCTCCAGCTCTGGTTCGGTATCCGCATCCCAGAAGCTAAAATCAGATAACGATACATGCTTGCCCGCATATTTGCTATTACGCATGATTTTTCGTGCTCCCTCATCACCACTGAGCGACAAAAGAGCCCCTAGCATATGCACACGAAAGGCAACCGGAGGCTTGCCTCCACCACCATCCGTAGCTGCTGCATAATCACACAGCTTGTTGGCGGTTAACGCCTCAGCAACCCTGTTTATATCCTGTGCCTGTAACAGCGGTTGATCCGCCAAAATCATCATGACACCTTCTGGTCTGTATGCCATTGCAGACAGAATGCCACAGTGAAGGGACATAGCCATACCGTATGCATAATCTGTACAGATTGCAATCTGAAGCCTCTTCCCCGTACCTGGAGTACCGCCATAGGATGCCCCATGAAGCCATACGGAAGGGATCCATGCCAATGAATCCTCAGGTTTGACCACACAGATGACCTGCTCCAAATCGGAATTCAAGGCAGCTTCCAGGGTCCATGCCGCCAAACATCTTCCATCAGGCATGACAATAGACAGTTTATCCCTCCCCAGTCGGCTGCTCTTACCCGCCGCTAGCACGATGCCCGTCAGTCGCATGCCTAATCCCCCTCTGTACATTGCGACGCTCTGCAGCCGCCGCCGCACGTTTACAGGCAATAAGTTCTGCTGCGATACTGATCGCGATCTCTTCCGGCCCATCGGCACCAATGGTCAAGCCGACAGGTGAATGCAGATGTTTTAGTGGAGGGAGATCATTCAGCAAACGTGCTGTCCGCGTTCTGGAGCCCATAATGCCAAGATAGGCATAACTCCGACCCTCAAGTAATTCAAGAAATTCCCGTTCTCTCGGAAATTGATGACTCATCAATAGGATATAATCCCCAATTTGGATATCCAGTACAGGCATAACCTCATGAGGAAAACCGCAGACAAGCTCAACATCCGGAAACCGTTCAGCAGTACACAAGCTTTCTCTCCAATCAGCCACCACCACACGAAATCCTGTTGATTTGCCCAGACGGGCGACAGGAATCACATCGTTTCCGGCTCCAATAATAATCAGACGGGGTTTGGGTGCAAATTGGGCAGAGATCTGTTGTGGGATACCCCAGCGATTAACCTCTGATAAACTCACTCTCGGAGGCGCATTCTCTCCAGAAACAGATGCAACAATAGAAGATTCAGATGGATGAATAGCGACCAAGGAATGGCGTAATACGGTCTGGCGTTCCGCATCCTCAGCGAGCTTTATCTCATAACGAATCCGCGAATAATGATTGTAGAATGAACGGGTTAGCTCCACAACTGATCCAGATTGAAAATACGTATGCATATGGGACAAGATCGACCTAAGTTCACCACATACCGGCTCTATAAGCACTATAATTAACCCGCCGCATCCTATCATTCCCCCCCAGGACAGATCATCTTCGGGACGCATATCATACTCCACGAATTCCAACTGCTGCGAATCCAGCACACGGAGCACCCTGTCCTGCAGATCACTCTCCAGACAACCCGGACTGATGCTGCCATACATCGCACCTTCTTCGGTTAAAAGCATAGAGACTCCCTGCTTACGGTAAGCATGACCTTCTACCCTAACCGCTGTTGCTAGGACACAACGCGGTTCACGCGCTGCAATTGCACACAGATCATGCATTTCCATGAATGTCTCCATCCTTTCAGGGATTTAATTAGATGCGTTTCATCAATCTTGCAATACTTTTATCCGATTCACGAAGCACGATGCCACGATCAATCGTTTGAATCTTCCGGCTTTTGAGCACGATGCTTCCATCAATAATAACGGTATCCACACAGCTGCGAGTTGCGGAATAGACTACACGGGAGTACACATCGGTCTCATAGGAAGGATACGTATGGAAATCATCCAAATCCAGCAGCAGCATATCTGCCTTTTTACCTATTTCAAGACTGCCGATCTCCTTGGACATGCCGAGCACTTCTGCTCCACCCATTGTAGCCATGCGCAGCACCGTCCGGGCATCCATCACTGTTGGGCCATGAGGTATCTTTTAAATAAGCGCGGTCAGGCGCATTTCCTGAAACATATCGAGGTTGTTGTTACATGGCGCACCATCGGCACCTATTCCTACCGCAATCTGGCGATTCAGCAGATCAGGAATATCTGCTATACCCGAGGAAAGTTTCATATTTGACCCAGGACAGTGGGTGACTTTCACGCCGCGTTTGCGAATAATCTCCTTCTCTTCCTCACTAAGCCACACACAGTGTGCAAGCACCAGTCTAGGGGTAGCCAAGCCAATATGATCCAGATAGATGATGTTGCGCATGCCGCGTTCGTGTTCAACCAGTTCGATCTCGCCACGGTTTTCGGAGGCATGGGTGTGCACTTTCACATGGTATTTATTCGACAGGTCACGTACCTCAACCAATAATTCCTCGGTGCACGAGACGACGAAGCGTGGACAAAATGCATACTGAATGCGGCCACCACCGAATCCGTTCCATTTCTCCAGCAAGTCCACACTCTGCTGCAGCGAAGTAGCTGTATTTTCTCGCAGCGGTTCAGGAACTTCATCCCCGTGATCCATCATCACTTTGCCGGAAATCACCCGAATGCCGCTCTGTGCCATCGCCTGAAAAGCCGAATCGGTATGATGCACCGTCTCCATATCCAGAATGGTCGTTGTACCGCTGGAGATCAATTCACCCAAGCCGAGCATCGCAGAGTAATAGACAGATTCCTCATCATGCGCTGCCTCAAGCGGCCAGATGCGTTGACGCAGCCAATCCATCAGCTCCAGATCGTCCGCACGTCCGCGGAACAAGGTCTGACATAGATGAATATGCGTCTGGATAAATCCTGGCAGCAGCACTTTGCCCTGAGCATCAATGACCTGATCTGCCTGAACATCAATATGCTCTGCGATCTCTTTAATTTTGTTGTCCTCAATCAGCAGATCTCCCGTAAATACATCCTCTTCTGCATTCATTGTGACGAGCTGAGCGCCTTTCAGCAGGATTGTTCCCATGATAATCTCCCCTATCCGTATCTATCTGCGTACATTTTATTATTTTTACGATCCGCACATTGAAGTTTCTGTTCACACTCCCTCAGGAACGTTACCAGCCGATAGCCATTCCATCTCCCCTGGGGTCTGCTGCGCCGCTGATCATGCCGTCTTCACGGATGACGATGCCCTGCGACTGTCCCATGATCCCATCCCACGGTACTCTGGATTCGACGTTATGCCCCCATTGAGCCAAGGTGATACATACGTCGTCATGATAGCGGTTCTCCACTCGCATCGTGTCGCCTTCCTCGCCCCAGGTGCGTCCGTACACCCAACGTGGGAGAGCGATCGCTTCCTGAATGGTCAGGCCATAATCCAACACGCCCGTAAGAACCGATAACTGTGTCTGAGGCTGGCCCTCTCCGCCTTGTGTGCCAACAAGCATATAAGGCTTTCCATTACGTGTGACAAGACCAGGCATTAGCGTGTGAAAAGAGCGTTTATTCGGCTCCAGCACATTGGCATCCTTTGGATCAAGCGAGAAAAAGGACCCCCGGTTCTGCATAATCACCCCAGTATCCCCAGGCACATAGGCAGCCCCAAAATCAAAATACAGGCTTTGAATAAACGAAACAGCATTGCCTTCATTGTCCACAATCGCCGCATATGCCGTATCCTGGCCCATCGTTTTGGACAGAAAAGGCTGCGCCACAGGGGGGGCGGACTGAATCTCGTTCCACAATTCATCTCCATAAACCTTGGATAACAGATCCTTCACCGGAATATCCCTGAACTCCGGGTCTGTGAGATAACGATCACGGTCACGAAAAGCCTTTTTGACCACTTCAGCCATCAGGTGATAAAACTCGGGGGACGTGCGCGCCACGGAAGATAGATCAATATGTTCCAGCATATTCAACATCATTAGCATCGAGAAGCCCTGTGAATTGGGCGGCATCTGGTGAACTTGATAGCCACGGTAATCGGTAGTGATTGGCTTCACCCACTCTCCCTTGTGAGCAGCGAAATCCGCTGGGGCAAGCATGCCGCCATCTTCACGTATAGCCGAAGTTAGCTGCTCCGCCAATTCCCCGGTATAAAAAACATCGCGTCCACCTGCCTGAATCAGGCGAATGGAAGCGGCCAGCTCAGGCTGCAAGAGTAGTTCACCTTCCTGCAAAAGTGTACCAAAAGGGGCAAATACCGCTCGAAGCGGCGTATGCCCCATAATGAAATCCTCATCACGCTCCAGCCACAGGCGCAGATTCCGGGATACAGGACATCCCTTTTCCGCATACTGCGCAGCTGGTTCAAGCAGCTGCTCCCACTTCAACTTCCCGTAGCATGACCAGACCTCCCACCATGCATCCACCATTCCCGGAACGGTAATGGCACTGAGCACGCCTCGTTGAGGAATGGTATTCATCCCCATCGCTTTGAACGTATCAGCATGAATGCCTGCTGCGGAACGGCCGCTTCCGTTGTAGGCAGTTATATCACCACTTGCTCCGTCGTGGATCAGAAAGAACGCATCTCCGCCAAGTCCTGTCATGTGCGGGTAGACTACGCCCAATGCGGCACTTACAGCAACAGCAGCATCATAAGCGTTACCTCCCTGCTGAAGGATTGAGCTGCCCACCGCGCTCGCCAAATAATGCGGGGAGGTGACCATCACCTCTCTGGTTATCGGCATTTGATTCAGCATAAGGCCTCCTCCTTCCCGGCATATACATCCAGCGCTGCCTGTACCGCATCCCCTGCCGGCAAGGCGTGACGATGACGCAATAGCACTGCTTCCAGTGCACCTAATACATGCAGTACATTTTTCCGCTGGCAGCTGAATCCCATCGTACCAATACGCCAGATTTTTCCCTTCAACGGTCCGAATGAACTAGCTATCTCAATACTAAAATCATTCAGAAGCATGCTGCGTACCGATTCTCCATCCACACTGTCTGGAATTTCAATACAAGTGACCACCGGAAGTTTACTGGACATATCCCCATACAGTTTGAGCCCCATTCCCTGAATCCCTGCAACCAACGCTCGTTCATTGATCCGATGTCTCTGGAAACGGGTCTCCAGCCCTTCCTGAAGCAGAATACGCAATCCTTCGTGAAGTCCGTAAAGCATGGAGGTGGCTTCCGTATGATGATTCAATCGTGCTGAGCTCCAGTAATCTTGCAACTGGCTCAGGTCAAAATAGTTACTGGCAATCGTGCGACCTTCAGCCCGAGCACTAGTTGCATCCCGCAGTCCGCGCTCAACCGTTTTACGGCTCATGAGTTTCTTCTCCACACGACTGTTATACGTTAAAGGCGCCATCCCGGATGGAACGGACAGACACTTCTGTGTTCCGCCCATCACCGCATCCAGATGCCATGCATCTGTCTTGACCGGTGTACCGCCAATGGTAGCAACTGCATCTACAACAAGTAAAATATCGAGTTCACGACAGGCTTTGCCAATCTCAGCGAGAGGCTGCATTTGCCCGGTTGATGTCTCGCCATGAACCATCGCGACCAGACTTGGCTTATGGACATGGATCACCTTCATTACCTCTTCCGGATCAAATACCTTTCCCCATTCTGTTTCAAAAAAAATAACTTCGGCACCACAACGTTCCGATATTTCCACAAGTAAATGCCCGAAGCGTCCATAGATCGGGACCAGCACCTTGTCCCCTGGCTGGATCAGACTGACCAGCACGGCTTCAATCCCTGAGCGGGATGTACCATCTACTGGATAACACCACTCATTATCTGTCATGTATAGTTCACGCAGCATCGCCATCGTCTCATTCATCAGGGAAGTGAACTCCGGATCAAACTGCCCCAGGATCGGGAAGGATAATGCCCTCAGAACTCTTGGGTCGACCTCAACTGGCCCCGGTGTCATGATCGTCCGCAAGGAAGGGGACAATTCTTTATAGTTGGACATCTTCACTCAACTCCCGTAACCGTATTTATAGAGCAGCTGCACCAGGACCCGAAAGCCTTTCATCAGGTCCTCTTCAGCTGTATATTCAAGGGGATTATGGCTAATGCCATCTTGGCTGGGCACAAAGACCATCGCTGTTGGGCAAGCCGGCTGAAAGATCTGCGAATCATGTCCTGCGCCGCTTGGCATGTGTATATAGGACAGCTGCTCCACTTCACAGATAGTGCGAATGTCTGCAGTCATCTGTTCGTTCATCGGAATAGGTGTGACTGATAAGTGTTCTTCCCAGTTCAGTCCGAGCTGCTGCTCGGCTGCGATGCGGCTAAATGCCTGAAGCATATCCTGCCAGCATCGGTCAATGCTCTCTTGCCTGATGTGCCGGATATCCAGTGAGAATACAGCTCGTGAAGCAACAACGTTGCCGACACCCGGTTCTGCGATTACTCGTCCCACGGTGGCTACAAGCGGTTCTCCTGCTTCCAGCGCGATACTTCTTACAGCTGTAATCATCTCGGCTGCACCTGCAAGTGCATCCTTGCGCCAGAGCATTGGTGTAGTTCCGGCATGATTGGCCTCACCACTTACTGTAATGCTAAAGCGTTTCTGACCTACAATATCCGATACAATACCAATTGAGTGGCCCAATCGTTCAAGGACTTGGCCTTGCTCGATGTGAAGTTCGATAAAGGCACCGTACGTGTGTGAAGCCGCTCTATAACAACTATCTGGTCCAAAGCCTGCATCACGCATCGCCTGTGCAAAGGTGATGCCCTCTTGATCCTTCAAATGATGGACATCTTCCAGAACGGAGACGCCCGTTATACTTCGCGATCCCCAATAAGCAAACGGAAATCGGCTGCCTTCTTCTTCACAGAGCGAGACCACCTGAAGTGTTCGTTTCGGGGCACCGAAATGGTTTTGCAGATACTCCAGTGCAAGAACTCCCGCAGCTACGCCATAAGCACCATCATACTTTCCGCCATGTACGACAGTATCGATATGTGATCCTGTAACAATTGGCGCATCTTCCATTCCTGTTAATGGACCTGTTCCCTTCAATGTGCCATACAGGTTGCCAGATTGATCGAATTCGGGAGCCAACCCTTTCTGCTGCATTTTTGCCGCAAGCGCATGCTGCGCTTCACACCATGCTTTGTCGTACAACAGACGTGTAACTCCTCCCTGGGAATCAGCGCCATATGCGGACAACCAGTCCAGCATGCTTTGCATCTTCACCTGCTCCAATAGCGGCAAAGGCTGGATGGGACATTCCGTACCAGACGGCGTGTGCATTTCAAAGTCCGTCATAATACCCCCTCCGTTCCTTCTATACCAGCTGGAACAGATGAGTTAGCACGGACAAACCGTCCTACAGGTGGATCGGATAATCCTGTTTTTGAACTGTATACTCGCTCACCCCGGCAGAACACATCTGCAATGCAGGAAGAAAACGTACGTCCCACATAAGGACTCTGTTTATGGGTGTAGAGCAGGTCATCCGTATTCAGGGTTGTAGTCTTCTCCCAATCAATCAGTACCAGATCCGCATCCTTGCCGATGGCGATTTCACCTTTACTATCCAGCCCAAGCCTTCTGGCAGGTTGCAGAGCCAGAACTCTTCCAAGCAACGGAAGGGCTATATTTCGCCGAAGATGTCCTTCCTCCAGCATAAGCAGCAGCGTACTTTGCGCCCCGGAGATTCCACCCCAGATTTCGAAGAAATGATCAGATTTTTTCATCGAGGGAGGACAGGGTGAGTGGTCGGAAGCAATAACATCTATCAGGCCCGCTGCAAGGGCATCCCATAACTGATCTTGCTCAGCCTGACTACGCAATGGCGGCGCGCACTTAGCTACAGCACCCAACCGGACAACATCCTCATCAGTCAGACTTAGGTAATGCGGGCATGTTTCAGAAGTTACATCCTGTCCGCGCCGTTTCGCCTCTGCAATCAGATCAAGCGCTTCCCGTGTACTGATATGAACAAAATGCAGTGCACATCCGGTCTGCTCTCCATATTGCAGCGCTCGGGTTACCGCTCGAACTTCTGCTTCAGCTGGACGAGATTGCACGTAATCCATTGGGCCGATGCGTCCTGCTGCAATACTTCTGGTCGCAAGTTCAGCAACCATCGCTTCGTCTTCGGCATGGAGCGCCAACACGCGGTTTAGCTTTGCAATCTCGTACATGCCATTCAAGAGTGTGTCCTCATCGGCTCTGGTGAAGATATCTTCCCCTTCTCCGCCGGGTTCGGACATAAATGCCTTGAATCCAGCCGCTCCCATATGGGCCAAAGGAGCAAGCTCGGCCCGATTACCGGGAACAAGTCCTCCCCAGAACGCATAATCAACATAGGATTGACCGTCGGCTGCTTTCATTTTCATCTCCCACGCATCCGGTCTAATTGTTGGGGGGACACCATTGAGCGGCATATCAACATACGTCGTAATTCCGCCAGCAGCCAGCGATGCTGATCCCGACTTGAACCCCTCCCAACTCGCGAGTCCGGGCTCATTGAAATGAACATGAATGTCCACTGCCCCTGGCATTACAGTAAGGCCAGCCGCTTCTATCATTTCCGTATCTTCATCACCCACCAGCTGTGGGGACAAAGCGATTATTTTTTCACCAGCAATCCCAATATCCAGTTCTGCTACGTTATCTCTCAATACAACCCGGGCCCCCCGGATGATCCTATCTATTTTTGCCATATGGATGCCCTCCCTGATCAGAACCGGATTCATGCATTTCAGCTTCCCCGGTATGTACTGTAACCTCCTGGAGCAATCAATAAAGGTATGTGGTAGTGGCTTGCAGCATCGGATACGGCAAACCGAATCGGCACAACTGTCCATAACACCTGCCCTAGTTCCTCAAGAGATCGCTGTGCATAATAATCCTCAACGTTGAACTGAAGCTCATACACCGCCTGCTCAAGCCTGCCGCTGTCCAGCAATGGCGCATTCAGACGCCCATCGGCATTGGTAACCGATTCAGCTACTTTTATTTTGGTTTCTTTTTCACCATCTCTGCGCAATACATACAGTTCAACCCGCACGCCTGCAGCCGGAACGCCCTTGGAAGTATCCAGCACATGCGTAGTAATCCGTCCTCCAGCCACTGACATCATGCCTCCCCTTCTTTCTTAGAGAAACCGATGTCATTCCCCAGATCGTCCCTTGTCATCGAGAAGCCTTGGAACCCATAAGGTGGTCTGGGCTCGGTAAATACTTTGCCCTCTCCTTCTTTTACTTCCTCCAACACCGTCTCCCATGTCCGATTGTTGGATTCGAATGATACTTCACTGAGCTGTCCAAATCGACGCAAGAGCCTTGATCCAATCTGATAAATCAGATGCTGAATGGATGCGGAACGACACGTATGGAACACTGCAGCAGCTACATCTCTTACCTGCTCTGCCGCTACATAACGCCCGCGCTGATCATCCATGCCATCTCTCGGATCTTCATAACGCCAATTGATATTCAGGAAAATGAATAGCGGACGGTCCCACGTCTCTGGTAAGGTGGTGTATTCATCCTTGACAAAACCGGCAAATTCGCTGCCCTTGACCTTAATCAGTCTGATATCTGCAACACCACTGAAATGATTGCTCAGCTCAACCCGACTTCCATTTCGCTGCGCTTCAATGGCAGCTGTCGCTCGTTCATTCTGGGAATAACGGAATACCAGCTCGCTTGCGCGAAGGCTTCCCTCTCTGCGAACAGGCACATCTTCAAAAGGGATCTGATCTGCTGTCATCTGAACTTTGCTCATCTGTGGATAGGTCTCCAGAAAACGTTGGCTGACGTAAGCGAGGAAGCCCTCCACTGTAGCTCCGGTGTAATCCGCAGCATGTACTAGAATGAAATTCTTCATTGAATCCGTGGCAACAACAGGGGAATTATCTCCTTCTATAAAAGAAGGCAGAAATTCGTCACCTTGGACGGCTACTTTAATGTTCAAACCGAACAGGATATTATTGCGTCCGGTAAATGGAGATTCCGGAATCGGCTGGATGCCCGTCAACGGCTTGGCGTATGAACGGTACACCCATACATCCCCTTTGCCGTAATACATCGTCCGCTGCTTCACTTCGGATGGTTTAAACTCACTTTCATGTTCATGACCAATCTGTACCAACCACTGCTCCAATCGAATGGAAGCAATCTTGAATACCTCTTTCAGAGCGGTTTGGAATTCTTCCTGCCTGCCACGCTGATTGCGCCTACGCATGGACTCCAGGATGGACTGAGCCGTATGGCCTTTCACGGCTAATATAAAAGGAAAGCCGAATTGGCTTGTATATTCTTTATTTAACTTACGAAGTTCGTTATACTGCTCCGGCGAGAGTGAATTAAGCCCTGCACCAGCTTGTTCTTGCACGGAATTGCTGCTCATACTGATTCGCGCCCCGAGATCCGGGTGATTGCAAAGCAACTGCAGCTTCATCTTTTCATCGGATGTCTGAACCACGTTCTTCATCACATTCATCATTTGTTCAAAAGAGTCAAATGGCCGTAAAGGCCAGGAACGCTCCGCTACCCAGGGTGATTCTTCGAATAGTCCGCCAAACGTATGTACGAACTGTGTGATAGACCAGCTGTTAACGAGTTTAATGAAGTCGCTCATGTTAGAACCTCCGGTCTTCAGTAGATTATTGTTCTTCATTTTAAGTGTCCCTCTGTATTGCGACAACAATATTTACGCAATTTTGTAATATAACATAACATCAGATATGTGATTTGTTTGCAATGCACGGGATTTGATTCATTGAATGCAGTAAAAACCCAAAAAACCGCACTTCCTCAAGGGAAATACGGTTTTATCTGACATGCCAACTTCATTGTTATGCTGCACAATGCTTTTTCTATGGCCCAACTTTAGATTAATGATGCTGCGCCTGAAGTCTTGCTGCTGTTTTGTCCCGCACAAACTTGCGGAAGGTGAACACCAGTTTTAATTTCAGCAAATCATTGGTCTTCTTAAAGTCCATTTGCAGCAAACTTCCGACTTTCTCCATCCGATAGGTGACGGTGTTCCGATGCACAAACAGCTGCTTGGCAGCTTCGTTAATGAGTCCATCATTCTCGATAAAAGATTCCAACGTATTCATCAGCACCTGATTGGGATCGCCATCCCTGGCCAGTAAAGGTTCAAGTACTTTATTGCAGTAATTCTCCATGATGTTATCCGGTACATGTTGGAATACATAGGCGAATTCCAGCATCTCGAACTGGAGAGCCCGATCCTTCATTCCAAAACGGCGAGCCAGTTGGCGGGTATCCAAACATTCCTGATAGGCTTCACGCAGCGACTTCGGCTCATGCTTCATTTTACTGATCCAGAATCTTGGTGCGGATTCTCCCTTGGCTTCCTGTGCAGCAAGCACATCTCCGAATCGACTCAGCAGGAAAGCTGACAATTCCTCACCGTAGTCTCGCCCCGTTGGACAGGTGTAAATGGAAAATATGCCATCTTCGATCTGAAAATGCTGTGAGGCCGTGAATTGCATAAGCGGATTGTACTGCAATTCACGGTGGATCTGCTTCAACAGCTTCCCTTCTGCAAAAACAGACGGTTCCAACGTGATCAACACGCATTGATAGGTTCCCTGGAACAGGTGAACACCTTTATTCTCGCTAAGTCTCGTTAGTTCATCTACTGTCATTTTGTTATCCAGATACTGGCTCAGCAAAGTACGCATCTCATCCTGAACGGTCGGGTTAATGTGCTCCCGATAGGTCATATCCATATAGAATGCCAGGACATCCGCAGCCTGCTGAAACAGTTCTTCTTCCGCTCTAAGTGACAGCGCCGAGTCTGTAAAGACGAGCAAAAATCCGTATTCTTCATCATTCTGCTTGATGGGTACCCGGTGGCAGCTTCCCTGATTCCATTTCACCCGGTGCATGACGGATTTCCAGGGCCAGCCCTGCACTACCGAGTCTCCGGCAATGCCTTCACTGCCATATAACACATGTCCACGGGAGCCAATAACTGCAAGGGGGTAATTCAGTACGGTGGCAAGCTCGGCAAATACATTCCGATGCTGTTGTTGTTGCAGTGCAAACTGCATCAATTTTTTCTGTTTCTGCACCACTTCATGCAATAAACGATTGCTGCGTTCATGTTCAGCCTTGAATAACGCATTCATCTGGTCGGAAAAGGTGAACTGAAACGGCAGTTCGAGCAGCGGTAAGCGCAGCCGGTCCGCTTCTTCAATAATCCCTTGGGGAATGGACTGCCAGAAACGTCCCAATTTAATGCCGAGTCCGGCACAACCGCGTTCATTCAGACGGCGCATCAAACGAAGTGCATCGGTCTCATTGTCTTTCATAATGAACGCGGTTGTGAACAGCAGCTCTCCGGATTTAATCCAATCCGCTATATCTGGAGCGTCCATGACGTTAACGGATTTCATCATCCGTGAAGTCCCTTCCCCACCTGCAACCAGTCTGGCCTCAGACAACGGGTATACCTGTAAAGCCTCTTTAACCGTAAGCTGCATGGACATTACCTCCCATATATATAACGCATAAAGCGGTTTTAATCCTTGAAATGGACATGAATAAAGGATAAACTCTTGATTTGTCCCCATATTTTTGAAATTCGCCTTGTTTATTGTTAAGTATTATAACATCATTTTCAATTGAATAGCTTACATGAGAAAAAAAATAAAACCCATGACATCATTGCAGCAATCGTTGCGCAACTGGCATAGGTTTTATTTTAGAGTTGATACATATTGAATTCCCAAACGAAAGATCAGATTTCCAATGTTTCATGACTCAACCACAGTTTCATCCGGGACAGTACCTCTTTCATATTCAGCGGTTTACTAAGATAATCCGAGGCTCCTGCCGCGATACATTTATCGCGATCCTCTTTCATGGCTTTGGCAGTCAGAGCAATAATAGGGAGCTGCTTGAGATTTAATCTCTCCCGGATCTGGCGAGTGGTTTCATAACCATCGAGCTCTGGCATCATGATGTCCATCATGATAATATCAGGCTTTGCTTCCCCACGATCCAGCATCTCCAGACATTCGTATCCATTCTGTGCGGTGATTACATTCATCCCATATTGCTCAAGGGCATTCGCTAAGGCATATACATTTCGAATATCATCATCGACAACCAGGACTTGGCGCCCATTTAGTAACGATTTTTCCAGTGGAGTCAGCAGCATCTCGACGTTTGTTGAGTTCACTCCTGTCGTGCTGTGCACTTCAGGAACAGTGACAGCAACCTCGTTCAAGAATAATCTGGAGTTCTGCATAACCTCAGGCTCTTCTCTTCTAAGCGGTAGGAATAGGGTGAAGACACTTCCTTGTCCCTCGCGGCTCGTTGCCGAGATTGATCCACCCAGCAGATTGGCAAGGGATTGAGAGATCGACAGTCCTAGTCCGGTTCCGCCGTATTTTCGGGCTGTGGCTCCATCTGCCTGCTTGAACGCATCAAAGATCTGCAACAGCTTGTCTTCAGAAATGCCAATTCCGGTATCACTAACCGAGAAGGCAATGACTTCCGCCTCTACCCCGTTTTCTTCAGGGTTGGGCAGACCGACTCTGGAGATCGTTAAGGCGACTTCACCTTCACTAGTGAACTTGAATGCATTGGAGAGTAAATTTCGCAAAATCTGGTGTAAGCGCATCTCATCGGAAACAATCGTTTCTGGCAAAGGACTTTGCAGCTGAATCCGGAAATCAATTCCTTTTTGCTCAGCCGTTTTCAAGAAATATTGATTCATCGCTTCGGGCAGGCTCCCAAGATAGACATCATCAAAATCAACTTCCATCTCCCCGGCTTCCACTTTGGAAAGATCGAGAATGTCGTTAATCAGGTTGAGCAGATCCTTGCCTGACGCATGGATCACCGAAGCATATTTTTGTTCTTCACTATTTAAATGCTGATGCTTGTTCTCAGCCAAAATCTCAGACAGAATCAGCATACTGTTCAGCGGAGTGCGCAGTTCATGTGACATATTCGCCAGAAACTCAGACTTGTAACCAGAACTTGTCCGCAGCTGATCAGCTACTTCTGCAAGCTCGCTGGCAGAGGTCTCAGCCACATCTTTTTGCAATTCCAAACGCTCGTTCAGCATGTGCAGTTCTTCTGTCTGCATATGTAACTCTTCCGTCTGAGACATCATCTCTTCGGTCTGTGCTTGAAGCTTCTCCGATTGTGTCTGCAATTCTTCATTTAATACCTGGGACTCATCATACAAATGCTGTAATTCCATCCGTGTGACGGTGGAATGAAGCGATACTCCGAAGATTTCAATTAGTTCGGTTAGCAGCTTAGTCTCCGTTGATTGGATCGGCTTCATAGAAGCCAGTTCGATGACAGCTATTGTTTTACCTTCAAATACGACTGGGGCTACCGTGAGTGATGCAGCTGAAGCATCACCAAGTCCCGAAGAGATGCGAATATAATTTTGCGGCAAGTCGTTCATCTGCAAAACTCGCTTCTCAATTGCACTCTGCCCCACTAATCCCTCACCCGGTGCAATGGATACTTTACCGAGGGAACGCTCTTTCTCTCCATCTGCTGCATAGGCAGCCACACGAATGAGACGATTCTCTTTCATCGCATATAACACGCCATAAGGAGCTTCCAGCAGAATCGTGACCTGGTTGAGGAACAACCGTGACAGTCCCTCCAGACTTGTTGGATTCTGTAGGAGTGTAGCTATGCTCGCAACACGATCCTTAAGCCGATTCTGTTCCTGTACTGTATCCAGCAATAAATTCGTTTCTTGACCCAAATCACCGACTTCATCATGTGTTCGTACAACAATACGCTGTGTAAGATTGCCACCTTGAGATATATCGCTGATGGTTTGTTTGACTTCACGCAGCGTCTTCACAATATTGCCCGAAATCACCAGAGCTGCAGCAACAGATAATCCGGCGACGACAGCCCATAAAGTATACATTATCGTCAGCAGTGTGGAACTTCGCTCTGCAAGCTCGTTTACCCGAATTTCTGTCAGGCCCATTTCCGTGTTGCGGAAGGTTTGGAACTGAGACCTCAACAAATCAATTTCGCTTTTCCCTGGATCGGACTGGAAAAACTCAACAACTTTCTCCTGATTCCCTTGCTTTTTCAGCGCTACCGAGGCTGCTCCGGCAACATCAATCCAGCGGTTAATATGTATTTTGATGTTTTCCAGACTCATCTGCTGGGATGGGTTATCGCTGATCAGCTCGTAAAGTTCAGCATAATTGGAGGTCCACTGGGTCATTGCTTGCGTGTATGGCTCCAAATAACTTTCTTCACCAGTAAGCATGAATCCCCGTTGTCCTGTTTCCATATTCAGAACATTTTTTTCAATTGCGTTGGTCAAGTTATGCACTTCCAGGTCGTGGTGGGTGATAAAATCAATTTCCTTCTGCGAGGCATTAATTTGGGCGGACAGAAGCATTAAAACAGCCCCAAATAACAGCACCACCACGAGATAGCCCAAAACGATTTTGGAGCGTATCGTAAATCTTCTCTTTTTCGACAACGCAGAAACCTCCAATGAAATAAACAATTCCGCTCGATTAATAAAATAGTTGCATATGTAGTTTATATGTATACGTATATACTGACAAGCATTAGTTCAAGAACCTCCGAGCGAGAAAAACGACCTGCGGATGCAGGTCGCTTGATTATTCGAATGAAGTTCACTAGATGAGGATGAATTAGGCTTTCGGGGCAATCATCTTCGCCGGATCAACATACTGATCGAATTGCTCTTCCGTAAGCAGACCTGTCTGCAATGTTGCTTCTTTCAGAGACAGTCCTTCCTTGTGTGCAAGCTTGGCAATTTTGGCTGCATTCTCATAACCGATATGCGGATTAAGCGCAGTAACCAGCATAAGCGAATTATTCAGATTGTGTTCAATCTGACCGAGGTTAGGCTCAATGCCCACCGCACATTTATCGTTGAACGCCACAATAGAATCAGCAAGAAGCTGAACAGATTGCAGGAAGTTATAGATAATAACCGGTTTGAACACATTCAACTCAAAGTTCCCCTGACTTGCCGCGAAGCCAATCGCCGCATCATTCCCCATTACTTGCGTAACCACCATGGTCATCGCTTCGCTCTGGGTCGGATTCACTTTACCCGGCATAATGGAACTGCCTGGTTCGTTCTCCGGAATGCGAATTTCTCCCAAACCACTGCGCGGGCCGCTAGCCAGCCAGCGAACATCATTGGCAATTTTCATCAAGTCAGCTGCAAGCGCTTTAACTGCACCGTGAGCGTACACCACTTCATCATGACTTGTAAGCGCGTGGAATTTGTTTGGCGCTGATACAAAATCCTTGCCGGTATGCTTGCCAATTTCCCTGGCTGTATAATCACCAAAGTCAGGATGTGCATTAATTCCGGTACCCACAGCAGTACCGCCAATAGCGAGTTCTTTCATATAATTCACACTATCACGAATCATGCGTTCACTCTTGTCCAGCATCGCTTCCCAGCCGCTGATCTCCTGACCGAGTGTAATTGGCGTTGCATCCTGAAGATGGGTACGTCCAATTTTGATAATGTCTTTGAATTTTTCCGATTTGTCTGCAAAAGTGGCTTTCAGCACCGCAATCGCCGGCAAAAGCTGATCTTCAACAGCAAGTACGCCTGCAACATGCAGAGCCGTTGGGAATGTATCATTAGAGCTCTGGGACATGTTCACATCATCATTCGGATGCAGACGTTCTTCCTTGCCCTTCTGTTCAAGCAGCTGATTGCCCAGATTGGCAATGACTTCATTTACGTTCATGTTGGACTGCGTTCCGCTACCCGTCTGCCACACCACGAGCGGGAAATGATCATCAATCCGTCCTGCAATAATTTCATCAGCTGCATAAGCAATAGCATCCGATTTGGCAGCTGACAATTTACCTAATTTATGGTTACTTGCAGCAGCGCTTTTTTTCAAAATGGCC
Organism: Paenibacillus sp. UMB7766-LJ446; assembly: GCF_030226665.1. NCBI lineage: Bacteria > Bacillati > Bacillota > Bacilli > Caryophanales > Paenibacillaceae > Paenibacillus > Paenibacillus sp. UMB7766-LJ446. The sequence goes on from NZ_JASOYM010000002.1 coordinate 730,789, forward strand.
AGGGCACGTACCACTTCCATCGGCATATGCTCGCGACCAATCGGAAAATTCTCCTTGCTGCGCTGCGTTTGAGCTCCCCACAGCCTGTCGGCTGGAACTTTCATCTCACCTAACGTATCTCTCTCAATGCGGTATTCCACTTGCTTGTCCTCCTCCAAAAAGATGGTTTGGGTCTCTACAACAATACGTATACATTCTTTTCTACATCACATCTTGCATCTGTTAATTCCAAAGTCGTTTTTGGAATTTACACAAAATGCTCTTCATGAACAAAGCCTGTGTATCTCGTCATATTATACATGATTGTCTGCTTGATTTTCACCTTTTCGACAAAATTGTAAGCGTGCCGCAAAATGTGCGAACGTTTATTTTTACGGCTTGATTGGGTACAGACGACTGGTTTGTTCGAATAATTCACCCGGCTCAAGACCGATAAGACCGATCTCTTCAGCAGGAATGCCTTGTACATTCGGAGCATTAACCAGGTTCATCTGTGGCTCAGGGCAGAAGAAGTCACCAGCCATGTTGTTATTCCAGATCATCCAGTGCTTGTAGGACGTCCCTACATCGTACACCAGCTTGTCACCGGTACGATTATCGGTAAGCTCCATATAGTTACGCCCATTCTGCGGTTCTGCCGTGTAGTGGTTGTCCATGGCTGCAAAAAACGGACTAACGCCTTTACCCTTTAATTGCTCTTCCTCCGGTGTAAGCGGTTGAAATTGTCCCGTAGGCAAAGAACGTTCATTCAATTCACGACGCTGACCAATTGTTACTTTGGCCGTGTAATCGGATGCCTGGCTTTCCGGTGCAAAAGGTACGCTAATAGCTGTATGGAATGCGAACAAATTCGGCATACGTTCCTTTCCGTTATTGCGGACATTCAATTGCTGCTGAAGTCCCAGGCTGCTCAGTGAGTAACGGAGCGTCACAGTGAAGGTGAATGGCAAGTATTTGTAGAACTCATGTCCATCCTTCACTTCCTGACTAAGCAGAACGTAACTCTCCAGCTCGTCAGATCCATAGCCCTCCACCTTCCACTCGACGTTATGCAGGAATCCGTGCAAATGGTTGCCTGTAGCCGGTTCGTTTATAGGTAGTTGATAGACTTTACCATTCCAGGGGAAGCGACCATCCTCATAACGATTGGGTGGGGAAAGAATCGGAATTCCGTATACGGCAGGTGCAGCCATAAACTCGTCCATACGTTCCAGGTCTGGCTCACGCAAATACCTGAATCCTTGCTCAGTATCACGGAACGCGACAAGGTTAGCACCCACGCTCGGAAGGACAGCCGCTTCGAATTGATTAAAGCGAAGCCAGACGGCAGGTATACCTCCAAATTGTTCTTCGAAAGCTGCATTTTGCTGTGTCATCGTTATATGTACCTCCTGCATACTAAGGTTATATTATACGGCTCGACTATATCATGACCGCGCATAAAATACCAATCTATGATAGAGAACAAATTCATGATGGAATGACAAAAAAGACAGCTACGAAGCTCCGTCGCTGTCTCCATCCGCTTATACTGCTGTAATGGAATCACTCCAGATTATACTGGAATGTCATGTCTGGCATCGGCTTTATTAATCCACATATTTGCCGTGATCCGGTACGGCGGTCTGTTCGAAATCCAGATCGAGTCTCTCCAGCGAATCCTTCAGCATTTCGCCAGTTAAGGAATGCCCGTGCCCGGTAACGGCGACTAATGGCTCCAGTCTTCGAATAATCTGAACCGATCGATGGGCTGCTTGCCAATCCGTTGTAAAATATGCGGGTGGACCGTGCAACTGTTTGTCCTGAAGCAGCACACTCCAGAGCGACTCCTGCTTCACGGTGACAATCGCGTCTCCGGCAATCAGGATACGGTCTTCTTTCCGAAATAGCGAGACATGCCCCGGTGTATGACCGGGTGTATGCAGCCATTCCCATCCAGAGACACCTGGAATTGAATGGTCTTCAGGCAGACTGAATATCCGATCATCCAGATTAATAGCTTCATTGGGATATGCAAATGACAATCGTGCCATCAAACCGCCACCTACGGAAGGATCGGCAGGAGGGTAATCCTTTACACCTGTTAAATAAGGTAATTCCAGCGGATGTGCATACACTGGAACACCCCAGAATTGTTCCAGTTCAATGACGGTCCCCACGTGATCAAAGTGACCATGTGTCAAAATAATCGCCGACGGCGGACCTGGAAAACGCTCTGATGCCACATGAAGTATCTGATCCGTGAAACTTGCCATTCCAGTGTCCACGAGCACCCAGTTCCTGCTTCCCGGCTCACCGATGAACACAACATTAACGAATAGTGTACGCAGACTGAGGATATCGTGCCTGACTGCTTCAAGTCCCGTCATTCCTGCTGTAATCAAATTGTCAGATGCCATTCACGGTTACCTCCCATTCAGGCGGATTGTCTCTCTGGTTCCATTCATCTGTCGTAGACTTCCCTTTTTCTGGAGCATCTATTCCTTCATACCAATAAAATAGACGGTGGACACCCTGTTTCAGGCATACACCGTCTAGTATAATCAGCTACATTCCATAATAGAACAACAATATCTCGGACAGTTACGCCGGATATGCTTCCAGTGCCGCATCAAGCAACTGATTGTACATATCGTCATCGTTTTCCAACAGCTCGTCCATACGCAGCAATTCCTCTTCATCACCGGATTGTTCAGTGAAATGAAGACTATAGTCCCAATCCTTGCCGTTCTTGCTCATAAACGTAATTTCATAAACTGACTTTTCGCCTTCTGCACGAAAAACCGTATTCCCTACAAAATTCTTCTCATCTTCACGACGCATCTCTGCACGAATAATCTCAATATTCACAATCGTTTCTCTCCTTTAAACTTTCATCTGTTGCAGGTCTCCACAATTTATGGTAAACCTGTTTGGTAATTATTATTGGTTAATTGTACAATATATATCGTAGCAACGTATACCTTATTCAATGAGGGAACCAAACTGACTCCTTACATACCTGTAATGAGGACTATAATAACAAACAGCTACGATATTATACCAAACGGGAGGAAAAAATAGCATGAACAATTTCGAAACGAATTTACAACAATATGCCGAACTGGCTGTCAAAGTCGGTGTCAATGTCCATCCCGGGCAGACTCTCGTCGTGAACGCACCAATCTCGGCAGCACATTTTGTGCGCCTGATTGTCAAAGCCGCTTATGGCACAGGTGCCAAGCTGGTCAAAGTAAACTGGAGTGATGAAGTCATCACACGTCTTCACTATGATCTCGCACCAGAGGAATCCTTCTCCATTGAACCAAAATGGTTTGCAGGTGAAATGACTGAACTCGTAGAAGAAGGTGCCGCCATTCTGCACGTTATCGCAGAAAATCCGGACCTGCTTGCGGGTGTTCCTCAGGAGCGGATCGTGACTAGTCAGAAAGTTCGCGGTAAAGCATTGGAGAAGTATCGTTCCTATCAGATGGCGGACAAATTCAGCTGGTCCATTGTGGCAGTTCCTTCCCCTGAATGGGCAGCGAAAGTATTCCCTGATCTTCCGGCTGAGCAGCAAATCGATAAATTGTGGGATGTTATCTTCAAAACCGTTCGCATTGGTGAGCAGGATGCTGTCGCGGAATGGAAAACACATTTGCTGAATCTCGACTCCCGTGCTGATCTGCTCAACGAGAAGAAATACAAAAGGCTTCACTATACTGCCCCTGGCACAGACCTGACTATCGAGCTTCCAGAAGGACATCTGTGGGTATCCGGTGGCAGCATCAATGAGCAGGGACACGTGTTCGTTGCCAATATGCCTACCGAGGAAGTGTTCACTGCTCCACTGAAGACCGGAGTTAACGGCACAGTTCGCAGCACCAAGCCACTGAGTTATGGCGGCAACCTGATCGACGGCTTCTCCATCACTTTCGAGAATGGTCGGATTGTTGATTATACTGCTGAACAGGGACTCGATTCACTGAAAAGCTTGATTGAAATGGATGAAGGTGCGCATTATCTCGGCGAAGTAGCTCTTGTTCCACATCAATCGCCGATTTCCGATACGAATATTTTGTTCTACAACACCCTCTTTGATGAAAATGCATCCAACCACTTGGCGATCGGTAATGCGTATGCCTTCTGTCTGGAAGGCGGCAAAACGATGTCCAAAGAGGAATTGATCAAGAATGGCTTGAACTCCAGTCTCACTCATGTGGATTTCATGATTGGATCAGGAGAAATGAACATTCACGGTGTCACTTCTGAAGGTAGTGAAGAGCCAATCTTCCTGCAAGGCAACTGGGCTTTTTAATTAAACAGTACAATTAAATAAACGGTGAATTGAGAGAGAGGATCATTCCTCTCTTTTCCTGCGTATGCGGGTCATTCATGATATGGAGGAACCTTATATGTTGAGTTTTGAACAAAAACTGGATCGTTATGCTGAACTGGCCGTAACAGTAGGCGCTAATGTTCAACCCGGACAAATCTTTGTCATCAGCGCCATGATTGATACAGCTGAATTCGTGCGTTTGTTGGTACGCAAAGGTTACGAGGCAGGAGCGAAGAAAGTCATCGTCAAGTATGGAGACGAAACAGTCAATCGGCTGCGGTTTGAAATGGCGCCCGAGGATTCGTTCCAGGACCCGCCCAAATGGCATGCCGCAGAACTTGAGGAGCTGGCAGCGAACAATGCTGCGTTCTTGACCGTTTTGTCATCCAGCCCCGACCTCTTGAAAGGCATCGATCCGGAGCGTATTTCCACCCACCAGCGTACCTATGGTCAGGCCATGTCCAAATACCGTCAGTATCAGCAGGCCGACAAAATGAGCTGGACAGGAGTGGCCTGTCCTTCACTGGATTGGGCCGCAAAGGTCTTCCCTGATCTTCCCCCTGCCGAGCAGATGAAACAGCTCTGGGAAGCCATTTTTGCCGCTGTAAGAGCTGATCTGGAAGATCCTGTTACGGCTTGGGAGCAGCATATTGAACGTTTGGAGCACAAAGCAGTTGCCCTGAACAGTAAAAAATATAAAGCTCTGCATTTTGTCTCACCGGGGACCGACCTTACCGTTGAGCTTCCTGAAGGGCACATTTGGGCGCAGGCGGGAAGTATTAACGAACAAGGTACCCGTTTTGTGGCCAACATTCCGACAGAGGAAGTGTTCACTGCGCCAGCCAAATATGGAGTGAACGGCACAGTTTCCAGCACCAAACCGCTTAGTTACGGCGGAAGCATCATTGATCGCTTCTCCCTTACGTTTGAGAATGGACGCATCATTGATTTCCACGCCGAAGAAGGTCAGGATACACTAGAAAGACTCATCAATATGGATGAAGGCTCGCATTATCTCGGCGAGGTCGCTTTGGTGCCCTTCCATTCTCCAATCTCGGAAAGTGGTATTCTCTATTACACAACGCTGTATGATGAAAATGCTTCATGTCACCTCGCGATCGGCAGCTCTTATGCCTTCAATATGGATGGCGGCAAGACCATGTCTACTGACGAGCTGGCAGCTCGCGGCATGAACTCCAGCATTACACACGTGGACTTCATGATGGGTTCATCGGAAACAAATATTTACGGGATGACAGCAAATGGTGAGCGTGAAGCCATCTTCCTGAACGGCGACTGGGCTTTCTAAGCCATTTATATTGTTCTACTACGATTATTAGATAACACATAGAGGCTGCCCTTCTGACCATGATTTACTGGTTAGTGAGCAGCCTCTTCTCTGTTTTTGGTATATTTTTTCTGCTTCTGTCGGACTAACCTCCCATTGTATCGCTTCCATATAATGTTGTAAAATGAAATGATACCAATGTTTGTGGATTGTTCACCAGAAAGGAGAACATCATGGCCAATCGGCTCCAATTACTCTTAGCCTCGGATTTCCATAATTTGGGCCCTCAGCTTCAAGAAGAAGTGTACTACGAATACTATAATATGGTTCATGGTCTCATCGTTTACATCATCAAAGAACGTGCAGCAGCAGAAGATATCATCCAGGAAGCTTTTATCAAAATCATTAAAAACAAACCGATCTTCGACAACGAAGTCAAACTGAAAGCATGGCTGAAGGTTGTCACACGGAATACCGCCATTAATTATCTGAGAAAAAATAAAAATAACCGTAACCAACTCGATACGGATAGTGTTTTTATAGATATGGAGACAATTAATCAGACGGCAGCTTCCGTGGAGAGCACGGTGGAAACTCAAATGATGCAGGAATCCATCGAGTTCTATCTGGAACAGCTTAAACCGGAATATCGTGTTCTCGTAGAGCTGCGCTGGAAAGAAGGTCTTTCCTATAGGGAAATGGCCGAGCTGCTTGATACATCCGAAGAAATTGTGAAGCAACGTTTGTTCAGAGCCCGCGGAAGTATCAAGAAGAAATTACATAAGGAATGGGGTGGAAGTATTGAGCAAAGGCAAGTCCGATAAGCATATTGATTCATTCGATTCAGAGCTGGAAGACGATTTTTTCGATGCCGCGTTTGATATGGCTTTTGACGAAGCCTTCCATCAGGCTGTAGCTGCCACCCCGACTGTGTCCAACACCGAACCCATGCGTCAATCCTGGCTCCAAGTTCAAAAGGAAATCGCCCGAATTGGCGGACGCAAGAAAAGAATGCGCACCATACGATTATCTGTCATTGTGGCTGCGTCCGTGACCATCGGCGCCGTCATCTTCAGTCTGCCTTCCGGGACACAAGCTGTTTCCCCCTTTGTTCAATCAGTTAAGGAGTGGGGTAATGGCGTAAAATCCATTGTTATCGAAGATCGTACAACTCAGTTGGGTGCTGATCCATCTACAGCCAAGACCCCCCCGCCTCCTGAACGGGGAATCAATGAAGCTCCCACATTTTCCAGTGCAGATGAACCACCTGAAGAAGACGATGGAGAGATTAAGCTCCCCTTCTATGAGGAGTCACACATGCTTGAACCAATTATAGTAACAAAGGATATCGCACGATCGGGATTTAAGGGTGACTTTCTGCTGTCAAAAGCCATACCGAAGCGGTTTACAAAGATCAAATATGAACTTATGCTGGACACCCTCTATCCCGTCAATCCGGAAAATTATTATGAATCTGAACGCATGAGAGTTCGTTATACTGGTGTAGGCAAAAATGGTGAAGAAGAAATCATTCAGTTTGATTATGCCTATGTTTTGCCGGGTCAGGTCATTGAGGGGCCCATGCTTCGCGAAACAAGTATCGTCAAATTGGCAGATGGCAGCGATGCTTTTATGTACCTCGGGCCCCCCTATAATACCTTTCAATGGATGATGGGTTCTGTAAACATGAGCTTATTCGGAACCGTCTCGGAAGAGGAAATGACTGCTATTGCCAATGACCTGCAAGAACAAAAATTTCCGGGCAGTACCCAAAAATAAATTAAAATAACACGTCGCTTGAAATATGTGTTGACGTCTCAGGTTTGACTCCATCATCTGCCGTATGAAGACTGACGACTCGATAGTAATATCCGGTTATAACGGTCCAGCTCGATTGGGCATTGAGGGATTGCGTTTGGGTTTTCTTCTTGAAACCGGATTGATAGAGTATCCATGCTGATCCTGTCCAGCGTTCAAGTCGATAATCGACTTGCAGTGATTTCATTTCCGAGAAGGTCGTTGTTGTTGTATTTACAATCGCGGTCAACCCCCCTCCAGGTGTAATAGTCCCCACTGCCTGATAAATATATTTCGGAGAAGACAGTGTATTAATACTTGGTTCCAAGGGCGGTGGTGGTGGAGTAAGTGCGTGAGGTTTGATACTTGGACTGGCGACAGCTACCCCCGTGGTTGTTGGTATCGCAAGGACCATAGGTGCTGATAGTGCTGCAACAATCATGACTTTTAGCACGGACGTTATTCTCAAATTCCGCATATGTATCCACCCTTCACTTCCAAATTTTGTTTTTGTGTAAATATTAAACGGATGTAGTGGTTTGAAGGTTTCAAAAAAAATAAAAGACGCTCCGACATTCATGTTGGCAGCGTCTTTTGGTTCTTTAATTGCATCTTTGGGTGAATACTTCCAGAATGGATGAAACCTAAATAATTCCATTCCGTATCCACTTGATAACGTCTATATGAATTGATTCTCACGTGAATCGTCTCGATTTGTTAGGTCCCTCATCAAAATAACGATAACGATGAATCAGACCAAATGACAGGCTACAAAGTGATCGGCACCCACGTTTCGATACGCAGGAATTTGCTGCTTGCAAACATCTTCTGCCCATGGACAACGTGTATGGAACTTGCAGCCAGCTGGCGGATTCACCGGGCTGGGAATATCACCTTTGAGCACGATTCGTTCCCGTTTCAATTTGGGAATTGGTACGGGTACAGCTGATAGTAAGGCTTTCGTATACGGATGCAATGGATTGCCGAACAATTCATCTCTGGAAGCCGTCTCGACCATCGAGCCCAGATACATCACTCCGATGCGGTCACACAGATGTTCCACCACACTCAGATCATGCGAAATAAATAAGTAAGCAAGGCCGCGCTCTTGCTGAAGTCGTCTGAACAGGTTAATAATCTGAGCCTGAATAGATACGTCCAGTGCAGATACCGGTTCATCTGCGATAATCAGTTTTGGATTTAAGATCAAGGCTCGGGCAATCCCAATCCGCTGGCGCTGTCCTCCAGAGAACTCATGGGGAAAGCGATCAATATGATAGGATGACAAGCCACAGGCTGCGAGTACCTCCTTGACCAAATCACGCACCTCACTTGCAGTCGCTAACCCGTGATCCAGTACTGCCTCCCCGATCGCATCACCAATGCGTATGCGTGGATTCAGTGAACTGTAGGGGTCCTGGAAAATAAGCTGAAGCTGCGGACGGATCTTCCGCACTTCCTGCATGGACAACTGGTGCAAGTCTACACCTTGAAATCGAATCTGTCCCTCCGTTTTCTCTGTTAAACGCACGATCGTTCTTCCAACGGTGCTCTTGCCACTACCGGATTCACCGACTAATCCAAATGTCTCGCCTTCATGGATGGTGATGCTGATATCGTCGACCGCTTTCACATGAGCTACTGTGCGATTTAATAGACCTTTGCGCACCGGGAAATAGGTTTTGAGATGTTCAATTTCCAATAAGGGCTCAGACATGGCTCAATGCCTCCTCATACAGCCAGCATGCAGCTTTCTGTCCGGGTCCAAGCTGTTTCAGCGTCGGCATTTGCGTAGTGCATATTGACATACAGTGTTCACAACGATCAGCAAAATGGCATGATTGCTTCAAAGATAATGGATCAGGTACATGGCCGGGTATAGAATACAATTCATCCTGCCTTTGATTAATAATCGGCTTGGAGCGAAGCAATCCCTGGGTATATGGATGTTTGGGAGACTCAAACAATTGCACAACTTCCCCTTCTTCCACCACTTTGCCCGCATACATCACAACGACGTAATCCGCCATTTCCGCTACAACTCCAAGGTCATGCGTAATCATCAGGATGGAGGTTCCTGACTGGGATTTAATATGTTGTAACATATCCAGTATCTGTGCTTGAATGGTCACATCCAGTGCGGTGGTTGGTTCATCCGCGATTAACAGTTTTGGGTTACATGAGATGGCAATAGCAATCATAATGCGCTGTAACATGCCTCCACTCAGCTCATGCGGATAGCTGTTCGCAATCTGTTCCGGGCGTGAAATACCCACTTCGCCGATCAGCTCAACTGCTCTGGCGCGTGCCTGCTTTTTGCTCATTTTCAAGTGTACAATCAGCGGTTCCATCAGTTGCTCACCGATTTTAAGTACGGGATTCAGCGAGGACATTGGTTCCTGGAAAATCATTGAGATGTCGTTGCCCCGGATGGCACGCAGTGAGGATTTACTTTCACGGAGCAGATCCAGTCCACCAAAACGGATTGCACCGCCTACCACCTTGCCTGCCGGTTCTTCGATCAGTCCCATGATCGACATGGCGGTTACACTTTTGCCACAGCCCGATTCACCAACAATACACACCGTCTCCCCTTCGCGCACATTCAGACTTACACCATCCACCGCTTTAACATTGCCCTCTTCCGAGTAAAAATGAGTTTCAAGTTGTTCAATTTCAATCATGTTTTGCATGGGGAATGCTCACCTTCTCTTCTGTTTGGGATCTAATACGTCTCGAAGACCATCACCAAAAATGTTAATCGCAATAACGGTTACGAAAATGGACAGCCCTGGCGGAATCCATAACCACGGATGCTGCTGAAAATCAATCATGTTGTTGGCTGCATCGATCATATTGCCCCATGTAGGCGTTGGCGGCATGACACCCAGTCCAAAAAAGCTGAGTACCGACTCGCTGAGAATGGACCCTCCGATATTCAGGGTAGCCATGACGATGAGAAGAGGTACGATATTAGGCAAAAGATGATGAAATAGTTTGCGTCGGTCACGCAAGCCCAGAACAACAGCAGCCTGCATGAATTCCCGTTCCCGCAAGCTTAACATCTGACCTCGTACCATTCGTGCCATACCGGGCCAGTTGACAAAGCTGAGCATCAACATGACGATATACATTCGAGAATCCGGCGGAACCTTCCAATCCGATAGCAAAGCGCCGAAAATGAACAGCAGCGGTAATCCGGGAATCGTTAGCAGCAAGTCGGCAATCCGCATAATGACCTGATCTACAATGCCGCGATAATATCCGGCGATGGCTCCAAGCAAGGAACCGATAAATACCGATAGAACCATGGAGGCCAGACCAACGGTGAGCGAGATACGACCAGCCATCAGCACACGGGTCAGCACATCCCTGCCAAGCGCATCCGTACCAAGCCAGTGATGAATGCCTGGTCCTTGTTTCATCGCTGCCATATTAATCTTGTTATCGGTATAAGGTGAGAACAGCGGTCCGATGAAACAAGCCACAAACATCAGCAAAACCACGATGAGTCCGCCAACAGCCAGCTTGTTTTTGAGTAGTCTTCGCATCGACAATTTCCATAAAGAAGACTTGGCAGGAACCTGTAAAGGTAAGACTGTATCTGCTGTACTTCTCGTTACAGACGATGAGGAGGTTGTCATTTTCATAGCCCCCTATTGTAAACGGACCCGCGGATCTGCGATGTGATAGAGCACATCAGACAGCAGCGTTCCAATGACGGTCAGGATGGCGATAAACATGGTAAAGCCCATCAGCAGCGGATAATCCCGCAGTGAGAAGGACTGCATATATAACTGACCGATCCCGGGCCAGCTGAATATTTTCTCAATAATCAGTGATCCGCCGAATAAGGACGGCAGCTCGAATCCAATTAGTGTAATTGCAGGCAAAAGAGCATTGCGCAAAGCATGGGTGTATAACACTTTGCTTTCTTTTAAACCTTTGGCTCGTGCTGTTCGAATATAATCCTGCTTGATAACATCAATCATGTTACTGCGGAAGTAACGGGTAAGCGAGCCTACTCCAAGCAGGGTCATGACAATTACAGGCAGGGTCATGTGCTGAATCACCTCTTTGACATAAGCCAGACCGGTGGCATTACTTCCTGTGGTCATCATGCCGCCTGGAGGCAACCATTTTAAGTCGACCGCCAACAGCTTAATTAAAAACAATCCGATAAAGAAAGATGGCACGGACATCGCAGCAAATATGCCTATCATCACGAAAGTATCAAACCACGAGTACTGCTTGTAAGCAGCAATCACGCCGATAATAACCGCAATGAACCAGGTCAGAAACGTGGTCACCGCAGCCAGCAGGAATGAATTCCAGATATACTCGTTAAACAGCGCGAGCACGGGCTTCTGTTGTGCCAATGAATATCCGAAGTCCCCGTGTAAAGCATTTTTCATCCAGATGAGATACCGTTCGATCACTGGTTTGTCCAGTCCATACAATTCGCGGAGCTCGGCCTTGCGTTCTGGACTCAGCTTAATGTTGCTGGAGATATAGTCTCCAGGAGTAAGGGCATACAGGCTGAAAATCAGAACGGAGGCGGCCAGCAAAATAAGAACCATGTATGTCATCCGTTTCACAATGTAAGTGCTCATATCAGGCTCCTTATCAATGCATCCCCTGCATCTGCGACAACGCAAACACAAGGGACGTTTGTTTATTTCGGTATTTATGTTTTTGAATCTATGCGACCGCTTATTTCAGAGACCATTCCGGCAAGCTGGTTGCAATCCCGCGGTATGGACTGACAGAGAGCCCATCGATCCGACCGTTATAGGCATAGACTGTCTTTTTGTAACTGGTGAAGATGACAGGCAGCTCATCATTGAGCAACTGATACAGCTCTTTGTATACTGCCTTGCGTTCCTCTATGTCTGTCGTAGCCAGACCTTTGTTATATAATTCTTTCACTTTGGGATTGTCGTATCCTTTAAGCTCACCATCCACAAATTGCAGCACTCCGTCCGAAGGATCCGTTAGCATCGCTGTGGAGAAGGAAGCCACATCATAATCGCCGCCCTCCACTTTGGAGACAAGCGAGTTGAAATCGGCAAACACTTCAGGCTGGAACTGCACGCCAATCGCTTCGAAATTTTCTTTGGCTACAGCTATGAAGATATCCGTGGCCGGACTTTTGGTTCCGAGGAAATGAAGGGACAGCTTCTTCCCGTTCTTCTCACGGATACCATCGGCTCCAGGTGCCCAGCCTGCATCATCCAGCAATTGATTGGCTTTGTCCGGGTCGTAGGCGTATGGATTAATGCCCTCTTCCGTATAAGACCAGGAGATAGGCGAAGTCGGGATGTTGGCAACAGCACCTGCGCCCTGGTTAGCGTCCACATAGATGGACTGACGGTCCAGGCCATAAGTGAGGGCTTGCCGCACCTCTTTTTCCTGAAGCTGTTCATGTTCCAGATTGAGCTGTAAATATCCGTATGTACTTGGTGTGTAAGGCAGAAGGTTAAGATATGGGATATTTTTCAGCTTATCAATATTTTCCTGGGTAGCCGTGAACGAAGTGAAGTCGATCTCTCCGGTCTCAATAAACTGCCAGGTATCTCCTTCCGATGTTTTATATATGAAATGCTCGGTCTTTGGTTTTCCCTTGTAGTAGAACTCATTAGCAACGAATCGAACTTCCTGACCAGGGATGAACTTTTCAAGTTTGTAAGGGCCATTGCCTACAGGTGTTGCATGAAGATTTTTAATGTACTCGAGCTTCCCGAATTGATAATCTTTGCCGTAGTAGGCTTTGGACAACACTTCAGAGCCCAATGTAAGCAAAGCAGTAGCGTTAGGCTGTTCCAGTGTGACCGAGATCGTTACCGGATCAATGACTTGAATACCCTCAATGTGATCTGCCTTTCCTTCCGTATACGCTTTGCCACCTTTAACCTTGGTCGAGAAAATATCAAATCCCCCGTCATAAGATTTGTCATGCAGAATGGTCCATGTAAAAGCGACATCATCTGCTGTGAGCGGTGAACCGTCACTGGACTTGGAATCTTTTCTTAGATGAAACGTGTATGTACGCTGATCCTCGGACACATCCCAGCTTTCAGCGAGATCGGGAACCGGCAATCCTTTCTCATCTACGGTCACAAGCGAAGCAAAAAGCAATGAAGCAACGTTGCCATCATAACCGCTCTGATGGAAGTATGGTGTGAAAGCCCCACTGGGATCCGTAAGTCCCACAATGATCGTATCGGTTCTCTTTTTTGCCGTCTCAGGTAATTGATTCAGATCCGTCGCCTGAAATGGTGTATCCAGTGCTGCTGCAACTGGAGTCGCTTGTGTGGCCGAATTCGTTGTTCCGCTTCCAGAAGAAGTGGTCTCTGCTCCCCCACCTCCTGCACATGCAGATAACACAATCGTACTACTGATGATTAATGATGCCACGGATAAACCCTTCATTCTCATAAAATCCTCCCCAACTCATAAATAATCCATATTTTTCTCGCTCAGCCATTCCTAATTCCCGAAATAATCCAGAATATATATAATTCCTATGAAATTAGTAAGGTATAAGTTCGATAAGCCCTATTATAAGAATCGTATTCGGTTCTGTAAATAGAGAACCACAAAAAAATATTTATATTAAACCCATTAATATCCACTTTAAAGCGATAAAATAGCCGTATGTTTTGCGCGGATTTCCTGAATAAATTTCAGTTCGGCCACAACAAACATACGGCTGTATCGGAGGGATTTTTTTTTCTAAAAACCACATTTTGATAAACGTTATTGCTCCAGATAATTCATGACATTCGGTAAAATTTGTTCCAGTGCATGAAGACGAAGTGAATACTCAACCAGGCTCTCTCCTTCAAAATGCGCATAGACAAGTCCAGCTCCACGAAGCTTGGAAAGATGGTCATGAGTAATTCCTTTGGAGAGCTTCAAGTGACGAACAATCTCTATGAACGAACGCGGTCCCTGATGCAGAAAACGCATGATTTTCAGTCTATTTTTCTCTCCCAAACTGCGAATCACACGCAAATGATGGGTCGGGATATACTCGTCGTCTCCCATATACAATCTGGCGGAATAATGACACAACAGGGTATCCCCAAAATGCAGAATGACATTTAGCGGCTGAAAATGAAATTGCGGCACCAGCAGCAATGTTTCTAGCCCCTTCATATCCCGAAACATCAAACCGTTGGTTGCCTCGTCCAATACATTCTCCTGAGGAGCTTGTCGCAATTGCTCCTTACGGCTTAGAACCTCTTGCCTTAATTGATGTATGATCGTTGGATCAAGCAAACGAAAATATTGCTCATTCCACCCTTTTAATACATAAGTCATTCGAGTCTGGAAAGCAGCGATATCATCCGTATACGGGAAACTATAACGGGCAAAAATGTCACGGAGCTCCGGCACGGTTTGCTTACTGAACCATTCAATAAAATCCTCCGGCTCCTCATCTTTCATTCTCAAACAGACAAGCAAATACATCCATTTCCAATCATCATCCACTTTCATATCTTGCAAAATGTCAGTAAGCTCCGAACTTAGCTGCCCTTCTGTTTCTTGCGCCCAGGCTATAGATAAATCCATTTTTTTATGTGATTTCCGGCAAATATATGTATGCAAGCTGGCCATGAATTCAAATACAGGCGTAAATCCAACCTCAATGCGATAGCTCAAACTTAACCTCTCCTATCTTGCAAAGTCGTTCCATTATACCCTGTTTGCAGCCGTGCATGCTACGATTAAAGGGCAAAACAAAAGCCGCACAGTGAAATCATTCACCGCACGGCTTCTCTATAGATCGGGATCTCCTGTCACCCAAAAATGATACCTTGATCAGGCTCCTTCGCCTTCAACCATCAGATCAAGCTTAATCACATTCACACGTGAAATCCGCTTATGCTCGGTCTCTTGAATAACAAAGACATATCCGCCATACTCTACCGACTGCCCCACTTCTGGAGGGATGGCCTCTACTCTGGAGTATAACCAGCCGCCAATCGTATCATAATCCGCCCGGTCCATATCCAGCCCAAAGCGCTCACTAACCTCTTCAATCAGCATAAGGCCGTCAATGGAGTACTCCATCTCATCCACTTTCTCAATGGAAGGACGCTCTTGGTCAAATTCGTCCTGAATCTCGCCCACAATCTCTTCCATGATATCTTCCAGCGTCACAAGGCCGGAGGTTCCTCCGTACTCATCAATCAGGATGGCAATCTGTGTCTTGCTGCGCTGCATCCGCTTGAGCAGGTCACTGATCGGGGTAGAATCGGGTACCGCTAGAATTGGTCGAATCACCGAGATGGTATCTGTAAGCTGTGACCGCATCAGGTCTTTAATGTGAATAAAACCGATAATATGGTCTTTGTCACCGTTATATACCGGATAACGGGTACGCATGCTTTCACTGGCGATTTCCAAGTTTTCCAGCATGGACTGATTGGCATTCAGACAGATCATTTCCGTCCGCGGAATCATAATTTCACGGGCGGTTGTTGCCGTAAAATCAAATATATTATCAACAAGCGCCAATTCAGTATTGTCAATTAAACCGCTCTTATTGCTTTCTTTCATGAGAATGCGTATTTCATCTTCACTATGCGCCGAGTCATGTTCCGAGGCCGGTGCCATTCGAAACACTCTCAGCAGGCTGTTCGCCATACCATTCAATGCCCAGATAAAGGGATACATTAATTTGTAAAAGAACGTAAGCAGCGCCGCAGACCATAACGTAATCGTCTCTGATTTGCGGATTGCCATCGTCTTGGGAGCAAGTTCCCCGAGTACAATATGCAAAATTGTAATAATAACAAAAGCAATCACAATGGAAATTCCGTGTACGTATACCGGACCCATTCCAAATGCAGTTAACATGGGCTCTAACAGGTGAGCAATCGCCGGCTCTCCCAGCCACCCGAGTCCTAGTGAAGCAAGCGTTATGCCCAATTGGCAAGCGGATAGGTAAGCATCCAGGTTGCGTACAATATTGGAAGCATACATCGCGTTTTTATTGCCTGTTTCCACCAAAGCTTCAATCCGGCTACCACGAACTTTGACCATCGCGAATTCTGCCGAGACAAAGAAACCATTCATCAATACAAGCAAAGCAATTAAAAATAAATTTAATATACTCGGTAAGGGGTCACTCAAATTATCATCCTATTCGCCGTCATTCTTCGGCAAATAGGTCCACCTCCTTCGAAATTGTAGGATATTTGCCATTCTGCCGCTCATATGCAGTTTCAACTTCCCAATGCGTTCACCTCCACCTTCTTCTGTCGAATAACAAGGATATGCTTCTTTTATTATATAATTCTACACTACACAGTCAATCCGTGTCCTATGACAACGAAATGAAGCTTACGGGCTATTTCGTTAACAAATGTACCGAATTCGCAGTTTTTTTTACGTTTTACTAACAAATATATGCATGTTCTTGCTTATGGTTTAACCTTTCTCTTACGCTCAGATGATAAATCAGCTATATACTTCCAATTAGAACAACAATTTGATTTCGGAGGTATGCACATTGAAAATTAATCATGCAATGAAATGGAACGCGTTGCTGCTTAGTGCAGCTGTCGCAATTACAGCAGTGCCTTGGCAAGTCCATGCGGAACCCCTCTCCACGCAGCAACAGACGGCACCTGCCGCATTTACCATTCTTCCTATTGACCGTGCTCAGATTCTGGCAGGACAAAAGCTGGATTTCCGGGTTGAATTGAATGGGGCCAAGCTGAAATCCGGAGATATCAAAATCCAGATTAATGGTTTGTCACCAGACAAATACTTCGGTAAATCCGGTACATGGACAAGCAGTAACGATCTGAGCACAGAGTACACTATTCGGGATGTTACCTTTCATGAGAGCGATTCCATTGTGGTAACCGCCGAAACGACTGCTACAGGCAAGCGTACATATTCACGGGTCGTATACCAAGTGTTCGATCCTTCCAAAGACACAGCCACACTGACAAACGGTGAGCAGGCCAAAAATGTCGTTCTGATGATCGGTGATGGCATGAGCGCGAATATTCGCACCGCTGCTCGCGTGGTATCCAAGGGCATTCATGAAGGTAAATTCAATGGCTGGCTGGAGATGGAACAAATGGAGTCCATGGGTATGGTCACCACGTCAGGTATGGATTCCATCGTCACCGATTCGGCCAATAGTGCTTCCGCTTATGCAACCGGTCACAAAACGGCTGTAAATGCCGAGGGTGTCTACCCGGACAATACGCCAGATCCTTTTGACGATCCAAAGGTGGAAAACATCGTTGAGTTGGTCAAACGGACACGCGGCATGGCTACCGGCCTTGTAACGACAGCGGATGTAACAGATGCCACACCGGCAGCGATGGCCGTACATACGCGTAAGCGCGGGGAACAAGAAGCAATCGCCAGCATGTATCTGAATGAAGCCAACCGACCGGATGTTATTCTGGGTGGTGGACTGGAATGGTTCCTTCCAGCGAATGATGGTGGAAAACGCAAAGATGGACGTAATATTGTGGAGGAGTTCAAAAAGGAAGGATATACCTACGTTACAGATGCAACGAATCTGGACAAGTCTGGCTCTACCAAATCATTGCTTGGCTTATTCCGCAAAGGCAACATGAACGTATATTATGACCGGGAATATACTCAGCCTAACAACGCAGAGATTGTGGGCAAGGATACGGATCAGCCAACGTTGATGGAAATGACCGACACCGCCCTTCAGGTGCTGGAGCAGAATAAAAACGGATTTTTCCTGATGGTCGAAGGAGCATCCATTGATAAACAGGCTCACACCATGGATTTTGAACGCTCGATATGGGATGCGATTGAATTCGATCAAACGGTCGGTCGTGTTAAGACCTACGCAAAGGAACATCCGGACACGCTCATTATCGTTACATCAGACCACGGTCATTCCCTTACGCTTAACGGAACGTATAACACGGAAGCCGCCAAAGGAAAATCTGGCGACGAACTCCGTGAATTGATCGGCACATATGCGGATTCCAAATTTCCGACGTATGTGGATGAAGACGGTGATGGCTTCCCGGACAACCCGGACTCCGAATGGAAAATTGCTGTAGGCTGGGGCAATATGCCGGACAACAATGAGGATTATCTTGCCAATCCGGTGCCAATTAGTCCTACTATTCAGGACCCTAACGTGAAGGACAAAACATGGTATATCGCCAACCCGGATAAAGACCCGGACGGTGTCCACTATACAGGTAACCTGCCTCATGATGAAGGCCAGGAAGTCCACACATTCGATGATGTGCCAATTAATGCCTCGGGACCCGGGGCTCGCTTGTTCACCGGTTATCTCGATAATACGGATGTATTCCGCAAGATGGTAACCGCATTGAAGTTGGATGCATCCAAGTGAAAAAAGGTTGAACAAACAAAGAGTATCCTCGCTCATGTTCAGGCATGGCGGGAGGATACTCTTTTTTCATGACGATATGGATGAGAATTGGATAGCACGCCTATCCGCAGCTCTACGGCTTCTGTTGCTTTTATTCTGCTTCTAACTCTACAGGATGACTACGGTCTCATTAACGGTGTCCCAGCGCCAAGGCGTGTCATTGCCTTCACCAATTTGAAGACCACCAATCCAGGACTTATCATTTCTTAATAGTGTCCAATCTGCTTCTCCATTCAGCACCTGAACACCCAGATCGGTCAGAGACAAGACACTGTGACGGAAATCGTCATGCTGCTGCTGAAAATCAGGAAAGGCTTGTACACCGCTTAATTGAAGTAAAGCATGAGGTTCCTCCGTCATTCTCTTCAGATGAGCCCAGTACTCCAGATCACCCATTCCCAGAATATGCAGTTGGTCTCCAACATGCTTGAACAATGGATAAGGGCTGTTCACGCCCTCTCTCACGGCCTCCAGTGTGGATTGCTCAATTGTGCCCAATCCGTTCGATACAGAAGGCAGACGGGACAGGTGGGCCTTGAATGCAGCATGTGCAAAAGGGAGCACCAATGTGTTTTTCAGCAAGTAATCCTTGTGATCCTGAATGTCAGATGATGCATACGCTGTCCAAAACTCGCTACCAGCCTGGATTTCCTCTGCCCCCATCACGTGCCAGGTACCTGATAAACGTCCGATCTGTGATGGTGTGAGTTGCCCCAGGCCCCGAAAATGTTCAATATCCGGATAGGCATCGATACATAACAGATTCAGCTTCGTATCCCGTAGATCCAGTTCCTTGAAATAGTGAAGCAAGTACGATAGCATCGCCTGATCGTAGAGATCGTACTCAAACCACAGAACGATCTCTTTGTATTGATGGAATGATTGTAACGTTTGCTCAAGTTCCTTAATTTTCAAATATTCAGTCTGTGGTATACCCAAGTGCTGCTCCAAATACTGTGCACGTTCACTTCGTGCCTTCTCATTCCCCATTTCTCTCGTTAACGGTCCAAATGTATAGAGCTCTCGCCAGACCAGAATCTCACCTTTAATCCCGCTTTGTCTTAATCGATCTGCCGCATGGTCACCATTCATAATGTGAAGCATCCCTTTTCCTCCTTCATATAGATCACTAAATACTGAAATTACATCCGCCACAGGCAGTGAACGTCTGAGCCTGGACCTGGCATCATACAGCCGTTTTTTAAGCGCCGGAACGTTGACCCCGAGGTATTCTGACATTTCCTTGAGTGAATAGCCTTGAAAGTAAAACAGTTCAACCGCAAGCTGCATGGAAGATGGCAAAATCGAAATTGATTCTCGCAGGAGACGTTGTACCTCTCCTTTCAAAGCCTGCTCTTCAGGATTATGAGCCTGATCCTCTTCCTGGAATAGATCCTGAATTTCCATAACAGGAACAGTGGCATGTTGTTTACGCCTGAGCTGACGATAACACTGTCTCTCCACAATGACTTTGAACCACCCGGGAAAAGCATCCGGATTGTCCAGCTTGGACAGATTGGCAAAGGCCTCTGTGAACGCCTCTTGAACGGCATCTTCGGCCAGGAACATGTCCTCTAATTTTTGATAGGCGACAGCCAGTGCCATTCCGCGAAATTGCGTCATCAGCTGTTCGTAAGCCTCGGCTTTCCCCCGAATTGCTCCATCGATCCAGTTCTTCAATGTGTTTGCTCCTTCCTGTGTACTTGCTGCATGATGTATTTATCTTTAAGTGCCCTGATCTGAGAAAAAGGTTACTTTCGACTGTGTTTTTATTTTATTTAAATTTATGTTCTATATCATAATATAGGAAAAGCCGTCCCGTTTGCGGAATAACATCCACATTCAAGACAGCCTGTGTAGGGTCATGTTATATTATGTTTTGTTTTTCGCTGCAGCTTAGCGTCTGCTTGGTTGTTGCGGATAGTTCCCGATCACACCTGGATATTGGTACAACAACGGCTCATCGAATGTAGCGTAGTCGAAATTGACCATCAAAAGTATAATCCGTTTTCCATTGTTTGGGTCACTGATAATGATATGGTCACGACCAGCTGCTTCCAGTATGCCTTGGAAAATACGGGCGTTCCACTCTTTGTTACCTTCGTAAGTCATGTAGAATGTTCCACATTTGCCCAGGTTGAGCCGCAGGATATTTTCGATATAGGACTGTTCAAACTGCGGCGCAGTTGTTGTTACTACACCACCCGTTGGAGTCATTGGGGCACCGCTGGATACGAGCGGAGGTACGCCGCCTGTGGAGCTAGGTGAGACCATGCCTGGTGTTGGCGACATCATGGGCATACCGTTACCGATTTTATAAGACGTTCCTTGCACTTGCGAATTGGCCTGTTGGCCCATAACTTGCGAATTGGCCTGCTGGCCCATAACTTGTGTCGGTTGATAAGGCTGGTTAATCATTCTGATTCCTCCCAAAATTTAAAATACACTCGGACAGTCTTCGCCTGTCGGACTGAAGAAACAATGCGCCTTGAAGCGGCCTGTATTTTGCTGGTCATACCAGGTTGGTGGACATTCTCCCACAGGACGGAAAAACCACAGAGAGTTGCTGGCTGGCCAGAAGCGTTCGCCATTAATGACACGCTGTGCCAGGCGTATTTCCGATTGTCTTGCCCGTTGGTAGAAGTACCCTTTTTGCGTGGACTCGAAGCCACCCGGATTCTGAAATACCATTCGATTAATGTCCCGAATATCACCGAAATCCAAGCAATCACCCAGCACCCGGTTTACACCTACATTGCCTACAAGCAGCATGCCTTGTACGCCGTCACCTTCAGCTTCGGCCCTCATCAGCCTTGCGAGCAGCCTGACGTCTTCCGTGTTGGCTTTAATAACAGCCATATCCTGTTTCCTCCCTTGTTGAACCTCTGCATCACCGTATATCGTATTGTGCAGACGCCCATTCGGTGACACAATTTCACATTTTGCCATAAAAAAAAGCCCGGAACCTCACCCTATGTGAAGTCCCGAGACAAAACATTTCCTTATAACCCGCCTATTTAGGGCTTGGCTTGAATCCAGTAATCGTAAGCATGAACGATATTGCCTTTGTAGGCTTTATACTCGCTTAACAGTTCTGGAAGCAGTGCGAGCTGACGTTCCATTTCCGCTGCTCCCTTATCATAAAATGAAATATGTCTGCCTTCAAAATTCTCTTTCATCTCCACCGAGATCAAAAGTGATTTACCGAGACGGTCCGCGATTTTCATTTCCTGACTAACGACATCCGCAATTCCATTGGAGCCTTCAGCAATGTTACGGAATGCCATTAGGGATACGTGATCCAGTGTTGTGATCATGTATTCACTGACAGACATGTCTTTACCCGGTAACGGTAACGTATCGAGCCAGACGGCCAGATCGGCACTCGTTTCCAGATCACTGTCCTTTTTCGTCTCATCATGGAAATAAGCAATATTCGCAGCCCATTCGGTCAGCAGTGTATCCCGATCATATTCCCATTCAGGTAGGGTGTATGGCTCGATATCCAGATGGATGCCCTTAAAACGTTCATCCGGTTCAGATTCGGCATTATAATTTTTCACATAATTGATCAAGCGCTGTATCCGTGGGCGGTTCTCCTTTTTGCCCCAGATCGGATGGCCACCCATGGCATGGACCTCAATCCCTTGAGCCTGAGCACGTTTCACAAAACTGCGATAACTGGAATACGGTTGATCCAGATCAAGCCTCACGTATAACCAATTAATGTTTTGCGCTTTGGCGAACTCCAGAATGTGGTCTCCCCCGTCATTCGTAACCTGAGAAGCTTGCCAGATGTAGGTTCCTCGAATTTCCGGTTGATTGGTCGGTTCCTCGGGTTCAGGCTGTTCCTCTGGCTCCAGCTGCCCCCAGTACACGATGTCATGCACAGCCGAACCTGCGTAGGAAGCATGATCCGTGAATGCGGAGGCTACCTCCTTTACCACACTCTCCAATTGCGTTGCACCTTTGCCGGCAAACGTAGTGAACTCTTCCCCAGGCATCGGCTTGGTATTTACCCCAACGGTAATAGAACCATTTCTCGCGTCGGCCCATATCATTTCCTGTTCTACCAAACGTATAATTCCATTGTTTCCTTGCGCACTATCACGGTAAGCGAGCAGCGTAATATGATCAAATTGCCCGATAAACCAGTGTGACAATGACTCGTTATCCGCATCATCAGTCGTTCTGCTGCCCGTCACGGTGTAAGAATCCAGCCAAAAAGGCAAGTCAACATTCACTTCAACCGCCCCGGCCTGGTTCACGTTTTCCTGTAATAGCTTCATATTGGCAACCCAGGATTGCACCAGCGGCTTGGCATCTTCTTTCCACTGTGGCAGTACATAGGGCTTGATATCCAGGTGTATGGCGTCAAATCGTTCTTCCGGCTCTGCAGCCAGATTGTAATTGCTCACCCAGGACGCCAGCTTGAGCATCGGACCTTCACGACCACTCACTGCCCATGACGGATCTCCTCCAAGAGCTTCAACTGCAATTCCAGCCTTGCTGGCATTGGATATAAACGTCTGATAGACCTCCTCTGACAGATTCATATCCACATTCACATACAGTCTGTTAATCTTATGTTTAGCTGCATTCTCCAGCAGCTCATTTCCTCCATCACTGACAGATTTGGCCTGCCATACCCAGGCTGCTCGTATATCTGCGTCAGCATCAGCAGTAGATTCAAAGCCTGTCATTATAATCCCTCCAATCAGCAGTAATAGCCAAAACACTTTCCGGGATGAGTTCCCGAACATATTCTCCCTCCATTCCTGTACTGTGGTAAAATCACATTTATTATAGCAACCGAGTTATCAAAAACAAATAAGCCCAAGTGCTTAACTTGGGCTTATTTCTGCTATGTTTTCAAAAGTTTACAATCGACCGGATAAATCCCGGTACTAGTCCTCATATATCATTTTTCGAGTCATGCCCCCGTCAATAATCAGGTTGGTCCCTGTGACAAAGGTATTGCTTGGATCGGACAAATATAAACAAGCGCGGGAGATATCCGAAGGAACGCCCACTCGTCCTGCCGGGTGTTGTTCATGGTCCTCTGGCTTCAATTTCTCAACATTGCCTGTCTCAATCCATCCCGGACTGATACAATTGACCCGAATTCGGTCCTTGCCCAATGAGACCGCCAATGCATGTGTCAACGCCACGATCGCACCCTTGGACGCAGCATAGGCCTCTGTTTCCGGCTCTGACATAAACGCACGTGTTGAGGCCATATTCACGATTGCCCCACCATTTTCGTTGTGCTTCATATGTTTGGCCGCTTCCCGGCTTGCGAGAAAGCAACTTCGCACATTCGTATTGAGTATATCGTCCCACTCTTCCAGCGTTAGCTCATAGGGAGACTTCCATCTGGAAACACCTGCATTGTTGACGAGCACATCAATCTGTTTAAATTCGTCTATTGTAGTTTGAATGAGATTCGTTATATCCTTTTCTTGACGTACATCACACTGGACAAAAATGGCTTCTCCACCTTCATTACGAATGGAAGCTGCCGCCGCTGCCCCTTCTGCTTCCTGATAGTCGGCAAGTACGACTTTAGCCCCTGCTACCGCATAGGCCTCAGCCACGCTTCGCCCGATTCCCTGGGCTGCTCCCGTCACAACCACAATTTGATCTGTAAATGACATCATCATTTCCTCCTCTATTGAGATGGTCCTTTCATCATATAAGTTTACATACAACTCACTGATTATGGACCATAAAATTGAACTAAGTCTCTTCTTATATAAATACACGTTAGCCCCATTAAGAAACGCTTGTCCCTAAAAGAAATTAAAAAAAGCTTACGCCACTGTGGCGCAAGCCAGCCGGTTTATCCGCGTACACGCTCTGAATACAAACGATTGTAGCGTTCAAAGCCTACATAACGCGTTCCCTTGAAAGAGAGTCGACCTTCATCTCCCTCAGCGCACAAGCCGTACTCATCACCATTCACCTTGAATTCGAGACGATCCCCGCTCTCCACTTCAAAAGTGATGTAATAAAGCGTACGGGCTGTACTTCCTGGTTCGGAGTGCGACTGACTCATCTGTATCCTCCTGCTGGTAATACGTGAAGGTACGGTAAGCAGAGGTTCTGAGTTATTGCGGCCCCATCTCCATACTTCTTTCCCTACCGACAGCAGAACAATACCTATAATCAGGACGAATACTACCGGAAAGACGGTTCCAAAAAAATCAAACATCCAGGATGATTCAATGCCCATGTCTCTCCCCTCCGTTCATCAAACCTAGGACAGCCGGAGTCTTGACCCGTCTTCTGTAATATATATGCGCATGAACAAGGAAATTGTTATTTGGAATTCAAATTAACCGGGGGATAAAAAGACTATTCCAGTTTTCGTTATTCAACAGATAAAAATACCCAGTCCATTGAACCAGGCATCCTCTGTTTTATTATTTTTTTGGAGAGATAGCTCCTTCATTCAGGTTCCGAAATATACATCCAATTTTCCGGTTGGTGGCGTGGTAGCCATCCAAACAGCGGCAAGATTGTCTGGTGCAGAGGTTGCAGCAGTAATATAATCCCCAATAAGCACAGTAGGTACGGGTGATATTCCATTGGGATTAAACGAAGTCGTAGTCAATCTACGATTGGTAAAGGTAATCCCTCCATCAAAAGACTCTGCAACATATACATCCAATAAAAAACCGTCAATACGATTGGAGTAATATATAACCCTAATTGTTCCAGCAAACGGAGATACGGTGATCGATGGAAAGAAATTTTGTGAACCTGCTGGTGCTCCTGTAATACTTATAGGATCGGACCATAACAACCCATCCGGAGATTGGCATAACAGTACATCTGTGTAGCCATTTCTGGCATCATTCCACACAGCGTAAACTGTCCCGCTGTTAGGTCCTACCGATATGTCTGCTCCTAGACTCAGATTGGTCTGCACTCGAAAAGCGTAATTCGGTACAGGTAATGGGGATGGTGCTGGTACAACGGAGGATATGAATGTAGATTGTCGATTTATAGGTGGTTCGTAGTTAATTCCACCGTTATAAGAGATACGTAAAAGGGCAGATGGGCTATCGGGACCAGTGACGATATATCCGGCATAGACCTCTCCAGAGAAACCAATTGCAATTGATGAGCGATCATGGATTCCCCTCGGATCGGATAAACGATTAGGGGGTTGTTCCCAACTCGCTCCCTGATCAAGGGTTCTCTGGACAAAGATTGAAGAAGATGTTGTTGCAAGCGGAGTGTAACCAACATAGGCATTCCCTCGATAAGGGCTCCCGGGAGAACGATCTACGGCAATGTAAGGTTCATCGTTATGAACAACGGTTCCGTAACCTCTTTGCACAATAACTGGAGCTGCCCAAGTTGCTCCGTTATCTGCTGAAGTATAACTTACTATAGTACCATCTAAATCGCCGTTAAATACGTGTGCAGTTACAATAAATGTGCTTGGGAAGGTGTAATCTATAGTTGGAGCTTCCGCACCTGCAAATCCCGCAGGCAAAGGAAGTAATGATGTGGACCAGGTATTTCCCGCATTCAAGGAACGATAAAATCCAATTAAGGTCGGTCCGCTACTTGTATCCACTGCAACAACACACATGATATTAGTATCCAGCGTATTGACTGCAATTGAAGGCTCGAATTGGCTACCACCCAAAGCTCCTGTAATATTAACAACGGCCAACGATATCACCTTCCTTTTATTATGGAATATTAGTAAATCGGTCTATTAACGACATTTCTGACTGAAGAACACGTTGTATGACCTGACCTGTAGAGTCGACGCCGTAAACATTAATAATTGTACTGGTCGCACTGAAATAATCGCTCTGGATTTCGTAAAAAGCAGCATTGGTAAGCCCATAAATTAAACTTCGAGTGGCTTGAGGAAGAAGTTGAAACAAATCATGTCCTATAGGTATCCGCATGGATTGTGTTGTGTCCCATTTAAAAACTTCAATCTCAATATTAACTGGGACATTAAGCGAGTCGTTTATACAAGTGACAATAATCTGAGTAGCCATATTTATACCGGTTGGTGAGTTATAGAGCAAGCCTGTAGAGTTTGGCAATAGAATAACTCTCCTCTCAGAAAATGATCTTGTCTATATACTATGATTGCATACTATATGAGTGCATGGCATTGAATGAAATAATTAAAATGAAGAAAAGCCCATTATTCTAATTCCCTATAGAATAGACACTTTAAAAAGTCCATCCGCAGGGTGTTTTTGTTTTATAGTTCACAGAAACTTCTTACCACTATGCGGACAACACTTTCAATCTAGCTACATATGATATTCAAAATAATAGATTGGAGGAAAAAACTATGGTTCGTACACATGATGCCAGAACCTCTTTAGGATCCAACGGAGTTAATCCGCTTAATGTCCCCCTCGCTCAGAACACGCCCACCTTGGTAGGCATACTAGGACTTAATATTTCAAATCCAGGGCCATTGATTCGAACTCAATTTAATGGCACATATCGAATTTCGGTGGCCAATTTGTCTTCCCAACCTTCTTCAATATTGATTGAAATTTTCAGAGGCTCCACCCATACAGGCACGCCAATCTATGTCGTTTCTCAACCTATATTCCCAGCTGAAGCTAGCATATTAGCAAGTTTTGAAGGCTCCGATTATAATGTCTCCGCCCCACCGTCTGGACAACTTATCTATTCTTGTTATTTGACATTTGTTCCCGTGTCACCAATGGAGCAAGCCACACGTGTTGGACCAGAATGCTTCAATGCGGTCACTTACAGTGACGATTAATTCTGTTTAGTACCGGATCTCATCTGAGAAAGGAGGGCATCCCATGGTTAAAACATTAGATGCAAGGACTTCTCAAGGTTCCAATGGTCAGAACATTGTTACTCCAAGCTTTACCAATGGAGTCCCGCTCTTGTTTGCACAAGTAGGCCTGCAAGTTAGCAACCCGGGAAC
The DNA here is from genome assembly GCF_030226665.1 of Paenibacillus sp. UMB7766-LJ446. Taxonomy (NCBI): domain Bacteria; kingdom Bacillati; phylum Bacillota; class Bacilli; order Caryophanales; family Paenibacillaceae; genus Paenibacillus; species Paenibacillus sp. UMB7766-LJ446. The sequence goes on from NZ_JASOYM010000002.1 coordinate 758,564, forward strand.
ATTGATTCGAACTCTTTTTTCGGGCATCATTGAAGTCACAGCAAATCAGCTGCCTGTTAACGGGAATCTCGTCATAGAAGTATACCGAGGGTTAAGCAGTTCACAACAGCTTGTTTATCGTGTGGGTACTATCGTTCTGTCCAACCCATTTTTCAGTCCTTGCGTATTCAGATTTAGCGGTTCGGATTATAATGTGATGCCACCAGGAAATGGTCAGCTTGTCTATTCTGTGTATGCTACATTCACCTATAATCCAAGTTTCAATGTTAGTAACTTGCGCCTGGGTCCCGAAAGTTTCAATGCTACGGTTTATTCCGATGATTAATATAAATTCCTCAAAATAGTCGTAAGTTAATTTGAAGTTCAATGTCAATCTTTGAATTCATTAAACGCCATTAAGGAGGGCTAGAACTCAATAGCTCTCCTTAATGGCGTTTGTTATTTAGCACACAGATACTTTGTATTTCGGAACCCAATAGTTATCCTATTCATCAGAACATGCAAAAGAATGCAGACAAACATAAATAAATTTACTGAAGTATTGAAATTGAGTATGCTGCAGTTAATGTTATTCAGTTTATCTTATTGTTTATGTGTTTTTTCATATAAGAAAAGCCCCCTATTGGGGGCAAAACGTTGATATATCAGCTTTTTTTGATCTGTTTTGATAACTAAGCGTACATCAGGTCCATGTATCCGCGTGTTACTTCTCCACCATCCGTCTGTTCAGGTTCATCTGCTTGTGCATATTTTGCCATACAGGCTTTGACTTCTTCCTCGGTTGTACAACGGTTGGCATCATCACATGTGTAGCATAATTGGAGCATGTATCTGGTTAACTCGTCCGCCTGCGTGAATTGAGCTTGTTCATTCGTTCTCATGTTCATCACTCCCATCTCTTCTTGAATTCAATATAACATCATTTGAAGGGATTTATTGTGATTTAATTCACAAAGTAATTAAAATGAAAAGAAACCCGCAGGTTCCTCTTCAAACTGCGTTGTAATTCAACGCAATTATAGTACTTTCCAACGTACTCCACCGTCCATGGTTTGTAGCAACAGTGATCTTTTGGCATCCGTATTTTCGACCAAAATCCAGCCTAGTTTCGAAGAAACCATCTGGAGCTTGACGATCTCCGGGTAGTCTTCGAGAATGTTTTCCAATACTTTACTTACAGGAAGTGCCTTCCAGGTTTTACCTGAATCTTTGGTGTAATATGTCTTGCCTTTCTGCATGACCCAGCCTTCCAAGGGATTCAGAAATGTAGGAGTGAGACCACGATTGATTCCAGTTTGTTTATTGAGACTGAACGTTGATAATTGCCAGCTCTCTCCGCCATTGGTTGTGAAAAACCCGTTGAATTTGGTACTTTCCCCCTGAGAACAGGATATCGACATCCAGGCTGTCTGGGCTTCCCGTCCAAAAAACTGCGGCGAGCTGATGTTAAAGTTACCACACCCGTTAAATTTGTTTCGGTCAAAGAACGACGGTCCAGCCTTCCAATGTTGGCCACCATCAGATGTAACATACAATTTCGGTGTACCGAACTCCAGAGCGGTCAAGAACCCGTGATCCGAATCCGAGAAAGTCATGCCTGTTGTATAACCCCGTGTAGGAATCTCTGCAGATGCTGGTTTGCCGTCCTCGTCACTCGACGTCATCTGATTCCAGGTAATACCGCCATCTTCGGTAACATACAATTTCTTGTCTTGCTTGCCAATCGAAGTATCCACTGTGGTCAGTATCCAGCCTTTTTCAGGAGATACAAATGTGATGGCAGTCACCTTATCCGTCTTCGACAAAGAGGACAGGCTCCAGCTTGCTCCTCCGTTGTTGGTCCGGAGAACCATCGTATCGGTTCCGCCCATTCCTTCACGAACAATCCATCCATGTGTACTGTCTACAAAATAAATGCTTTGTCCATACTGCGGGTTCGCCGGAAACTGTACGTTTTCCGAAGGTGAGATGTTAATCCAGGTACTCCCCTGATCCTGAGTATAATACAGACGCAGGGCATTCCGTGTCACTCCCCATGCTAATCCACCATTCCCGTTCAGCAGCTGGAAATCGGTTAACCGGGTCTGAATTTGATATTTGGCTGTATCCGCAGCTTGTGTACTGTTTGCAGGGGGGACAACAGTTAATGTCTGGCCCATATTCCCGTTATCTTCTTGCTCCTGCGGCGGCTTTGACACCTGGGGCTGTTCCGAATCGGTGCAAGCCGCCAGCAGAGCAGCTATACCGAAAGACAGCAGTACTGTCTGCGCGATTTTGATCCATTGCGAACGCAAGTGGTTTCCACCTCTCTCAAACAATAAGCAGGCGCGCATGCCTGTCCATTCATGTTGTTTTTACGATTCATCTGAATCCACTGCTCCTATTCTACCACAAACGATGTCGAAAAGGATCATCTCCACTCTCCGGAAGGTGAAAGCGATCTTTTGGCTGCACCTGCTTCTTCTGCGAAACGCTAATCAGGTTTCGACGAAATCTTCCGCAAATAGACATGAAATGTGAGAAAGTTTATAGACGCGGCTCGCTTTTCACACGCTTATCCCTTAATATGGATGGAAGTATACCCCAAAAAGGAGAGGATATGAAAATGGTAAACAGTGCAGCGCTCAAACCAAGTCGTGTCGTTATTGTAGGCATGGGTGCGGTGGGAACAACAACGGGATACACGCTGATGTTAAGACAGCGTTCGTCCGAGTTGGTATTTGTGGATGTGAATCATGATAAGGCTACCGGCGAAATGCTGGATATGAACCACGGTCTCCCATTTACCGGAGGCGTTAAAGTATGGGCAGGCGATTACGCGGACTGCAAAGACGCAGATATCATTATTATTACTGCCGGTGCTTCCCAAAAACCAGGTGAAACTCGAATTGATCTGCTGAAGAAAAATGCAAGCATTTTCAAAGAGATCATTGAACGTATTACCGAGGTGAATTCCCATGGAATTCTGTTGATTGCTACCAACCCTGTAGATATTTTGTCCTATACTTCGTGGAAGCAAAGCGGTTGGCCAGCTTCCCGTGTGATTGGTTCCGGTACGTTACTGGACAGCGCACGTTTCCGTTATCTGATTGGTAAAAACAAAGGCATTGATCCACGCAGCATTCACGCTCATATTATCGGGGAACATGGCGATTCCGAAGTACCGGTATGGAGCCTTGCTAACGTTGCAGGAACCGACCTGGAGCTGGATGAAGAAACACAGCAGGATATTTTTGACCGGACCAAAAATGCGGCGTATGAGATTATTAATGCCAAAGGAGCCACTTCCTATGCAATTGCGCTCGCCTTGGACCGTATCGTGGCTGCTATTCTGGGCAACGAGGGCTCCGTACTGAACGTTTCCACATTGCTGGAAGATTATAATGGTGTATCCGATGTATATCTGGGCGTTCCATGTGTAGTTGATCGCAATGGCGTACGTGAGATTCTGCCACTTCCATTGAATGAGACGGAGAAAGTCGCTTTCCAGGCCTCTGCGAACAAATTGAAGGAACAGATTGCCGGACTGGAATAAATCAGGCTTCTGACTGATCGCGTTATTGTATAATGAGCACCTAACAAAAGGTGTACAACTAAAGAACCACTTGTATCTTCCTTGGCTTCCTTGTGAGGATTCGAGTGGTTCTTTGGTCATGCAGTAACATTGATTCCACATTTAAGTTTACATAATAATTGTTCTGTTAATAAAAACGAGGTTATATAATAATTTCTGATTAATACTTATACTTCCATTAAATGTATTAATGCATTTCTACATCAAAAAGCAAAAAAACCTGTCGTTCTGGACAGGTTTCTCTATCATTACTTGCTTCAAAATAAATTGAACTAAACATTTACACGATAATGGAGAGGACAGAAATAACCTGAAGAAGCGGAGCTAAAAGCTTTCTGAAAGAAAGCTACATCGGAAGCATACACCTCGCCTTTATCCCTGGATTTCCCCCTTTATATAAGGGATTCAAAAAAAATCTGGGGATAATAGCGATCGGAAAGTTGTTCTGTCATCGGAGTGGCAAGTGTAAATATTCTTTAGTTCAATATATTTATATAAACGAAGCTTACCTTTTACATATCAGCCACAAATGCAGGAAGTTTGACATCCAGCAAGGCCATCGCTTGCTCCTTCTCGCGGCTGGTTACATGAGTATATACTGTAGTGGTCTGAATGGAGGAATGTCCCAGCAGCTCCTGCACCGTTCGCAGGTCTGCTCCGCGTCTAAGCATTATGGTTGCGAATGAGTGACGCAGTTTGTGACTGGAATAGTTTATACGCTGATTGGAGGCGGATTCCTGCTGAAAACGTTCAAAGGTTTCCGTCGATATGAGCTGAATACTGCGAATCGACAACCGTTTCCCTTTTTGCGAGACGAACAACGCCTCTTCCTTCGCCCGCCAAGGATCCAGGCGCTCCTGAAGAGCTTGGGATAACAGTTCAGCAACCGTCTCAGGCACAGGGAGTGTACGCCATTTCCGGCCCTTACCGAACACATTCAGCGTACGCCGTTCCACATTATAGTCTTTGCAATTCAAGGCATGTACCTCTCCGACCCGCAATCCCATGTATCCCATTAACAGAAAAATAGCCAGGTTTCGTGTACGGTATTTTCCCTCGACCGATTGCAAAAATCGTTCCAAACCGTTTTCGTCAAGAAAGACGGGGGCACGGTTTTGCTCGGTTTTGGACTTCTTGATCCCGAAAGCGGGGTTATTGGTCACCAATTCAAGTTCAATTAATGACTTATAAAAACAGTTCACAGCTGCGTGTTTCCGATTCCGCGTCGAATCACTCACCCCGCGTTCCCGAGCTCGGGACAAAAAGGATAACACATGAAGCTTTTTAACCTGTTCCAGTGACTTTCCATTAATAGAGACGAGAAATTCAGCAACATCACCTGTGTATGATTTTACCGTATGTTCCGTGTACCCTGCATCTTTCATCCATATATGAAAAGCTTCAAGCTCATCGGCGTATTGCTCCTGAATCTCTTCGGTCAACATCTGTGTTCGTCACCACACTTCTATTTATTAATCTACAATTACGACATCGATTAGTGGGATAATCGCCTCGGGCTGTCCTTTACTACGAGTGAGTACAAATGAAGGCAACCGATTCTCATGCAGTCCATTCACAGATTCACAGATCTGAACATACAGATCCATACGCAGCGTCTCTCCTTCACCCGCAACCTCGATTACAGGCCATTCTTTCTTTGAACAGGATGACCAATCAGCCAATTCGTTCACAGGCACGATGCTTAATTGTTTACTTTCGGGATGCACACGGTATATTCCCGTGGTCTGAGGTTCATCACCCAGCTTGTCTATCGAAAGTTTGGCTCTGGAATCTTCAACCGGGGCCGAAAAAATTGAATAACACCATGGCGTAATTCCCCAGACAATCGCCATTAGACCTTCTTCCAGCAAGGTGTCCGAAAGGTCGCCCTCACCGAATTGTTCAATCAGATTATGGTTTCCAGAACCGATCAGCTCTTCTACACGCTTCTCCATACGAGGCAGATCTGCGAGAATGAAGCCACCCCTTCCGTAGGAGTCAAATATATGATTCTCCCGTGTCCATACAGCTTCCGGTGCTGTACTCATCTGCACAGCTTCGGCTGGAAACAGACAGATCGCTACGGTTACGACCTGAGCATATTTCACCATGGCTTGCTGCTCGGGCTCCAGCTGTCCCTCTGCAATACGTGGTGTTTTGATGTGCAAGGAAATTCGCAGTTCATATTCTCCTTCTGCAAAATCAGCCCAATTCAATATGATCGGATGATCTATTCCTTCAATAGGAGCGAGTGAACATGTACTGTTTGGTCCCAAGGGAACCGTATATTGTACAAACCCCAGCTCTTCTCCATATACGATAATGGCATCTTGTCGATCCAGCGGTGTCTCCATATGTTGCGCTACAACCGACACTTTGCGTCCATCCTTCAAACGGCGCTGCGGATCAATTTCCAACTGATATTTGTTCTTGTCTTCTGGATGTGAAATGATTAGCTTTGTTTCAGCAAGCACGGCTGAGTCAGCCAAAGCAAAGCCGAAATTCGAATTTCGGTGATACTGATTGATATGTAATGGTGTGTCCATGATACATCCCCTCTCCTATGTCTGATGGCATGTCACACCCCCAAATATATGTCATATTTGCCCTGACCGCAACCCTGGTTCCGCTGACAATGACAGATCTATCACGTATTAGACACCCATAGCTCTCTCTATCCATCCCTGCTTTCTTTCGTAATGCATGATCTGCTTTTACAGAAAAAAGCCCCATACCACGTCGCTTTGGCGACGCAGCATGAGACTAATTTCAGCTAACTGCATTTACTATAAACCCGCTTTTATAAAATAAATTTAATAACTCATCACGATGTCTCCCACGATGTTTCTATGATGTGGCTTAAGCTATGACTTCTACTTTCTTTTTGTTATTTTGAACGTGTCCGAAATTCGCCGTGCCGGATTCAAGTGACTGTGATGGCGACCGTAGGCATAGTAGATGATTAAACCAATAATTAACCAGCCAAAGAACGTAATCCAGGTCAGAGCCGCAAGACGTGTCATGAGATACATACAGCCAACAGCGCTCAGAATAGGGATCAGTGGAACGAAAGGCACACGGAATCCTCTTTTCAGTTCCGGGTTGTTTTTACGCAGCACGATAATGCCCAGACTCACAACCGCGAACGCAAACAGTGTCCCAATGTTGGTTAACTCTGCCAAGTGGCCAAGTGAGATGAAACCCGAGAATAAAGCGACGATGATCCCAGCAACCCAAGTTCCCGTAGCGGGCGTTTGGCTTTTGCCACTGACTTTGGAGAATACCGGAGACAATAGACCGTCCCGTGACATGGAATATAGCAAACGTGTCTGACCATACATCATAACAAGTAATACAGTGGTAATCCCTGTAATGGCCCCAAGTGAAACAATCCATGACAGTCCTTTCAATTGAACAAATTCAAAGGCAAAGGCAACCGGATCACTCACATTCAGCATGTGATAAGGTACAATCCCTGTCAGAATCAAAGATACAACAATGTAGAGGACGGTACAGATCGCAAGGGACGCGATAATACCGATGGGCAAGTCGCGTTGTGGACGTTTCACTTCTTCAGCGGCTGTAGAGACAGCATCGAAACCGATATAAGCAAAAAATACCGTTGCCGCCCCTGCGGTTACCCCTGACATTCCAAACGGAAGGAACGGCTGCCAGTTATCCGGCTCCACATAGAATACACCCACACCGATAAAGATCAACACCACGATAATTTTAATCGCCACCATGATTCCGTTGGCACGTGCAGCCTCTTTTACACCTCGGGTGAGCAGGAATGTAATGATTAACGTAATCATCGCTGCAGTGATGTCAAAATAGGTTCCCTTTTCCGGATTAAATGCACTGGTGAGCGCATGGGGTAATTCCAATCCGAATCCGGACAATAACGTTTGAAAATATCCTGACCAACCGCTGGCCACAGCCGCACTCGCAAATCCATATTCCAGAATAAGATCCCATCCGAGAATCCAGGCAATGACTTCACCAAAAGCGGTGTAGCTATATGTATACGCACTTCCCGAAGCAGGCACACTGGATGCGAACTCGGAGTAACACAATGCAGCGAAGGCGCAGATTATACCTGCCAGCAGAAAAGACAGTACCAAACCGGGACCTGCATATGTTGCAGCAGCAACACCTGTTAATACAAAGATTCCTGTACCGATAATCGCACCTACCCCGAGAGTCATCAGATCTAAGGGGCCCAGTACCCTTTTCAACATGTTGCTTTCGTTATCACCGGTGGCAATCGGCTTTTTTCTAAATAGGGAAGATCGATTCTGGTTTTGATTCATACACAGTTTCCTCTCGTATTGAAAATGATAAAATGTGTCTCTTTACTTCAGATATTTTTGTTGGGTTCATCTGTTCTATGAAAAAGTCGTTTGTTCTATCTTAACGACCAACTATAAAAAACTATTGATTTCTACACTTTGTCGCGTTGCTTTGTTAAATTTATTTTGGAATGATGGTATATTTTTCTCGTTACAGACGAAATTTATCATGATCTGTTGGACAGGGATGAATATGAAAATCGATTTAAAAGAAAACTGCGTATAATTTATATTATGCGCAGTTTTTCGAGAGTTCTTTTCGCCGCCTTAATATTCTTTGTTCGTTGTTAGATGCACTTATGCAAATGAAGGATCTTTTCGCCTTATTCCGCTGTCCATTCCTAGCTAACTTTGCGTGGTTTACAATAAACACGCAAGTTAAAGAGCCGCATATCCCTATGCGGCCCTTCGATTGAAACGCTATTAGATCTATTAGACAGATGAGAACATCTAATCTCTTTTCATTCCGTAACAGAATTTCTCTTTCATTCACATGGAACACGAAGCTTATGAAAATACAATTCGCTCTGCATCCGACATCCGATATTGAGATAGCAAATATTCCTTGCTTGCCAAAGCCTTCCGACGGACCTCATTCAGATCGACATGCAGCAGCTTACCTTCGCGCTTCACCAACCGACCTGCTACAAACACAGTGTCCACATTGGATGGATTGGCAAATTGAACGACGGCTCCAACCGGATCATGCACCGGGAACAGGTTAAGGTCTGTGGTTCGAATCATAATCAGATCGGCTTCTTTACCTGGAGTAAGCGTGCCAATCTTCCGCTCCAGTCCCAGAGCCTTCGCCCCAGCAGAAGTTGCAAATCTCAGAACCTGACTGGATTGCAGATTAAGCTCACCAGGCATTTCACCCTGCAGTAAAAGCTGTTCATTCCCCCTGGAACGCTCTGCTTGAAGAGCAAATTTCATCTGGGAGAACATATCCCCACCCGTTGATGTTACAACATCTACACCAAGCGTTGGCGTTCCTCCATTTTCAAGAAAGTAACCCGTTGCCGGATACCCATGCCCCATCATCATTTCCACTTCCGGTGTGACGGACAGTGAGGCACCGCTATCGGCCAGCATTTTATACTCATCCGTATCCATCGTATTTCCGTGTACAACGTTCAGACCCGGACTCAGTAAACCAGCTTCATACATTTTACTTATCGAACGATCTACAGATCCCCAGCTTCCAAAGCCAACATGCATCGAACATATAGCATCCAGCTCTTGGGCAAGCTGAATTTCCTTCACCGTGGTATCCCAATGGCTGAACTCCGGACCACGAATGGCAAGACCGAACGTCAGTAACTGATCCCGTGAAGAGAAATACTGTTCCTTGACCCTTCTCACATCATTCGAATAGGTTAGGTGGCTCTCTCTGTTCCAGTAGGGTGTCTCACCGGGTACGCCATGAGCGAAAACCGCCCGAATACCTGCATCCTGAAGTCCGTGAATCAGTTCATCCGTGTGCTCTGTTGAATACGGCATACTCCAGTCAAGCACCGTGGTTACGCCTGCATTAAGCGCTTCCAAAGAACCCAACAAATTGGCGATATAGCCGTCTTGTGGGCGGAGTTTGCTTCCCATTGCCCCATAGTAGAGGTTTTGCAGATAGACCGGCAATGACCAGTTGGTTCCCGCTGTTTTTACGAGCGACTCCCACATATGCCGGTGTGTATCAACAAGTCCGGGAAGTATGATCATCTCCGATGCATCTATCACTTCCGCTTCCATACAACTCAGATCGGGCTGGATGGCAGTAATAAGAGAATCCTCAATTAGAACATCTGCCCTTTTATACTGACCTACCGACGAATCCATAGACAATACACAACCGTTTTTCAGTAGATAACTTGTCCCCACAAGACACATCTCCAATCATTGTTTTTTGTTGGATATACGCTTGAATCCCGGATGTTGATCTCTGACTGACTGAATGACTAACTGAATAATCCACTAAATTATTTTAAGTACATATATATTATATAGCAGTAAATGGAAACATGCAATTTTGAATTTAAAGAACTCCCTTCGAATAATTCCCTGTCTTCCGCAAAGTTCAGCAAATGACACACTCTGTACATACGCCTTACTCTTTCTGCTGATCCACCTTCCGTTTTGCCCGAAATCTTCTAACTTTCATCAGGTTACCGCACATCTTGTCATCACAATATCTCTGGGTCCGACTACGCGTATCATCATAAAAAAACCATCGGCAGTCCGAATTATCACAGATCCGAATCCTTCCTGCATCCCCTTCAACCACTGTGACGGCAAAATCAGCTGCGACCTCCGCCATAACCTGCTGCCAATGAAATTTTACGGGAACCAGCAAAAGTTTTAGTCCCTCGTCTCCAGAGTACAGCCTTCTGGTAACCTGACCTTCTCCCATCATGGCGTTAAGCCATTCCCGATCCTTGTCCGATAATGGGTTTCCGGCAGCTAAACGAGTTGCAAGAGCCTGCAATTCGCCTCTGAAGCTTCTCAAAGCCCTCTCTTCTTCGGAAGAAGCAGGTATAGGCGCGTTCAGTTGCCATTGTTTAATGAATGCTTCCTGCCATTCGATTTTGCCAAGCCTGTCCTCCGAACGATCTCCGCCACGCCAGTCATGATAATCACTGTTCACAAAATCAGTCCATAGTCTATCCATAGTACCTCCGCTAAAATGTAACCATTTAAAATTAAAAAGATAGTTACATTCATTCAAGTTTGGGTTATATTAATTGTAACCACTTTTAAGCGCTTTAGCTAGTTACCATGAATTCATCTTAGGGAGGAAAAAATCAATGACTACCTCAGCAACAGAACTATTGCTCATTCAGAAAGATGACACCTGGGACCAATGTAATTGGATTGTGCCTTTATCCAAGGCGCTCGATGGACTGACTGCCGAACTGGCAGCCTGGGTTCCATCAACCGGTGGATTAAGCATCTGGCAGTTGGTTAACCATATGTATTATTACAATTTTCGTTTGTTGAGTCGCATTCAGGGCACACCTCCCTCCGGTACACCTGCCGAAAACAATGAATCTACCTTCGGAGACTCCGGAGACCCTTCCGACACCGCTGGCTGGAGTACGCTTATGCAAAATACAACACAATTAGCCGAGCAGCTTCGTGATCAGCTCGCTTCATTAGAGGATTCAGACCTCGAAGCCCCTTACATGGATACGAATGAAAAATGGTCACATGAACTTGCCCGCTGGATACTTCACGATGCCTATCATGCAGGTCAGATTGTATTACTACGCAGACAACAAGGAAGCTGGAATATCATATTCTAAAAAAACACTTGAACTGCTAGCGCTTACAGGAATAAGATGAACTTATTAATGTTACAACTTGTTCAACACACTTATAATTGAATAGGATCTTCGGGGTAGGGTGCAATTCCCAACCGGCGGTGATGTTCTTCGGAACCAGCCCGCGACTCGCTGTTTGACTCAACTTAGGTCATTCAGCGACTGACTTGGTGTGACTCCAAGGCCGACGGTACAGTCCGGATGAGAGAAGATCAACACATTGGCATGCCTTTACGGATAGGCTTCTTTCCGTATGACATGTCAATGATTGAGCCCCCGTTTATTTGGTGTATACCAAAACGGGGGCTTTTGTCGATTTTGCCAACTGAAGATTCCGTGTTCTGACGAAGGAGTCCTGAATATGGAAAAGACCCAACCTGCATCAACCGTTTACCGTAAGGAACGAAGCAATACCGGATTTTGGCTCGTCGTACTCGGCGCCGCCCTGTGGGGTGTAGATCCACTGTTTCGTATTATTTTGCTCAAAACGATGACCTCCACTCAGATTGTGCTGGTGGAACATATTATTGTCAGCCTTGTGGCGATTCCCGTCCTGTGGAAGTTCCGTGCTGATCTGAAAAACCTGCGCGCACGTCACTGGATTGCCGTAATCTTTATCTCCTGGGGAGGATCGGCACTCGCTACGGTATTATTTACTCTTGCGCTTACACATAACGATCCCAATACCGTCTTGTTATTGCAAAAGATGCAGCCGTTATTTGCGATTGTTCTGGCTAAGTTACTCTTAAAAGAAACATTGCCACGCCGCTTCGGTGGACTATTTGTCATAGCACTTGCAGGAACGTACCTGCTTACGTTCGGATTTACCCTTCCTCTTGGGAACTGGGACAACTGGGTTCATGCTGGCAGTCTGTTATCGCTGGGAGCCGCTGCATTGTGGGGCGGTTCAACCGTTATGGGGCGGCTTATGCTGGGGCAAACCCGTTATGAAACGGTCACCTCCCTGCGCTTTGTCGTCGCCTTGCCACTGCTGATCTTTATGACGTGGAACGAAGGTGCTGCCTGGACATTCCCTTCCGGTACAGGTGAGCAGGCGGCTGTGGCACTCAATATTCTAGGCCAGGCATTGCTGCCGGGGTTACTGAGTCTTCTGTTATATTACAAAGGCCTCTCTTCTACCAAAGCTTCTGTTGCCACGCTTGCGGAACTGAGCTTCCCGATGGCTGGTGTGCTGGTAAACTGGATTGCATTCCGTACGCTAATTACATGGGAGCAGCTGGTTGGATTCATCCTCATCTGGATTGCCTTGTTCGCTATCTCCAAACAACAGGAACGCTCAGCGAGTCCGGCTGACGCAGCACCCAAGATTCGTACGAATTGATTGAACTTCTTACAATATAATTAGTCAAGGCACTGCACATCCATTGAGATGTACGGTGCCTTTTGTCTTTTCACTATTCCGGTGGTACGATGACATATGGAATAGTAGATCAAGTCAATTTAGAGAGGAACGATCATCATGTCTCCATCTTCATCATTTTCGTATACATCCTACGATGCCATAGGTTTGGCTGAATTGGTTCGCGCCCGTGAGATATCTCCGGTCGAATTGCTGGAAGCGGCGTATGCCCGCTTGGAAGAAGTGAATCCGCAGCTTAACGCGGTTATTCGTACATATGAAACACGTGCACGTCAGGAAGCGGGGATGGTTCGCCCGGGAGAACAGCCCTTTGCGGGCGTGCCCTTGCTCTTAAAAGATATATCCCAATCCATGGAGGGTGAAATTCTCACCTCGGGTTCACGTCTTCTCCGTGAGCATCGTGCACAACGGAATTCCAACTTCGTTTCCCGCCTGCGTGATGCAGGATTCATTATCATTGGTCATACCAACACGCCGGAATTCGGTTTGAAAAATATTACCGAGCCCCGTCTTCACGGCTCAAGTCGTAATCCATGGAATACCAATCACTCGCCAGGTGGTTCAAGTGGAGGTGCTGCTGCCGCAGTAGCCTCGGGTATTGTACCGCTTGCGGGAGCCAGTGATGGCGGCGGTTCAATCCGAATCCCTGCTTCATTCAGCGGATTGTTCGGACTCAAGCCTACACGTGGACGTACACCCGTAGGGCCGGGGGTCGGTCGTCAGTGGCAGGGTGCATCGATTGATTTTGCCCTATCCCGCTCTGTTCGCGACAGCGCTGCTTTGCTGGATACACTGCAAGTCATTCAACCCGAGGCGGCATTTCATGCTCCCCTCTTTCCGGGAAGCTATCTGGCTGATATGAACTATCCTCATCAACGCAAACTGAAAGTCGCTTACACGACAGCTTCACCTGTAGGTACACCTGTGAGTGATGAAGCCAAAGAAGCGGTATATAAGACGGTTCGCTGGCTGGAAGAACAAGGTCACGAAGTTGAAGAAAAACTGAGTCCGGTGAATGGTGTCAAACTGATGGAGAACTATTACATGATGAACAGCGGCGAAATGGCAGCGATGATTTCTTCCATGGAACGTTCAATGGGCAGAGTATTAACATCGGATGATATGGAGATCGAGTCCTGGGTTCTGGCTGAAGCCGGCAAAAAAGTATCCGCTGCCGAATTCGTGCATAGTCTGGCGGAGTGGGATGTTGCCGCAGCCCAAATGTCCACCTTGTTTGAACGGTATGATTTTTATGTCACACCCGTCAATGCTTTTCCAGCACCCAAGATCGGAGAATTGACGCCTCATGATGAACAGATTCAGTATCTGATGCGTATTAGCGATTTGGACAAGAGCCAGCAGCAGCAGTTGATTTACGAGATGTTTGAACCAAGTCTCACGTACACCCCTTTCACACAGCTCGCAAATTTGACGGGTCAACCAGCCATGAGTGTTCCAGTGCATCTGACTCCTGAAGGGCTGCCCATGGGTGTACAAATTATGGCAACAAAAGGCCGTGAAGATTGGTTACTTCATCTGGCTGGCCAGCTGGAGTCATCCGAACTTTGGGTCGGAATGAAAGGTAATCCAATGTTTCCAGTATAAAATTTAGTTTTTACATTTTTGCACCAAATTCAAGATACTCATACCCTTTAGAATCATCGGCTACATCACTCATAAAGCGCATGAAATGAACGTCATTTCCGCATACTGAGTTTAAAACATCGGAGGAAATACGGATGAATTCTAAGGGGTTCTATAAGCAGTCCATTCATATTCCTGCCAAAACAGGCTATGCTCTTAGAGTAAAAAAAGGGTCACGGATTCGTATAACCGATTTGGAGGGACAGCAGGTGGTTGATTTTGTTGCTTATGATGCGCAAAATATCAATAATCGGCTTGATCCCGGCGTAACACTCGATGTGCTACGCACATACAGGATTAAACCGGGTCAATGTCTGTATTCTAACCGGTATGAACCTCTCATTTCCATTGTTCAAGAAACTGTAGGTATTCATGATTTTTTCAACTCGGCCTGTCGTCCGGAAATGTATGAGGTCTTATATGATAAAAAAGATCATCCCAGTTGTTATCACAATTTGAATACGGCCCTGGAACCGTTCGGCATCGTCCCCCCGGATCAACATTATCCTTTCAACCTGTTTATGAATTCTGTTGTAGACGGTGAGGGAAAGATTGATGTTATTGCCCCCGAATCCAGTGCCGGAGATTATGTTGAGATGGAAGCCTTAATGGATCTGATCATCGGGTTGTCTGCTTGTCCATGCGAAGAGAGTGTGTGCAACGGTTACCATTGCACCCCTGTTCAATTAGATGTGGAATCTCCGAGCGTTTAATGCAATAACATTATAATGTACGGACAGCTTGTTCTAATTCGCTCCAAACGGGAATACGATGACTTGTACCCATTGTGTATAACTTACCGGTACAATTCGTCGAACCCGTTAAGGAGTGAAAGCGTATATGTCTGTACTGTTTAGTTATATTATTCTGGGAATCTCACTATCAGCTCCGATTGGTCCGATTAATGCGGCTCAACTGGATCGCGGGGCCCACCATGGATTCATGCATGCCTGGATTTTGGGTCTCGGAGCCATGTTTGCCGATTTGGTGTACATGCTCCTGATTTATTTTGGAGTTGCCCATTTTCTGGACACGCCGTTCATGCGCTCTTTTCTTTGGTCTTTTGGCAGCTTTATTCTGGTGTATACCGGTGTGGAAACACTGTCCAAGATAAAAGACGGCATTCAGACCTCTTCTACAGCAGAAGCGAAAGTTGGAAAATCCTTTGTCTCTGGCTTCCTGATGGCCTTATCCAACCCGCTGAATATTTTATTCTGGCTCGGAATTTACGGCTCTATTCTTGCTACAACCGTGAAGCATACTGACACCGCTCATCTGCTACTATACAGCTCTGGTATATTCATAGGAATTCTTGTATGGGACGTTATCATGGCTGGCATGGCCAGTCGATTTCATAAACACAGCAACGAAGCCGTGTTGCGCTGGATCTCCATCATCTCAGGCATCTGCCTGATCGGTTTCGGCCTGTACTTCGGATATGAAGCTGTACGCTCCATCTTTTTCTGACATAAAAAAGACACTGGACAGTCACCCAACGCCATCCGCAGTAATACGTTAACGGTATCATGTGGAATGGAGTTGGGGAATTCATGGCAGAGCTGTACAGTGCCGATGAAATAAAACCATTATTTAAAGATCTGCCCGAATGGCAGCAGGACGCTTATTCACAATTCGCCAATATGATAGCAGATGAGGGGAATACGTATCCATGTGTACCCGGACGGATGGGTTTTCTATCCGGCCATCTGAGATACGGATTCACATGTGATCCGCGTACACAAGCTGCTGCCAAGGACATGGCAGAATTACTTAGTCAATATGGACCCGTTTCCCGGAACACGGGACAATACGCTTCCTTGGTGGTCATTTGCGAGACACCGGATGATTTGAAAAACAACACAACGGTAGAGCAGTATCAGTCCTTGTTCTGGGAGATGCTTAACCGGGTAAGCACACTCGATGAGGCTGCTTGGCCTGAACATATTTCGACGGATCCGCATGAAGCCACGTGGGAATTCTGCTTTGGAGGGGAACCTTATTTTTGTTTCTGTGCCACTCCCGCGCACGAGCTTAGAGCCAGTCGGCACTTCCCTTATCTGATGTTTGCATTTCAACCAAGGTGGGTGTTTGAATCCATTAATGAGAACACACCTCTTGGCCGTAAAATGAAAACCTTGATTCGTAAACGCCTAGCAGCCTATGACGCCGTTCCGGCTCACCCATCGCTCATGTGGTATGGACAGCAGGATAATCTGGAATGGAAACAATATTTCCTGCCCGATGACGAGCAGGCCCCTTCCAAATGTCCGTTCCTGCGCATGAAGCAAGCCATTGGCAAGTTGACGAAATAGCTGCAACTAGGCACCTTAGTAAAGCTATTCAAGAACCTATCACTTAGCAGATTGGCTAAGACGCATGGAAGAGCTGTACCCAAGAAATCAAAACGTTGACGGTTAAGTGGATGTTGATGGTCGTGGTTTCCGTACTTTGTTTACAATGTAGGTAATCAAGGCAATCAATATAACAAGACCTATACTTGCCAGCAGACCTGTTCTGCTGGCTTTTTCCATGGCAGTCCCAGCTACTGCTGCAACAATAAGAATCATAGCGATCCATACTTTGATACGATTCCATTTCGTCGGTTTCATTTTCTTGATATACGTGATGCAAATCAGAAGCCAGGTATACATTAATACCAAGCTGCCTGCGGTAGTTATATATTCAAACAGGCTCTTAGGCATCCATAATGCCAATAGGGTAGAAAGTATTAATCCGGCCGCAGTGCATCCCAATGCATGAAGAGGCATGTTCTTTTTTCCCCATGTCTTCGTAAACATCTTCGGTGCATCTCCGTCTTCACCCAATTTAACCAACATGGACGTTATCGCATAGATTGAAGCAACCATCGTGGAGAACCCGGCTATAATCAAAATTCCGTTGAGAATATGAACCACGACCGTAAATCCAATCGATGACATCGCTTTGACGAGTGGACTCTCGTCTGGTGTTAACTTCGCGGCTGGCACCAGCAGCAGAATTAAAGCAATCGCCACAACATATAGCGCACTGACGGTTAACAGCATGACTCGGCCTGACTTGACTGCATCCTTTGGTTCCTTCAGCTTGGCTGCCATCAAACCCATGATCTCAATCCCGGCAAAAGCAAAAAAGGCATAAATAAATCCGGTCCACACGCCTTTTATTTTGTGAGGAAACCATTCGTTATTTATTTTCTGCGGGGTAATCTTCACATCTAACCAGCCCAGGCAAGCCGCTGCGGCAATCCCAATAAAAGCAACCGTTGCAGCCAGCTTGATCACTGCGAGCACATTCTCGGTTTGGGTTAACCCTTTGGCTCCCAATGCGGCGATGAACAATCCAATGCATGCATATACCGCTACAAATGCCCATAATGGAAACTTGGGAAACCAAAATTGAGAGAACAACCCGAGTGCCGTTAATGAACTCCCCATAATCAGCATTTCGGAAGACCAATACATCCAACCGCTACCGAAACCGGCCCATGGCCCGAAGGCTTCTCCGGCATAGGTTCGAAAAGCCCCTTCCTTCGGATCTTCTGCTGTCATTTGAGCCAATGCGCCAAATACAAAGTAAGTCCCGGCAGCAGCCAGCACCAAAAGGATAAGCACCGATAAACCGGCCCAATGAATAGCCAGACTTGTCCCAAGGAAAAAACCCGTTCCCAGCGTACATCCCGCTCCAAATAATGAAAGACTAATCCAGCTCAGTTTCTCTCCTTCTTTTCGATGCACGTGACTTTTCATATGTATCCTCCTTCGTGCGTTCACCATTACGATTTACATATGATGGAGGTTTTATGTCATTCTGGGATAAACAAATAAAAGTGCTGGTAATTGGTTTACATAACAATAATTTCGTTAACTTATTTAAGCGTCTGTAATTAAGGAAAACCCTTCAAACTGGTATTATCCCCTTTAAGTAGACACTTGAAAAAACCTTCATGTTATCATGAGGGTTCAAGTGACACTTGGAGGGGA
>NZ_JASOYM010000029.1:0-7035 GCF_030226665.1 Paenibacillus sp. UMB7766-LJ446
TTCATCGGTGAACAGATTAGAAAAGAGATCAAACCCTACAAGTTGAGTAGGGTTTGATCTCTTTTCGCCACTATTCTATTGTTTAGACAGCTAACCTTGGATAAACCTAAACACTGCCGCCCCCATCGCCACTGCTAAAGCTGACAGTATCCAAGTTCCCCCTAGGCCCAACGCACGCCCATGGCTACGGCCGCCAAATGATGAAGGTTGGAATTGAATGCCGATCTTTTTTCCCCATTCGCTTCCCTTGGGCGCTGTCCTATTGGAGTTGCCGAAATCATTGTAAGATTGTTGTATTCGATGGTCAGGAAGCTTTTACTGGAGGCATCAATATCGGGGATGAATATACCGGATTAAAGTCGAATGTCGGCTTTGACGCGACACCCATATTCGAATAGTGGGTTAACCTTCAAACGAACTGCAAGCAGTCTTCGACGCCCATTGGAATATCGCGCCTTACTTTGTGCCAGATGCAGACATTATTATGGCGATTAAAGCAGCTTTGGTTCGCGGTGTCCGAGTGCGCTTAGTTACCCGCCACGTGGTATCGATCATCGTTGGAGCTGCAAGTCGGACCTACTATGGAGAACTTTTGGAAGCCGGGGTTCATATCTACCTCTACAATAAAGGCGTGTTGCATGCGAAGTTAATGATCATTGACGGAGAAATTGTCCTCAAATTTTGATTTAAGAAGCTACCGTCTGAATTATGAAGTGTGCGAAGTTGTGTACAGTTCTGAAGTAGCACGAAAACTGGCGGAACAATTCGAGCATGATCTTGCGGACTCCATTCCCTTACGGATGGAAGTCCCGCCTCAACGCACGCATTTGCAGCGGATTCTCGATCAAACGGCGTGCTTGCTTTCACCAATCATTTGATGAAAGAGGAAATGAAAAGTTGTTTCTTCAATTCTCAATTGAGTTCTTGCTAGGTTTTGTAGGATTGTCCATCATTACAAAGATGTTAGGGAAAAACCAATTTAGTCAAGTAACACCGTTTGACTTCATTTCAGCTATTTTTAGGTGAAGTCGTTGGAAATACTCTATATGACATGCAACTGTCTACCCTATGCTGTATTCTTTATTCTTATGGAGGTCATTTATGTTAGCTATTAAGACGGCAGGCCAAAAGTTTTGGAAATAAGAAGTTGGATCGATGGAACCCTGTGCCTTAATTCCGATAGTAGCATAATTACCCAATAGTTGGATTTCGTGCCGAATCAACTTATAAAAATATGGAGACTTAGTCCCTGGGCATCCGTTGAACTGCTAAAAAAATAAGAAGTATCAAACCCATATACCCAAATAGCGGATAAAGATAAGTAAGTAAGGAGGTGAAACCGGCTTGACTAATCAAAAAACTAGCAAGTAATATGCCAAGAACCAACCAACTTTTAGGAAGATTATAAAGACTTTGGATTTGACGAGAAATTCCGAATACATTGCCTATCAATGTGGTGAATATTTCTCCATAGATTACGAGCAAAAACAATACATGAAAATACCGCCCGAAATCTCGAATAATCTCGGCCATCGGAATATCGTATTGAAGAATCTCGGGCATCTTTGAGCTCATTGCAAAATGGCTGACAAGAAGCATAAAACCAAGACCAATGCCTCCCCAAAACCCTCCCCATTTTAATGCGCTTTCGTCATCCACCTCACTCCCCAGAGGAACCATAACGGCTAGAATAAAAGCAAAATTCAATCCTGCATACACAAACGGACTCACGAACCACTTCAAATTGTACAGTTGTTGGTTCTGCCAACCGACTATATCAAAAATATTGTCTATTCTGACAACCTTTACGACAAGGAGAATAGTGAAAAAAAGCATCATGGGAACAACTAACGAGTTTACGAACATAATTCCGCTGATTTCCTTCGTCATCACCAGATAACATAAAACGATGCTGATGATAATACCCAGTTGATAGGGTAGACGGAGTTGTTCTTCGAAAATGGTACCGGTTCCTGAAAGCATCACGGCCGTTACCCCAAATAGAATAATTAAAGTCAAGGCATTTGCGACTTTGCCGAAAATCTTGCCAAACAGATAAACATTAAACTCCTGATATGAAAATGCTTTGATATGGTGAGCTAGAATCATCATTTTAGTGCCGATCCACACAAAAAGAAAGGTGCTGCATAAAATGCCTAATACCCCATAGGCTCCGTATACCGTGAAAAACTGCATAATCGACTGTCCTGAAGCAAATCCGGCTCCCACCACGGTTCCCGAATATGTTGCGGCGATTTGTATTATCATACTTGTATTTTTCTTCATATTTCACCCATGTCCTGGTATAGTATAGAATCATTAAATTCTATGCTTAAAAAAAATGCTTATTCCAAAAGGAACTCGTTGTCAGCCGTTATGACGAGAATCGATAGTGGTCCGGTAGATCATCAATTAACAAACTTGAGTCTTTAACAATGACATGGTAAATATGCAGCTCATGAATCTGGGCATGATTTTTGGAATCGGTAAACTTATGGTTTTGGCCTTTATTTATCTACCGAGGATGAATCTGTGCAATCAACGCCCCGCTTGGCGATGCTCGAAGCCAGCAGATATAGCCCCACATAGATAGGAAAAGAATAGGTATGTTTCCAGTGAACGGGGTGGTATAAATCGGCCATTTGTGAGACCGGCTCGGCCACAAAAGCGGAAAATCCCCCAAATAGGAGAGCTTTGAACAACGGATGTATGCCAGACTTGTACTGGAGTAAGAACATCACCGTGACGGGAAGAAGTGAAAAATTCCATGGAAAATTGGCCGGCATGATCGGTATGACCTCCCAGTGATAATGCCAAAGTCCCATGGCAATCCCAAGCTGGTCCAGCCACGACGACACGATAATCATCATAAACCCGGATAGGAGAAACTGTCCCGTAGCTCTCTTATCCCGAAATCCGATCCAAAATAGCCAGGGGCATATCGATAAACCTACTCCCAACCACCATTGTCGCGTAAATAGTACGTGAGTGCGCCAAATGTCAGTCATGTTGCGGCGTGCTTAGACAATCAATTGATAGGCTTGTTCGATTACATGATGAATCTGATTTTCGTCCACCGATGCCACCCCTTTCCGTTATCCGGATACCGATCATTTTTCATTCGATATGTGCCTGCTTTGCCTCTTTATATACGCGAGTTTCCATACAGTATATTCGACGTTACAAATACACCAACCGGCGGCAACGAAGTTGAAGGCGGTTGCGGTGGGACATAGCCGCTATACCCCGCCAAGTTTATATCAGTTGTCGCTACCCAGGTTCCATATTCGCCCGCTTGTAAAGAGGGGGGGAGCATCTGCAGACGTCCGGTGAGAACCAGATGCCGAAGTTGAATCTGGACATCGTCATAGATGGTTAAATGGCCGGAGTAGGCGGCGTAGGGGGAATGAAACATGATCTGCTGCGCGCTTTCATTCCAGCTTCCTTCAATTGAAATCGGCGTTCCGCGAAATTGGATGGTGCCTTGAATTTGCTGGTCCTGCAAAACACGCATCACTAGTTTGCCCCACACAACCGGTCTTCCGGCGACAGATGCATGAACTCCCCATATGGATAAGGGAGGTAAACTCTTTGTACTTGTTTGAGCCGCAATGGACATGATTTATCACTCCTCAAAGTTGGATCACGTCATTATATGCGTCCTCGGCAAAAATGCCAGTCACTGGGCATGAATTCTTTACAGATAACCGAACCTGATCAAGTAAAAGAAGATGGACTATCTCTTATACTGGTTGTTTCTTAATGCAGACAGGTTTCGAACAAAATTGTTTCAACCCATCCCAGTTGCCCCAGATGCAATTTTTACATCGATTTGGTTGTCTTGGGGCAGAGGTAGTCCAGTTTTTAATGCTTGTACTGAATGTTGGTAACATGCAGGCATCCGCCTTTCCAAATTTATGCAAACAGCATTTAAGTTGTCCAGAAACGAATCATCCTATGCAGTTATCCGCATCGTGAAAGTCCGCTTGGATTTGATCCCATCTACCCTTGTCCCCTGCATACAAATATCAAAGGCCGGAGCAACCCATTTTGGGCAACAGCCGGCCATTTGGTCCTATTTCGCAGGCATTCTACCGATGGCTCGAATCGCAAACATTTTTCACACACCGATTCTCCCAGTTGTTGCAGAAGTCCTCATATACTTGCTCTACGCCACAGTCGGATAGCATGTGCCTGGCCAAAAAGTCATACCAGAACTGGTCGAAAGACAAGGGCATCCGGGTTCCATATTGGGAACGAAGGGTTACATAGCGGTCCCAGATTTTGATTCGGAATGCTGCCAATTCATCACATCGCTCCATGTCGGTTCGCCTTTAAGCGGCGCTGGTGTCGCTGGATATTTCTGACGTTTTCGCTTTTTCTTCGGAGAGCTTTTGAAATTGTTTCGCCCTTTCCAGATGAAAGGTACGTAATTGTTCGTGATACTGAGCCATTTTCATGTGCCAATCGTACATTTGCCTGACATAAGCGGCCTGGTCATGCGTATACATGGGCATTGCCTGTTTGATAAACTGCATTTGAAAACATTCCTCCTTGGGTTAGGTAAAGTTGAACTTACAGCATTAGTCTATGGCAGGCGCATAGAAGCGACAACGGCATCCGCCCGGTTTCCGGTCATTTTATCGGGTTGGTTGTCTATATGCAGGCGGAAACACAGCCTTTTGGGGACCTGACTCCTATGATGCATAAAGGATATGAAAATCGGAATAATATCAGTTGCATATTCTGAAAATGGCGAATGAAAAGGAGAAAGTATGGAAAAAAGCGAACTTAAATCACAATTTAAACAGCGAATCAAAACGACAAGTAACAAATCTCCAATAATCTTGGATGGAAAGGCAAGTGAAAATGTTCCAACCGAGCCGAGTTTAATGGAGCGAACCAAAGAAGTGATGGAGAATATAGGAACCGAAATAAATAGCGTCTGACAGTATATGGCTTTTATAGCTTGGTCAACGTAACCTTTGAGATTATCGATGGGGACATTCCGTACAGATTGGAACAAGTAAATGTTTCTCATAATCAAAACCGGCCGGTTAGGGATCGCCCTGACCGACCGTTACAGTGTATTTTAGCCAACGAAATTCGGATTGGGCCCCGTATTATCCTTTGGGTTTTACGAACAATGCAGCGAGAAACGAAAAAATAATCGCTGCGGATATTCCGGCACTGGTCACTTCGAAAATTCCGGTGATGATCCCAATCCAGCCATTGCTCTTTAGTTCTTGAAGCGCACCATGGACAAGAGCGTTACCAAAGCTTGTAATCGGGACCGATGCTCCTGCCCCGGCAAATTCAATCAGCGGATCATACCATCCAATTCCGTCGACAATCGCGCCCAATACAACAAGCAGGGTCATGGTGTGGGCCGGTGTAAGTTTCAAGACATCAAAACAAAATTGTCCGAAAACACAGATTGCACCTCCCACCAAAAAAGCCCAAAGAAAAATCATAATATCTCCCTCCCTGCCTCTATGGATACGGCATGAGCGATACAAGGAATGCTTTCCCCTTGTTGAAATGAAATCGGGGATAGCAGCGCCCCCGTAGCGACAACGAGGATTCGTTTCAGTTCACCTCTTCGCATCCGATTCAGCAAATGTCCATAGGTAACAACTGCTGAACAACCGCAGCCGCTTGCTCCGGCCTGAACCATTTGGGTTTCATAATCGTAAATCATCATCCCGCAATCGGAATATTCGGTTTGTTCGATGGGAAAGTTATGTTTCTTAAACAATTTACAGGCGATTTCATATCCGACTTTCGCAAGATCGCCGGTAACGATCAAATCGTAATAACCCGGTTCAATTCCCAAATCTCGAACATGCGCCTCAATGGTGTCTACCGCTGCAGGAGCCATCGCTGCGCCCATATTAAACGGATCTTTAATGCCCATATCGATAACCCGGCCAATGGTGGCAGATGTAACAACCGGTCCGTCACCTTCCATGGATACGATGGCAGCACCGGCCCCGGTTACCGTATATTGGGCGGTTGGCGGTTTTTGCGAACCGTACTCGGTCGGATATCGGAACTGTTTCTCCGCACCGGAATCATGGCTGCATGTCCCCGCCAATACAAATTTCGCCGAACCGGAATTTACAAGGTTAGCTGCTAATGCCAGACTTTCCATCGAGGTTGAACAAGCGCCAAACACACCGAGGTAAGGGATCGATAATGTTCGCGCGGCAAAACTGCTGCTAATGATTTGATTCATCAAATCCCCGCCTATGTAAAACTGTACTTGTTCCTTTGTCAACCCCGCATTTTCAATAGCCAGTTTTGCCGCTTCTTCAATCAATGCCTTTTCTGCTTTCTCCCAGCTCTTTTGTCCCATCATGGATTCTCCATGGACAATGTCAAAATCTTTGGCCAGCGGGCCTCTTCCTTCAAATGGACCCACTACCGTTGCTGTTGATCGGATGAACGGCTTGTTCTCAAATAGCCAACTCTGGTGTCCCTTTAACATATTAAGAGCCTCCCCCGCCTTTGATCAGCAAATGTACAATTCCTACCGCAAAGGCGGCGACTGTACCAAATACAATAACCGGTCCAGCCAGTTTAAACATTTTACCGCCAACACCGAGCACCATACCTTCACTCTGATGTTCAATCGCAGCGGATGCCATCGAATTCGCAAATCCCGTCACAGGCACTGCGGAACCCGCACCAGCCCATTGGGCAAACTTATCGTACACCCCCATGCTGGTCAGAATGACAGAAAGGAGTATCATAACCGCCACGGTAGGGTCTCCAGCTTTTTTCTCATCAAAGCCGCCCCAATGCACAAACATTTCCTGGATGGCTTGTCCAACCAAACAAATGGTCCCGCCAGCTATAAACGCACGAATGAAGTTTTTGAGTATGGGCCTCGGAGGTTCGACGCTTTGCGCCAATTCTTTATATTCCTGTTGTACCCGCGTTAAATTTTTCTTTATATTATTTGCCATGAACATCCTCCTCGATTTTCAGCTGACGTATAATTGGCGAATTGTTAACGAATCAGCAATGGTT
>NZ_JASOYM010000030.1:0-6742 GCF_030226665.1 Paenibacillus sp. UMB7766-LJ446
ATTCTCTTCACTGGGCTTTACTTAGTTGTACTAGCATATTGTGGAATTAACTGGTTAATAAAAAAAGCATATAGAAATTTTGAAAATTCTGTTTTACTAATGTCAACAACATCATTAATAATTTCTGCTTTTTACGCTGGTAATGTTTTGGATTTCTTAACAGCAACATTTATCTTTGCATTCATCTTAGGATACCTATTATCCAGAATAAAACAAGAAAAGAGTCTGGGAAAAAACTCTTAAATTACAAAAAACGTTGATTATCTTGGTTTTATAAACCTTGATATATCAACGTTTTTATTTTTAGAATTTATCGAAAGCTAACCTGAAATCTACTTTTTCCCAGACACTTTTCTTTTAAAAAAACTATTGCCAAAAAGGAAAAAATAGTGTAAATTAATTAAGTCATCGCGATTATTGTGATTGGATATAGTATTTTTAAAAAAAAGCAAAAAAAAAGCTTGCCAAAATCAAAATAATCCTGTATCTTAGATAAAGTCGTGTTGAGGCAATGCCTCGATGACAAAATTCATTTCAAAAAAGAATAAAAAGTTCTTGCAATTCTGAAATGAATCAGGTAATATAATTACTTGTCGCGAGTCAGTAAGACAAACGACAAAAAATAAATTTAAAAAAGTTCTTGACTATAAGGTTGAGAGATGGTAATATATTTAATTGTCGTGAGTCAGAGATGACCAGCGAGGATAAATAAATTACAAAATATCAGAAAAAAGTTCTTGACAAAGAAAAATGCTTCTGATACAATAACAGAGGCCACTTAAGTGGCCGGAGTTAGTACTTTGAAAACTGAACAAAGTTTCGCTAAAGTGTGCGGGTGTAACAACCCAAACAAAAGCGAAGTCAATTCGTTAAGCAATAAATTTGAGATAACAAATCAAAAAATCTGATTGAGCTAAGAGCTCATTTTAATTCAAAATGAGAGTTTGATCCTGGCTCAGGACGAACGCTGGCGGCGTGCCTAATACATGCAAGTCGAGCGAGCTTGCCTATTGAAATTCTTCGGAATGGACATAGATACAAGCTAGCGGCGGATGGGTGAGTAACGCGTGGGTAACCTGCCCTTAAGTCTGGGATACCATTTGGAAACAGATGCTAATACCGGATAAAAGCTACTTTCGCATGAAAGAAGTTTAAAAGGCGGCGTAAGCTGTCGCTAAAGGATGGACCTGCGATGCATTAGCTAGTTGGTAAGGTAACGGCTTACCAAGGCGATGATGCATAGCCGAGTTGAGAGACTGATCGGCCACATTGGGACTGAGACACGGCCCAAACTCCTACGGGAGGCAGCAGTAGGGAATCTTCCACAATGGACGCAAGTCTGATGGAGCAACGCCGCGTGAGTGAAGAAGGTTTTCGGATCGTAAAGCTCTGTTGTTGGTGAAGAAGGATAGAGGTAGTAACTGGCCTTTATTTGACGGTAATCAACCAGAAAGTCACGGCTAACTACGTGCCAGCAGCCGCGGTAATACGTAGGTGGCAAGCGTTGTCCGGATTTATTGGGCGTAAAGCGAGCGCAGGCGGATTGATAAGTCTGATGTGAAAGCCTTCGGCTCAACCGAAGAACTGCATCAGAAACTGTCAATCTTGAGTGCAGAAGAGGAGAGTGGAACTCCATGTGTAGCGGTGGAATGCGTAGATATATGGAAGAACACCAGTGGCGAAGGCGGCTCTCTGGTCTGTAACTGACGCTGAGGCTCGAAAGCATGGGTAGCGAACAGGATTAGATACCCTGGTAGTCCATGCCGTAAACGATGAGTGCTAAGTGTTGGGAGGTTTCCGCCTCTCAGTGCTGCAGCTAACGCATTAAGCACTCCGCCTGGGGAGTACGACCGCAAGGTTGAAACTCAAAGGAATTGACGGGGGCCCGCACAAGCGGTGGAGCATGTGGTTTAATTCGAAGCAACGCGAAGAACCTTACCAGGTCTTGACATCCTTTGACCACCTAAGAGATTAGGTTTTCCCTTCGGGGACAAAGAGACAGGTGGTGCATGGCTGTCGTCAGCTCGTGTCGTGAGATGTTGGGTTAAGTCCCGCAACGAGCGCAACCCTTGTTAATAGTTGCCAGCATTAAGTTGGGCACTCTATTGAGACTGCCGGTGACAAACCGGAGGAAGGTGGGGATGACGTCAAGTCATCATGCCCCTTATGACCTGGGCTACACACGTGCTACAATGGGCAGTACAACGAGAAGCGAACCTGTGAAGGCAAGCGGATCTCTTAAAGCTGTTCTCAGTTCGGACTGTAGGCTGCAACTCGCCTACACGAAGCTGGAATCGCTAGTAATCGCGGATCAGCACGCCGCGGTGAATACGTTCCCGGGCCTTGTACACACCGCCCGTCACACCATGAGAGTTTGTAACACCCAAAGTCGGTGAGGTAACCTTTGGAGCCAGCCGCCTAAGGTGGGACAGATGATTAGGGTGAAGTCGTAACAAGGTAGCCGTAGGAGAACCTGCGGCTGGATCACCTCCTTTCTAAGGAAGCAAGGTGCTGGAGAGTAGAGATACTAAAAGAAGGCACTGAGTACGGAAGCACACTAAAGAAACTTTGTTTAGTTTTGAGAGTAGTAACTCTCAGACATTGCACGTTGAAAACTGAATAACAACCAAGAAAAAACCGAGACAATCATTGAACAGATTGTGAAAGCGAACCGAGAAGAGAGATCTAGGTAATAGGTCAAGAAGAGAAGGGCGCACGGTGAATGCCTGGGCACTAGAAGCCGAAGAAGGACGTGACGAACCACGAAAGGCTACGGAGAGCCGTAAGTAAGCTAAGACCCGTAGATATCCGAATGGGGGAACCCGGTGCAGAGATGCATCATTAAATACTGTTAAGGTATTTAAAGGAAGACGCAGTGAACTGAAACATCTAAGTAGCTGCAGGAAGAGAAAGAAAAATCGATTTCCTAAGTAGCGGCGAGCGAAAGGGAAAGAGCCCAAACCAGTGAATTTATTCATTGGGGTTGTAGGACTACAAAATGAGACAGAGAGGTATAGTTGAAGTCTTTGGGAAAAGACGCCAGAGAGGGTGAGAGCCCCGTAAGCGAAATAGCTCGAAGCTCTAGTAGGATCCTGAGTAGGCCGGGACACGAGGAATCCCGGTTGAAGCAGCGAGGACCATCTCGCAAGGCTAAATACTAACTAGTGACCGATAGTGAACCAGTACCGTGAGGGAAAGGTGAAAAGAACCCCGGAAGGGGAGTGAAAGAGAACCTGAAACCGTGTGCCTACAAGTAGTCAAAGCACATTAAAGTGTAATGGCGTGCCTTTTGTAGAATGAACCGGCGAGTTACGTTAAGTAGCAAGGTTAAGACAGAAAAGTCGGAGCCGCAGCGAAAGCGAGTCTGAATAGGGCGAGCAGTTACTTGACGTAGACCCGAAACCAAGTGACCTACCCATGTCCAGGTTGAAGGCTAGGTAAAACTGGCTGGAGGACCGAACCCACGTAAGTTAAAAATTGCGGGGATGAGGTGTGGGTAGCGGTGAAATTCCAAACGAACTTGGAGATAGCTGGTTCTCTCCGAAATAGCTTTAGGGCTAGCCTCGCGAGAGAGGATAATGGAGGTAGAGCACTGTTTGGACTAGGGGCCCGTCAGGGGTTACTGAATCCAGATAAACTCCGAATTCCATATATCTATACGCGGGAGTCAGACTGCGAGTGATAAGATCCGTAGTCGAAAGGGAAACAGCCCAGATCACCAGTTAAGGTCCCCAAATCTATGCTAAGTGGAAAAGGATGTGGAGTTGCGTAGACAACTAGGACGTTGGCTTAGAAGCAGCCATCATTCAAAGAGTGCGTAATAGCTCACTAGTCGAGTGGCGCTGCGCCGAAAATTTACCGGGGCTAAGCATAGTACCGAAACTGTGGATGTGCGAATGCACGTGGTAGGAGAGCGTTCTAAGTGCGGCGAAGTCTAATCGAGAGGATAGATGGAGCGCTTAGAAGTGAGAATGCCGGTATGAGTAGCGAAAGATAGGTGAGAATCCTATCCGCCGAAAGACTAAGGTTTCCTGGGGCAGGCTCGTCCGCCCAGGGTAAGTCGGGACCTAAGGTAAGGCCGAGAGGCGTAGCCGATGGACAACAGGTTGAGATTCCTGTACTAATATTAATCGTTAAGAGCAATGGAGGGACGCAGTAGGCTAATGGCGCATGTAACTGGAATCATGTGTAAGCGTCAAGGCTTGAGGTGAGTCAAATGCTTGCTTCTAAAAGGCTGAGGCGTGATGCGGAGCGAAATAAAGTAGCGAAGGTCATGATGTCACACTGCCGAGAAAAGCTTCTAGCCAGAGAGATATTACCCGTACCGCAAACCGACACAGGTAGTCGAGGAGAGAATCCTCAGGTGAGCGAGAGAACTCTCGTTAAGGAACTCGGCAAAATGACCCCGTAACTTCGGGAGAAGGGGTGCTGATCTCCGGATCAGCCGCAGTGAATAGGCCCAAACAACTGTTTATCAAAAACACAGGTATCTGCAAAATCGTAAGATGACGTATAGGTGCTGACACCTGCCCGGTGCTGGAAGGTTAAGAGGAGAGCTTAGCGTAAGCGAAGGTTTGAATTGAAGCCCCAGTAAACGGCGGCCGTAACTATAACGGTCCTAAGGTAGCGAAATTCCTTGTCGGGTAAGTTCCGACCTGCACGAAAGGTGTAATGATTTGGGCACTGTCTCAACGAGAGACTCGGTGAAATTATAATACCCGTGAAGATGCGGGTTACCCGCGACAGGACGGAAAGACCCCATGGAGCTTTACTGTAGCTTGATATTGAGTATCTGTTAAACATGTACAGGATAGGTAGGAGCCAGAGAAAGTAGGACGCTAGTCTTACTGGAGGCGCTGTTGGGATACTACCCTTGTTTGATGGATGCTCTAACCTAGGTCGCTAAGCGTGACCAGGGACAGTGTCAGGTGGGCAGTTTGACTGGGGCGGTCGCCTCCTAAAGTGTAACGGAGGCGCCCAAAGGTTCCCTCAGAATGGTTGGAAATCATTCGCAGAGTGTAAAGGTATAAGGGAGCTTGACTGCGAGACCTACAAGTCGAGCAGGGACGAAAGTCGGGCTTAGTGATCTGGTGGTACCGTATGGAAGGGCCATCACTCAACGGATAAAAGCTACCCTGGGGATAACAGGCTTATCTCCCCCAAGAGTTCACATCGACGGGGAGGTTTGGCACCTCGATGTCGGCTCGTCGCATCCTGGGGCTGAAGTCGGTCCCAAGGGTTGGGCTGTTCGCCCATTAAAGCGGCACGCGAGCTGGGTTCAGAACGTCGTGAGACAGTTCGGTCCCTATCCGTCGTGGGCGTAGGAAATTTGAGAGGAGCTGTCCTTAGTACGAGAGGACCGGGATGGACATACCGCTGGTGTACCAGTTGTTCTGCCAAGGGCATCGCTGGGTAGCTATGTATGGACGGGATAAGCGCTGAAAGCATCTAAGTGCGAAGCCCCCCTCGAGATGAGATTTCCTTTGCGAAAGCAATAAGACACCTCAGAGACTATGAGGTAGATAGGCTGGGAGTGGAAGTAGAGTGATCTATGGAGCGGACCAGTACTAATCAGTCGAGAACTTGACCAAAGCGAAGGTTTTTTGTTGGTTGAAATTCAGTTTTGAGCGAGTAAGCTCAAAAGAGAGTGCGGTGGCGATAGCAAGAAGGATACACCTGTACCCATGCCGAACACAGAAGTTAAGCTTCTTCACGCCGAGAGTAGTTGGTGGGAAACTGCCTGCGAGGGTAGGTAGCCGCCGCGCACATGGAGGATTAGCTCAGCTGGGAGAGCATCTGCCTTACAAGCAGGAGGTCACAGGTTCGAGCCCTGTATCCTCCATATCCTGAGTTGTTAGCTCAGTTGGTAGAGCAACGGACTTTTAATCCGTGGGTCGAGGGTTCAAGTCCCTCACAGCTCATTGGCCCTAATATCGCGGGTGTGGCGGAATTGGCAGACGCGCTAGATTTAGGTTCTAGTGTTTTCGGACGTGTGGGTTCAAGTCCCACCACCCGTATTGGTTTGCCAAACCAAACATTGACAATATGCCGATTTAGCTCAGTTGGTAGAGCATCTGTCTTGTAAACAGGGGGTCGTACGTTCAAATCGTATAATCGGCATTCATATTTTTGCGGAAGTAGTTCAGTGGTAGAACATCACCTTGCCATGGTGGGGGTCGCGGGTTCGAATCCCGTCTTCCGCTCTACAAGATAAGGATTCACAGTAGTGAATCCTTTTTATTTTACTCAAAAAGTATATTAATTATTTTTTTAGACTTCCTTTGATATAATTATTAAAACAAAGGGGGTCTTTTTTTGAAAAAGAAACTTAATTTCGGAAATATCGCCCTGAAAACTTTGATGTCGATTATGGGCGTGACGGTTTTATCAATTGGTGCTACTTTCCTTCGTGGTGGTAATGTAGGACTTGATCCATTTACTGCGATTAATACAGGGATTTCTAACAAGCTAGGGCTAGGCTTAGGAGTTTATCAGCTAGCAGTTAACTTTGTAATCTTCTTACTGATTTTGTGGCTTGATCGCAAAAAAATTGGAATTGGAACTTTTGTCAATATGATTTTAGTGGGATTTGAAATCCAGTTCTTTACGCAAGTATATGAGCAGCTTTTCCCCGAAAAAATCACTTTTTTAGTAATTGTAGCTGATACTGTTATTGGTTTGCTTCTTTTTACGCTTGGTTCCTCTCTTTATATGGGACCGAAATTAGGAGTTGCTCCTTATG